>CAZRZK010000003.1:39288-58765 GCA_964604555.1 uncultured Pseudobdellovibrionaceae bacterium | reverse complement strand
GCTGCCACACCCCCTTTTAGGCTCACTTTCACCCCCAAACGCTTGAGGTGAGAATGGGACTAGGAGCAAAGCCCATACACAAATAACGTAAATAAATCGATGAGTTAATCTCATGTGCCTCCCCTGTATCATGTTGCTACAGTGCAGCATAACCCTGTAAAAAAGGGAGGGTCAAGGATTAGATTCTGGTCACGGATCTAAGGTATTTTTGAACCTTCCATCGGTATCACCGGTCCAATTAGCCGGTGTTTTTTCAAGGGCAGTTTTGAACTGCTCTCGCGTAATGCGATCTTCACTGGTCTCTACATCAAGCCCTGGAACGTCCGCTAAAAAAGAAAGGCCGTCGCCTCCCTGATAAAGAAAATCGAGGGTCGCCACTTTGGCTAATTCTTTGGGAGCGCGGACGTCTAATTCGCCATCCTGAATGAGAGGAGTCCCATCCAGCAGTTTCACGCTCAATAATTTTGCATCGAGATCCATCCCGTCTTTGGCGTGATCAAGAGCACAATTGCGGGAGTATTCCACCTTTAATCCACTCTGCATAATCGCCCCCTTCTTCCCGCAGGTCTGGACACTGTACATGAGGATCTTCTTCAATACCTCGAGTTTCATCGGGCCGATCACGACGGTGCGATTATTAAAAGGAAAAACCCGATAGAGTTGGGAATAATTAAACTCGCCTTTTGCAATCGGCGCTCTTAATCCGCCGGTATTTAAAAAAGCCGCATCGGTATGGGTGACCTCTCTCAACAGATCGGTAAAGGCATTGGCAAGGGGGCTCTCCTTCACTCGATCGACCCACAACTCTTTTTGAACGGTGCCCATCTTCAAGGAAGCAAGCGGTGCCACCTGTTCAGCCCCTTTTTGAATTTTGGCATCCACCTTAGCTAGAGGCTTCACTCTCACCCCTTCATAAAAGATTCCTTCCTTCTCTACCGTACAACTTTTCCCCAGAGTTTTGGGATCACAGGCCCCTTCGATCACGGTGATTCCAGCCATCATCGTGGTTTTTTCCACATCCAAAGCATGGCTCTTTGGATTCCAATAGAGATCGATCTGACCAAATCCTCTTCCGTTTGCACCCGATTGGATGATGGGAACGCCATTTACTTTTTGCTCATAAACTTGGTGGGTATGGCCAGAAACGACCGCATCTACTAATCTTTCCATTTCGGTGAGACGCTTAATGAAATCGGCAAGCCCGGTCTGCCCTTTGGCATCGCCATCATGGAGCAAGAGCACAAAAAGATCGGCCTTCCCGTTCAATTGGGCTCGCAACCGGCGATAATGCTCCTCTTCGTTTCCAAAGCAGAGGTCCTTCACATTGGCGGCGGTGGTCGTGGCAGCTGTCCCCGGATAATCCAAGGCAATAACAGCCACCCGGACCCCTTGGAAGTTTTTAATCAGGTAAGGCTTTAAAAAAGCGGGCCGCTTGGCTTTACTCCAATCGATCGAATTTCCTCCTTGAACCTGACAATCATGGCTAGAGACCTTAACTTTCTCGCCTTCGGCTGTGATGAGGCTATCGACCAAAAAGGTGTTGGCAGAGAGGAAAGGGAATTTGGCAATCTTAACCAGGCTTTCTAAGGATTCCCGTTTCTTACTCTCATCTTTGCTTTGATCGACCAGCCAACCTTTGGGACCAAAATCATAATCATGGTTCCCGGGCACGACAGCATCGTACTTCATCTCATTAAAAATCTCGGTCACGAGTTGCCCTTCACTATAGTTGCTGAGCAGGGTTCCCTGGAATTGATCCCCAGCATCCAATAACAGCACTCCTCCCTGCCCCTTCAACCCCTCACGGATAGCCATCAGGGTTGAAGCTAATAGGGAAAGCCCACCGATTTTCTTACCTTGATTGATGGAGGGTTCTATCCCCCCGTGGATATCATTGGTGGCCAGCAATGTGATGCGGACCTGATCCTCAGGGGAGGAGTGGAGAAAAGAACAAAGAAATAGCGCAGATAAAATAGCCTTCATATCAGAAGACCACTATTTTAATCGAGGAAAGTAGCCAACCTATTTTCCCCAGTGGCGGGAGGCTTCGCGATCAGATGTATTCACTCTCCGAACCCGACAATTCTTTCCAGGCATTGGAGAGGTAGCATCGAGGTCCCTTTTATCATCACAGAAGGGTTCGATGCGGAACAATGAGCAGCCCATTAGACTAAAAAGCAGGCTAACAACAAGGGTGAAATAGATAAATGGTCTCATTTTTATATTTTACCACAAAAGAGGTATCGAAATGTCACCACCGCTGTGCGTAAACAGGCTTCGTAAACATGGCACTCATATTGCTTTGTATAAGATCAAGTTTATCTGGTGCGTTCAAGACACCTCGAACGGACTCACCCAAATAGCCTTCCGTAAAGAGGCGGTGTTGCACCCTCCGCCTCTTTCCTCTCCCTCCCTTGGTTGAAAAGATATCATCTGCTTCGTCATCAGATGAAGCCTCACTACAACGTACTTTCATGTACGCCTTCGCTCGGCTTCATCTTGCTTCCTCGCATCTGATATCTTTTGAACCAAGGCCCCCTTGAAAAGACATCATCTGCATCGTCATCGGCAAAAAGTATCCAGACACCTTTTACTCTCTCTCCAAATGCCACCGTATTTTCTCCAATGCCTCTGCTTCAATTTGCCTCACCCTTTCCCTCGTTATCCCAATCACCTTTCCAATCTCTTTAAGGGTCATGGGTTCGGCCATTAGCCCTCCCAAATTGAAACGCAGTCGAATGATCTTGAATTCTCGTTCATCCAAAACCTTTTCCGCAACTTGTAACATGTGTCCCAGATACTCAGCATTCTCAGCAAGCTCTGAAGTTTCGATTGCTTTATCTGGAATATCAAAATCGGGCAGTTCTTTCGAACCTTTACCAAGCTCAGACATCGAGGTTTGGGTACACTTAAACCCAGATATGAAGTAGGACACCTGTTCAGGAGTGACCTGAATCTGGGCGCTAATCTCCTCATCAGTAGGTTCCCTATCCAATCGAAGTAACAATTCCTTGCGAGCCAGCTCCCATTTTGAATAAACCTCCCTCATGTATGCAGGAACACGGATCAAACGATCCTCCCACTTCATATTTTTTATTTCTCGTGAGATCCACCAAGCGGCATAGGTACTCAGACGCCCGTTCATTGAAGGATCAAACTTCTCGATGGCATGTATGACCCCCAACATTCCTCCTTGAAAAAAGTTTTGGAATTGCTCCTCATTGACCGACATTTTACTCGCCCAATTCATCACAAAGATCATTTGGCTGAGTATCAATATCTCCCGTGCTTGAGCACTCGCCGAACCCTCAATCTCCGAACCTCCACTCTTATAGATTGAAAAGAGCAGGTATTCCTCCTCCTTATTTAAGAACTGGATTTCCCCCTCACGAAGCCCTCTCTGGAGCATTGAGAAACTTCGATTCACCCCATCTACGGGACGGATCACATTTTTTGCCAAATCACCACAGTTAATCTTATAAGAATGTCCCCTCCCCCCCCCAGCCTGAGCTACCCCGATTGAAAGAAAAAATAGGATTCCAAACATTCAAACCTCCCGCATCTACCTGTGCTTTAACATGGCATAACATGGCTAGTTGAAGAGTGGTAGATTTCGTATAGCCCCCTATTAGGGTATAAAATTGAGAGATGGCTTTTTGGTTCCCCCTTATCCTTATCATCAGCTCAATCCCGTTGAGTCTTGCTCACAAACTGAGGTGCTCCGATTTAGCCATTGCATCCGCGCCCATCATTCCCCGCAACCCAGATGCCGATCAAAAAAAACATGAGTTTGTTGAAAGGGGAATTCTACTCACCGGAGAGGCGCCATTAAAAGATCTCAAGGAGGGAAGATATGTTTTTATCATCACAGCCGATAAAAAAATCTATTATGAAGAGGCGGTCCCACAACAGCCGATAGAGATTTTAGAAAATAAAGAGGCTCCACTTTTTGTCAGTCATCGCTCCCTTATGGCACATGCCGGGCGAGAGGCTGAGGACACACCCATTCGAATAGTGGCGGCTGGAGAATGGATTGTTTCCCTGGATGCAAATGGAAAGAAAGTAGTCAGTGAACTCAACAACAAATCAAACACCTTCCGTTCTGGTGATGGAACAATTCCATTAATGGAACTAGCGTTGACCGATTATGGACTTCCTATCACCCCTCGTACCAAGCGAGTGAATTATGCAACCTATAATCCCAACAAACACCTCATCGATCAATCGGAAGCAAAACTTTGGATTAAATACCAATCCCATCCCGAGCTTGATCTACTAAAGGAGTTGAATCAAAAGTTACTCAAACAATACAGCGAGCCAGGTTACGATACCTTAGATTTGAATCGGCTCGCAGATGCTCTCAGAGCGGTTAAAGCAAAAAGGATAGAGGTAGGTGATAAGAAGGGAGAAAAGGAATGCGATTTTTGGATATTCTGGGTAAAGGAATCGAAGGATCACAATCTTCCTTACATTTTAGAACTCTTACTCAACAAACATGTTAAACGAACCCCTCAAAACGCCCTCGACTTCTTCAAAAAACACCATATTCTATAGGGTGGGTAACCGCGTGCGCACTGCAAGAGATTAGGAGGCTCCATCTGGAAAATTAGAAGATGTGAGTATTTTTTCCCCATTTTTTATTTTTACACGATTGCTGCGTCACTCGCTTCGCTCGTTCCTCGTAATGACAGTTGGCAAAAAAACGCCCCTAGGAATTCCTAGAGGCGTTTTTTTACACTTAAACTTCAAGTATTGTAACGATTGTCCTTGCCAGTTTCGGCTTGTTGGCCTTGCTGACTCGTTGAGTTCCGATTATCGGTCATGGTATCATCATCCTCTTCTTCTTCGGTTCCCCTCCTAGAGGTGCCGGTGTCAGAATCGGTGTCTTGAGATGAGGAAGCCCCTTTTGGCTCCTGTTGATCAAACTGCGACGGAGCCTTTTTGGATTCTTCCTGCTTACCACCCCAATTTTTTTGATTATCTTGTTTTCCAGTCTGTGCCATAACTTCCTCCTATTGAAAACTGTTTCAGAAACGTACAACTCAGGTAATTTATTGTGACACCAATGGCTACGATGCCATTGGCATTTCCTATGACTGAATGAAAATGCAAGCTATATGCCAAGACCATCTGATTAGGTAGCGTTAAACTCAACGATAGATTTCGTAATTGCGGAACTCACCGATGCGGTAAGGAACTATCGATTCCCACAAGAAGGTGATCGCATTCTTAAGCTCATTGCGATCCCATTTTCTTTTCCCCTTGGAGGGATCAAAACAGTGTTTATTTTGTAAAAGCCGAGCTTCCATCACCATAGGATGGGTGAGATGAAATTTCCTTAAACCAATATGCTTCTTAGGAGTGAGATCCTCTTTGGTGTCGGTCTTATTTCCCCACCACAATCCCATCTCCCCCGCTTTTTTCTTCATCGACTCATGGTTGCGGACATAGCCATAGTGGAAAACCCGAGCCCCTGATGGCACAGCCATGAGCCGCTGCCCATTCTTGCGAAACCCCTGAGCATCGCGAAACGCTTCGATGGGACGGTGGTTCTTAAAAAGCCTCACCTCTTTGCGATACCAATTCCGGCCCGACATCGTATAGTCATAGTTGCCATAAAAATGGAGGTAGTCGAAAAGAACGCCGTCCACTTCCGGAGTTTGCTCCGCTTTCTTCAATGCGATTTTAATATTATCGATATCCTCTTCATGGATCACCTCATCGGCCTGGAGGTAAAAACACCATTCTCCTCGACATCGAGCTAAAGCGGCGTCGGTCTGGGCTTTGAGCTGAAATCCGCCCTTTTGGTTTTCCCGGGTCCATTGAGTATAAAAAACCTGAAGACGATCCCCATATTGGGTTTTTAATCTTTCGCAAATGGCCTCGGTGTTATCCTCGGAATCGCCACAATTGATAATCACTTCATCGCAAATCTGGAAGAGAGAGGCGATCGACTCCTCAAAGGGATAGTCGAGCTTCTCGGCATTTCGGACGATGGTAAATCCGCTGATCAAACGTTAAATCGGAATAAGAGGACATCATCGGGTTGGACCACATATTCCTTCCCTTCCTGCCTCATCAACCCCGCCTCCTTGAGTTTCACTTCGCTGCCAAGTTTCAACAAATCTTCACTCTTGTAAGATTCAGCGCAGATAAATCCCCGTTCAAAATCGGAATGGATCACGCCCGCCGCTTGTGGCGCCTTTGTGCCTTTCGTAATCGTCCACGCCCTCGCCTCTTTCACTCCGGCGGTATAATAGGTGACCAGTCCCAAGAGATCAAAAGCGGTGCGGATAAATCGGTGCAATCCCGGCTCGGTGAGCCCCATGCCTGCTAAAAATTCTCCACGCTCTTCGACCGGAAGCTGAGCGATCTCCGACTCCAATCCACAATCCAAAACGATAAACTTCGCATTTTCTTTCGCAGCTTTTGCTTTTACCTGTTCCACCAAAGGCTCTTCATTCGGTTTTCCGCAACTATTGGCGACATAAAGAACCGGTTTCAGCGTGAGTAAAAATAGAGGCTCCACTCGAGCTTTTTCATCCACGGGAAAGGAACGGGCCGGATTTCCTTTATTTAAATGCTCTAAAAGAGGTTCGAATATTTCCATATTCTTCTTGGCCTCTTTGTCTCCGACCTTCACCAAGCGGCGTTCTTTATCCATCCGCTTCTCGAGCGATTGGATATCGGCCAGGATCAATTCGGTATCGATAATTTCCATGTCCCGCGCCGGATCCACCCCGCCATCGACATGGACGATGTCATCATTCACAAAACAACGCACGAGGTGAATGATCGCGTCCACCTCCCGAATGTGTTGGAGAAACTGATTGCCCAGACCTTCCCCTTTGCTCGCCCCTTTCACGATGCCAGCAATATCGACGATAGAGGTGGTGGCATAGACCGTCCTCTGGGCTTTGATCACCTTAGCGATCTCTTCGAGTCGTTTATCAGGAACCTCGAAGATCCCCACATTCGGTTCAATCGTACAAAAAGGATAATTCGCCGCCTCCGCCTTGGCCGATCCCAATGCATTAAAGAGAGTCGATTTTCCCACATTCGGAAGTCCTACGATTCCACACTTTAAACTCATGGTTGCCCCTCTTTTGGTTCCCTTTTTTGATTCACTGAATTCATCGCCTTTTCACACCCTGTTTTAATAATTCCCTCAACCGCTTCGACCGCAAACTTCACCGTCTCTGCCTGCCGCCTCTGCTCTTCTGCATTGAGTTTCATCAGAACATAACTCTCGGCTGGGATTTTATCACTCCGGCCTATCCCTAACCTTAACCTGGGGAAGTTTTCGGTGCCTAGGTGTTCGATCATCGATTTCAAACCATTGTGACCGCCGGCCCCCCCCAAGAGACGCAACCGCAATTGCCCTTCCGGCAAATCGAGATCATCCACAATCACCAAAACCCGTTCCGATGGAATTTGGTAAAAGCGTGCGAGATCTCCCGCCGATTCGCCGCTTAAATTCATATAGGTCTGGGGCTTGAGAAAATAAACCCGTTGCCCTTCCATATCGGTTTGGTAGAGCTCCCCTTTAAATTTGGAGGTGGCCGCAAGTCCCAGCTTTTTGACAAACTGATCAATGACCTCGAAGCCAATATTGTGTCGAGTATGGTTATATTTGGAGCCTGGATTTCCAAGCCCCACCAGTAAGAGAGACGAGAGCTCAGACAAGCGTTATTTCTTTTTCTCGTCTTTTTTATCTCCGCCACCTGCTGCAGCTGCGCCTTCTTTCGCTTCACCTTCAGCAGCATCCTTCTTCGCGGTGATCACTTCGGGTTCCGCAGTGGGTGCTAAGGACGGAGCGGCTTCCTCTTCCTTGGTCGGAGGCACGACAGCTACCAGTGTCGGGTTGGACTGGTTCACCCGTTCCACCCCTTCAGGCAATTGGACATCGTTGAAATGGATCGAATCTCCGATTTTCAGCGCAGTCACATCCACATCGATATGCTTTGGAATGCTGGTCGGAACGCAACGGATTTCAACGCTTCGTTCAATAAAGTTCACCACGCCACCATCTGCCACACCGGCCGCTTTTCCAACGAGATTAATGGGCACAACAACGTTGATCTTTTGCTTAATGTCGATTTCCAAAAGATCCACATGCAGCAAAGTCCGCTTCACGGGATCAATTTGGTATTCCTTAATCAGAGCATGGCGGCCATCCAGCCCCCCGCCCTTAAGGTTCAAAATCTGGTTTCGTCCCCCTTCTCTTAATAGAAGACTTTGGATGAGGGTGGGTGACACCGTAATGCTCGTGGCCGGTTTCCCCGTACCATAAAGAATACCTGGTAATTTTCCTGCGCGACGGGTGCGGCGATTTTCACACTTCCCGGAAGTTGTTCTGCTTTCGACTTCTAAGTTTAACTGTTCCATGACTACCTCATTCAATTAATCAAAAAGGGAGCTGACCGATTCATTCGACTGCACTCGCCGAATCGCCTCTGCTAAAACCGATGCTACCGACAGGCACCTTACCTTAGGAAGCTGCGATATCATAGGGGATAATGGGATCGTATTGGTACAAATTACCTCGGTTAAAGCGCTCTGCTGAATCCGCTCAAAGGCCGCTCCGGAAAAGACTCCATGGGTGCAAGCAGCACTGACCGAGGTGGCTCCCGAATTTTGGAGCACCTGGACCCCTTGAATCAGGGTTCCCGCGGTATCGATCATATCGTCCACGATAAGGGCATGCTTCCCCTTCACCTCTCCAATCAAACTCATCGCCTGAGCTTCATTGGGGCGGATCCTTCGTTTATCAATAATCGCCAACGTACAATCGAGCCGCTTCGCAAACGCCCGGGCCCGTTCCACCCCTCCGGCATCGGGGGCAACGACCACTAACTTACTTAAATCATAGTTTTGACGGACATATTGAAGGATCACCGGCTTCGCAAAAAGATGATCGAAAGGAATATTGAAAAAACCCTGGATCTGACCCGCATGGAGATCCATCGCGATCACCCGGGTCACCCCAGCCGAGGTCAAAAGGTCGGCCACTAACTTCGCGGTAATGGGAACTCGGGACTGGACCTTTCGGTCCTGACGGCCATACCCATAATAGGGCATCACCGCCGTAATGGAGTTAGCTGAGGAGCGCTTCAACGCATCCACCATAATCAGAAGTTCCATCAGGGAGTCATTCACGGGATTGCAAGTAGGCTGAATTACAAAGGTATCAGCCCCCCGGACACTTTCTTGAATCTCGACAAATATCTCCCCATCGGCAAACCGCCGGACCTCTGCCTGGCAGAGGGGGGTTTGGAGCTCGTCGGCAATCGATTTTGCCAGAGCCACATTCGCTGTGCAGGTAAAGATTTTTAAGGGATCCCCTTTAAAACTCATAAGGGGGACATCCTAGTGAAAAAGTCTGTCTATTTCAAGGGTTATCATCGCTAGTGAATTACAACCTACCTTCAAAGCAACGCATCGAAGCAGCGAATTTTTTCCTGTAAGTATTCCAACCTCGGAAAACGAACATCCCGGGCTTCACGCAACCCGAAAGTAAACGCCTTTTCTCCGGAGCAATCGACCACAGGATAGATACCAAAACCTGTGATGGGTCCGCTCTCTATGGTCACTGGATTGATCCCTCCCAATCTCGCTGAGCCTCCACGAGAGACTGGAATTACATTTCCAAAGCAGGCCACTTGCAGACTTCTAGGACAGCTCTTTTCTATCTTGCGATTTAATTGAGAGATAACGTCAAAGGCAGCACGCGAGCCCAAAAAATCAGGAACTCTATCGGTATATAAAGATTCTAGAATCTCCTTCACCTTTCTAAAATCCTCTTTGCTACACTGGAAATCCTCTGCGATCGGCTCCAGTTTTTTTATTTTGGTTCGATCGCTTTCAGGCAGAATCTGCCAAACACCAATTCCAATTGCTCCAGATGCAGCCAACGTCAGCAAAAGACACCTTTTGTTTTTTATTTTTTGATAAAGGCTGTTCCCATCGGCAAAGAGCGGGTTAAACGAAGTAAACGTACAGGCTAGAATAAGCAACAGAGTTACGCCTTTTTTAAAAGAGATTGTCTCTACTTTAATCATTTCATCCTCTTTCCGTGAAAGGGCGCACCCTACCCCCCTAGAAAATGAAATACAAGATTGAAAATAGTAACCCTTTGAAATGATATGGTTTTTTGACGAGAATAAGTCGGCTGGTGAGGCAACATGCCGCCGCCCTCAGCGGCGGTATGCTCATTGTCCATTTTTATTCGTTATAACAAGTCGTCAGCACTGCCGCTTGCAACTCTTTGGTGTCTTGGAAGACAGCGACTTCACAACTGTTATTCGAGGTGCTGTAATCTCCGTAATAGAGTTTAAAGCGCCCCTTTTCTTTGTTGAGTTCTGCATCTTCCAGCAACTCTTTCAGATGTTTTTCGGTCGCTGCATCCTGAATCCGGCCGGTGAAAGTTTTAAAGGCCTGGGTCAGAGATTTTTGGGTCGCCGTTGAAGAGGTGAGCTTCAAAGAACCTTCCTCAATCTTTGCGCGCTTTGCCGCTGCATTGCTTTTATGGACCAGCTGCTTATTGGTGTTGATCCAGGATTCATCTTTCGATTTTTCTCCTACTTCAACTCTGTACACGTCCCCACTCGATTGATCCTCGAAAATGGGAAAGTCCGATTTGAGTTTTCCATAAGCCGCGGTCAACTTTTCAAGACCGGCATCGGAAAGTTTTTTAATGGGAGTCAGTTGGGCTGAATACCCCAGTGAACTCACAATTAAGACTAGAGATAGAATTAGTTTATACATTTGGCCTCCTATCCTTTCAGATAGATATGAACAACGCATAAAGTCAAAACATGTTTAAAACATTCAGTGTAGGCAGATTAAATTGACACACAGCAATGCTGGCACCTATATCTTGAATTATGTTGGGGCATTATGTACTGGCCGAGATGGCCAAGGTTATCCATAACGATGATGGACTCCATGTCCATGGTCCTCTCACCATTGGAGTAGACGGCCCTCGAGTCATCGATGAAATCCAGCAGTTCCGCCAAGAGGAATATACCCGCACCGCTAAATACCTGACTGAAGATTTCCAGGAATCGCTCGAAAAGCGACTTAAGATTGACGAGAAAAGCTTCCATTTCTTTGCCCGCTATCAAGGAAAGATCATCGCCAGCCTTCGGATCACTCCCCCTCCTTTTGAGATGACCGAACTCTCAACCGAACTCAAAAATGCAGTTCTTCAACATAAGAATTATTTAGAAATAGGTCGTCTTTTGGTGAAGGACGGCTATCAAAAAGCGGGACTGGGGAAAAAGATTCTCTTTCAAGCCATGCTCTTTTCCTATTTCAGTGATTACGAAGGATTCATCGCTATCTGCCGCGAACACCGTCGAAAAGAGTTTGAGCGATTTGGAATGAAGCCCTATCAACGGCAGAAATTTATTTTACCGTCGAGACAAAGCGCCCATTACTATTTTTTAACCGGACGTTTTTCGGATCTGGTTTATAAAATTGCTACCTATTACGGATTGAAACGCTTTAAAAACCTAATGATGGGAAAACCCCTCACCAACTGGAAAAAACTGGAGGCTCCACATGCAGAAGCTCATTAAATTAAAAGAAACTCTGAAGCAGGAATGGGAAACTCTCCTGGCAAATTCTACTTTCGTCAAAGCGATCCGCACCGGCGATTACGATCCGCGGCTATATGCCATCTACATGGTAGAGACCTATCACTACACCCTCCACAATGCCCGCAACCAGGCGTTGGTCGGAGTCCGGGCCATGGACATCTCACCTCAATACCTCAACTTCTGTTTTCATCATGCCGCCGAAGAGGCTGGACACGAACTGATGGCGATCCATGATCTTAAGCGGATGGGTTACAGCATCGATATCCATTCCCTTCCCACGCCACTCATGGCGACGGAACAATTGGTGGCCTATGTCTATTGGGTTTCACTCCAAGGCAACCCACTGCAACGGTTAGGCTATAGCTTCTGGGCCGAGACATCATACGGCTACGTCAATCCGCTCATCTATTCCATTAAAGAAAAGCTGAAGCTATCTGACGATCAGATGACCTTCTTCATCGCCCACTCCGATATCGACACCAAACATGCCGAAGAGGTGGAGCGAATGATAATGAATCAGGCAAAAACCGAAGCCGATTGGGAATCGATCGAAAGAGTAATGAAGCAAACCCTTCGACTCACGGGCTTGATATTAGAAGACGTGATGAAGGAATACATGGCGGTGGCTTCGGGGAAAAGCCATCGCTTCCCGCATTAAACCACCCTACTTTACTTATGACTATATTTATGTATATAATTATAGTCATGTTAAAGGTAAATGTTGCCACTTTAAAAGCTGAGTTATCCCGTTTCCTCTTGATGGTTAGAAAAGGAGAACGAATTACCATTATTTCACATGGGAAAGAGATAGCTACAGTATCCCCCATAACCGCCCAATCGCCCAACTCCCCAATTAATTGGGGCGACTTCGTTAAGGAGCACCCCCCCCTTAAACTGAAAGGCAAGGCCCCCACTTCAGCAGATCTCATTCGAAAGCTCAGAGACGAGGACTAAGCAGTGCTTTATTGGGATACCTCTGCCATCTTGAGCAATTTCTTTTTAGAGAAGCACAGCAATAAGATGATCGATTTTCTTAAAAAATATAAGGAGACACTTGCTTATACATCGGTAATGACAGTGCTTGAAATCGAGTCTGCCATTCAACGCAGACTGAATGAAAAATCGATTACCGCTGTCATGGCGGAAGTAGCGCGAACCTATTCGCGCCAATTCTGTGAACATTTATCCCTTATGGATATGAATGTAGAGGCAATCGACATTGCCTTATACCTTCAAAAAAAATACCTGTTGCGCCCTGGGGATTCTATTCAATTAGCGTCGGCAAGGTTATGCCACGCCAATTCTGCCCAGATCTCATTCCTTTCCTTTGATAATAAACTGAATAAAGCTGCACAGGATCAAGGATTCCAAGTGCCCTTCATTATCTCTTAGTAAATGGATGATTGATTAATGTTATCGGCTAGATATGCCGATAACGGTGTATGAAAATGATTTCATACTTTCTAATGTTTAGCTTGAGCTTTCCAGTACTTGCACTGGATTGCACGGGCGGTCGATTGATTAAGGTTCCTCCGATCGTGATGGGCAGACATGCGATTGGCCATGGGATGAAGATTTATGATTATTGCCAGATCATTTCTGTGCTCACCTTTCGTAGGGTCGATTCTTCGTCTTCTTCCCCGACCTATATCAATGTAACAGTCCGAAAGGATTCGCACATGCAGATGGCCTACATTAACAGCGGCAATTATACTACTTTGGGCACCTATTCAATCCCATTGGATCAAGAGCTTGCTACCCATAAGTCGATTCCACTCGATGGTTGGGCAAAGGTAGTGCTCACTCTGGCTGTTGGAAAATCTGGGTATGCCATAGGAAAAAAATTCGTGGATTCCCTTCCCGGGCCCACCGATCCGACAAAAATTTTGGGTACTCATCCGAGTTATCCAGGTGTGGGTTCAAATCCCGTAGATGAAATTAATATTCATGCGAATGTGTTTTACGACATTTGCGTTGAAGGAAATTTGGGGGCTGTGGTAGCAACCCATTCCCAGACTCTCTCCTGTCCTTACACTGACTCATATACTGATGCAGGGAATTTCTCTGACCCTATTTCTGAGATTAACGGCGGCCGTCCTTTTTAGTGCAACCGCACACTCGCCATTTTTGAAATACCCGATCGCTCCATCGTAACGCCATAGAGGGCCTGGGCCACTTCCATCGTCTTCTTATTATGGGTGATCAGAATAAACTGGGTCTTCTCCGACATCTTTTTCACGACGGTATTGAACCGGGAAACGTTCGCATCATCGAGGGGGGCGTCGACCTCATCCAGTAAGCAGAAGGGGCTTGGTTTCCGCGCAAAGATCGCGAGCACCAGACTGACTGCTGTAAGTGCCTTCTCCCCTCCGGAGAGGAGCGTAATACTGGAAGGCTTCTTGCCCGGTGGATGGACCAGAATATCGATGCCCGATTCCAAGATATTTTCCGACTGCACCAATTCGAGTTCCGCTTTTCCACCACTGAAAAGAATGGGGAAGATCTCCTTGAACTTGGCGTTGACCGCTTCGAAGGTATCCACGAAGCGGAATCGAGTGGACTCGTCGATCTTTTTGATCGCGTCTTCTAACATCGTTATGGACTTTTCAAGGTCAGTCTTTTGCTCGCCTAAGAAATCGAAACGCTTTTGGATTTCGTCAAATTCATGGATGGCGGTGAGATTTACTTCGCCGTAGCGCCCGACCTTTTCTTTAACGGCGGTTAGATGATCTCGCAAAGTGCCCATCTTGGCCGAATGATCGAAGGCGGTCCAAGCTCCATCGAGCTGTTCCACTAAGAGCGGCAGCTTTTCGATCTCCACCATCGCCTCTTCGGGCAACGGAGCTGGAACCGTTTGGTATCTCTCCACTGCGACCTGGTTGATCTGATCTTCCTCGGCCTGCTGTTTCGTCACATCCAACTCAATCTCTTGAATGCGGGCCTGGAAATTTTCTCGGGTTCGCTGAAGGTCAGCAATTTTGAAACGCAATTCAGAGGCTTCGGTATGGAGCTCCTGATAATAATTCTTCTCATCGACCAATTTAGTGAGGATCTCCTTATGCTTCTCCTTTTGTATATTCAACAGATCTGTGACTGAAATGGCCTGCCTTTCGATCGCCTCTAATCCTTCCATTGCGTGGAGGCGTTGCTTTTCCAAACTTGCCATTCGAATAGATTCCTGACTGTGCTTCTCCTCTATGGAATGCAGTTTTTCGCGGGCGGCAACCCCTTTTTCTTCGGAGCGAGTCAGTTCAATTCGATTTTTCTCGAGCTCTTCCCGGCCATTTTCCGTATCCAGTTCAATTCGATTTACCTTCTCTTCACATTCGACCCGCAATTGCCCATAACGCTCTAAACTAATTTTAAGATTTTGCTCTTTCTGAAGAAGCTCCTGCTCTTCCCGATCAATCTGTTCCTTCTTAGATACAGCTTGGGTCTGTTCCCGTTCCCATTGTTCTCTTTCGCGTTGCAACCGGGATTGTTCCGCTTGGAGCCGCTCCTTCTCTTTGCGTTGTTCCGCAGCGGTGATGTGAAGGGTTGAAAGACGTTGTCGCAAGTCCTCTTTCAACTTTTCCTGACGGTTTAAATGTTGAAAGAGGTTTTCCCGTTGGAGTTCCAGGTTTCCCAAATCTTTGGAGATGACGTTGGTCTTTTCGATTAACTCTTCGATTTCCCGTTTGCGGGCAAAGATTCCGACTCGGTTGGGAGCCACACCACACAGCAGAGTGCGATCCTTCTCGGCAATGAGCCTTCCACTGGAGGTGACCCAGGTAACATTGGGGAATTGGCTCCTCAATTCAAAAAGCCGTTCCTTGTTTTCCACCACAAACACATTTTGAAAGAGCGCGCGGGTCAGCCGTTCATAGCCCTCTTTCACTTTCAATGAAGTGAGGATCGGAGTTCCCTCTTGGGCACCTTGGAAGACCGGTTCCTCAATCGTATCGAGGCTTACAACCCGAACTTTCTGGAGCTGTTCTTGTTCAATTCTATCGACCAGCTGCTTGGCATCCTGCGCGGTTTGCACAATGAGGCTGTGCATCTCTTCACCTAGCAGTGCCTCCATGAGCTCTTCACTTGAAGTATCGGGTTGTATCACATCGGCCAACGCCACCACCGAAAAGGGGACGGCATCTAGCTTGGAAAGGATTTCTTTTGCTGTTGGAGAGTACCCCTCCAGATTTTTCTGGAGTTCCTGCAATGAGGTCGATCGCGAATGGGTCTGGTGGAATTCTTCCCGGGTCTTGGAGATATTTTCATCCAACCGGGTCAAATCCTGGGAGACCTGTTCCACTTCACCGGAGACGAGAGCCACTTCACCGTTAGCTTTCTCGATTTCACCCGTGTTAGTCGTCATCTGGTGAAAGAGCTCATTTAAAACGTTGGCCTGCTCCTGGCATTTTTTATTCTGGACTTCTATCTTTTCCGAGCATTCTAAAATTTGTTGCTCGACCTGTCCGCGTTCTGCCAGGGCATATTCGCGGCGTTGGCTCACCAGGAAAAACTCCTCTTTATCCTTCGCTTCGCTGCCAACCAGCTTTTCCCGTTCCTGAATCGTGTTCTTGCGTTCCGTCTCTAACTCTTCCAGTTTCGATTCATAATCGGAAACGGCATCCTGAATATTTTGAAGTTCCGATTCCAATTCCGTAACCCAGGACTTCAATTCCCCTTCCTGCTTTTCGAGATCCTGCAGAAGTTCACAGAGTTTCCTCAATTCCTCAGCCGCGTTATCGGCATTCGACATGAGGTGGCGCTTTTGTTCGTTAAAAAGCTGGAGTTGATTCTCCATTCTTTGAATATCTAACGCCCCATTTTTCTCTTCTAAAGAAAGATGGTCGATCCGTTTCTCCTGATCGATCCGTTGGATCTCTACTTGAGTTTCACGGGCCTGGAGCTCGGCATATTGCGCATCCGATTCTGCCTTCTGGGTCTGCAGTTCCAAAAGCTCGCTACGGAGTTTTCTTAAAGAATCGGTGAGGGCGTAGATGTCTTTTCCAATTAAGAAAAGGTCCACGATCTCCAATTCCGTTTTCAATTCTTTGTATTTACGGGCACGGGTCGCTTGGTTCTTGAGACTCCGGATCTGTTTTTCCAACTCCACCAAAATGTCGTTTACGCGTAACAGGTTTTGGCGCGTGAGCTCCAACTTCTTTTCCGCTTCACGACGCTTCGCTTTATATTTAGTAACCCCGGCAACCTCTTCAAAGATGGCGCGACGTTCATCGGGCTTTACGTTGATCATGCGATCGATCTGCCCTTGCTCGATGATGGAATAGGCCCTTTTTCCAACCCCGGTATCCATAAAAAGCTCATGGATATCTTTGAGTCGGCAGGGGGTCTTATTAATGAGGTATTCGCCATTCCCATCGCGATAAACACGACGCGTCACACCTACCTCGTCCGATTTATCAAAAGCGGCAAAGGTGGGGGATAGAGGGACCCCTTCCCGATCTAAAACAAGGGTCACTTCGGCCATCGAGGTGGCCGCTTTGGCATCGGAACCATTAAAAATGACATCGGTCATGGAGTCGCCGCGCAGGTGTTTCGCGCTTTGCTCCCCCATTACCCATTGAATGGCATCGACAATGTTGCTTTTACCGCAACCATTGGGCCCCACTACGCCGGTAATGCCAGGCTCAAAAGTCAGGATGGTTCTGTCTAAGAAGGATTTGAAGCCTTGTAACTCTAAACGTTTTAGTCGCATTATTTGGTTTCTATGAGTTCTGTGTCTGTTTAAGTGCGGCCTGGGCTGCTGCCAATCTCGCCACCGGCACACGGAATGGCGAGCAACTTACATAATTAAACCCAAGCTTGTGACAGAATTCAATCGAAGACGTATCTCCCCCCTGTTCGCCACAAATTCCAAGCTTGAGGTCGGGGCGCACTTTTCTCCCTTTTTCCATCGCAATCTGCATCAACATCCCCACCCCCTCCTCATCCACCGACACAAAGGGGTCCTGCTTCAAGAGACCACGTTCGATGTATTTCGGTAAAAAGGAGCCGGAATCATCCCGTGAAAGGCCAAAGGTCATTTGAGTTAAATCATTCGTCCCAAAGGAGAAGAAGTCGGCGGTCGGAGCCAACTTATCGGCAATCAGAGCAGCCCGGGGGATCTCGATCATCGTTCCAATCTGAAAGGCGACATTCACTCCCTGCTTTTTAACCACCTTTTCACACTCGGTTTGGATCAATTCCCGAAGTTGTGTGTACTCTTCCGTCCCCGAGATAAAAGGGATCATGATCTCGGGTGTGATCTTGAAATCCTCATCTTTCACCAGCTCGCAGGTGGCTTCCATAATGGCGCGAACCTGCATCTGGTATATTTCGGGGAAACTCACTCCCAAACGACACCCGCGATGACCCAACATCGGATTAAATTCATGCAACGATCTCGCCTTCGAGCTGACCATCTCAACCGGCACCATCAACGCCCGCGCGACCGATTCCATATCCTGGGTGGTTTTGGGCAAAAATTCATGGAGTGGCGGATCCAAAAGTCGAATGGTTACTGGAAGCCCACGCATCTCGCGGAAAATCTCTTTGAAATCCTCTTTCTGCATCGGGAAAATCTTGGCAAGGGCCTGTTCCCGTTGCTTAGGGGAATCGGAAAGGATCATTTCACGAACGGCAAGAATGCGTTGTTCATCGAAGAACATGTGTTCAGTGCGGCAGAGCCCCACTCCTTCGGCACCAAACCCTTTGGCCACCTTCACATCATGGGGCGTTTCAGCATTGGCTCGAACCTGCAACTTACGGTACTCATCGACCCAGCTCATAAACTGCCCGAAGAGATCATCGACCTGACTATTGACGGTAGGAATGTGCCCCAACATCACTTCGCCGGAAGCGCCATCCAGGGTGATCCACTCCCCTTTTTTGATAGTAAATTCTCCCACGGTAAAAAGCTGCTTGCGGTAATCGATATTGAGCGCCCCACAACCGGCCACGCAGGGTTTTCCCATTCCCCGCGCTACGACAGCGGCGTGCGACGTCATGCCCCCCAACGCGGTTAAAATTCCACGTGAAGCGTCCATTCCGCCGATATCTTCGGGGGAGGTTTCATGCCTTACCAAGACGCAATCTTTTCCATTCCGTTGATACTCTTCCGCTTCATCTGAAGAAAAAACAACTTCACCGGAAGCGGCTCCAGGAGAGGCCGGCAGTCCTTTGGCAATTACATTTTTCGGATGGCGCGGATCTAAACGGGGATGCAGTAACTGTTCGATCTGAGCTGGGGTCACTCTTAACACCGCCTCTTTTTTAGAGATCAAACCCTCGTTCACAAAATCGACCGCAATCCGAACGGCAGCACCGGCGGTCCGTTTTCCGGTGCGGGTTTGAAGCATATAGAGCTTCCCTTTTTCGACGGTGAACTCAATGTCCTGCATGTCGCGGTAATGCTTTTCTAAAATCTGGTAGAGCTTGACCAATTCCCGATAGGCCTCGGGAAAAAGAGCCTCCATCGTTTCAGCCTTCGCATCGGTGGCCGATTCTTTATTGATGGGCATCGGAGTTCGAATACCAGCGACGACATCTTCTCCTTGGGCATTCGGTAAAAACTCTCCGAAAAATTTCTTTTCACCGGTCGAAGGATCCCGGGTAAAGGCAACCCCTGTCGCTGAATCGGGCCCCATATTTCCAAAGACCATCGCCTGCACGTTGACGGCCGTGCCCCAATCACCGGGAAGTTTATGGATCCGTCGATAACTGCGCGCCCGAGCAGAATTCCAGGACATAAAAACGGCAGAGACAGCTCCCCATAATTGATCCTGCACATTTTCTGGAAATGGATAAGAGGTTTCCTGCAAAATGATGGATTTAAATTTGGCGACTAATGACTTCAGATCGTCAACAGTCAATTCCGAATCGGAATTCAC
>CAZRZK010000003.1:0-39188 GCA_964604555.1 uncultured Pseudobdellovibrionaceae bacterium | reverse complement strand
CCAAACTTGCGACCAATGAGCGTTTCAATCTGCTGAAGCCCCTTTTCCACTTCCCCTTTTAAAGAAGACGGCATCTGCTTTTCGGAATTGTAAAATTCGATACAGGCTTCGGTGCTAATCGTAAAACCGGCCGGAACCGGTAACCCCAACAGAGTCATCTCGGCGAGGTTCGCCCCTTTACCACCCAGAAGCTCCTTCTGTCCTTTGTTTCCGTCGGCCTTACCGCCTCCGAACTGATAAACGTACTTCGTCATTCACACTCCCCCAACAACGGCTTTTCCAAATAGCTCACGAGTTGATCAATTGCGATCTTCTCTTGTTTCATACTGTCACGTTCCCTAACGGTAACGGTCTGCCCAGAAATAGACTCCCCATCGATCGTCACGCAGAATGGCGTTCCCACTTCGTCCTGTCGACGATACCGGCGGCCAATCGCCCCCTTGTCGTCATAGAAACAGTTCCAGCGCTGCTTTAATTTAAAGGTAATTTTTTCGGCCAGTTCCGGCATTCCCTCTTTATTCACCAAAGGCAATATTGCCACCTTAATCGGCGCAATTTCCGGGTGGAACCTCAACACCGTCCGCTCCGCCTCTTCCACATAGGCATTCACCAAGAAGGCTAGTGTTGCCCGATCAGCGCCCGCGGAGGGCTCAATCACATAGGGATAAAAACGGGTGTTGGAGGCCTGATCAAAGTAACTGAGATCTTTTTTGCTGAACTCCGCATGTTGTTTCAAATCGTAATCGGTGCGGTTTGCGATCCCTTCGAGTTCGGCGCGGCCAAATGGGAAATCATATTCGATATCGGCACAACCGGCGGCATAGTGGGCCAGCTCGCTCTTTTCATGTTCCCTTAAATGGAGGTGGGCCTGGTCGATTCCATACTTGATATACCAATCGTACCGTGCCTTTTTCCAATAGGTGAACCACTCCTCGGCGGTTTCGGGCTTGGTAAAGAACTCCATCTCCATCTGCTCAAATTCACGGGAACGGAAGGTGAAGTTCCGGGGGTTAATCTCGTTTCGGAAAGCCTTTCCAACCTGGGCTATTCCAAAAGGAATCCTGACTCGGCAGGTGTTTACCACATTATCAAAATTACAGAAGATCCCCTGGCAAGTTTCAGGGCGTAAGTAACTAATGGAAGAGCTATCCTCAAGTGCCCCCACATGGGTCTTGAACATGAGGTTGAAATGGCGGACCTCGGTAAATTTATCCTTGGAACCGCAAGTGGGACACTGGTTCTTTTCCAGCTGGTCGGCCCGGAACCGCCCTTTGCACTGCATGCAATCGACCATCGGATCGGTAAAACTCTTCACATGGCCAGAGGCCTCCCAAACCCGGGGATTCATGAGAATGGAACAATCGACCCCTTCCACATCCTGGCGGCGGGTCACCATATCGCGCCACCATAAGTTCTTGATATTCTTCTTCAGCTCTACCCCTAAAGGGCCATAATCCCAGCAGCCATTCAGCCCCCCATAGATCTCACTGGATTGGAAGAGGATGGCTCGCCTGCGGCAAAGGGAGACGATCGACTGCATTTTCTGTTCGGAAGGATTCTTAGACATATCAATCATATACCCCGATCTTGGGGGGCAAGAAAGGGGGATTTACGAACGGACTGATTACTCTTCTCTTGGCGCGGGAAGTTGTTCATAGGTTCTTTGACAACAAACCGAATAACCGCCGTCCTCAGTCAAATAACAATGATCTCGTTCTTCTAAGCTACTGCAGGCAGTACTTTCCGGACCGAATCCATCTCTGCAAACCGTTCTGAAATAGTCATGGGTGGTGGGGCAGGTTTTTGATTCCGCCGCGGGGGGGGCTGGAGGGGTGGAAAATGGGTTTGGTTTTAGAATATTGCACGCATATTCGATCGATTGAGCATACCAACTTGAGCCGGCATTACTGGGGCGATCTTTATTAATATCATCGACTGCGGTAGTAGCGGCCCCCCAGTTTTCTAAGCTCCCTACTAAATCATAATAATCCTCTTTTTTGCATTGGCGGATTCGATCGACGATATCGAGAAGTGCATAGAACTGTTTTACCCCTTCAGCCTCCGGACTGACACCGATGTTACACTGGGATTCGGCATTTACCGCTTGAGTAAACCAATTTTGCCAATCTTGATAGGCTGTCTGCAACAGGCCCGGAATCGCAGCTCTATTCTCGCTACAATAATTGGCCGGATCAACCGGAACCGGCTCGGTGAACCGGTACTTTGTATTGCAGTAGTAGTTGATTTTATCAGAAAGAGACAAGGTAGGATTTCCCACTTCCACGGCAGTAATCAACGTAGAGGCTTCACTCAAGGCTCGATCGAGCGTTGCCTGTCCATCCACACCCGGATCACAAACAGCAACCCCTACACTGCGAACAGTCTCAACGGGGGTGAAAGCCTCTTTTAAGGCATTGAAGGTGTCCAGTTGCTTTGTCTTATCTATATTCTCAGTGCGTTCACAGAGCTTGATCAAGGTTTGCAGTGGAGTCGAGATCGTCGTTGCAAGATTTTGGCAGGTAGGTAAGATTTGGACTGGATCGGGATCCGGAACGACGGGACGTTCTCCTTCCCAAAAGCAATTTAGACTCTTAACGCTTTCATTGTCATTTTGACAAGACAGGAATGCAAAATGAGCCTTCGCTTCGTTATTGCAAAAGCTCGGATCCTCGCCGATAAAGAAAAGTGATCTTTTAGCCGATCCGAAAATGAATACCCCAGTGCAAGTGGCGTTACAGGTACATCGGCCGGCCTCTTGCGGAGGTTCTTCCGGAGAAATGACATAACTCGGATCTGTTTGAGGAATCAGCGCCGTAATAGCGGTGTACATGATATCGGCGTACGTTCGACAGTTAGCAGTGCCGTTTCCAATTCTACTCCAATTTCCGCTGCAAAACCTTGCCGTATCCTGTACTCCGCGAGCCAACTTACCACTTCCGATAAGACTGATCCCGACCGTCCCAGTCCTGAAACCATCCTCCATGTTTACCTGAATATCGCAGAGGGTATTAATGGCCTGCCAAAACAATTGAGCATTCGGAATGGGTATCGAGCTCACCTGGCTGTATCCATTGAATTCACCTTGGCTTGACGACATATAATTGTGTTGAAATCTACTATTCCCAAACATCATATCTACAATGTGCATCACTCGGGAGTCGGTGGCAGAGTTAAAGGTGGCCCTGCAAAATACATCTTGGTGCAGCTCATCGACACCAAGGCCCATTACTTTTACTGCTGGCCCAGACATTTTGTAACATGTCGCGTTTTGAAAAACCCATTCAGCACTATTGTACTCGTTCGTGAAGCAGGACTCGCCTGGCACCTGGTTTACCCGCTTTAATACTGAGGTTGCTGCCGGCGCGACCTGCAAGACGCTTGAAAGTAAACTAACGATAATGAGCGTGAAAAATCTCATACTCCCCCCTGGGCCGATCTCTCTTGACTGATTATGGCATCAAAAGATGAAGACAATGTGCGGGCACAAAAGGCACGAATGGGCACGATTATTTCAGATTCCTCAATTCGTTCAGATTAGACCGGTTCCAAAACAACACGCAATTCCGGCCATCCACGCTAGAGATCGGAGCCAATCGAGATCCGCAAGATAGAGCCCTATATAAAGAATGCAAGAAGCGATGAAGGCGACATGAAGTAAACGCTATTTTCTTCACTCGGTACTGATGACAAAGGGCTAACAGTCCGATTGCTCTAGTCTTCAACTAATCGGAGTTGCCAACTAATACATTCTTCTTTGGCTGTAGGAATGCTTGGAGTCGATGCTGGAGTCTTGGGATGGCAATCGGCCTTCTGCATGGCTTCGTAAGAAAAACACTTTAAATAGAAGCGCTGATTCCTCAGCTTGCTCTGTGATCTACATTCATAAAAATCGTGGTCGCTGAAAACCGTTTCAGCGGGAGACTTCTCTTTGTACACGCCCCGAACTGTTGCAGAAGTCTGAGTTACCATTAAATTGGCTACCGCATCTGGAATACTATCGCTATGGGAAAAAGAATGGAATTGGTTCCCAGTGACTAAAATATTTATCTGACGGTCTGTATTCCCTGGAACCAACGCCCGCAAGGAATTCGCCAATAGTTCTTTGACATATTCGCGGTGCCGCATCGAAATGCAGCCTGTCGTCTTTAAATTGATGTTGGTGGCGATATCCGAACCCTGAACGGCATCCACTACGAATTTAGCCAGTCCGGCTTCGGTCGGGCCGTGCCCGTTATAAGTAAAATTGATGTGCTTATATCCCTTAAAGATCTGCTTTTTGTCCATGGTTGCGTAATCACTTATAAATTCGATTCTGTCGGTTGTATTTGTAAATGAGTTTGTGTGCTGATGCAGAGGGCCTGTCAGGCACTCGCCATAGGTCATTGGGGCACACATCTCCTGGCCTTCGAAACCCTGTCTTGCTACCCAAACACATTGATCAGTGATCCTTTGACCTACTGTTTTCGGGGAGTGTTCTAAACAGGTTTTTTTATCCATTACGCGACAACGTTTATGTTCACCTGCTACGTCTTCTGCTAGACAAAGATTAAGAGTGGGAGGGGCGCCCACGCCCACCACGCCAACACTATAAGCTTGATTTGATCCTTCTTGATTGGAATTAGAATCAATACTGTAAGGTATGGAATTAGATCTGAGGTAATCTGTCACTTCAATTGCATGACTTGTACAGTTTGTATGCTCACTCTTGTCCAGCGCATATGGATCAGGTTCTATTGGCAATTGAGGCGTGGACATGATTTTTGAAGGACCGACTTGAGGTAGAGTGGGAGACTGAGTAGAGCCTGGCACAGTGAGTGCTTGAACCTTAAGTTCAGCTTCTATTGATTCAAGCACGACTCCCAACAGCCCCAAGAAAAACAAAAGAAATCTCATCTCTCACCCCCCAGCCATTATAAGTCTGAAATGTGTGTTTTTTTTGATGGTAATGAGGAAATCCGGCACGATTATGTGACAAAATCCGGCACGATTATTTCAGATTTCTCAATTCGTTTAAATTAGACCGGTTCCAAAACAACACGCAATTCCGGCCATCCACGCTAGAGATCGGAGCCAATCGAGATCCGCAAGATAGAGCCCTATATAAAGAATGCGAGAAGCGATGAAGGCGACAGAAAGAATAGCCCTCCACTTCTCATCTCCTTGGGTTAAGTGACCAATGATCACGCAGGCTGCGAAGAGTGGAGCGACTTCGAAACTGTTTTGATGGGCCGCAAGGGCCCGTTTTCCCCAACCTGTGAGTCTCGTTTGTTGTTCGCGAGGAGATTTGTTGTCATAGCCTTTTCCTTCTCTCGCCATCGCTAGAGCGACCGGTATTTTAGTAAGGTAATTCAAAGCAAATCCGGCAAAGACACAGATAAATGGGATTGTCATAAATAGGATATACACTCTAGGGGGCAATAGATCGATCCCTCTAGTTAAATTAACCTAAATAGGTCATAATAGGTCATATGAAACCAGTATCCTCCAGTGAATTGAAGGCTAAACTTGCCAAATACCTTCGTATGATTCGAGAAGGCGAGGTAATTGAAGTGAGAGATAGAGGGGTGCCCATCGCCATTATCCGCGGAATAGAGCGCGATGCAGCGTTTACCACAATCCCTCCTAGTGAAAACGCTGCAGACATTGGCAAACTCGTATCCAAAGTTAAGCATCCCCCGAAGACCGATGTGGTTCAGTTACTGATGGAGGATAGAAGAAAGAAATGATCGCTTACTTAGACAGCTCAATCTTGCTCCGACTCGCATTGAACCAACCCCAGCCCTTCGCAACCTTTAGCTCGATCCGTCAGGCTATCTCCAGTCGATTGATAAGAGCTGAATGTTTTCGTACTTTAGATCGGCTGTGTGCCGTGGAAGTGCTTTCAGAGGAGGATCAATCCAATGCAATGTCATTCCTATTAAAGGCGATGGATTACATTGAAATGATTCCTGTGGATGACATCTTGGATAACGTCGGCAGGCCGATAGGCCTCAACCTCACCACACTCGATGCGATCCACCTTTTTTCTGCGCTGAAGTGGAAAGAGGCAAAGAAGAAAAATTTAACCTTTTTGACTCATGATCAGCAATTGGCCTTTGCTGCCAAACGTTTTGGTTTTGAGGTGCTGGGAACCAAGGATAAAGGATAAGAGTTTCCAGAAATAACCAGTCTCATGGCTAAATGTGATATAAGCCTTTCCGATGTCCGCCCCCTTCCAAAGCCTATCCCTTTCTCCAGAGATGTTAGAAACTATCTCTAGCTTAGGCTATCTCACACCTACCCCCATTCAAACCGAGGCGATTCCGATTTTACTCAAAGGGAAGGATCTCATAGCCCAATCTAAAACCGGCAGCGGGAAAACGGCGGCCTTTTCAATTCCAATGCTGGAGAAAATCCAGACTTCAAGCCGGGAAACACAAGCCCTGGTACTCACCCCGACCCGGGAACTCTGTGCTCAGGTAGCGCGTGAAATTCGAAGGTTAGGCAAAAGTAAGCGAGACCTTCGTGTTGTCCCCTTATCAGGAGGTTCCCCCGTTTATTTCGACCTGCGGGCATTGGAACACGGAGCGCAAGTGATCGTAGCGACCCCGGGACGCTTACAAGATTTACTCGATCGGCAAAAATTAAACCTAAAACAAGTTCAAATCGTCATTTTAGATGAAGCCGATCGCATGCTGGATATGGGATTTCGCGATAAGATCGAAAAAATCCTAAAGGACGTTCCTGAAAACCGGCAGACGGTGCTTTTTTCCGCCACCTTTCCACCGACCATAGAAACCTTAAGTAAAAGATATCAAAAAAAATCGGAACGGATTGAGATTGAAAGTGAAACCGAATCGGCCCCTAAAATCGAAGAGATCTTTTATCCAAGCTCATCCAATAAAGAACAGGATTTAATCACACTCTTGAAATCGAGATCCGTGGGTTCCACTCTTGTTTTTTGCAATTTCAAAGCAACCGTAGATGCTTTGTTTAAAGCGCTTCGGCAAGCTGGGTTAACGGCAGATAAAATTCACGGGGATCTCCTGCAACAAGACCGCGACAAGGTGATGGTGAAATTCAGAAACCAAACCACCCAAATTTTGATTGCAACAGATGTGGCCGCGCGGGGCATCGATATCTCAGGGCTCGACTGCGTGATCAACTTCGAACTCCCCTCCGATCCCACCCAATATGTACACCGGATCGGTCGCACGGGCCGCGCTGGAAAGACGGGTCTGGCCATTTCATTTTTCCTGGAGACGGAAAAGATGAAGTTAAAACGGATTGAGGAGACGACTCAACGTCTTCCTACTATAGGTCGATTGAGTGCCATTTCTCGTTCGAGTGATGCGGAAGTTTCGCAAAACTCGCCCATGCAAACCCTATCGATCTCTGCCGGCAGGAAACAGAAAATGCGACCCGGGGATATTTTAGGCGCCCTGACGGGAGAGATTGGCATTTTGGGAACTGCAGTGGGCAAAATCGAAATCTTAGATCATGTTTCTTACGTCGCGATTGCCAAACCTTCTTTTCAAAAAGCCTATTCCGCTTTGCGCTCAGGCCGCATTAAAGGTCGCCGCGTAACCGTGCAGGCGGTGTAGCCTCCCCTCTTCACTCCCAGGTTAAAGGAACCTATTATTTACGATAGATGTCCGTAAAAATCGTTGAAAGGGTTGAATAGCCCCCCGATGCCTGAACGGAAACTTCCTGTGCCAAGCTTTGCGAAGAAAAGGTTGAGACATTGCCGGCGCTGTCCTTAATGAATGTGTAAGGACCATATTGATAGGCGGTTTTTCCTCCATCCAGCTTGGTGCTGCCCCCATAGGAGTAAGTTTTGCCAGCGGAGTCTGTAAAGGTACTACTATCGCCTACCTTGGTATAAGTTCCTTTTGCAGCCTCTCCAGTGACGGATCGGCTCCCAGTTCCTGATTGATAAGAACCCAATTTATAGTTGCCTTCTGAAATATCGGAGTCAAAATTTTCTTTACCCGACGTTCTTGGAGTGGCTGAACCTCGGCCCAATTGAATATCATTTGCCAATTTCTCGGCATTGGATTGTGTCAGCCGATCTTGATTTTCTAAAAGAGTTTCTAAAGAATTATTTGTTTGGGATAATTGTTCATCGAGTTTGAGTTTCCGAGCCGTCGCTTCTTTTTCCTCTTTCTCGGCTTTATCATATTCCGCTTGAGCCGAATTAATTTGTTGTGGGTCTTTGGAAGCTTCTGCTTCTTTAAGCTTGGTATCAGCATTCTTTTTTGCTTGAACCGCTTCGTCTTGCCTGTTTTGCGCAGCATTCCAACTACTGTTTAATCCAATATAATTTGGATTTAGTTGATCGAGAGTTTTGGCCCATCCCCCGCATGAAAGAGTGAATGCAATAAGACTAACTTTCCAATTCATACCTTACCTCACCTGTTAGACGATAAATGCTTCGAAAATGGCTCAGGGGAAATTTCCCCGCCTCCCCATTCCACCACCATAAAACCTTTGCGCTTAAAGGGTTTCAACGTTTGAGGAGTAATCTTGAGCTCCGATGCCGACTCAACCCGATGATAGGTCATGTAAACCCTCAGCATCGAATCCGGCTTGGGATGGATATCGAGAGGAGCCTGATTGGTATATTCTTTCCCGGCAAAGTGAATGAAGTTATATGGATTGACGGCTAGCTTCGGATACCAATAGACAATAAATTCATTATACTCACGGGGCGTTAATCCCATTTTTGAAAGTGACTTCCTAAGGAATTTTTTAATATCTTTGCCGGCTACCACAAACCCCTTACTCCTATCGATTTCCATTGGACGATGGGGAATCCCTTCCCAGAAAAGATAGGAATATTCTTCTTTATCGGCCGCGTTGATCAGGCGCCCATCTGGATGAGCCTTCACTCTCCATCCCCTGAGCTTTTCATCATAATCGGGGTAGGTGAAAGGGAGCGTTCCCTGATAATTCAATTTCACCACCACATCGGTTGTTTTTTTGGGATAGAGATAGATGATAGGTTTTAAGGCCTTTACAGGACAGTCATTGGAACCCGTGACCATTGGAGTGTTTATCGTTCCCTGTAGCAACTTGCCATTTTCGTAATTAACTCGAAACGCCGCCATGAGGGTGCCGCGTGTTCTATTCTGCGGAAAACTCTTAAAAATAATCTGGGCCGATTGAATAGCATCGAAGGACGGGGCCTCAGTCATTTCCATGCTGTAAACTTCAATCCATCGATCTTGTGTTCCATGGTATCGAAAACGCCCCCCGGTACCCTCCTGTTGAGACAATGCATAAATCTGATTCAGATTGGGTACAAAATTGATTGAAAATTGAAGCAACGGATTCATACCCTGAACCGTTCCTTTAATTTGGATATTCACCTTCCTGTCATCGCAGCCATCGAATTCCGCCACCACTTTATTGGGAACCACATCAAGGGTCGAAGCAGGATCGATCGACAACCCTCTAAGAAACTCCTGTTCCTTTTTTTGAGTATTTTTTAATGGCTTCTCTAACTCTGTATTTCCACAGGAGATTAAGAATAGACCCATGCTGATCATCCAAAGTTGCGTCTTCATCCCTCCATTTTAAGGGGATTCAGAATAGGATAGTTTTCAGCCCAGTAAAGAAAGGTAACAAACCTGTAACAGGACCGCACACCAACAAATAAATTTTACAAAAGACGCCAAAAACTGGTCGGAACTGTACCCGCTTTAAACTTCGCAAACCACCGGGTCGGGAAATAAAGCAAAGCAATCGCCACCAACCAAAGTCCATACAATCCGGAGAGCTCGACTTTTGGCAGAACTAAACTCATCAGAGCAAAGACCAATAGATGCCCTAAATAGAAAAAGAATGGAGCCTGGCCAAACGTGATCCAAATTCGGGCGATACGACTACTTAAGGGGAGTCGAGACAAACCACTCAAAAGGATGAAATCGATTCCCAAAGTGGCACATAAAAATAAAAAGCTGGGAGGGTATTTCACCAATGCCAGATAATCGATCCAGCCCCTCGGGCTTTCCAGAGGCCGCAAGTTACCAAAAGGGAAAGAAAGGCGCATCAGGGCGAAACAAAGAAGCAACAAAAGCCCTATTCCCCCGAGCATTTGAAAAGCCCTTTTCGAATTTTGCTTCATCCACCTTCCCATCGGGATTCCAAGAAGTGTGATAAAGACCCATGGAAAAACAGGGAAATAGACCGATAGGAAACCGGTTTCTCCCGATAGCAGAAGCAACCTTTGCCAATAGGGAAAAGCTTCGGTGAACCGGTGACTCGCCGGCACCAGCCACTCACTCACACCAATTCCCAATATCCCGATAACGAGAAGACGAACCGAGGGCCAATGCAGTACCCCAGCGCTGACAATCATGGCGATCCCCAGCCCATACAGCACCCCGACATAGCCCAACATCGGAACGAGTGAAGCGTGGTAAGCCAATGCCCAGAGAGGGTTCTCAACGCAAAACTGCAACAAGATAAAAAACAGGCCCCGTTGAACAAAAAATACCCTGACCTGATTCTCATCCCATCCCGCTTTATTACGGGCCGATTGCAGTAACACCATCGACATCCCCATTAAGAAAAAAAAACCCGGGGCACAAAAATGGGAAGCAAAGCGGGTGAAGAAAGCGAATGTAGATTCATATTGGGGAATCGCTCCCCCCCACATCTCATCCCCATGGCGGTGGATCGACAGAAACCACCCTGCATGATCCAGGGCCATCGCGGCCATTAATAGACCCCGCAAAGCATCGATACTCAACATACGTTCCGAAGAGGATTTAGAAACCATACGCGTTTCTATCCGGTTTTTCGGGAACATGGCAATAGGCTAGGATGGTATGCCGTAATAGGTTGTGTTAGACATCTGTGCCAATGAAACCAATCGACAAATACGACCTCTATACCCGTGCGGTGCAAGATCCCCCCGCCACCGCTGATTTCCTGGAAAATGTCTATCGCGATCTCTTTCGGAGTGAGCCAACGCTCTTAAGGGAAGATTTTTGCGGAGCCTTCGCCCTCTCCCATGAATGGGTCACGCGTTCTTCACAACATCGCGCCATTGCAATCGACAAAAACAAAACGCCTCTCAACTATGGAAAGAAAAAATATTGGAATTCCTTCCCCGCAGCCGATCGAAAGCGGCTGACTCTTTATCAAAAAGATGTCCGGGCAAAAGGGTTTGCTGCCAGCCACATAATCTGCGCCCTCAATTTTTCCTACTGCATCTTCCACCACCGGAAAGAGCTGCTCTCTTACTTGAAATCCTGTTATGAATCTCTTCATCCAAAAGGAATGATTGCGCTTGATTGTTTAGGAGGAGCGGAGCTTGCCGATCAACAGCAGACGGAAGCAGATTTGGCTGACTTCACCTATTTCTGGGATCAAAAATCATTTAACCCCATCACCCGTATCGCCCGATTTCAGATCCACTTCCAAATGCATGGGGGAAAAAAACAGCTTAATCAATTCAATTACCATTGGCGTTTGTGGACCTTGCCTGAGCTACGGGATCTTTTAGAGGAGGCAGGATTTAAAAAAAGCTACGTCTACTGGGAAGGCAATGATGCTTCGGAATCACCCCAGTTTTCTGATACTTGGGTTGCATATGTGGTCGGAAAGAAATAACCGAATTTTTGTGGTATTATAAAGGTATGAAAAATAATACCAAATCGAGTATCACACTCCCTCCTAAAGAACTGGCTCTGGTCCTGGAGTTACAAAAGAAATTAAAAGCTAAAAGTAAAGTTGATGTCATTCGAAAGGGGTTGAAGAAATTACAGGAAGGAATGGATGCTGACATGTTACGGGCTAAATTTGCATCAGCTTCTAAATCCTTAAGAGACGTGACGAAAAAAGAGATTAAAGAACTCGATTCTCTGACATCGGAAGGACTTAAGAATAAATGAGTAACCTCACCATCCGGCATGGATTTTTATACCTTGCCGATCTCAACCCGAGATCGGGGACAGAACCAGGCAAATTAAGACCGGTTTTGGTGATTCAGACAAACTTTTTAAATGAAGTTGCACATCCCTCCACTTGGGTACTGCCTTGTACCACCCGATTAATAGATGAAAATATCTTGCGTGTACGTCTGCCCAGTAAAATCGCAGGTAACAGTGCTGAATGTGACATCATGATTGATCAAAGCAGAGCGATCGATAACCAGCGATTCAAAAAAATGCTAGGAGCGATCCCAAGCCCTTTTCTAAGAGAGGTTAAAGATAAGTTGAAGTTACTCGGAGAACTCTAACCTAAGCAGGGAAGAAAATTTAATTAAATTCTGTCGCGTTTCGAAGAAATGAGACAGAATTTATCCTGAACGAAATGAAGGATCTCGTCTCGCAGGCATAAAACTTTGCGTCAAGATCCTTCGACTTGCGTCTCAGGATAGATTTTGTCGCGAATCGCGACAAAATCTAATTAAATTAGCCACTTAGCAATAACCAATAGAAATACAACAAGGGCTATGGTAAGAGCTTCGACCAATCATGTTAAACCAACTCCTCTTCATTACTTTTGTCGCCCTTTCCACTTTTGCTCAGGCCGGTCCTATTGAGGATCTTCAAAACTATCTTGCTCAAATAAAAAGGGGAGCATCTATTTACGAAAACGCATCGGTCTGGGATATCGATTTCTCGACCGATCCCTTAAAAGAGCTGAGAACAGAGGTTGTGGATGCAATCCGGATCTATCTTTCTACTCACAACGAAGATTCCTACTATGGAAGTGAAAGCAAGGTGACATTGATCAGTCTCCTGTACCATTGGAAGGTAGCAGGAGTTGCCGAAGAAAAAAAATTGGCAGAGTTCTTAAAAGTTCATATTCGGACTCGCGGGCATGGCCCCGATGGGATTCGCACCGAATCCCGGAGGAGTGTGCTAGAAAATCTGCGCCTCGTTAAACCTTGGCAACCAGAAACCCTTCTTGCAATTGTGGATCAGGTGATGCATGGGAAAGCCCAAACGCGACTTCTTGCGGCTGAACTTTTGTTTGATCGAATTGAACAAGAACCTGCAATCACTGAAAACTTCGAAAAGGATGGTATCTGGAAAGGCCTCGAACTAGCCTTTCAAGAACTTGAAGTTGGTTTTACCAAGCGAAGCGGATCAGAACGAGAAGGGACGGCTGACAAGAATAGAGATTTTTTGGAGAGAACACAAATCCTAGCTCAAAAATTGAAAGCCACTCGAAATGGCACCCTCCCACCCAACTCGTCAGTGGAAATTCCCGGATTGGAAGGGTTTCTTAGAAAAGGACTTGAGGAAAATATGGAGCCGGTTGTTCTGCTTCGAATCATTCGCGAACTTGAAAACTTTCCTAAGTTGAGTGTTGAAACCCTGGAAGCGCTTCGTCAATTCATTCCGGTACAACCCCCGCCAGGTGAAACATACAAAGAGGTTCGAGAAGCCGCCGAAAACCTTTTTATGAAACATGCTCTACCCTCCTTCCATGCAATCGCACAAAAAGGCTATTCTCCACAACTTGCTCTCTGCCTACTGACTCTCCTTCGAGCTCATTAATGCCCAATCCTCATCTCTTCGAGCGATTCAGATAATCTTGAATCGAAGGGCTGAGCACCTTTACCTTCACCTCTTCGATTAACCTCCGATCAGCCAGACTGATCTCATTTGGAAATAGAAATCCATCCGCTTCAAGCCGCTCCGCTAAATAGAACTCGATGAAATTGGTATATTCTAAACTATTGATCTTGAGTTCATGGAGAACCGCTCCCATCAGCGATCGTTTCGGATTGTCATTCAGCTCTGCGATCGAATGGGGCATCGTACCCGTAAAAAAATCTTCCCAGTCGACTTCGCCTCGATCCAAAAGCTCGCGATAGGGCTTAGTCAGATAAAGCCCGCCTGTTGAATAGAGATCTTTTAACGCTTCTACAAGAGTCATCCCTTCCTCTTGGTAGTTCCGTACAATTTTGATGTTGGGTTTTAATATTCCAACCGGAACGTACCCTTTTTTCTCCAACCAATAGAACATCCTCGCCCGATGGTGGCCATCACTGATCCGGATCTCCCCATTAGGAAGCACCACCGCGGGAAAGGGTCTTAGGTTTAGTTCATGGGTTTCTAAATAGTTGCGAAGCATATACATGACCGCATCATCCCCTACCTCCATTTGGAGCGGCTTCAATTCGCTCACGAGGATGCTGCATATCGATTCCAGTCCATGGGCTGGAACGGTTAAAAACAGTAATAAAAAGATGGTTTTGAGACTTTTCGTCATGGTTTCCTCCTGTGAAAGAGGAAATAAGGGATCGGGCATTAATAATGAAATATTATTAAAATACTTTGCTTATAACTTTAAGTTATGTAATACCCTCCGCCATGGAAACGCAGTACCTGCAGTATTTTGTGAGTGTAGCCAAACATCTGAATTTCAACCGCGCGGCAGAAGAGTGCCATGTTTCCCAACCGGCACTGAGCGCCCAGATTAAAAAATTCGAGGGAATTTTAGGTTGTCAGCTCTTCTATCGATCGAAGCGACATGTGCAATTGACTCCGGAAGGGGAGCAATTGCTCGTGAAGGCCCGCAAAGTTTTGTGTGAGATGAATTCCATCAAAGATCTCGCCGTACAATTGAAGGATCCCTTGAAAGGAACGATCCGGATTGGCTTTTCCAGTTTAATCTGTTTGTGCCGTGCTTTTTCTACGATTAAGAAGTTGCAAAAGAATCATCCCGATATGCGGCTTGAATTTGAAGAGGATTCTTCAGAAAAACTTTTGGAAAGAATGATGTTGGGTGAGTTTGACCTGATCTTGATTCAATATTTGGATAAATTGAAATCTCCCTCTTTTCAATTCAAGGTATTTGAAAAAAATCGCTTGATGCAGATCGTTTCGAAGGAGGGCTTAACCCACTCCGATGCGCCTTTTGTGATCACCCGGGAGAGCTGTCCCTTAAGGCCGCTGATGGTAGAGGCCGCAAAGGCGAATGGCATGCCGACGCGTCATCTTTTTCCCGTGAATGATCTCAATGTGATTAAGCGTGTCGTCGAAATTGGCGCAGGGTGGTCAGTGATTCCGGAAAATAGCCTGAATAAAGAGGATCGGAAATTTTTCAAGGTAACCCCGCTGGATGTGCATGTGGAACATGCAATGGTGGTAAACCAAGGATTTCGTTCACAAAGTTTATTAGAGGCCTTCTACAATCATTCCCAGAATCGTTAACAAATAAGATCGCTTGTTTAGACGTCTGTTATCACTTTTTACACTTTATTCCGATAGATCTTATAGGAACAGGGTATTCTAAACTCATCCCCCCTATTCCTACCACACGCTAGTCCACACAAGGAGAAACTCCATGTTTAAACTAATTTGGGCTATTCCCTTATTCTGTTTTATGGCAGTGGCTGAAGAACCGCTCACTTATCTGAGTGAAGAGACCTGGGTCTCAAAATATATCCGTGAAGGGGGAAATATTTTAGATGTGACTGGATTGGTAAAGCCAAAGTTCCCCTATTTAGCCGCCAATTACGATAACATTACACCGAATAAAAACCTTCCCCGCCTATTCGACTGGCGTTGGATGGCAGAAGGATTACAACCCATTCGGAATCAAAAAAATTGTGGATCCTGTTGGGCCTTCAGCACTACCGCTACTTTCGAAGCGGTGATTCGTATCCAGTCGGGAAAATTCCTCGATCTTTCAGAGCAAGCAGTGGTGAGCTGCTCGAGAGCAGGAAGCTGCATGGGAGGTTATTTTGAAGCGTTGAATTACATGTCCACGCCGGGAGTTCCTGATGAATCGCAGTTCCCTTACAAAGCACAAAGTTTGAAATGCAAATCGGGACTTACTGCTGCCGATAAGTTGGTGAAGTGGAGTTACATCGGCGATGGTAATTCCGCCCCCACTACCGAACAGCTCAAAACGGCGATCTATGAACATGGCCCCATCAGCGTTACTGTCTGTGGAAGCGGTGCCATTCAAAATTACAAAACCGGAATTTATAACTCCTGCTCCAATTCCTGCGAAAACCATATGGTCAATCTCGAAGGCTGGAACGATGACGGGCAATATTGGATCATGCGCAACAGCTGGGGAGAAACTTGGGGAGAAAATGGATATGGACGGATCAAATACACCAACTCCGCTGGAAAGAAATGCAACAGCTTGGGCTATACCGCGGCCTACATCACTTATAACGGCGGAAATTTGTTAAGTGCGGCGGAGAGCTTGGTGAAAACACATCTCGCAAAGGCAACTGGGGAGCTAGCGGGAGAGGTGATAGCGAACGGTGGTAACCACTTTTCCACGCTCAAAAAGTAGCGCCGCACGGATGAGCAGTGCCGTTTGGTTGTGGTAGATGCTGTGCCACCAGCGGGCGGTGACAAATTCCGGGATAACGACCGTCAACATGTCATTGGGATCTTCCCGGTCTACCTTCTTAATATAATCCAATATCGTTCCGACCACCGAACGATAGGGGGAATGGAGCACTACCAGTTTGAGATCGAGGTTTAATCGCTTCCAGGTGGCCTGCAATCGTTCCGTTCCCTTGGGATCCAACTCCACATAGAGCACCCTCACGTCGCTCGAAATAGACCGTGCATATTTAATGGCATCCACGACCCCTCGATGAATACCAGAAATGGGGATCACCACTACGTGTTTCAAATTTTTGGAGAAATCGAGCTCGTCTTCTAAGAGAGTGAGCTGCGCGGCAACTCGTCGGTAATGTTCCCGAGTGGAACGGAACCACAAGGCCATGAGCGGAATTAAAACAACAACGATCCAGGCGCCATGGGAAAACTTGGTAATGGTGATGACGATGAGAACGACTCCCGTAACCAATCCCCCCATCCCGTTCAGAAATGCAGACAAGCCCCAATGAGCTTCTCTATTCACAAAATGGTGCCTCACCATTCCCCACTGAGAGAGCGTAAAAGAAAGGAAAACTCCAATGGCATAGAGAGGGATGAGGTAATGAGTGGTTCCACTAAAGATCACCAACAAGATGGCCGAGACCATCCCAAGTAACATAATCCCGTTGGAAAAGACTAACCGGTCTCCAAGACTTGCGAGTTGCCGGGGAAGGAATCGATCGTTGGCCAATAGCGAACAGACCCTCGGAAAATCCGCAAAGCTGGTGTTCGCCGCCAGGAACAAGATCAAAGCGGTCGAAAACTGGATCAAATAATAGATCGGACTGTTTCCGAAAATTCTTCTTGATACTTGAGAGATGACCGTCTCGTGCCCCTCTGGGAGTATGCCAATGAGATGGGTCATCGCGGTAATCCCGATAAAGAAAAACCCTAAAATGACCGCCATCCAGGCCAATGTAATGCGTGCATTTTTTGCTTCCGGCTTCTGAAAAGCAGGGACTCCATTGGATATCGCCTCAATCCCAGTCAATGCGGTACACCCAGAAGCAAAGGCTCTTAATAAGAGAAAGAGCCCAATCTCAGGATAGGTCTCATGGATCAATGAGTGAGTGCTGACCAACTCTCCTGTTTCGATCTTATACCAGCCCACCGTAAGCAAGATGATGAAGGAGAAAATAAATAGGTAGGTAGGAATCGCAAAAACACTTCCCGATTCCCTCACTCCTCTTAAATTGATGATCGTTACGATTGTGATGGCGATGCATCCGGTAATTACCCGGTGTTCATAGAAAAAAGGAATGGCAGATCCAATTGCTTCCACGCCTGCCGCTATCGATACCGACACCGTTAAAACGTAGTCAATTAATAACGCAGCACCCGTAACCAAACCCCATGAAACCCCAAGGTTTTCCATCACCACGATGTAAGCTCCCCCTCCATTGGGATAGGAGCGGATGGTCTGCCAATAAGACACAGAAACCACTAGCAATAAAAGAACGATGGCCATGCCGATGGGAAGGGACCAAGCCACCATGCCCGCGGAAACCAAAGCGAGTGGAATGAGAATCTCTTGGGTTGCATAGGCCACACTCGAAAGCGCGTCAGATGAAAAAACAGCGAGCGCTTTCCACTTGGGTAATCTCTCATTGTGCATTTGGTGGGTTTCAAGAGGTTTTCCCACCATGAAAGATTTTAAGCTTCTAATTAACATGGCTTAACACTGAACTATACAGTCTATCGAATTTTGAAAAGATCCGTCAAACCCCTACCTTTTTTCAGCAAAGCCGCGCTTTAAAACCGGGATGCTGTTAACAGGGGTTAGAAATATATTGGGGAGATTGGTGTTGGTTTTGCATTTGTCTGGATAATGGAGAGAAAGGGGGACTTCACCATGAAACATATTCTTGCTATCTGCCTGATAACAATCGCTTTCGGGCCATCGGCCTTCGCGGTTTATAATGTAGGGGATACGGTAGAAAATATCTGTTGGAAGGATCACCAAAATAAGGATGTTTGCCTGAAGGACTTAAAAGGAGTGAAGGTGCTCCTCTATAACGCGGGGTGGTGTGGCCCCTGTAACCAGGAGTTTCAAGAGTTATCTCCTCAGGTCAAAAAATATGATGGGAAAGCGGTTAACTTCATCAGCCTCTCTTGTTCTGGCTGGTCCCATGGAAGTAGCCCGACACAAGACTTTTTAAAAGAGTGGAAACAGGAACATAATCTTTCCTTCACCGTGGCGGCCTCGCCTCGAGATTGCGGGAAGCTTTTTATTCCTCCCACTATTTATATTCCAAATGTGGCGATTATCGATGCCGATGGAAAACTCGCTCTGGCGGAAATTGATCCGGGAGTGAGCGGAGTTTTCTCTAAAGTAGATCAGTTGTTGTCACAAAATACGGTGGATCCGGAATAATTCCGATTTCATTTGGCTTGAAATGGGTGGGGAGCTCCTCAACGAAGACGGGATCCCAAGGAGTTTCCCAAGCCAATACCGCGAGCCCCATCCATTTTTCTTCTACTCTCGAAGTAAAATAGACCCGCTGGATCGAATCCACCCGAACTGCCTTGAGTAATTCTTTCGTCACCCGGCGAATCGGCTCCTGCCGCTCTGTTCTAAGCCGCCCGGGCCAAAAGCAAATTGCCAATAATAAAGCCCCGGCAACCCCGCTAAAAAAAACTACTATCTTCTTTTCCCAACGCTGCAAAAATGGGGCGAGGATCATCGCTACACTCATGCAAGCAAAGGGATAAAAGGGAACAAGGTAATGCTCAAACCAATGTCCAGAGAAGAAAAATCCCCCAATATGGAAGAGGGCATTCAAAGTCCACAGTTCGCGGGATTGTTTCTTGAGAGAATAGAGGAAGAAAAGTGTCCAGGGCCAATTGGTGAGCAGATATTTCAAGAGATTCCATCGAGCATAGGGATCGCCCAAAAAAACCCGATGGGCGACCGATTCCTGCCAATAATGCCGTAAAAAATCATCTCCTCCAGCAAAGGCAATCCAAATACCAAGCACAACCCCAAAAACCATTTGGGAAAAGATGAAATCACGTGTTTTAGCGCGGTTAAAAAAAAGGAAGGCAAAGAGGGACAGCGGAAGGGAAAGAGAGGCAAGGCCTTTCGTCAAAAAGGCAAAGGCTTGGCAGATCCCGACTCCCACTCCATCCCACTTTTTCCCCCGTTCAAAGAGAATGCTTGCAAGCAACATCCAAAAAACAAGCGAAGTATCAAGCAAACAATCGGTGCCAAACTTCAAATAGGCTGGGCTCGTCAAAAGCAACAAACCCGCTACCACGCCCGTCCAAATTCCACTGCGCCTCCTGACCCACATGACCACCAAAAAAAGGGTTCCGAATGAAAAGAGGGCGGCAAAAAGACGCGCATTTACCGTCGTGATACCCACGATTTTAAAAAAGAACGCAAGCAACCACATGTGAAGCGGGGGGTGTTGGGAAAAAGTAGCGTAGGCTTGGGAGGTGTAGTGAAGGGGAAACCAACTCCCCTCTCGCAAAATATTTTTGGCAAGCACGGCATAAGTCATCGCATCCATTTTGAGCTGCGCTTCGCCAATCCGCCCCAAAACTAAGCAGCCCCATAATGCAAAGGGCAACCACAACAGCTTCACCCTTGACCTCTCAGTTTTAGTCTTTTTAGTTTCGGAAATTGCCACACGCCAATGAGACTGATGACAAAAGCAAACCACACAAAGGGATCTTTCCAAATCCGGGTATCACTCCAATGCATCCCACTCAAAGAACAACCCAACACATGTCCGGCAGTCACGATCACGACTGAACCGGGAAGCTTCCCTAAAAAAGTGGCCACAAAATAGTCGAGTGTTTTGGCGGAACTCACGCCCCACATGAGATTGATGATGCAAAAGGGCAGCGTGGGAACAATTCGACTGATGAAAATATAATAAAACCCATTTTTTTCAATCTGTGGGGCCAGGGTTCCCCATCGGTGTGACCACTTAAAAATAACCCAGCTCCGAAGAAAATAGCGGGCCAAGAAAAAGGTCCCAGCCGAAGCAAATACGGCAGAAATATGGATGATAATGAGCGACTTCCAGATCCCAAAGACACTCCCCGCAACTAACATCAGCAATAGGGAGGAGATACAGAGTTGGGTTCCGAAGATATAGATCCCCATGAAGGCCAGCTCCCCCCAAATACCTTGCGTGGTGATCATCTCCTTGATCCCTAAAAACTCAGATGGATCAAAGCTCACGGCCCCTCTTCGGTAGTGGGTGGAGGCGACGACTCAGGAAGAGGTGCTTGTTCAAGCGTGGGTGGAGGCGCAGGCTCGGGCTCCAATATCAGTTCCTTTTCCGGTTCCGGTTTTATGGGCGAAGGCTTTGCTTTTGGCTCCGGCGAAGGAGCCGGAACAATCACAATATTTTTTTCATCCGGATCTTCAGCTGGAACCATCTCATCCGATTCCTCAGGTGAGGTGTTTCTAGGCACCTCACCCCATAAAGATTCATTCAAAGCATCGTGATACTGAGATTCATCCAAAAACCCCATCCGGTTCATCACTCGCAAAATATGTTTCACCCGCCGTTCCGCAAAATCGGTGAGCTGGCGGTTTCTGAAGGAAGTGTAATATTTTACCGGGGCCGGCAACATCATCGCCAGGAAGGCCGATTGGCGAGGGGTCAGATTAATTGGAGAGGTTTTGAAATAATGGCGGGCTGCTTGCCGAATTCCATAGATTTTTGGACCCCACTCCACCAGATTCACGTAGACACAGAGAATTTCAGATTTTGAAAGCGTTTTCTCCAATTCCCTCGCCCACAGAATCTCCTTGAATTTTCTCCAGAGCGATTTCTGTTTGGTGAGATAGACATTCTTAATCACCTGCTGGGTGAGGGTGCTCCCCCCCCGTGCCCACCGTTTCTCCTTGAGATCCTTTTTGATCGATTCCTTCATCTCGAAGAGGTCGATACCGTCATGACTGTAAAAGGCGCTATCTTCAGACGCGATCACCGCCATCAGGAGGTGATTGGAAATCGACTGAATGGGAACCCAATCAGCCGTCTTCGGACCAAACTTCCGGCTGACGAAATCGCCATTGGGCTGCAGCATTTGGATCTCCACCTCTTGCCGCAGTTGTGTAAAATCGGGCGTGCGGGCCAAAGTCCCAACCGCCAATGACGCAATGATCCCGATGATGGCAGCAATCGATACGAGGCCACCCAAAAAAAGTGCTAATAAACGAGGCATAGTTCAATACTCAGCCTACCTTGTTTATCAGCGATGTTCAAAATCTATCCAAGGCTACAATCCCATACTTGAGTATGGTATAATATATGGTATGAAATCGAGCAAAAAATATACCGTTGAATTAGAGGAATCCCTGGTGAAATCCGCTCTTAGAGCGACAGGAAAAAACTTCACGGAAACCATTCGGCAAGGTCTTAAAATATTGGCATCAGCAGAGGCCTACCGAGAATTATCAAAAATGCGAGGGACACTTGATTTAGAGCTGGATGTGAAAGCGGTTAGGAAGGATAAACGTGATTTGCGTTGATACTAACATATTCGTCAATTTCTTTAGAGGGACAAAAGACAATTCGACTGACATTCTTCAACGATCCCTCGATGAACAACGTCTTCTGATGTCTCCTTTTGTTTTATCCGAACTTTTAAGCTCTCCCAAACTTTCCAAAGGGATGGAAAAACACTTGTTGGCCCTTCCTAGAATTGAAATCGAAGAGGGTTTTTTTGAAAGGGCGGGATATTTAAGGCGCGTTGCTTATCAAAAAGGCAAGGGTATTGCTATTGCAGACATCTACATTGCGCAATCCTGCATCGATTCCGGAGTGGATTTATTGACTCTGGATCAGGACTTAGTGATGCTTGCCAATCTCAGTACTCTACGGGTTGTGGGAATGCACTGAACTCTAGCACCGCGACAAAGCGTCAACAGCCCCTAGGGGTTTCATTTCGGCAATTTATCGATTATTGATGCATCATGTCTAAGGCTTATTATTTTCCTATTTTTTTGCTATTTTTCACTTTTTCTTCTCAGGCAGTAGTTCCTCCGGGCTATCACGATGCCTCCCCACAAGCGAAGCAAGAATGGCATCGGAAAATGGCATTGCAAACCCCCTCTCAACCCAATCGCTGGATAGCAGCCTGTTTTCAAGTCAATGCGATGCTAGGAGCCATCTCACGCAATTATCTTAGTAGAACTGTTAACGCCCCTTCAGGCTACCCTGAAGATGGATGGAGACAAGCCTTTGGAAAAGCGGTCCATAACCATGGCGTCACTGCCCCTGCCACTTTGGAATTAAAGGAGCCTTTTTTAGGATTGGAACCAGGTTCGCATCCACTGACGATTCGTTTTTCCCTCGCAACCCCACGCCTTCCCCTCGCCCCTTATCGACCGGGCTTTCTAGTCATGATCCACCGGGATGGGAAAGAGGATCTCAACCTATTTGTGATGCCCTCAAAAGGGCTCAATGGCTTTCGCCAGGAACACAATCCATTCAGTTATGTTTATACCAATTGGCTTGAGAAGCCGGGCACCTTCATTCGCCTGTTAGCTCGCCTCACTTTTCAAAGAGTGGTGGCCGATCCCTATACGCAATACCTTCCTGTTCAAGGGGAACCCACAGCTAACTTCTCATCGACAAGGGATAACTCAGTCCAGTTACTCCTCCAGCCTTCTAAAAATTTAAAACAGGCTTACGACACCACTCCCGCTCGAGAGGATTTCCGAACTCGATTAGCAGGCATGGAAGTGGACAAAGATGGTACTCCGCTTTTCCAAATGACCACAGTGATAAATGGAAATGCAGTTCCTATTGGAAACATTGACTTACTGGCCCCTTGGATCAGCTCCTACCATTCCGATATGTGGTTTGCCCAACATTTCGGATTTACTCCTCGTCACTAAAGCCCCGGGAAGCTATTGCTCCGAAGGGGTGGACGGAAAGGAACTGGCTCGCTGATTCTGAGAACCACAAGATTCTAGCAAGTTTCCTGAGTGTGTTTCCTCCCTTTTATAACGAATACTGAGCTATGAGGCCAACTCGCCTCTGGAATATGAGTAAAGTCACTTTCATTTTTGTGGTTCTGTTTCTTGGAGCCCCCGCCCAAGCAAATCCCCCCTGCCACTCCATCACTGAGCTTTTAGCTCAAAAAAATAACGAGAAATTAATGGAAGCAATCGATGCTTATAGAGAAGCTCTGATGGATCACAAAGGGAAAAAACTTCTGTGGCTTCAACAGCTCGAAGATAGCGGAACGAACAGGGCATGGTTACAGGATCCTCTTGTTCCCATCAATTATGAAAGCAGCTTATGGAAGCTCAGGAGCTCCGAAGTCGATTTCATGGAAGCTTTGAAAGAGCACCTTGCTGCGGAGGAAATACAGGTTCAGCAGCAAAGCGACTACCAACTTGAAATCGATCCCTCCTCCGTGGCGCGATTTTTTCCCTCCCTGGCTAAAACAAATAAACGAGTGGTTTTTAGTTTGACGCATTTGGATTGGGAAAACACAACGGCCACAGGAGTCTACAACTCTTCCCAGAAGGCCCAGCAACGCGATCCGAAAATCCTTTATTTAGACTTAAAAACACTGCTCACGACGTCCCCCTCTCCAGAGGTTATTCAATCAGCACTCCATTATTGGTATGAAAGATACCTTACCAAACAAAAACTTTATTACGATCCCGATCGATTGCAGCTCCAGAATACTTCCCGAGAAGAAATCCGTCTCAAACTTTCCAAACTCAACAACAAAGTGGTCGAAGAGGCAGCCCTCTGGGTGAAAAGCCAGGGACTTGATTGCCAGATTGTCGATTACAGGGGGGAAACGGCATTGGAAATTTCAGGAGGAGAGGGGAATCGTTTGGGCAACCACGCAGCCTCTTTAAATAAAAAGGAGATCCGTTTTATTTTTTCTCTTCCCCATTTGCTACGTGAGCAAACCGTTTCGGGGGGACTCGCGTTTCCCGATGCCACCGCTACCAATATCGATACGATCCTCAAACTCGAGCCCGGCAGAATTGAGTTCCATGAGAAACTTCATCATCATACCAATATCGCTCGGAAATCCGGAGAACCCAATATTTATGACATTGAGCTTGATGCAATCCCAGACAAATCCTTTCCTGTTCCTTCGCTTTACCAAAAACACATTCGAATGGATGAAATCCCGGCACACGCCATCGATCTCTCTTATGCTGCCGTGAAGTTACGGAATAGATTGCCGAAGGATCTGAAAACAGCTCCCCCTTTTCAAAAAAACACCGAAATCGAAAATCAGCTTTATAATGTAAAATTCGCTCTTGATACTTTTCAGCCATTAACGCTATTTTCATTACAGGCCTGCCAAGAGATAGCCAAGACTAGGCGACAAGTGATGCTTGATTGGCGAAACAACCCCTCCAGATTTTGGAATATGGATGATGTGACAGTTGATTCGATAGTAAATCGTCCCGAATTCCTGCTTTATGCCTTCGATCATGAGCCGCCTTTTCCCTACTTCGCACCCAGGGGATTGCGCTTTTTTCACGAAGATGAAAGTCCAGTGGAAAAGTATTCCTTCAACGGAAGTTTAGCGAACGTTACCGTAGCGGCTGCCCATTTTGGAATATTGGGGGGCAGAGAACGTGAGGAGGCCTTTGACAAAAGGTTGGAAACTTTGATTCAACTACTCACCAGCGTTTCCAAAAAACAGGAGAGGATCCGTAAAAAAATTGAAAATCCAGAGAATTGGGAAGATATCCAGGAGATCGTGAAGTTAACCGCCGAAATTCAAGCCGAAACCTATCGTCACATGAACATCGGAAAAACACCGGGTAAATAATCACCAACTCAGCGGCTCACCATCCCGAAAAAACCCGCCAGTAGGCCCCGCTTTCGGCAAGGTCGCCGCCCAAACAATTCCACTCACCCCTTCATCGATCGATCGCGAAGCCTTTTCTCCTCCCATATCGGTCCGTACCCAACCGGGGCAGACCGAATTGACCAGAATGTCGGTCCCTTTAGTCTCTTCCGCAAAAATGCGGGTGACGGCATTCAGTGCAGTTTTTGAAATTCGATACGCGGGATAGCCGCCGTCCATCCCGGAGAGTTGCCCCATTCCACTGGATATATTCACCACCCGTCCGTATCCTTTTTCTTGCATGAGGGGAATGAAAGCTTGGCAAAGCATGAAGGCCCCTAGAGTATTGGTCTCAAACACTTTCTTCAAAACGGCCGGACTTGCGCGGAAAACATCATTCTCTTTTGCCTCTTTCGGAAAGATGCCGGCATTATTGACCAAAATATCAAGTTGTCCAAACTTGCTTCGAACATGCTTGGCGAGACCTTCGATGCTTTTTACATCGGTAACATCCAATTGCAGGAATTCAACAGGAAACCCCGCTTGTTTCAATTGTTGTACTTGCTTCGCCCCCTCTTCTCGATCCCGACAGGTAAAGATCACCTGAATATCCTGCTTTGAAAGTTTTTTACACGTTTCAAGCCCTAACCCTCGATTGGCTCCCGTTACGAGTGCAATTTTCATTTTTTTCCCTCACAACATTTTTTGTATTTTTTCCCACTACCACAAGGACAGGAATCATTGCGTCCGATTTTGGAATGCTCGCGCACCACCTGTTTAACCGGTTCATGATGCCCTTCCCCTTCTGCATGTTCATGCCCTTCCCCATCTATAAACAACCACTCCCCTTTTTTATTTTTGCGAAATTGGGAAACCTCATGATGATCGATTCCTTTGCCCTCTTTTTCATAGGTCGCGATGAACTCAACCATTCCAGTGGTATCGGACGGACCTCCCTTTTCGGTCCCAACAATTTTCAAACCTTTCCACTTCGATCCTTCCGCCCATTGTCGGGTCGCATCGGGGTCAAAGTTGTCGCGCTCTTCCGGCACCATAGTCATCTTGAGGTATTCGATCTGAGCTTGCGTATAGGCAGTGTAGCGACTCCGCATCAGCTTTTCGGCCGTATCCGGAAGTGCTTTCCCCTTTAAATAGGGGTCACAACAGGCATCAAAAGTATCCTCTGATCCACAAGGGCATTTCATGCTTAGAGAAATAATCGATTCAGATCGAGCTATCAATCATTTTGATGGCCTTTCGAATATGCGCCTCTCATTGATAACAATATTGGTTCTAGCCATTAATGCCTTTAGCCCCAGTTCTTTTTCAGCTTGCCCCGTGCTAATGTACGGTTGTGTTGTTGGATCATCTCATTCTTACCGGAGTTCGGCAAAATAACTTAAAGGGCATCGATGTGAAGATCCCTTTAGGCAAAGCCACTATCATTACCGGCCCCAGCGGTAGCGGTAAATCTTCGCTCGCCTTCGAAACTATCTTTGCCGAGGGGCAACGGCGCTACATGGAATCGCTCAGCACCTATGCTCGGCAGTTCCTCGATAAATTCCGCCAGCCTGATGTCGATAAAATTGAAAACATTCCTCCCACGATTGCCCTAGAACAGATCAACCCCGTCCGTAATTCACGCGCGACGGTGGGCACCTCCACCGAGCTCTATGATTACTTGCGACTCCTCTTTGAGAAAATCGGCCATCCTTATTGTAAAAACTGCAACCTTCCAATGGTCAAACAGTGGCCACCACAACTGCTCGAGGAACTCCTCAAGCAACATTCTAAAAAGGCGGTTTTAATTGGCTTTAAGGTCCCGGCCAAAAAAAACCGCAAGGAACTCACCCCGCTGCTGGAAGAATATATCCGCAATGGATTTACACGGCTCCTGGATGGGAGTGAGATTACCAACATCGAGAATTGGCTCAAACAGAAAGGGGCCGTTTCCTCTTCTCTTTCAATCATCGTCGATCGGATTCAGCTCGAAGGCAGTGCCGAATCCCACCTCTCCCGTTTTAGTGATTCCCTCCAAAATGCGGTGCGATTAGGGCATGGAGAAGCCACTCTTTTCATTTTTCATGAGAGCAAGGCCCAATTTTATAAATCCTACTTTCCTGAGAATCAGTGCCCCAATTGCGGAGAGCGGGCCGGAGATAAAACGGCCGCCTCCTTCTCCTTTAATAGTCCGCTGGGGGCCTGCCAAAACTGCAAAGGATTTGGAAACACCCTCGAAGTCGATGAAAATCTCGTCGTTCCCTACCCTCAGCGGTCTCTCGCGCAAGGGGCGATCGATCCCTTCACCAAGCCAAGCCTCTCCTATTGGCAAAAGAAGATGCTGGAGTTTTGCAAAAAGCATCGGATCGATGCCGATCTTCCTTATCAAGATCTTCCGCCGGAACACCGCAAAATGATCTTCGATGGCACGCCTCAATTTAAAGGAGTGCGTGGAGTCTTCAAGGAGCTCGAAGAGGAAAAATACAAGCTCCGGATCCGGGTTTTTGTGAGCCGTTACACCTCCGGCTTTCTCTGCAAAGAATGCAAAGGTTCACGCCTCAATGCCGAAACTCTCCAAATTCGCGTCGGCGGAAAAAACATCAATGAAATGGCGGAACTCAACATTGAAAACCTCTTCCATTTTTTGAAAGTAGTCGCCCTTTCGCCTCGCGAAAAACAGATCGCAAAGCAATTGCTGGAACAGTGTTGCCGGCGTTTGGAGTATTTAAGCGAAGTCGGTCTTGGTTATTTACAGCTCAATCGCCTGACCCGCTCCCTCTCCGGAGGGGAGTATCAACGCGTATTGCTCTCCACTCAATTGAGCCAAGGGTTGACCGACACTTTATATGTGCTCGATGAACCGAGCATTGGTCTCCATCCCAAAGACACCTCCCGTCTGCTTTCCACCCTGAATCGAATGCGGAATCAGGGGAATTCCCTCGTCATCGTGGAGCATGATCCGGAGATGATCGAGTGGGGAGATTACATCATCGAACTCGGACCTGGTTCGGGAAAGCGCGGAGGCACGCTGCTTTTTAGTGGGGAGAAAGATAGTTTTCTGAAAGCCGATGGACTCACCTCTCAAGCGGTCTCTCAATGGGTGCAACAATGCCAGCAAGAGATGGTCACCGTCGCCAGTCGAAAGAAAAATCGCTGGTTTGAAATTAAAGGGGCCACCTCCAATAATTTAAAGAATATCGATATCCGTTTTCCTTTAAACAGTTTGGTGACCGTAACCGGTGTTTCGGGATCAGGAAAAAGCACCTTGATCGTTGAAACCCTTTTTCCTGCCATTCAAAAACATTTTGGAATCAAGGCGGAAGGGAATGGTTCACTCCAAAAACTGATGGGGCTGGAATTTATCAATGGCGTCGAGCTAGTGGATCAATCACCGATTGGTCGGTCTTCTCGATCCAACCCGATTACATTTGTGAAAGGCTTCGATGAGATCCGAAGCCTTTTTGCGGGAACCCCTGATGCCGTAGCAAAACGGCTCACTCCGGGCCACTTCTCCTTTAACGTACCTGGAGGCCGCTGTGAAAAGTGCCAAGGGGAAGGACGCATCCAGATCGACATGGTCTTCTTGGAGGATGTCTGGATCCCATGCGAAGAATGCGATGGGAAGCGTTTTAAAAAGAGTATTCTCAGGATCCGTTTCAAAGGGAAAAACATCGACGATGTTCTGAAAATGACGATTGATGAAGCCTATGAATTCTTTTCCCACTCAGCTTCTATCCGTTCTAAATTAAATCTCATGCGAGATGTGGGGTTAGGTTATCTCCAGCTTGGACAACCCGGCCCCAGCCTTTCCGGCGGAGAATCGCAACGTCTAAAAATCAGTCGCGAGCTGACTCAATCCTCTGCCGCACGATCCAATATTCTGTTTATTTTCGATGAACCTACTACCGGCCTCCATTTCAGGGAGGTAGGCAAACTGATTGCGGTGTTGCGAAAACTGACACACTTAGGACACTCGGTGCTGGTGATTGAGCACAACCTACAGCTGATCTGTTCATCCGATTATGTGATCGATTTAGGCCCAGAGGGGGGAGATCGCGGTGGTCAGTTAGTTGATAGTGGCACACCACTCGAACTGGCTGAACGCGCCCTCCCCCACACCGGACTGTATCTTTCTCAGATACTACGGGGAACCAAACAGCCCCATCATACGGTGTGAATATTTATAGTGTTTTAGGATTGTGATAGGAATTTCACAATTGTTTCGACGATATACGTCTATCAACCCATTGACACTGCGTATTATATTTTGTACACTGTAATTGTTTAGACGTTCTCTTTGTTGATAGACACTACTTCTACTAGACAACTCTTCGGTAGTTATTCACTTCCTTAAAGAAAATTAAAAAGGCAAATGAACTGAATATTGGGGGAGGCCCTATGATCAATTGGGATGAATTTGAACATATCCACGTGATCCGTAAGTTGAAAGAGGTTATCGCGAAATGGTGGCACATCGATGTGTTCTTCGCGGATGATCGTGGAAACTTGAAGCTGATCGAAAAAGGTCAGAAACGCGATTATTCAAACTATGTCGTGAACCTGCTCTTATCTAGAGCAGACGGCTACGACAGTCTCGCCGAATTTGCGAGAAATGCGGTCAATGAACTCAAACGGACCCAAGAAAAAGATATGGTGAAGGATTGGTTGCCGCACTTAAGCTGCTCCACCTTTCCAATTCTTATTGATAACGAGTTCATGGGAGCGGTGATCTGTTGCGGTTACTTCAAGGAAAATATCACTGAAGGGAACCGGAAAGAGCTCGCTAAAGCACTTTCTCATTTCAATCTTCCTCACCAAGAGATCGATTTTGCAGTAGGCAAAGTCCGCCTCCTGGAAAAGGAAGAGCTCCCTTATTTCGCGGAATTGAGTGACCTGGTCTCCCAAGAGATCAGCACACTCCACAAGGAGATCTCGAGCCGTGAAGATCGGATTAGCGAACTCAATAAAGAGCTCGGCATCCGTTACAAATATGACAGCATGATTGGTAAAGCCAAACTCATGCAAGATGTTTACGGCCTTTTGGATAAAATCAAACAGAGCGAAAGCACCGTACTCATTCAAGGGGATAACGGTACCGGTAAAGAGCTCATTGCCAAGGCGATTCACTACAATTCGCCCCGTAAAGAAAAGGCCTTTGTCACCCAAAACTGCTCCGCCTTCAACGATAACCTCCTCGACTCCGAACTCTTCGGGCACGTGAAGGGATCGTTCACGGGTGCGGTGAAGGATAAAAAAGGTCTCTTTGAAATGGCCGATGGAGGGACCTTCTTCCTGGATGAAATCGGGGACACGAGCCCCAGCATGCAAGTGAAACTCTTGCGGGTGCTCCAAGAAGGAACCTTCTTGCCAGTAGGTGCCACTGAACCCCGCAAGGTGGATGTGCGCATCTTGGCCGCGACCAATAAAGACCTCAAGGACATGGTGGAAAAAGGGCTCTTCCGGGAAGACCTTTATTATCGAATCAACGTGATCAACATCACCGTTCCACCCTTGAGAGACCGCAAAGAAGATATTCCACTCTTATGTGAGCATTTCTTGGCTCGATGTGCCCAGGAAAAGCAGATTAAGCCTAAAGTGCTCACCAAAAGAGCCCTTGAGAAAATCTTCGACTATGCCTGGCCAGGAAACATCCGCGAACTCGAAAACGAGATGGAACGGGTGACAGTCCTAGCCGGTGCGGAAATGAAGATTACCGTCGATATGCTATCGGCTCGCATTCGGGAATTCGGGGAACGAAACAAAGTCCAAGGAGTCCGCATCCAAGGAAAGCTGCGCGATGCCTTGGAAGAACTCGAGCGTGAGATGATCCGTGAAGGGTTGAAACGGACGGGATGGAACAAATCCCGTCTGGCCAAGGAATTGGGCATCAGCCGAGCTGGACTCATCAACAAAGTTGAGAAATACAACCTCGACAAACGCAAAATCGCAGCCGCTGCGGCTGCGGGCGGTGGCAACAACCGCAAAGCGATGATTGAGGATTAATCTAAACTACTCAAAGATTGCTTCGGGTCCGTTGGACCCTCGCAACGACGGGGATGCACCGTCGATGCGAGCCCTGAAAGGGCGAAGCAATCTTTATATTTTGAAATAGAGATCCTCCCAATAAGGATTCACCCTCTCAATCGCCTCGATTTTCTTTCTTCTTGAGCCTGCCTTAATCTGTTTTTCCCGATAAATCGCTCCTTCAATATCAGGGAATACTTGTATAAAGAACTCTTCCAGTCCAGTTTGAGAGTATGTAGATGTAGCCTCCTTTTTCCATGGAGGCTATGTTGGTAAACGAGAAGGGGAATGGCAATAACCAGTAGGGAGCATTTCTATATGATTCCTCCGGCAAGATTCCTGAGTATGTTTTGCACCCGCAAACCATCATGATTCAGTCAGGAGGACATCTATGTCACGACAACTGCTCTGGGCTTCTACTTTATTCCTTGCCTTCATTGCTGTAGGCTGTAGTCGTTCGGTCCCGACGAACCTTACCCTGGAACGGACCGCAAACCAGTCCTTTAACTGCCAAGTGGAACCGATTGTCGGAACGGCAACTCTTAAGCGCGATTCCTCTGGTAGCTCGATATCCTCAGAAGTTGATTTAATCATTACTGCGAATCGACCTGCGACCTTTCATAAAAGTAAAAACTCTTCAAATGTTTTCACCAAGGCCATCTACAAGTCCGATAAGAAAAATTCAATCGGATTCCGGGGAGCCTATGATTCTGTCGGAACTCACCTCATTGAGTTCACCGCAGTCGACTCAAACTCAAAGGAATCGACCTCTTGCTCAGCGCAAGTTGTCGTTAATCCCGAGTCGTCCCAATCACTGCCGGACTGTTCGATCCAAAAGGTAGTGGATACGGTCACCCTTAAAACCGATCCTTCAGGCGCACCTATTGGACGCTCTTCTGTCGCCGATATTATCGTCCTTTCCAATAAAACAGTGAATTTCCAGATCCAAAACAGTTCAGCGGAATTTGAGAGTACTTTATACTCGACGCAACAACCCTTCTCCCAAGGAATTCGAGGGACGCTCAATTCAGTAGGAGATCATGTCATTCGTTTGACAGTAACCGACCCCAGTTCCAATCTTTCGAACACCTGCTCAACCACGATTAGAGTAAACGAAGATCGGATCTCCGCCCCAAGCTGTTCTGTGCAATTGAAAGTAAGCTCAAGTCGGATCAAAATGGATCAAGCCGGAAATCCGATGGAGCGCTCGACTGAGCTTGATATGGTGGTGATTGCCAATCGCGCCGTCTCTTTTGCGATGCTGAACGATCCCTCTCACTTTTCATCGGCAACCTATTCGGTGAACTCACCCTCTGCGCTCGGCTATCGCGGAACGATAAACGCGCCCGGAACCCACGACATTCGCTTTAAGGTCACCGACGCTGCCACCCAACTCTCGGGTACCTGTTCGGCTCAAGTCAATGCCACTGCCTACGGCATCGCTACTAAAAGGATTTATCGTTATCATAATATCAATAACGCCTTCTTTTACGCTCTCACGGACAATGCAGCCTTACCGGGTTATGTCCTTGATGGGACCTCCTTCCTCATCTTTTCTGAACCGAGTCCCGTTTGTAGTACCCGGCTATTTCAACATTACACCATGCCCCATTGGGGCTTTTTCCTCACCATCGATCCCAATGACGTACATCGCTTTAACGATACGATGGGTTATGTGTGCACAACTCAATATGCCGGGACTGTCCCGACCTTTCGATTAGGTCGTGGAGGGATTTCGTATTTGAGCACAGTGAGTGCAGAGGAGCGAGATCTTGCGATCCAGCATGGTTGGGTTTGGGAAGGAGCTCCCAACGCCCACTTTTTTGCTGTCTCTCAATAACTTGCGGTAAGGAGTCTTTAAAGAGTCTGGCAAGAAGCAGAACTCGTTGATACTCCCCCGAAATTTCCACAGTTGGTAGGATCCAGCCAAAGATAGGCATTTCCCCGTCCCGGAATGTCAAAGTGGCAACAGGCATATCCCCCTCCCAGCGGCGGAGTTCCCATGGATCCAGTATCCACAATGGCATCTACTATCCCGGCAATGCCCGCATCTATGGGGTTGTTAATCACAGTTTCTGCAAATGAATCGATAGAAAAAAGAGCAAATAACAGGAAAAAATAATTTTTAAAATAAACCATCTTCTTCTCCGTGTTAGGGGTTACAGAGATTTTTCGGAAGCAAGAAAATGGTTCTTAAATACAAAGAGGATGAATAAGTGGATATTGCTCCCGTTCTTAATGGGAGCAAACCAGCGAAAACACACACCTTTTACTGCTGGCAAAATTTCTGAGCGTCTTTTTTATTCCCAAAACCGCATACTGAGAATGAAGACAATTTCTGGGAGGCACCTATGACTTCACTTCTTTGGCCCAAACAAATGCTGATCAACTTTATCTTTGCTGCAACCCTTGCATTCCTTCCAGGCTGCCTGCCCGGCAATGGCGAGGGAATTGGCCAACCTATCCCGGAACCTAAAAATATCTATACCCGGGTCAATCTGGATCCCGATCAGAATTACGAATGCACTCAAACCATCGCCTATTTAGGACATGGGAAATACCTTTTCACCGATGGCTGCAAAGGGACTAAGGAATTCCTATCAAAAGAACAGGTCGACATCTCCCATGATAAAAAATATGTGGCGGTTTATGACATTATCTTTGAAAGGCAGGATGCCGACACCGACCTGGATCATTATATCCAGACCCTTTGCCTTGGGGAAAATGCGGAGATTGCCATTCGCATCGATCTTCAAAACAGCGCTCTTTCCGCGGAGATCTGGACAAAAAATGGGGCTAGCTGGGACCTCAAAAATGAATCAACCCGCATCTTGTCAGATCAACCGATTCTTTCTTATGAAATCCAGGACAGAAAGCTCGATATCGATCTCAATTCAACCGCGCATCTACCCTATAAATATGCCGGCTCTTACATGGCTCAAAGCATCTCTTGCCGAGTTTTAAAGGAGCTCCTATGAAGACCTCTCGATTTTACACTCTGTTAATTGGTACCATTTTACTGATCTTAGGTTGCTCGGATCAGGGTGAAATTTATCACAACACAGAGCGGGAGATTTTATCTTGTGAACCAGGATATATTCTCGATGGTGAAGAGTGCATCAATGCTGAGAAATATTACAATCGATTGTGTGCAAAAGAGGAAAAAATTTGGAATGGTAAAAAATGTGTTTGCACTGAAGATAAAATTGAAAAGGATGGCAAATGCGTCCCCCCCCCACCCCCTGGTGTCCCTTCATGTCAAATAATTGTAATCCCTAACTCTGCACAAGTCGGAGGCCAGGTCACTTTAAATTTCAGTAGCGAAAATGCGACGCAGGCTAAACTAAATGGGGAGAACACCGCTCTTTCATTCTCAAAGACGTTTTTACTCGATAAAGTGGGAGAGGTTGAAGTAATGGGGGAGGTTTTTGGCAACGGAAAGAAGGGGAATTGTTCGACACGATACAATGTGACGTCACTTGCTCCACCTCTCTGCTTGGCTCCGCGAGAAATGATGAACGGCGCTTGTCAGTGCAAGATTGGATTTACTTACCGAGAACAAACCAATCAATGCGTCCAGGAAAATTCGAGAAATGTCATTTATCAATTCAAAAGCAGTTCGGAAAACACCTCTAAGAATGATCCGGTACATATTATTTTGGTGCTGGACAATAGCCGATCGATGACTGCGGCCTGGGGAAGAATGAAAACATCATTGCAACAAATGGCAGCGCAGCTCGATGCCAGAAAAATAGCTTACTTCATTCATCCAGTCGTCATGGATGAAATAATGCCCTTAATCAATTCAAATTTATCAAGATATCCTTATACCCTATTCTTTGGCGATAACATGCGAGAGCAAGGCTATGTCAGCCATTCAAATCCCGGAATCGCTTCTTTGCTATCCCAATCGATGCCGAAGCAGCTCATGACGTTCTACCGAAAAGAGATCGGCACCGAAGGTTTCAGCAGTCAAAATCGAAGCATTTACTCTCTTTATGATTGGGATCAGGAGCTCAAAGTAAAAACCGGGCTCTCTAAAATCAAGCTTAATGATTTTTTTGATCAGGAACGTGGGCTTCTCTCGGGGTTTGACTATTTCAGTTACCTCTATTTCAAAAAAGGATTCCTCCCAAAGGGGCAAGTCCATTTTATCTTCATGAGCGATGAAGACAACACCCACGACAATTACGGTCTGTTAAGTTTAAATAATTATATCTGGGAAGGAAATTTGACCACCCAAACGAGGGGCACTCCTGCTTTATTCGCACTCGTGGCTCCCGATCAATGCTTCCTGGATGAAGCCCGAATTTCTTTTGCACAGAGCGGCGGTAGATTCTTTTCGGAACGGGCTTACTGGTGCAAACACCCTGGCGCACTGGAGGGTTATTTAGAAGGCCATTCCGAAGAAAACTTTCTTTACTGTCCGCAAGTCTACCTTCAAAGCAGCTGCACTCAAAACCTGGACGGCTATCCTATTACTGCTATTGTAGATACCATCTCTATTGCTAACGGATTTACTACCGGTCTCAGCTGTACCCCTAAGGTAGATGGGCCGGTGGGAGCAATGAAACAAAGAACTTTAGATTCCTCATTTATGATTGGGGGACGCGCGAGTTGTTCTCCCGTGGTGTGCAAACCTTATCAGCACAACCCCTATGTAATTAGCCGTCAAAACAACAACCGAATAGCCGGCATCATCAAGAATAGCTGTCCAGCTGGCTATTCTCTGGATCCAAAGGAAACACACATTGCAGGTTATTCCGCTGAATATCCCCCTTTAGTGGCCTCATTTCCCCATGGAATTACGGCTCGGGAGAGTCGCCCCAGCACTCCTTCTTCCATCGAAAAGTATAACTTTGCCCTCCAGATTGGAATCAATCTTACGGGCAATGAATTGGTCCAAGCTTTTAAACAATATAATTCCACAACCGACGTCCAAATCACCAAAATTCCCAGTACATCGGCCCCCACACCCCAGTTTTTCCCCAACACTACGAAGGGGTTCAGTGATGCAATGAACGCAATGTTCCCGCAGCTACAGTGGAAAGCCCATGCTGTCGTCAGCACCGACGGGAAAGCCTGCCCCGGAGAAACACCTGGGCAGAGAAGTATTGGAAAAGATTACATCGATCTCGCCACAGCCCATCAGGGTCACGTCGAAGAGATTTGCCATTCCGATTATTCCGAATTAGTTGAAAAATTAAAGCATGAAATTATCTTGTCGAAAGCGATTCTCAAATACCCTTTACCCAGCTACTCGAGTCGCCAAATCAAATCGGTGGTCCGAATGAAGGACATGTTTCAGCTCATCGCGAGCAGAGATTACATTATTGAAAACGGAAATATCCTTGTCTTCCTCATCGATCCGGGAACGGCAGAAGATTACCAAGTTACTTTCGAGTGAATTACCCTGCGAGTTTCTTTAAATAATACTTCGATTTGGAACCGGCACCCGTTTTCTCAAACACACCTGCTTCCATCCCTTGCTGAATTCGCTGAAAGGCGGTTCTTCTGGGAATCGAAAGCCACTTGGCCAGTTCGGCGGCACCAAACGGCTTTTCCCCTGCCTGCTTCTCAATCTGCTCGAGATCCCTTAATTGATATCGGGCCCACCAGGCTGCCCCGGGAATTACGATCGCCGACTCTGAATTAAGGTGCGTAAATTGGTAGGCTCCCCCCTGTTCGGTGATTTTAAAGGGCAGTTTTTTAGAGTGCAGCCATTTTTTAAGCTCCTTAATTCCTTCATGGATGCGCGCCCTTGAATAAAGAATATGGAACCTCTCTCCTGGATAGACTTCCGAGAAGAGATGGGCCACTCGAAATGGACGGTAAAAATCGGTGATTAAAGTGCGTAGCAGGCGGTATTTTAGCTGTCCCTGTTTCAAATCTCTTGAGCCCTGGAAAAGCGGGTGAAGAATTTTGTATTGCGATCCATTTCCAATTCCCCAATTAAATGAAGGGGGCACATCTGCAGAAGGTCCATAATCTTGCAATAATCGCTCCCGATAACCCGGAAAGGCGGTGCCGAAATAGACTTTGTGAAGCAGGTCTCGATCCTGGCAGACAATAGCCCGGAAAGCATCACATTCACGAACCGTTTCCCAATGGGATCTTTCCACTGCTTTTCGACGCAATTCGATGATCCCATCCAAATTTTTGCCGGGATCCTGGAGAAGCGACAGAATTGTCCTCCATTTCTCGACGAAAAACAGATCTAACCCCCCAGAATTCCTCACCGATTCCTCCGCCATTTGCAGGCACCGTTCGGCCATCTTCCAATCTCGATCATAAATCGCCAGCTCTGCACGTCGCTCCAGAGTGTTTCCATGGAGAGCTTCCAGTTTCAGACGTTTTGTACTTTCCTCTAAGGAATCTAATAAGGGAATCGCTTCTGCGGAGCGACGCTCATGTACATAAGCTGAGACTAAATTGAGTTGACCAATAATTTGTTGATATTCACTTAATGGACATTTGAGATATTTTTGTAGGACAGGAATACTTTCTTCATATTCCCAACGGGAAAAATGGGCATGGGATAGGTAGAGATAAACTTGCGGCAGTTTTTCTCCATCCAAACTCTTTAATAATTCAATGCCTTCTTTTGTCGCCCCTATTCTGACTAGAGCCGCGCCATATTCTGCCTTCTCCTCATCGGTTGCCGTCACCACATGCTTGGGTGGGGGCCGGACAATCGAGGCCAATAGACGCAAGGTCATTTGTGGAAGACCCGCTCGGCGGGCCACACAAGCCACCTCGTAGCGTTCCTGACGAGAAAGAGTATGCACCCTTAAATGCATCAACTCAGTCCTTGCTTTCGAGCTTTCACCTTTTTTAATCCACTCTTCAATTGACTGTAAAAATGATGAGTTAATAAATCCCCCTGACTTGGCAGAATTTCTTTGTTCCTTTTACTGACGTTACAGAGGAGATGTTCCTGAATTGTGGAGCAAATATGTTTTTTTGCTAAAAATTGGGAGGGTTACTTAGTCCCTGTCGGTAAATTAAAAATGAGGGCCCTTTGGGCCTACATTTCAATTTTCCCGACGGGGACGTGTCCTGAGGGCGAAAGCCCGAAGGATCTCGTAAATTCAAGTATTTATGACGAGATCCCTCGCATGCGCTCGGGATACGCCGCTTTCGGGAAAACATTAAAGTGAGCCCCTTCGGGGCTGTTTTTTTTACATTTCCCGACAGCGACTACTTAATGATTCGGCGTTCTTCGTTTCTCGGCCGGTTTGCGCTCAACCTCTCGTGTGGTTATTTTGGATATGTCCCAAACTTTTTGGCGGCCATTATCAATAACAGTCGCTTCCCCTTCCCAGATTCGGGTCACTTCAAACCCCTTATTCAGAGTGCTGATCCCGTCATCTAGGACTTGAGTAAAGGTGTTTTCCCAGTAATAGCAGCGATAGGGTTCCTTGAACTTCATTCGCCAACCAATCCCTTGGGCTCTCTCTAAAAAGGAGACCTCCACAATGGAATCTAAAAGGCGAGGTTCACATTTTTTATCGATCCTGCGTTCATCTAACGTAGAAATTCCTGCCGATAAAATTGAATTGGGGCGTTTATCAATCACACCGAATATTCTTCTGCTCCGACGATGAACGATCACCTTCATTCCGTTATAAAAACAGCCGGCGGGGCAATCCTGCTCTTGCCCATAGGAGATAGAAATCTCTTCGTAATTTTCCCCTCCGGGTTCAGAGAACGGCTTCGAAACACATTCATGTATCTCTGCTTTCGGGAGGCTTTTCTTTTCGATCACGTATTGGGCCAGTTCTGGGCAGGTGGAGACCGGAACATACTGCCCGGAAAGTACGAAAGGAATCATTAGATAGATAAGAAACATTTGTCCCCCACTCGTCATTGCGAGGAGCTGAAAGCGACGAAGCAATTTCGGCCGGGATTGCTTCGTCGCTTTCAGCTCCTCGCAATGACAATAGCGGGGGTAATTCGTATGGCTTCATAAGTAGGTGATACTGAGGGGCTATGCAGCAATGGGCAGCT
>CAZRZK010000002.1:128673-242162 GCA_964604555.1 uncultured Pseudobdellovibrionaceae bacterium | reverse complement strand
AGGATCTGACCGATAACGTAAACACGATGGCGAGTAACCTCACGAACCAAGTGCGGAACATCGCTAGTGTGACGACGGCGGTTGCGAACGGGGACCTCTCCAAAAAAATTACGGTGGACGTGAAGGGAGAGATTCTGGATCTCAAAAACACCATCAATACGATGGTGGATCAATTGAGTTCATTTGCATCGGAAGTGACCCGTGTAGCGAGAGAAGTGGGTACCGAAGGGAAGCTGGGTGGACAGGCGCGTGTGGAAGGGGTTGCTGGAACGTGGAAGGATCTCACCGACAACGTGAACTACATGGCGAGCAACCTGACGGAGCAGGTCCGTGGAATTGCGAAGGTGGTGACGGCGGTTGCGAGCGGCGATTTGAAACGGAAGTTGGCCCTGGAAGCGAAGGGGGAGATTGCGGCCTTGGCCGATACAATCAATGAAATGATCGTGACCCTAGGAACATTCGGGGACCAAGTTACGACTGTTGCCCGTGAAGTGGGTGTGGAAGGGAAGCTGGGTGGACAAGCATTGGTTCCAGGTGCTGCGGGCCTCTGGCGGGATCTCACCGACAACGTCAACCAACTGGCCGCTAACCTGACGACCCAAGTCCGATCGATCGGTGAAGTGGCGACAGCCGTTGCGAAAGGCGATCTGACTCGTCTAATCACCGTCGATGCACGCGGTGAAGTGGCCATTCTAAAAGATAATATTAACGAAATGACCCGTAACCTGCGCGATACGACGCAAAAAAATACGGAGCAGGACTGGCTCAAAACCAACCTCGCTAAATTCACCCGGATGTTGCAAGGGCAACGGGACTTCTTAACCGTTTCGAAAATGATCCTTTCAGAATTGGCCCCTCTCGTGGATGCGCAACATGGTGTCTTCTACTTAATGGAAGCGGCTTCCCCTGGAGTGACGGGAGCGATTCCCAGTAACGCTGCCGAACTCGCAAAGATTTTAAAATTGATTGGTAGCTATGGCTATCGGGAGCGGATTCATCTCTCGAATCAATTTAGGATTGGAGAATCGTTGGTGGGGCAATGCGCGCTGGAAAAACAACGGATTCTTTTGCGGGATGTGCCGAATGATTATATTCGGATTAATTCTGGCCTGGGGGAGGCAAAACCCCTCAATATTGTCGTACTCCCAGTGTTGTTTGAAGGGGAGGTGATGGCGGTGATTGAGTTGGGATCCTTCCAACGGTTTAGTGAAATCTATCTCACTTTCCTCGATCAGTTGACCGAGAGTATCGGAATCGTGCTCAACACGATTGCCGCCAGCATGAGGACCGAAGATCTCCTGAAGAAATCGCAATCTCTCACGCAGGATTTGCAATCGCAACAGGATAAACTCCAGAAAACTAATCTGGAATTGGAGGATAAGGCTCGTCTCCTTTCGGAGCAAAAAGCAGAGGTTGAAAATAAAAACCGAGAGGTGGAACTCACAAAGCGAGCGCTGGAAGAAAAAGCGGAACAGCTGGCCCTCACCTCCAAATATAAATCGGAATTTTTGGCCAACATGTCGCATGAGCTGCGCACCCCCCTCAACAGCCTGCTCATTTTGGCCAAGATGCTTTCAGATAATTCGGATGGGAATCTGAGTTCCAAGCAGGTCGAGTTCGCAAGAACCATTCACTCGTCGGGAAGCGATCTTTTAGGGTTGATTAGCGAGATTCTGGATCTCTCCAAGATCGAAGCCGGTAAAATGGCAGTCGATATTGCCCAGGTTCCGCTTTTAGAATTCAAAAGCTATGTGGAAAGCGCCTTCTCGCAATTGGCCCACAACAAGGGGGTAAAATTTAACGTCGATATAGACCGGCGAGCGCCCCGTTTCATCTCGACCGATCTGAAACGTTTGCAGCAGATCATGAAAAATCTGCTTTCCAATGCCTTCAAGTTCACAGAAAGGGGATCGGTCACCATGACAGTGAAAGTGACTCGTACGGGATGGAATCCCGAAAATATCACCTTGAATGCCGCCACCAATGTAGTGGTGTTCTCGGTTACCGATACGGGAATTGGAATTGCTCCTGAGAAACAAAAATTGATCTTTGAGGCATTCCAACAGGCCGATGGAACGACGAGCCGAAAATATGGAGGAACCGGTCTTGGGTTGTCGATCAGCCGTGAGATTGCCCGCCTTCTCGGCGGAGAGATCACGGTCGAAAGCACACCGGGTAAGGGGAGTACCTTTTCATTCTATATTCCCGATTCCTACATTCAACCGAGCGGTCAGGCACGAACTTTGCGGTTGGTAACTTCGGAAGAGCCCGCACCGGTGGAAGCGCTAGCTCCAGTAGAAAATGGGAAGCCGTTAGAGACCTATAGTGGGAAGGTAAATCCAGCGGCCTATGCCGAAGAGGCGATTGTGGATGATGATCGGATTTCCATTACCCCCGGGGATAAGGTGGTGCTGATTGTGGATGATGATCTCGTTTTCGCGCAAAAACTTCTGGCTCAGGCCCGTCATCACGGATTCAAGGGAATTATTTCGCTAACAGGCGAGCAGGTTGTGTTATTAGCAAAACGTTTTTCCCCCTCGGCCATTACGTTAGATGTGAAATTGCCGGATGTGGAAGGATGGGCGGTGTTGGACCGAATTAAACATGATCCGGACCTACGCCACATCCCCGTTTACATTATGACCGCCGCCAAGAGAAAGCGGAAACGGGCTTTAAAATTGGGAGCCACGGAATATTGTGAAAAACCATTGAAAGATGACGAGCTCACAGAGCTCTTTGATGGAATCCAGGAATTATTGAAAGAGCGGACTCGAGAGGTGTTATTGGTAGAAGATAATTCGACCCAATCGAAGGCCATCACCGAACTCCTCAACGATGATCGAACGAAGGTTAATTCCGTTCCGACCGGGGAAGAGGCTTGGAAATATATCGAAACCCAACCTGTCGATTGCATCGTCCTCGATTTAGGTTTGCCCGATATGTCGGGGGCCGACCTTTTGAAGAAGATGAACGAAAAGGGGAAAAAAATTCCAGTGGTCATCTATACTGGGAAAGAGTTGAGTGATGAGGAGCAAAGAACCCTCTCGATGCTAAGTGAAACCATTATCCTCAAGGATGCCAATTCTCCGGAACGTCTATTGGCGGAGGTGACCCTTTGCCTTCACAAAGGGGTGGCTACGCTGGCAGAAGAGAAGCGCAATCTAGTCAGAGAAGCCTATAAAGTAGATCCTATTTTGAGCGGGAAGAAGGCATTGGTGGTTGATGATGACATTCGCAACATCTATGCTCTCTGTTCTATTTTGGAAAGCCAAAAGATGGAGGTCTTATTCGCGGAGAATGGAAAAGATGGAATCCACCTCTTGAAAAGCAATGCCGATACCGATGTCGTCTTGATGGATGTCATGATGCCAGAGATGGATGGCTATGAAACAACCCGCGTGATTCGATCCATTGAAGCGTTTTCTAAGACTCCCATTATCGCCGTGACTGCGAAGGCGATGAAAGGGGATAGGGAACGGTGTGTCTCTGCCGGAGCCACCGATTATCTGGCCAAACCGGTCGATCCTGCTTTGCTCTTTTCACTCATGCGAGTTCACCTGATGGGACGAGAGGAAGAGGATGTTACAGCCCCACCTATCCATTAAATCTAAATCTGGAGGCCTATCAGACGAGAGTGGGCCAAGCGATAATGCACCAAGAGATAACGCAATAGATCTGCTTGAAAAGCAGCTTTTACTGACTGGAATCAAGGAACGTTACGGCTATGATCTGGAGGTCTTTTCCACGGAATTCCTCGACCAAAATCTGAAACGTTGTCAGAAGAAACTCGAGTGTTCCGATCCCGCCTCATTTCAAAATCGACTCCTCCGAGAGGAGGGGGCTCTTGAATCGCTGCTCAAACTCCTCTTTGCTTCTCCTGTGTTGAAATCAAGTGTTGAAAAACGTCTCTGGTCCGATTTTTCTAAAAAAGTTATCCCGACTTTAAAAACCTATCCTAGCCTGAGGTTTTGGTGTGTTGGAATGAATCAAAGTAACAGGCAACATGAATTGGCTGAAAAATTGGACAGAGCAAAGCTTCTCGAACGATCCTCCATTTACATTACCGATGTGAATGAAGGAGAAATAGAGTTAGCACGAAATAAAAAAAGCAAGGGGCGGCTTTCTTATTTTAAGCACCATTTTTTATCCGATAGGAGTTTTAATTCCTTCCATGCTATTTTTCTGAACCATTCAATGGAGAATCTCCTCCCATGGGCTCGGGAAATAGTCCAAGCGCTCCTATTCGAGAGTTTAGTTCCCTTTGGGTACCTTTATAGCGGTTATAGTGACTTTTTTGAACAGTCCCCATTTAAGAAACACTACTCCCAACTCGGTGAAAAATCGGGATGGTACCAAAAGAAAGTATAACTTATGAATTTGAAAGAAACGGTACGCATCCTGGTTGTCGATGATAATATCCAAAATCTGAAGACGGTAGTGGCAATCCTGACAAGTGAAGGATATGAAATCATTACCACCCGATCCGGGAATGAAGCCCTCCGTTATCTCCTCAATCATGAGGTTGCTGTCATTATCCTCGATGTGGTCATGCCGGGAATGGGGGGCTTTGATTTTGCAAAGGTGCTAAGGGAGCGAAAGAAGACCTCTTATACGCCTATTATCTTCACCTCAGGACTTCAAGTGGATGAAACCAATGTTTCCCTGGGTTATGAATTGGGAGCTATCGATTACATTACCCTTCCTCTCGTCCCCCAAATTTTACGGGCTAAAGTTCAGGCCCTTGTCTCTCTTCACCAACGTGAAAAGGAGCTGGTTCGAAAAATTGAGAAGGTCCGTGAACTGGAAAAGCGACAATATGAACAGCGAATGGAGTTGATCAATCAGGAACGCGTGAAAGAAAAGGAAAGGCAAGAGATCCTGATAAACCAGGAAAAAACGGCCGCCCTCGAAAAATCGAACCAGGAATTGAATCGATTTTCCACCATCGTTGCCCATGATCTGCAGGAACCCCTGCGCACGATTTCAAGGTATGTAGCGCTTCTGAAGCAGGAATTGAAAGAAAAAATCGATCCGAAATCCAAAGAGCAGATGGAATTTATAGTCGATGCTTCCAAACGGATGTCGAAGCTGATTACCGATCTGCTCCGCTACTCGCAAGTCGACCATAGCAAGGATCGTAAAAAAGAGATATGCCAGCTGGATGATATTTTAAAGAAAGCTAAAGAGAATTTAAACGCAGTGATTGAACAGCGAGAGGTTGTGATAACAGCTTCGAAGCTCCCCAGTGTTTTAGGTGATGAAGTTCAGTTAGTCCAGGTGATTCAAAACCTGATCAGTAATGCCATTAAGTTTTGCCCCGAAAAGAGCCCAGAAATTATGATCGAATGCAAAGGTGATGGGAACCTATGGAAATTTTCGGTGCACGATAATGGGATCGGGATTCCAAGTAAGCATCTCTACCGAGTGTTTAATGCCTTTGAACGTTTCCACGACAAGAAATTATTCCAAGGTACCGGGGTTGGACTTGCCATTTGCAAGCGCATTATTGAATCCCATGGAGGAAGAATTTGGGTGGAGTCGGAGGAGAATCAAGGCACCACCTTCTTTTTCGTATTACCGAAAGATCCGATGGAACTGAAATCGCCAAATCAACCCAATGCACAGCCCAATGTTTTATCTGGCATGCGGCTTTTGGTGGTGGATGATGATACCGATACCAGTAGTTTTTTAAAGGCCTACTTTGCTCGGATGGGTGTACAGGTCGAAACCTGTGCGAGTGGTGAGAGTGGATTGGATAAGGCCTTATCTTACCCCTTTGATGCGATGGTATTGGATATTCAGATGCCTGGAATCGATGGATTTGAAACCATGGCCCGTCTTACTAAAAATGGATTTAAAGCCCCAACGGTTGCTTATACAGGGATTGATATTGCATCCCGCGGTGAGGACTTTAAAAAAGCGGGTTTTGCACATGTGGTCAATAAAAGTGCAGGACCTATGAAGTTGGAGGAGTATTTTCGAACCGCTTATAAAGCACATCAAGCAGCTTAATCCTAATGGATACGAGTTCCAAACTCTCACCTGAATTAGTAGCCTTCATCAACCAACACATTCATTCCATCCGCCAATTGGAAATGCTCCTCCTGTTTCATTCCGATGTGCAGAAGGGCTGGAGCGCGAGCTCCATGGCGCAGGCCATTTCTGGGAATTTGAGTGCAACCTCACAGTGGATAAAAGCCTATGTGGATGAGGGGTTGATCGAGCCAATCCAGAGCCAAAATGGAATTTATCGCTGCTGTTCCAAAAACAGCGAGATGCTGACGTTGTTATCGAAAGAATATCGCTCTCGCCCCTTGAAAATTATCGACGTGATTATGAACAAGCCCACCCATAAAATGATGGGCTTCATGGAAGCCTTTAAACTCAAGAAGGAGGATCCCAATGATGGCTGAATGGGTTTACATTTTATGTGGATTATCCAGCATTGCCTGTGCCATTAGTCTGATTCGGCAATACCGAAAAGATTGCAGCCGATTGCTTCTTTTCAGCTGTTTGTGTTTCGCCGGGCTCGCCTTGAACAACACCGTGTTGGTGATCGATCTCGTGATGTTGCCAGATGCCGATTTCTATGGGTCTCTTTGGCGGAATGCGATCGGCACCGTTTCAGGTAGCCTTTTACTTTACGGTTTAATATGGGAGTTAACATGATAAGCCCTCTTGATCTCAGCCGTGATTTTCCGTTTACTATATTTCTTTCGGGAATGATGATGGCTATCTTTGCTGCCTCAGGCCTGTTTTTCTTCAAATTTTGGCGAAAGACGCAGGAGAAATTCTTTCTCTATTTCGCGTATGCCTGTTGGGCCCTGTCATTTGAACGGGTTTTGATTCTGATCTTTACCAGCGACCTTGAGGGGCATACGTGGGTCTATTTTTGTCGATTAGCAGCGTTCATGCTGATCTTTGCCGCGGTGATTCATGCTAACCGAAATCGAACCCAATGATTGGCATCATTTCTGCAGTTTTAACTTAATATCTATCGTATATCTGGGACATCGGTGAATAACAAAGAGAATGAAATCCTATCCTTCTTAACTCGCGATGTGCGGACCTCTTTGTCTTCTGTTTTGGGATTCGTCGAAACTCTCTATGACAGCCACCAAAGCACGAAGGAAAAGTTTATCAGCCTTCGGAGAATTAAGTCCATTATTGAAGATACTGCGAAGGGGTTGGACGATATTGAGAATCTCATGCTTCACGAGAAAGGATGGCTTTCACTCCGATCTACCCAATTTAGCCTCGAAGAGGAATTAAGCGAAACCTTAATCTTCCTTCAATCGTTGGCCCGCAAAAATGAACTTTCCCTTCAAATTCATGTCGAAGGTATGATTCCGACCATGATCCTTTCGGATCCTCTTCGAATGCGCCAGTTAATCACGCATTTGGTTCATTATTTTATTCGTCAACTGGATCAGGGCACAGTTCGGCTTATCTTTTCTCTCATCGAAGGGGAGAAGCAGTGGCTTAAGTGTGATTGTGATTCTACGGGTACGAATATCACGCGAGAATGTTTTGAAGAGGCCATCCAGAAAGAAGCGAAGGAATCGGCCTATTCCCTGTCGTTTGCCCATGGCCGTGCGGCAATGGATCTCTCTTTGATTCAGGTATTGGCTTCCTCCTTAGGAGGTTATTTAGAAATTGCGAAAAGTCGCCTGGGAAGGGGAAATGCCCTTTCTTTTTATATTGATCCAGGCCCCATGGGTTCCCAGACAATCAAGACAGATCGCATTAACCTCCGATCTTTGAAAGAAACATTAGGCGCTAAATCGATCACCATTCCCGATTTTTCCAATAAATCTTTTCTGGTGGTGGAGGATGATAAAGATATCGGTGATATCATGACCCATTTCTTAAAAAGAACTGGCGCTCAGGTAGAGATCGCCCGTGATGGAGAGGAGGGATATGAAAAGGCAGCTCACACTCCTTACGATCTTGTTTTCCTCGATCTTCAACTTCCCAAATTGAATGGCTTAGAAATTTGTACCAAACTGAGAGATGCAAGAAACTACACCCCTATCGTGGCCTTGACGGCCAACACCACACCCACTACCCGGGCCAAATGTAAAGCCGCCGGATTTTCCCTTTACCTCACCAAACCGATCAGCATCGAATCCCTCTTCGACATCGTTCCCCGCGTCCTGATGTAACCACCTCACCAAAACGGGGTGTTGTCGGCATAGGTGCCGGGTCGCCATTGGAGTGGTTCATCGATGATGTGGCTCTTTTCTGGTGTGCTGTGCGACAATTTGAGTGCCCTTAAGAAACCATGATGCCCTTTTTGCTTGGGGTTTTTTTCATTTCCGTGCTTTGTCACGATCCCCTTGATTAACACGAACACTCCCATAATCCCTCCATATCTGTTGATTTAATGATTAAGACTGCAATCTTCATTCCGAAAAGGGGTCAATCGACTTTTGGTACCAAAAAGTGCCATAGCCAGAAAAATAATTTTGGCTATGGCACTTTTTGGTACCAAAAGTCGATTGACCCCTTTTCGGAATGGACCCCTTTTCGGAATGAACTGAATTGATGCAGCGAAGTGTTCAGTTTTGAATCATTGATGCAGAATTCAGGCACAGAACAAATGGCATTATCATTGCATTATTAATTAGGCGACTGAAACATCAGTGAAGGATGTCTTCAGTCTGTGTGTCTCCCCATCAGTGGGAAAAAGCCATCTGGCTCAGAGAAGGCGTAAGTCATCGTTTGAGCTAGATATCTGATTCAGGAGAAGGCTCGTATAGGGCCTTCTCCTACCTCAGGGGATTTATTCCCCACTCAATGTGAATTTATGGATTAGGTGGCCCGATTTTTCCCAAGTCATGACTAGGGAGGAATTGAAATAATACCACTGCATACAACTTGAGATAGGCACACGTAAGGTTTGCTTTTTTCCCGGTTTGACTAAAAATGCAATGCGACTCCGCAGATCTTTTCCCTGATGAGATTGTTGTGCGATCGAAAAAAGATCCTCCGAAGAAGGTGTAATCTCTAATTTTAGCCAATGGTAAGAAGCTAATGGGAATGTCGAATAGTATCCATCCCATCCTTTCTGGGGTTCTATTTTTATCTCCGTATGTTTTGAAAAAGAATTTTCATCCTCCACCCATTCTTTCCAGTTCTGGGCGTAATAGGGGACGTAACCCCAATCACAGGGTTCGATCTCAAAAACCTTCTCTGTGAATTGAGGAGTGGTCCCCTTAGGTTTGAAGAAAAAAGTCCCCTCAATCCACATCGCCGGCACAAAATTTCCCCATAAATAACGGGCGATTTTGTAGTGCCGAACCATCGCTGAGATTCCATCCCAACTGCCGAGATCGGAGTAACTATAGGCAGCTACCAACTTGGGTGGTTTTTGCTTTAGTTCAGCAATCACCTGATCTTGCTGGGAGATGCGAATCGCTTGGCTCACATGGGTATAAGAGGAGGCCGGTGGAATCTGATAGAGAAAGTGAAACGTTCCCGGCGCATTGGAGAAATCGAATAGGGTTTCACCTGGTTTCAGGTTTTGTTGGAGGTAATTTCGGACAGGAATATAACTCACCGCCTGTTCCGGAAGGAGTTGATCGCTTCCGATCTGAAAGGAGAGATTTTTCGAGAGGATTTTTCCCGGAAGGATTAATAGAGTGAGCAACCCCACCCCGCCAAAAAAGGAGAGCTTCACTATCTTTGACCTTTGAAGCAGGTCCCAGCTCGCCCAGCAGATGAGGGGATAACAAGCAGCGAATACGGTGTTTACATGCCAATCGGCCCTGGCGAGCGTTTTGTGGAAGTAGAAGAAACAGAAAATTCCAAAGGCTAGGATTAACTTTTCATTTCGAGCAAAGAGGACGAAATAGCTAAGAGCGAGAAGTGGGGTGATTAGGGCTATGCTGTACTTTAATGTGAAAGGATATAATGGCATGCCTCCGGTGTATTGATGTCCTCCGAAGGTTCCGACTAATGTTTTTAGAAAATCCCCCATCACCCCAAAATAGCAAAGCGTTATCACAATTAAAGTGGTCGCTAGAAAAGAAGAGATCAATAGGGATCGAATTTGTTTTCGGTTCCACAAAGCAATCCCAAGAATTGGAAAGGTTGCACAGATCGCTTCTGGTACGATGAAGGTGACTCCAATACAGGAGCATCCTAATAAAACAGCCATCCATTTTTTTTCTTTTTCGAGAAAAAGATCAAAAAGAAAGAAGAGCCATGGGACAAAAAGAAAACGTAAATGGTTGTGACCAATGAGATTGGGAAAAAGAATCGGCAATAAGAGAAATGAAAGAATGGGTAACCATTGCTTTTGAAAAAGTCGGGTAAGCAGTCCATAGATCCCGAGCCAATAGAGGGGGAGCCAAAAAGTGCTCACTCCAGCTTTCGCCCCCCACGAAGTTGGAGTCCATAGTTTAAACCCTAAAATGGGGTTAATGAGATCTTGAAACAGTCCATGGATAAATTGGAAATCTTTCCATGGTAATTTTCCATTTAGAAATAAGAATGCCGGAACCAAATTCTCTCCATCGTGGAAAGGATCGAAAGTAGTGGCTCGAGGAATTTCAAAGTGCAGAAAAGCGATGACTAACCCTATTAGCACGAGGGGAATTCCATTTCTTGTCATTGCGAGGCCAGTGCACAGCGGCCGCGGCAATCGCGTGCGTAATAGTAAAAGCAGGAAGAAAAAAAGATAGTACGCGTAAAAATAGAGATCGATATTAAAGCCGTAAAAGGCTGGATATCCGATGATTGGTTTTGGGATCACAGGCAGAGAGTGTATCAGGGAACCGGTTTTACTGCCGACGCGTGGCGTTTCATGCAGCCGATATTTAGGGACTGCTTATGAAATTGTCGAGCATCTCAAACAGCATTGTGTAGTAGAATTCAAATGCCCCTGACCTCCTATCCAGTTATCGGACGAATTTTAGTGAGAGGCCCCCTAGTGTGATAAGATGCTTTTTGTCGATGCATTCTCACCTTTTTATCTTGGGCGGTGCGGGTTTTGTTGGAAGCCATTTAGTCCACCATTGGGTCGATTCTCCCTCCATAAAAACGATCACAGTTTTTGATAATTTCTCGTCGGGTCGAGAAGATTTCCTTCTTCCCAATTCCAAATTAAGAATCATTAGAGATGATGCACTGAATCGATCGGCTTTATTAGAGTTCTTACATTCCGATCACTTAGTGATTCACCTGGCCTCTAATCCCGATATTTCAAAAGGGGCGATCGATCCCGATCTCGATTTCAGAGACGGTACTCTGATTACGCGAGAACTTCTGGAAGCGATGCGTTTAAAAGGAACGAAACGGCTAATCTATTTTTCTGGGAGTGGGGTCTATGGAAACCAGGGAGATGTTGTTTTAGACGAGTCCTATGGTCCCCTGTTACCCGTTTCTCCCTATGGAGCGAGCAAACTAGCATCTGAAGGGATGATTGCTGCCTATTGCCACCTTTTTCATTGGAACACCACCATTTTTAGGCCGGCAAATATTATTGGAGGTCGACAAACACATGGAGTGGGATTGGATCTGCTCCGAAAATGGAAACGTGGAGACAATCCGATCGAAGTGTTGGGGGACGGAGAACAGGAAAAATCCTATATTCATATTGATGACGTTATTTCTGCCATCGAAAAAACAGCTTCCACGCAGCCGGGCGTTTCTATTTTCAATGTTGGCAACGATGATCGCATTAAAGTCAGCGAGATTGTAAAACTCTGCGCGCAAGTAGCGGGCCATCGTGAAGTCCGCTATAAAGGTGGAAAAGTGGGTTGGGTTGGGGATGTTCCTAAAGTTGTTTTAAATTCAGAAAAATTAAGAAGCGTGGGTTGGGCGCCAACTTTAAATTCTCGAGATGCAATGGAACGTTCACTACAGCAACTATGGAAGGAGATGGCATGAGTTTACTCATCCCTTCTGGCGATATTTCTGATCCGAAAGTCACCCTCCTTGTTCCGGCGCTGAATGAAGAGACCACGATTGAACGGTTTGTTGATTGGAGTTTAGAGGGGCTGGCTAGAGCCGGCGTAAAGGGAGAGGTGTTTATTCCCGATGCCTCGACCGATCGGACTGCAGAGTTGGCCTGTCGACGAGGAGCACGGGTGTTTCAGTTAAAAGAACGTGGCCTGGGACTGGCCTATCGGAGGGCGATTCCCCATATCCGTGGTGAGTTCGTGATTTTAGGGGATTGTGATTGCACGTATGATTTTCGGGAACTGGTTCCTTTTATCGAAAAATTAGAAGAAGGGTTCGAGTTTGTTATGGGGAATCGATTTTCGGGCTCGATCGAAGAAGGCGCGATGCCCCCTCTGCACCGTTATTTTGGAATTCCGGTAACGACCTGGTTGTTAAACACACTCTTTCGTAGTCGTTTTTCCGATATTCATTGTGGAATGCGTGCACTGACGAAAGCGGCATTGATTCGAATGAATCTGCAATCCGATTCTTGGGAGTATGCTTCGGAGATGGTAATTAAATCGATCCAATTAAAATTGAAAACGACTGAGGTTCCGATCCGCTATTTAAAAGCTCCTGATGGCAGATTGAGTCACCACAAACGCTTGGGTTGGTTTTCTCCCTGGCATGCAGGACTTAGAAATCTCAATACGATGTGGACCTATGGAGTGGTCAATCGATGACCGAGACTAGACCTGCTTATTTTGAGATCGATACTCCTTCGTGGATCGATCGTTTAGGAACCTTTCTTTCCTATTCCCATCTGCAAAACTCCTGTGATTATCGTTACAAAACGGTGATCGATTTGGGGTGCGGATTTCATGCCAATTTTTCGAGGCAGATTATCGATCAAGTGACCGCGCTCCATTTAATAGACTTTAATGTTCATCGTTACTGGGAACATTTTTCGCACGTAACGATTCATAAGGGGGAGTTGGGAAAGATATTGCCGGCCATTGAAACTAGCTCGATCGATATTATTGTGGCCAACCATGTTTTAGAGCATCTCTCTGATCCCGGAATGGTTTTAAAAGAATGCCGACGAGTTTTAACTCCTGAAGGAAAAATACTAATCAATGTTCCTTCCTGGATTGGAAAGCGGTTCCTAGAATTCTGTGCCTTTAAGTTGAAGTGCATTCCCGAAATGGAGATCGAGGATCACTATCGATATTACTCTAAAAAAGAATTGTGGATCGAGTTGAGAAGTGCCGGGTTCCTTCCCAGTAAAATGAAAGTTCGTTCCCTTAAGTGGGGATTAAACACCTTTGCCATATGTCAGAAGTAACTGAATGGAATCCCATCTGGAGTCAGTTGGTTGAGCTTTCCGAGACCAATCCGGCCACTCTTTATCGTCAAAATCTGCTGATTGAGATTTTAAGATCTTTTAACCTCACGGGCAAAGATTCCATCTTGGAAGTGGGCTGTGGTTCAGGGGCACTCCTCGCAAAATTAAAGCAAGAATTCCCTCAAGTGCGACTTTCCGGGATCGATAAAAGCAGTGTGGCAATTAAAATAGCCGCTTCCCGGGTGAAGGCAATTTTAAAGGAAGGTGACATCACGCAAGGGCTTTCGGCTCAGTGGGTAGGGCAGGCCTCAGTGATTATCCTTTCGGAGGTGTTGGAACACCTTGAAGATCCTAAAGTGGCGATCCTTCAATTGCGTTCCTTACTTTTTCCTGATGGGAGAATCCTAGTTACCGTTCCGGCGGGTCCCCGAACCGCCTTTGATCGGGAGATCGGTCACCTCCAGCATTTTTCCAAAGATTCCTTAACGCAACTTTTAGAATCATCTGGTTTCGATGAGGTTCGAGTTCTTGCTTCGGGGTTTCCCTTTTTCAATCTTTATCGGATCCTGGTTTGGTTGGCGGGATCGAAGGTGCAGGAGTTACGTCCTTCAAAAATCCTCTCATTATTGTTTAGGGGAATCGGTATCCTTTTCCGATGCAACCGCAAAGACTCGCCGTGGGGTTGGCAGCTCGTTGCGTCAACTGGTATGATGAAGAGAAATGAAAAATGAATCCAGCTTAGGCGACTATATCGGCGGCCGTTTTCTAACCATCAAAGATGCCAATGGAGAGGTGTGGAGCCGTAATCCTGCCAATCTTGGAGCTCCTAAGATTGAGTTCCCCTTCACCTATAAGCATGTGAATGAGGCGGTTGAGGCAGCGCACCGGGCTTTTTACAAGTGGCGTCAGGCTCCTTTCAAAGAGGTGGCCCAATATCTTCAACGCTATTATTCATTATTGAGCGATCGCAAAGAGGCTCTGGCCCTTCAAATTACCCACGAGGTGGGAAAACCTCTGTGGGAAGCCCGCCTTGAGATCGACGAAACGCTCCAATCACTTCTTTATTTCCAAAAGACGGGGCGTCTTAACTCTTATGAGGTTGGGATCGATGAAGCCAAAGGAACAGCCACAGGAGTGGTTCGGTTTTCGGCGCGCGGGATCATGGCAATCATCACTCCCGCAACGATGCCGGTCTTTGGACTCCATTTACAACTCTTGCCGGCACTCATCCATGGGGATTGTGTCATCGTGAAGGCTTCGAAGCATGCTCCCTTTGTGGGACAGATGTTGGCCCAAATGATCCATGATGCCGGTTTTCCGAGCGGCGTTTTCAATTTAATCCAGGGCGATGGCGAAATGGGTCGTCGTTTAGCCTCGCATCCCGATGTCGAAGGGGTTTTCTTTACCGGATCTTATGAAACAGCCATGCGGATCCGCAAGCAATTGGTTTCCGATTATTGGAAGTTATTGGTGATCGAAACCGGTGGAAAAAATGCAGCGGTGGCATGGAATGATTGCGATATTGAAAAAACAGTTCGCGAATGTTTATGGGCCTCTTTTTTAACCTGTGGTCAGCGGACAACCTCCACCAGCCGGATTTTAGTACATGAAAAGATCTTCGATCGCTTCTTAGGGGATTTCCATAAGCTCGCGAAACGTTGTTCGGTGGGACCGGGAAGCACCGACGAAAAACAGGATGCCTTTATTGGGCCTCTTATTAGTGAAGAGGCGCAAGAAAACTATCTCCGTTTCCAGGGAATAGCCGTCCGTGAAGGGGCGGAGGAGATCATGCGTGGGAAGATCTTGGAGCGGAATCAGAAAGGCTATTTTGTCTCACCGTCACTCCATGTGGTGACCCAAGTCGATGCGAAAAGTATCTATCAGACTTCAGAGATTTTCGGACCTAACGTTGCTTTTTACAAATTTTCCGATTTTGAAGAGGCGAACCAGATTTTAAACCTTACCAAGCAGGGGCTGGTGGCCTCCTTTTATAGCGAGAAAAAAGAGAACTATTTAAAGGTGTTACAGGATGCCGAGGTGGGTATCTTGCATTGGAATCGCAGCACGGTTACACCTTCTTATATGTTGCCTTTTGGTGGAATCAAACAAAGTGGAAGCCAGCGCCCCATGGGGAGTTTTGCCGGTTACCAGTGCACTTACCCTATGAGTTCCATCGAGGCCAAAACCCCAGCCACTTTGACTTTGCCTCCGTGCTTTCCTGCGTTGGAGGAATAGATGGAACGGGTGTTGCTCCTCCGTCCCGATCGCGCAGGGGATGCCCTAAAAACATTGCCAGTGGTGAGGGCCTTGGTATCTGCCTTTCCTCGCAAGCAGTTTTATATTCTTCTTTCTCAGCATAATAGTTCCTTGTTTGAGTTTGAACCGGGGGTCACTTCACTTGTGCTTCCCTCCAATTGGAACCACCTCCCTAAGGAGGAATGGCTTTCGTCGATGGGATTGGGATCGGTTTTTCCCTATTTTGATAAGGTGATCAATTTGCTGTGTGATCCATTCCCGGAAACTGACATTCTGTTAAATGCCATTCCGGCCAGAGAAAAATATTCACTTCCTTTGCATAATCCAAATTCTGTCTTGAGCGATTTTTTAACGAAACTCGAACTTCCTCAACATACGCCAGCGGGAAAATCGGAAACTTTAAATATTGCATTTCTTCTCTCACAAGTTTTTTATATTCCACTCGCTTCAATGGTGGAAAAGATGAATGGCTCCCCCATTTTTTCAGACCTGGATCGGATGGAAGCGAAGGAGAAGATGGGAAAAAAACGGGGGAAGTGGATCGGTCTCTGTCCACTGAGCAGCTTGCCGAGTCGAACGATTCCTTTGAAGCGTTGGACCCGTTTCATCAATTCACTGACGCAAGATCCGAATCTCTTTTTATTTCTTTTTGGGGGCCCTTCCGATTTTCCACGATTGGAAGAAATGATCCAAAAAAGTAAACATCGCGAGCGAATCGAAATCCTCTTTCCGAGTCAGTTCCGCACCTTAGGGGCTTACTTTGAAAGGCTCGATGGAGTAGTTGCCGTCGATTCGGGTCCTTTGCACCTGGCCCGCGCGATGAAGATTCCGAGTCTGGGAGTGTTGAGTGGCTCCGACGTGAAGCGCTGGTTTCCAGGAGAATCGCCCAAAGATGTTCTGGTGCGCCGTGGATGGTTTCAAAAATTTCCAACCAGCTTCCAAATTCTTACCCATTTTATGACCTGGCAAAAAAAAGTCTTTGGCTAAAGGTATCCGTTACCTTCTGCCAACTTAGAGGCTGAAGTCCCAATCGGCGAAGTGGAATTCGGAATCAAAATGCTGCTGGAACCCCGAGAGATCCATAGTTCCAAGCAATGCACTTAAACTAAAATAGCTCACCAACCCTTCCCAACTGGCGAGCCAGTAAGGAACAAATTTGGGCGGTTGGATAATGCCTTGGGTGCGAAGCCAGGTAATAACACCCGCATCTTCAAGGGCCAGGCGTCCACAGACTAAGCTTTCTATCAGGATCCGATTCTGATTTTTGACGGCGAATCGCAAAAAATTATAAACGGCGAGAAGTCCGGGCAAATAGACTACATCTTTCGTGAAAGGACCGCCTCCGGTCAGTTTGCTGCCGCGAAAAACGCGTTGAGTAGCATAAAAAGCTTCGAGGGGGCTTTCACTTCTTTCCTTAAACCAGCGATAGACCTGGATGAAATCGGCTCCTTGCTCTGCTTGGTAAGTCGCCTCCACGCGATCGGTGATCGCCACTAGCCGCTGCTGGGACATCGTGTGACCATAAACCTCGAAAAAAACGGCCAAACCTTCTTGGGTCATGGTGCTTCGTGGCCCCCCGGCAGCTAAAAAATCACAGTAGGGTTGAAGGGCTCCATTTTGTGCCGTCACACAATGACTCTCGATTTCATGCTTGAAGAGGGCTTCCAATTCCAAAGTAGAAAATCGGGCGTTTTTCCGGATCCGAACGCGGTTCATTCCTGCCACCACTTTCGCAACGATGGCATCACTCACTTCAATCTTTACGGGAAGAGTTGGAAGCCGTTCCTTTAATTTAATCTCCAGACTCTGGGCAAACTGCTCAGCATCCTGCTTCACATAAGATTCTTGAATGTCATTGAGCGTATAGACGGAAATCCTCGAAGAGATGGCCCGTGCCAATTCCAAATTGGTCGACTGACCGTTGAAAAATTTCATCTGGGAATTGCCGTATAGCTCGGAACAGATTTTAAAATAGTGCTCACTCTCCAAATTCAGGAGCAGGTTACAGCCAGAGCGATAGGATTGCGTCAGTCGTCGAAGCCAATGGTAAAAACGGTGATCGCCGGTCAGTTTGCGCTCTAAGTTATCAAGAGCCCCTTTACATTCCTCAAGGGCTTGCCGATCTACATTATATTGAGGGGTTGGAAGAACCTGCTCCTTTTTTTGGAAAAACTCTTCGGCGATGGCTCGATCCCAGGCAAGGGTGGAAAGTAACTTGGCTTTGCGAGAGCAAAGGCGGAAGATGGCGCCACTTTCTTTGAGGGCGGCGTGAATTTTCTCCCGCTCCATTTTCATACAAAAATATTACTTTCTAATCACGCGTCCCGGGAAAGTCGGTTTAGTATGCCCCAAGTATCGTGAACGCAGCCGGCCAATCTCTGATACTCGGCGCTCGGCTACTCGATCGGCGCATCGGTATTCTGGGAGATTTTCTTTAGCGGAATCGGTAAGAATCGTCTTCATCACGTGATAAATGTTGCGGATCATGCGGTTAGCTCTCATCTCATTATAGCCCGCAAATTCAATGGAGACATTCATCAGGCCGCCCGCATTGATGGCATAGTCAGGAGCATAGAGGATTTTGCGACGATAGAGCTCCTCCCCCATTTCAGGCGTCGCCAATTGGTTATTAGCGCTTCCTGCCACGATTTTACACTTTAATTTGGGAACGGTTTTTGGATTGATGACGGCTCCCAATGCCGAGGGACAGAAGATATCGACATCGGCTTCATAGATATCATCCACGCTCACGATGCTGACATTCTTTATCCCTTCTAAAGGCTGACACTTCGATTTATCGATATCGCAAACGAAAACTCGCATTCCCGCGGCGGAAAAAAGGTGAACCAAGTGCATTCCCACATTTCCGGCCCCTTGCACCGCTACACTTAAGCCGTCAAAATCGGACTTTCCAAATCGACGCTCCACACAGGCTTTGAGTCCTTCAAAGACTCCCCTTGCGGTCCAAGGAGAAGGGTCCCCTGAACCCCCATGAATTTCAGCCACCCCAACGACATTGGAGGTTTCCATGAAGATATATTCCATGTCATTGACATCGGTACCGACATCTTCCGCAGTGATATACCGGCCATTGAGAGATTCGACAAAGGAACCAAAGGCCCGAAACAAAATTTCCGATTTAGCCGTTTTGGGATCGGCGATGATGACCGCTTTGCCGCCACCCAAGTTGAGGCCCGCCACTGCGGCCTTGTAAGTCATTCCCCGGGAAAGTCGAAGAGCATCTTCCAAGGCCTGCTCGGTGGAGTCGTAGTTCCACATCCGCAGTCCACCCAGAGCGGGACCTAGAGCGGTGTTGTGGATTGCGATGATGCTTTTAAGGCCGGAGGCCTTATCATGGAAAAAGACCACCTCTTCGTGGTCATGGGAAAAGATCGTTTCAATAGTGGCCATAGGGTTTAAGAATCTAGCAGCCAGAGCCTAGGTTGCCAAAATCTAAAAACGGTATAAGAAGACCTCATGAAGCCCGATTTTATTAAGCACTATTCAGAGATCCAGGAGCCTGATAATAGCCACTATAAAGGGAGTGAGGAGCTGTTGAGCATCGGTTCCCCTTTCGGTAAAACCTTTGGTTTCCAGCGCCTTGGCATCCACCATGAACTTTTGAAACCTGGCCGAAGGACCTCCTGGCCCCATGCCGAGAAGACCGAAGAAGAATTTGTTTACGTCATTGAAGGGTCTCCCGATGTCTGGATCGACGGTGAATTGCACCGATTAAAACCAGGCGATGGGGTGGGCTTTACACCTGGAACCGGGATCGCGCATACTTTCATCAACAATACCGATTCCAATGTCCGGCTTTTAGTGGTGGGAGATACGAACCGTCAGGATAACCAATGTTTTTATCCCATGCATCCGGCTCGGAATGAGGCGATTGGAGATTATTGCTGGAAGGATATTCCGAAGCGCACCATGGGTGCTCATGATGGGATGCCAAAAAAATAGTATGAACAAAAAAAGCTGCTACACCCCTGAAGATACTGCACACCTCAAACCTGAAGCCCCTGGCAGCTATCCTTTCACCCGAGGCGTTCACGCCGGCATGTACACCAAGAAAGTTTGGACGATGCGGCAGTATGCGGGCTTTGGCGATGCGAAGTCATCGAATGAACGCTACCACTACCTTCTTTCCCAAGGCACCACCGGTTTGAGTATCGCTTTCGATCTTCCCACCCAAATGGGTTATGACTCCGATCACGCCCTTGCTGCGGGTGAGGTGGGACGAGTCGGCGTTGCGATCAGTTCTCTGGAAGACATGCAGATCGTTTTGAAGGGTTTGCCGCTGGATCAGATCAGCACCTCGATGACGATCAATTCCACCGCCGGAATCCTTTTAGCTTTCTATTTAGCGGTTGCCGATGAACAGAAGGTGCCTCGTAATAAGGTGCGTGGGACGATCCAGAACGATCTCTTAAAGGAATACATTGCTCGCGGAACCTATGTTTTCCCACCGAAGGCGAGCCTTAAAATTATCGGCGATATTTTCGAGTTTTGTAAACAGGAGATCCCCGAATGGAACACCACTTCAATTAGTGGTTATCACATTCGAGAGGCTGGAAGCACGGCAGTCCAGGAGGTCGCCTTTACTCTGTCGAATGGATTGACCTATGTGCAGTCCGCTCTCGATCGTGGACTTGGAATAGACGACTTCGCTCCTCGCCTTTCCTTCTTCTTTAATGTGCATAACGATTTTATCGAAGAGGTGGCGAAGTTCCGGGCCGCTCGGCGTTTATGGGCGAAGTTGGTGAAGGAGCGGTATGCCCCAAAAGATCCGAAGTCTTTGTTGTTACGGTTCCATGCTCAAACGGCCGGGAGTACGCTTATCGCTTCGCAGATCGATACCAATTTGGTACGGGTGACATTGCAATGTTTAGCGGCTGCTTTAGGTGGAGCGCAATCGATCCACACCAATTCACGGGATGAAGCTTTGGGATTACCGACGGAAACGGCGGCCCAATTAGCATTGCGCACACAACAGGTGATTGCCTATGAATCGGGCATTACACAGATTGTAGATCCATTGGGAGGTTCTTACGCCATTGAGACAATGACGGATGGGATCGAAAAAGAAGCTGGCGAAATGATCGCCGAGATCGAAAAGCGCGGTGGGGTCGTCGCCTGCATTGAAAAGGGATGGCAGCAGGGGCTCATTCAGCAGGCGGCCTATCAGTATCAAATGGAGATTGAGCAGAAGAAACGGATTGTGGTGGGGTTGAATCAGTTTCAAAATACTCAGCATGAGACTTTCCCAGTGTTGCGGATAGATCCGAAGGTTGAGAAGGAACAGGTTGAGAGATTGAAGAAGTTAAGGGCGAGAAGAGATAATAAAAAAGTTGAGGAGTTGAGAAGTGGCTTAGGCAAAGCGGCCCAGGAAAATAGGAATCTCATGCCCTCTATTTTTGAGAGTGTGAAGGGGTACGTGACTCTGGGTGAGATTATTGAGACGCTAGAGAAGGTGTATGGGCGGTATCGGCCGCATTAGGGTTAAGGCTTAAGGATTAATCCTTAAGCATTCAATTCGCCTTCGGCGAATTGAATGCCCAGGGACGGAATCGAACCGCCGACACGAGGATTTTCAATCCTCTGCTCTACCGACTGAGCTACCTGGGCCCAAAATCATGAGAATCGGTAAACATAGGAAGCTACCGTCCGCGTTATCGATGGTCAAGCAAAGTGATGAGCTTTTGGGCGGCCTTAGCCCGGTGGGAATCCTGCAATTTTTCCTGGAAAGTAGCTAGACCATAGGATTTTTGGAGGGTTAAGGAATAAAAGATAGGATCATAGCCAAAGCCCTCTTTTCCCTCGTCCTTATCTAGGATTTTCCCTTTGACAATGCCTTCCGCGAAGATGGGTGTCCTTTTCCCGTCGTAATAGCAAAGGACGGCCCGAAACAGGGCAATTCTATTGGAGTGGGAAGCCAATGCATTAAGCAGCAGTTGCCGGCGCTCCGGCCAGCTAATAGCCTCTCCTCCAAAGCGGGCTGAATGGAGTCCCGGTTTTCCATCCAAAGCGGCGACCTCAATGCCGGAGTCGTCGGCTAAGACTGGAACCCGAAAGGCTTCAAAATAGGCCACCGCTTTTTTCAAGGCATTTTCTTGGTAGGTCTTTCCATCCTCAACCACTTTGGGAGAGTTGGGGCGGATGGGAAAGATTAGACCGGGAAAAAGGGCTTCGAATTCTTTCCGTTTTCCCTGATTCTCAGTCGCTAAAAGAAACATTAGCCGGCGAGTACTTTTTGTTGCTGCTCAAAAAGTTCCCGGATCCCCTTTTCGGCAAGCTGAAGGAGTTGATCATGTTGGGCGCGATCAAAGGGGGCGCTTTCCGCGGTTCCTTGGATTTCGATGAATTGCCCCTTGGAGTTCATGACGACATTCATGTCCACTTCGGCCGCTTTATCATCGTCATAATGGAGATCAAGGCAGGGGGTTCCTCGGACCATTCCAACCGATACCGCCGCCACCGGATCTTTTAAAACATTCAATCCCAGTTTTTTAGTCGCTAAAGCAAGCGCGATATAGGCGCCGGTAATCGAAGCGGTACGGGTCCCGCCATCGGCATCGATCACATCGCAGTCAATGAGCATGGAACGCTCTCCTAAAGCATTCATATTTACTGCGGTTCGCAGGGTTCGGCCAATGAGCCGTTGGATTTCATGAGTTCGTCCACCTACTTTAAATCGTTCCCGTTGGATCCGCTGGGTGGAAGAGGCCGGGAGCATGTTGTATTCGGCGGTAAGCCACCCCTTGCCACTCCCCTTTAAAAAAGAAGGGACCGAATCGTCGATCATGACACTGCAAACCACTCTCGTGTTGCCCAGTTCAAAGAGGCAGGAGCCGGTTGCGGCCCTTTGGAAGTTGGGGGTAACGCGCACGGGGCGCAATTGGTTGGCAAGTCTGGCATCAGAACGAATGATCACGGCTTTTTAACCTAATTTCTTTCCTAATAAAAATTCAATAATGCCTGTGCTTATAGCACCGGCCAGCCGTTTTAGGTAGAGGGGTTTTGTGAGAAGGCTCGCTTCATAGGGGTTACTGATAAACCCCACTTCGATCAAAAGTGCGGGCATGGTGGTTCCAGCAAGCACCGTAAAGGGTGCCTGCCGAACCCCAGTCCCATTGGGGCGAATTTGCCGCTCCATCGCTTCATGCATGGCCTCGGCGGCATGGCTGCTGCCCACGACATGTTGGCTCATCTGAACATCGGAGAGCATTGAAAGCACTTTCGATTTAATTACTTTTTCCCCCACTTCCGCATTTTCTAGAGTGGCGAGAGCTTTGGCTCGATTATCACTCGCCTCGGCATTGAGGAAATAAACTTCAAATCCATGGGGTTTGGGAGATTCGGATGTGTTGGCATGAACGCTAATGAAGAGATCGGCCTCTCTGTCATTCGCCCGCCGGAAGCGCTCGGTGAGAGTAAGGTATTCATCCCGATCGCGAGTGACAAGTACCTGCGCCGATAATCCGCGCTCTTTCATGCTGCGCTCCACTCGATCTTTAACGAGCCCAACGATTTTTAAAACAAGGTTTTTTTCCTGAATGCCGTACATCCCCACGGCGCCGGTGTCTTTTCCGCCGTGTCCGGCATCGATCATGATTTTAAAGGTGCGTTGGTTTTTAACCGATTTTTTTTGATGGGGACGGGGAACCAGATCCCAAAAATTTAAAGAGGTGGTGAGCCGCTCCTGTTCGTTATCTCCCAATCTTAAACGCAGATCGTTGTTGGTATTCCAGTCAGGAGATTGGGCAAAGAGCGGGAGAAAAACAAATAGTTTATGCAGTGAGAAAAGGTTCAGGATGGCACCCATGGTAGAATAGAAAAAGCTTCCTAATTCAACTCAACTCAAATCCTAGGCCAAATTCTGTAAATGACGCACTACAGAAAAATACCATTTGTAGTCGCTTTTTCTTTTATTATTTCCTCTATGGCGATTGGAGCGTCTCTCCCCAATTTTAGCACACCTATCAGGGTTCTCCTAGAAACCACCCCCGGCCCTGTGACCTTCCGCATTCCTCAGGGGGGACTAGTTGCGTCGACCGATGGTGAGCAATGGAATGAATTGAAACAGACCCTTATCTTAAGCGCCCGGACCGGCTTTACCCCACGCACTCTGATCCTCAAAAATGGCAGTTCAACAGAGACCGGAGTCGATTATCAGGGACGTACCTATAGAGGAATCATAAAGGTCAACGTTCAAGATCAGCGGATTCAGGTGATCAACATCCTTTCTCTCGAAGATTACATCTCTGGAATTTTGGCAGGAGAGATGAACGCATCTTGGGAATTGAGTGCATTGAAGGCACAAGCGATAGCGGCCCGGACCTACGCCCTTTTCATGAAACGCAATCCGCGTCATCTGGAATATGACCTCGCCAGTGGCACTCAAGATCAGGTCTATTTAGGGGCGAGCGCCGAAACTCCGAAAACCAATCAGGCGGTCCGTGAAACTCGCGGCGTTTACCTGAGTCATAATGGCAAACCGATCAAGGCCTATTTCCATTCCCGTTGCGGTGGAATGACCGAAACGGCCGATAAAGTTTGGAATCGACATAAACCCTCCCATGCGCGGGTCATCTGCCCATACTGCCAACGCCATCCCTTTACCTGGGAAGCTCGTATCTCCTTATTCGATTTTTTCCGTATTTTAGAGATTCCGTTTACGAAGGCATTTCAGCTCTTCAGTGAGCGGAGCCCCTCGGGAAGGGTCGCGGAATTAAGGGTCCTGGCCAACGATAAAAAACTCGCCTTTTCATCGGAACAGCTCCGGCAGCGCTTCGGTTATACCCGCATCAAGAGCACCCGCTTCAACTGGCAGGTCAATGGGGGAGAGGTCAAAATCGAGGGAATTGGGGCTGGCCATGGGGTTGGCATGTGCCAATGGGGGGCACGCTACCTTGCCCAAGTAGGGAAAGGGCACATCCAGATCTTAAAGTACTACTACCCCGACTCCACCCTCGCCATCCTATTGCATCCCAATCGCAGCTGAGATACACCGCCAGTCTGTGGATCTCAGTCGATTTGATTATTCCCTCCCTAAGGAGCTCATTGCTACTCATCCAATGGAGCCTCGCGATCACTGCCGGCTTTTAAGGATAGATCGGAACAACGGAAAGATCAGCCATCATCGCTTTGATGAGCTTAAAAACCTGCTTCTACCCAACCATAAATTGGTCATCAATGACACCAAAGTTTTGCCGGCTCGTCTTTTTGCGAGTGATGGGAAACGTTCGTTTGAATTGTTGTTGCTTGAACAGATTTCCGAAGATTGCTTGAAGTGGAAATGCTTGGTTCGCCCCGGAAAGAAGATAAAAACTTCTCTCGAAGTTAAATTTACCGATGGGACTATTGCAAAGGTGAGCCGCGATAACGAACGATTTACAGTTAAATTTTTAGATCGTCATCGGGACAATTTTCGGAATTGGCTCTGGCAAATGGGGCAGATGCCGATTCCACCTTACCTTGAACGGGAATCGACCGAAGCCGATAAACAGGACTATCAAACCTACTTTGCGGAACAGGAAGGTTCGGTGGCTGCTCCCACTGCTGGGCTTCATTTTACTCCGGAATTAATTACCGCACTTCGAAATCGAGGAATTCCGATTTTACCCCTCACCTTGCACGTGGGTTATGGAACTTTTTCTCCGATTCAAGTCCAAAACATCCAAATGCACCAGATGCATGAAGAGCATTACGAGATTCCGAAATCGACGGTAGATGAAATTCAAACGGGGAAACCCATCGCTGTGGGCACGACCTCTTTGAGGGCTTTAGAAGCAAGCCAGTTAAAAAAACTCCGGGGCCGCACCGATATCTTCATCTATCCGGGATATTCCTTTCAAGTGGTCCAAAGCCTGATTACTAATTTCCATCTTCCAAAGAGCAGTCTGTTTGTACTGGTGTGTGCGTTGTTGGGTGAGGAGCTCGCGCACGAAGCCTACCAAGTCGCCATCGCTGAGAGATATCGTTTCTATAGTTACGGCGATGCTATGTGGATCGATTGACCCTAACCTGCGGATCACGACAGACCAGAATCTGACTTCGTCTCATTGCACCCTAAAATTGAATCATGGATAAGAGGGCGAATGGGCGGGGAGTTTAACTCATGAGGAGGAAATGACCATGAAAAAAAGGGTTAATGTGTTTTTTGTTTTGACGGCACTCTTGATGCCAATTTCTTTCGTTCAAGCCGATGAATTAATCAGCTGTACGAGATATGTGAGCAATGATTTGACGGCCGGGGCTCCACTCAATTTAGATACCTGCGTACCGGATGTACGTCTTTATGATTGCATCCGTTCTCGTGAGAAGGAAGCTAAAATTTTTGGTAATAACACCAGAGCTTTCCGATGGGACATCGCCTTCATTCGTCGTGCTTGTTCGAAGGCTGCTAAAGTGTGGCACAACCCGGATTATTAATCCCTAACCGTCATTTCGGAGGGGTGGGCCAGATAAGTCGATTGCTTTGCGCGTTATCGTCCACCCCCTGAATGGCAGGAAATGGAATATCTTTGTTGAATGTTTTGATTCTTTTTTCTATCTGCTTACCATCGAGTGAGCGATGGAATTGGAAAAAGGAGTCTTGGGAAATATCTTTAGGATAATCGAGTCGCGTCTTCCATTCTACCTGTGGCAAGCCGTTAAAATGCTCTTCCAGTTTTTCGAATGGAACCTCTTTGACCAATCTGCCCCCCGTTTTTTTAAAGGTTTGGTGCAAAAAACGGTATCTTTCTGGGGTGACAACCCAAAAGCCAAAAGCTCTCAGTTCCTGCAGCATACCTTGGCCTATCGATATTTTTTTGAGGAAATCATAGAAAGGTTCTGCAGCGAATTGATTCAAGGTGGGGTCGATTGCTACAAAAACAGTTTGATTGTCGGTTGTTTTTAATCGAACGAGGGTGAAAAGATGTCCAGGCACATTCGAGCCAATAAAGAGATCGCCTTTTCCAGGTAGAACCGGCTCGCTGAAGCCCACCTCCTTAAAATTGGCAGGATCATACCCTTGCGCCTTCAAAGAAAGATGAACATCCCTGGTGCAATCAAAACAGGCGTCTTGGGCTTCAGTGGGAAGCAGGTGTCGGGTAATCATGGTGCAAGTAAGGGGTCCTTTTTTTTCATAAAAACGTTGGGCCACTCGATTCTCGGAGAAGATCGAAGTCCGCATCAACTTTACAAAGTCTGCTGGAGCGATTTTTGTAATGTCATTTGCCTTTAAGAGAGGACAAAACAGCAGAGTTAGAATCAGCCATTGCATAGATGGATAAGAAAAAAAAATAAAATCACAAGGGCCACGACACTAAAAATCATACCCGCCCCGGCAGCACAGTCTTTAGCAATTTTAACATGAAGATGTTCGTTGGGGTGAAGAAGATCTAAGATCGTTTCGAGGGCGGTATTGAATAGTTCAGCTGATAAAACGGATCCGATTGCAAATGAAAAGAGTGCCCACCAAATCGGATCGGGACGAAAGTAGATTAGTAACACCATCGCACCGAGCGCAAAGAGAACCTGAGAACGGAAACTCTTTTCTGCTCGAAAGGCATGCCGCCACCCAGCCAACGCAAAACGAAAACGTTTCAGAAAAGACTGATTTTTCACAAACGGGTTCCCCAAGTCAGCAGAAATCCATCGTCATAAGGCAGTAATGATATTTTTCCGCCAGTCACGGTGTGAAAATGGGGAATTAGAGTTCCCACGAGAGCCCCCATCCCCATTCCCACCGCCACGTCAGTATAAAAATGGTTTCCCGCAAGTACCCGCCCCGCAGCGACAGCGGTCCCAACACCAAAGGTGGTGACCCAGGGCCAAAAACTCTCGCCATATCGACGGTCTATTGTAAACGAGGCGGCACTCAGAGCCGCTACTGTCATCGTAACGTGGCCGGAGTAAAAGGAGCGATACCCCTCTTCGCTTTGAATAGCGACAGGATCACCTTCATAGGTGCGAGGCAGGGGTCGTTGAGCAATCGCTTTTACAATCGATACCAGACCCGCCGCAGTCATGAGGGTTTCAGCATAGACAAAGGTGTCATGGTAAAGCGCTTCACTCCAACCCAGATCGAAATAGTTGGCCGTAGGAGGTCCTAAAATCGCGGCGGCCAATAGGAGATCGCTTGTAGTGGCGGCAAAGTCGCTATGATTTCCGACGACTCCGCGATCGATCCCATTAATTTCGTTGGGATTACAGGGACAGCGTTTGTTGATCCACTTAGAGGCAAAGGCATAAGGAATAATCGAAGCAGCCGCCCCCGCGGCTGTAATTCCCCCATCTAGCCAAGGAGAAGTTTCGTACACCTTCTCTGCGTAAATGGGTGATAGCAAAAGTGCGATACCCAGCAGCATTCTTTTCATGTGAAAAAGTATAATCGAACAATTCGAGTGCTGTCATTGCTCGTATAGTACGCGATTGCCACGTCGCCCTTTGGTCTCCTCGCAATGACAACACATTCGTCATTGCGAGGAGACCGGCAAGCCGACACGGCAATCGCGTTGTTTAAGTTAATGAAGGAGAGAATTTAATTTGGAGAGGAGGAGGTTGAGATCAGGAGGCTTTACGAAATAGTCACTTGCTCCCAGTTGTTGGCATTTATTTAAAGTTGCATCGTCGGCAAATCCCGATTGCATAATGACGGGACGCTCTGGCCACTTTTCTTTGAATTTTTTCAAAAAATCGAAGCCGTCATGTTGGGGATCGCTGAGATCGACATCAACAATGGCTCCATTAATTTCGGGTTGTGATTCAATGGCGGTAATGGCTTCGGAATAGTTTGCCGCTTGCACCACCTCATATTTGGTTTTGAGGAAGGCAGCGAAGCCGGCACGGATCCATTTATCATCGTCTAATACGAGAAGCTTCATAGATAATGGTTTCGATACGCCGCCGCAAGTTTAGCGGTAATGGGTCCAATCATTCCATTGCTGACAGGTTTTTGATCCATCTGGGTGATTCCCAACACTTCCGAAAAGGTGCCGGTAATGAAAACTTCATCGGCGTTTCGGAGCTGGTCTTGGTTAAAAAGGGTTTCTTCCGTTGGGATAGATAGTTCTTTTGCTAGCCCCAAGACAAAAGCACGAGTGATTCCGGGAAGGATCGAATAGCTTAAAGGACGAGTGATGGCCTTTCCATCCTTTACGATAAAAACATTGTTGCTGGCCGCTTCGGTGACGGTGCCGTCTTTCTCAATCAGGATCACCTCTTCACATCCTTTTTCGGCCGCTGCTTGTTTGGCCAAACAGTTTCCCAGCAGGTTGACTGTTTTTATATCCCGCCGGGCCCAACGAATATCTTCATGGGTGATGACGGCCATTCCTGTTTTCCGAGTGTTCCAATGGGGATCCCGTTCAAAGGCCTGTACATAAATCAATTCGTTGGCTTCTACATGTGAAGGTGGAAAAAGATGATTGCGAGGTGCTGAGCCTCTTGAGATTTGGCAGTAGATGTAGCCATCCTGAACTCCAGCTTCAGCAAGAGATGTATTTAATCTGGTTTCAAATCGGTTCAGATTGCATTGGATCCGAAGAGAATCGAGGCTTCTCGCTAACCGTTGCAAGTGTTCTTTCAAGAGAAACGGATTTCCTTTGTAGATGCGGATCACTTCATAAACGGCGTCACCAAAAAAGAGGGAGCGGTCCATCGCAGGAATCTGTAATTTCTCCAGTTCTCCTCGTTCTCCATTCCACATTGCATAGGTTCCGGTCATGTGCGTGCTCCCTTTTGGTGCCACTGGAGCCAAAGGATCGATCCGACGATCATCGAGATGCCTATCCCCTGCCACAGGGCCAGTGTTTCATTTAAAAAATAATAACCCAGTAATACGGTAATGACCGGTTCAATGGTCGATATAATCGAAGCTTCCGCCGCTCCAATGAGTGCCATTCCTTCAAAAAGGGTGATGACTGGAATAATGGTTCCTAAGATCGACATACCAAAGACGGCAATCCAAGCTTTCAATTCACTTGGGATGTAGAAAGTATTCAGAATAAACAATTGATAAAAGATGAGGGCTGCGGCGGCGCCAATGCAAACATAGGTGGTCACTTTCAGTGGCGGACAGCCTTTGACAAGGCGAGCGCCTATGTTGAGATAGACCGAATACCAAATGGCCGCTCCTAAGCCGGCTAAGATGCCTAACTTATCAATGCTACCGGTTTCAGGCTGCAGAGTGAGGAGGCAACCTATTGCCGTGATTGCAAGGACTACCAAGAAAGAGGCACGAGGAAGTTTTCTCTTGAGAATGGCATCTTGCAAAGTGACCATCACCGGATAGGTAAAGAGCAGTACATTCGCTAGCCCAGAGTTCAGTCGATAGATAGCAAGGAAAAAAAGACCTGCCTGGCCGGTGTATCCAATCGCCCCCATCAAGAGGGAGGCTCTGAAATGGGTTGGGGAGATCGGATTGCGTTTTTTCATGTCCCAAAGCCACAATAGGAAACCTGCCACCAAAAATCTCCATGTGAGTGCGGAGAGAACGCTCATTTCCGATTGATAGGCAATGCGGGTGAAAAGGCCGAGAGTGCCAAAACTAAAAGCAGAAATCAAAACGTAGATCATGCCTTGGCCGAAAGTACTAAACATGGCTACCTCCATCGATTGAATCAGCGATGAGTCCCATCAAGTGAACATGACTTAAGGGTTTAGGGAGAAATGTATTGGCCCCCACATCGATCGCTCTACGGTAATCATGGGGGTGGCTGCGGTTGGAATGCATACAGATCATGCCGTTAAATCCTTCTTTTCTCATTCGACTGACAACGGCGTAACCATCTTCGTTATTGGGGCCAAGGTCAATGTCACAGATCACTAAATCGGGATTTAAATTTTTGATGAGTGGCAGGCTTTCATTTGCAGAACCGATACCGGTGAATTCGCAACAATTTTCCAGTTGCTTGTCTTTTTCGATCAGGCGCTCAACGCCACGAAGGTAGATACTCTCGTCGTCAATGACCAAAATGCGGGCCTTTTCCTTTCTCTCTTCGATCTGTTTACGAATCCGGGTTTGGTAAGAAAGGAGTCTCCGATCGGCATCTTTTTCTTCGACGAGTGGATTATGCCTCTTAAGTTGTGAACTGTGGCCAGGAAGGGATGGTTCTCTTGTATCGAGTAGATCGCTGGCAGGCAGTTTGACGATAAATTCGGTTCCGAAGCCTTCCCGGGAGTGGCACTGTATCTTTCCTCCATGGAGCGTGACCATCCGAGCGGCAATCGCAAGTCCGAGTCCGATGCCGCGCTTTTTTCCCCGGGTGAAAAAGGGTTCAAAGATCTGTTTTAATTGTTCCGCAGGGATGGCAGGTCCGGTGTTGCCGATTTTGATTTCCACCCAATGTTTTCCTGAAATCTCAAGGTCACTCGTCTGGAACCAAATCCGACCCGTAGAGCCGGTGGCTTGAATGGCGTTTTCAACCAGATTCGAAAAGATTCGTCCCGTTTTCGGGACATCCACCCAGAGGGTGCGGGTGTGCTTAAAATCATAGGAAAGGGAGATCTCTAAGCCTGTCTTAAAACGAAAAGCTTCTGCAAGTGCCGCTTCAATCGAAGTAATGGGCGATTCGCTCTGAGGTTTTAGAGAGAGCGAAGCGCCTCCCAGATCCATGATCTCAGCGAGCATCGTTTCAACTGACTGGATGGCAGCTGAAACTTCCATGGAAAGCGATTTGGCCTGCTCCCGAATCTGTTCCAGTTCCGTTTCACTGTCCAAAACCATCAGCCCCATCTTCAGGGCAGTAAAGGGTTTGCGGATATCATGGGCAATCATCTGTGTAGTTTTTCCAATGGCGGCAAGCCGTTCTGATTGCACCATTTCCGATTGCATGCGGCTCAATCGTTCAAGGGTCGCGTTCAGGATCTGGTGGACCTCCTGGATTTCACGGGAGGTGTTTTCGGGAAGGGCAACCGTTTCCAAACTGTCGGCGCGATTGACCCACTCGATGATCCGACTTAGGGGTTGATAGCCGCTTTTTACTAAAACTCCAACAATCAAAATACAGGCGATAGAATAGAGTCCGAGACTGAATGCAAAAAGACGCAGGATCGCATTGAAACTTTCCGCTGGATAACTCCTTCTTAAAATAAGCGCGATCGAGATGATGGTGAGAATATTGAGTACGAAGACCAAAGAAGAAAAGGTTCTTAAAACCTTTGTATATAAAGGAGCTGTTCCATCGAAGCTAAGAGTTTTGAGGCTATAAACGCCGCGCAAGTTGTTCGACCTCCTCTTCCATCGAGGGATACCACCAAGGAGATTTTTTCTCCTGGGCCCAGATGCAGTCACCTAAATCATAGTGCCACCATTCTTCGACGTAGTTTACAAACCCGCTTTTGATCATGGCATTAAAGAGAATGCGTCGATGGAGTCGGCAATTTTCCCATTTGCTTTCATCAAATTCGTTTTTATTTTTCGGGTTTTCAAAAAAGAGGGTAGTGGATCGTTCGGTGGGTTCATCAAATTCTCCGCCCATGTCCACCACTTTTCCTTGGTAGGTGAGGGTGAGATCGATGGCTCCCCCGCTATTGTGTGGAGAGATGGTGAAGCGACTCACCTCATCAGGATGCGCAACATAGGTTCGGGTTTTTGTCCAAGCTTCATTTTCGGAAAGATTCGGATTGCGTTCCTTTACCTCTTTTAAAATCTGATCAAAAAGAGCCAGTTGAGTTGTGCGCGATCGAAAAAGATCAAAAATAGAAAGGCCATAACCCTCAGGCAAGAGAGAGCAGACATGAGTAAGTGCATTCACCACCGACTCCCTTGCAAAAATATGAGGGGAGCTTCCTTTGAGTTTTCCCTGAAAATAGCGGTTTTCAATCGCAATTTGAGCTGAAGGTTTGACAACCCGAACCTCGCTTTGACGCTGTAAATGGGAAAGTTCCTCTGGGCGAAAAGAAGGGTAGTGATGAGCAATGGGAATGTTCAGAGGATGATTCACCCAGGAATAATTCAATGGCTCCCCCTTTCAATCAAATAAAGAGAGAGGTGGTAAACTCCCATCGCAAAGAAATTGGCCGTCGCATAACCCACCAGACCAATAATCAGCCCCATCGAGATGCCGGCCTTCCAGTTTTTAACCTGGGCTAAGGCCACAGCTGTTGCCGGTCCACCAATGAGGGATTGAGAAGCAAGGGAGGTCTCGTATGAGGAGATCTTCAACATCCACCCTAAGGCATATATCAGAAGCCCATGAATAGCTACCACCACCGTCGGCATTACAGCGACCGCTATGGGCAGGTCGGCGAGAGTTCTTAGGTCAGATATGGCTCCAATGGAAAAGAAGAAGGGGGCGAAGAAAAGGGTCCCTAAGAGGTAAGAGGGACGCAGGTGTTCCCGGACCAGCTTGTTCTGGCTCAAACCAAAGGCGATGAGGGTGATGTATAGGAGAGGGTGCATCAGCCCCACGTGTTTTGAGAGAAAGCGGGAAGCCAAAACTGAGAATAGGGCCAGGGTAATACTAAAAAGCACATCCACCAACGTGGTTACTTGGCCATCTGAAGCAGGGGCATCCTTACCAGTGGTCTTTCCTGCAGTCTGGCCTTCTGTGGGAGCAATCCTGGCAAACACGATCGTTGCCACCATCCAGATGCTGGTAAGCACATTATCGACGGCAAAACCGGCCACAAAGAGTTCATTCGGGATATCGAGGATCTTTTTCATGGCGACGCAATTCTCGCCACCCCCAATGTAGCTTGCGGCAAATTGGGCAGCCAATTTAGCGGCGTTAGCTGCCCCTAAAGAGGGGGCGGCAATCAGTGCCGAGGTCACCGATCCGATGATGGAGGTGATAATCCCAATGACATAAATAATGAGCAGGCTCTTGGGTAGGGTAAGGATGTCATCCAGGTTGAGGGCAAAGACCATCAGCGCGATGGCAATCGGGATATTGGGGCCTGAGAGCAGGTCATAAAGGGGGTGGTTATTGGGAATCAGCCCGACGCTGGCTAGCAGGAGGGCTACCATAATAATGAGGCAGACTCCACTGACGTGGACCACCCATGCGACCCTTTTTTCAAGCCCTAAACAGACCAAACAAACAACGCCCATCACGAACAACAGCAACTCGTTTTCCATAGCCGGCCTTTAGAGCATAGGGGTGGAATGGAGTCAATTTGACCCCGTTTTAAGGATGTAGTAGTATTACTGGTATGAGTAATACCAGTCGCATCACTTCTAAAGGCCAGGTCACTATTCCTCAATCCATTCGGGAATCTCTCCATCTCTTGCCACACACGGAAGTGGAGTTCACCCTAAAAGACGGGAACGTGATTTTAAAAAAGGTGGCTACCAAGAAGGGGGAGGTGGGTGCGAGAGGCAAGCAGTTGATCGATTCCCTTCGAGGAAAAGGTTCGATTAAAATGTCCACCGATGAGATCTTGGCGCTCACAAGGAAATAGGGTGAAGCTCACAATTCTAGTAGATAGCAGTGTCATTCTGGATGTTTTGACTGAAGATCCAAAATGGTTTGAATGGTCCTCCCACACATTAGCCACCTATGCTGAAAAATACTTGCTCGCCATTAATCCGATTATCTATGCAGAGATTTCAATCCGATTTGATGAGATTGAAGAACTTGAGTCTATTCTTGAGCCTCGCTTCTTTGCCCGATTATCTCTTCCATGGGAAGCAGCATTTTTAGCGGGCAAGTGTTTCTTGAAATACCGCAAACAAAAGGGAACACGACATTCACCCCTGCCCGATTTTTACATCGGTGCCCATGCTGCGATTTTAGGGACTGGGCTCATTACAAGGGATAAGCATCGATATCAGTCCTATTTCCCGTCTCTGAATGTTATTGCGCCCTGATCGATGTTCCCTTACCGGTTCAAGTTCTAGAGTTGAGGGAGCTTTTAATTATTTTTATAGCAGGTGCAGGTAGCTGTAACCGAGGGAATCGAGAAGGGCGTGGCGAATTTTCCATTATGCACCCAAGCAGCTTCGCACCCACGTTTGTCACTCGTAACCTGTAAATGTACTGGGGTTAACCACGATGAATAAGTGTGAGAGCAGCTAGGGGGAGAAACGAGATCGCATTGGCAGTCTACTCGTGCGGTCCTACCTCCGCCGAAAATATTTAATTTTGTCGTATAGTTTTGGGCATAGGTTGGAGCCGGCTGGCAAACCCATTTACTCCCATCAAATTTAATCGTCGCCCGATTTGTACAGCCGGTGGGTAACTCGGCGGATCCACCTGAAGACGGGGGAGCAACCGGAGCAGGTCCACAGGACAATGTCCCCGAGGAAAAATCGACTCCCGTGATGATCTGTCCAGGCTGGCAAGTTGAAATGCCCCCGCCTCCGCCAAAGAAACTGGTGCAGGGCGCACTGCCTGAACTTCGGAACAGGTCGCTCCTTGGATGATTGCGATCATAGACTTGCGATTTTACTAAGGGATCCGGCTGGAAGTCGGACGGGGTTGTTGAAGTCGCTGCTTTGCCTGGTTTTGGTTTTACCGCCAAGACCCGAATCCCTTTTTTCTCTTCACAGTCAGCAAGAAGGGACCAATCTCCAAATTGAGTTCCTCCGGCACCAATGAGCGTGGCTCCATTTCTTCCCTTAACCTCGATGGAGGCATTGGCGCCTTGCGGACATTCTGGGATCTCTCCACCGTCGCATAGATTCGGGGTGCCCGTGTTGCAAAAGGGGTTTAAGGTGGCCATGCAATCGAACCCGCTCTCCAGTAAATGCCTTCGAACCCCATCCAGCTCCCCCCGTATCTCTAAATTACGTTGCTGGCGAGAGCTCATCATCAGACTCGTGGTGAGAAAATAGGCCATCATAGCCCCAATTGTAGAGAAAACGATGACGCCGAGGAGGGTCATTCCACTCGTGCTGAGCTGTCTGGTAAGGTGTTTCACAGGTTTTTAAATTATCTCTTTATTTTACATGGATCAGCCATGGATGTCAGTTATCCTAATAGGGGGCCCCTTTTCATTGTTTCACTTTCGCAGAAGCGCTTCCCAACAAGAGATTGCGACTCTAGCCCTGTGGAAATAGGGATTGACGGCTATTTGCCTCTCTGTGTAGCATCGGGGCGCTTTAACAGACGAAAGGATTGAAACAGTGCCAGGATTAAGAGTACGTGATACCGATGCAATTGAGATGGTGATTCGCCGATTTAAGAAGAATTGCGAAAAGGCAGGGATTCTGGCCGAGGTGAAGAAACGGGAGCATTACGAAAAACCTTCCATTCGGCGCAAGAAGAAATCGATTGCCGCCCAAAAGCGTTCCTTAAAGCGTCCTGTTCGTTACGCCTTCAACTAGCTCTTTATTTTTTATTACTGAGAATAAAGTCCTTACAATACACCGGTATCGCTTTCTTATATCCTTCAATGACCTCTACTTGAAAGATAGGGGGTATAGGAATGTTGGCGAGGCGGATCATTTCTAGACACCGGCTTTTAATACTTTCTTCGCAATTTTGTCTGTCCAGTGGAGTGGATCCGGAATTATTTAGATAGGTCTGCAAATCAGGCGGATTCGCTGGATCGCTCTCTTTTTTAAACCATCCATCGACACAGCTATCACTTGGTTGATGGCATATCCATGTATACGCTTCGTAAGAAAATGTAACCCGATCAGGGGTGAGCGATTCTTTGACATATTTATTGTCTGTCTTCGAACGGGAAAAGCCGGTGGCGTGATTCATAAATTGTTTTGTGGATCCGCAGGCCATCTGGATGGGTGAACCGGGAAAGGTTAATTTTTTAAGGAGTTCTGCCACTTTCCCGTTTTTATCCAACGTACTATTGGCGGCACAACAGCTCGTGAAATCCATTCGTGGGATAATTTTATTCTTGGGGAAAAAATCGGTGAAATAGATTTTTGCATTGTCCACAAAGAGGCTTGCGTTCAGTGCCTTTTCATAAAACTCTGGATCCAATTGAGTGAAGTCGCGGAATTTGTAAATGGAGTTATTTCCATGGCTCATAAAGGCAAAGGTAGGATTGGCTGCCGAATTAACCACTTTCAAAATCGATAAAGCTGCGGAGGTGGCGCTTCCTGGGTTATATTCTGCGTGCGTCAGAATATTTTGGCTCGCCATTTTACCTTCGAAATAGGCTCGATCGGCAATGACTGCATCATCCGCCCGTTCTGGATATTGATTTCCTATATAGTATTGCGCATTAAAGGCTATCTCTGTCCGTCTAACCCCATGGGTAATCCCGCAGGGGCCTCCAGGAATGAACGCATAGGGGTTGTGCGGGGCGTTTTGAGCTCCTCCCCCGCAGGTTCCATTAGTGCAAGTGGCTTCATTGATACTCGTGCCGTAAGAGACTTCAAAGTGTTCCCAGCTCCCCTCTTGGGTTTCTGCACTGATTACATAGACCGCTCCTCGATAAAAGGTGAGGGATGGAACGGGAGGCAACATGGGATCCTCGGGATGGCCTTCATAAACAGGAATGATATCGACTCCTATTTGATAATCGGGAGCAGAGGAAGCATAGACTCCTTCGCGAGAAATCAACGGCGGAGCGATCTTAATCTGTTTATAACGACAAAAATCGATTGGGAAATAGGAATAGGAGACGAGGTAACTGCTTCCCTGATCAACCAATCCCCATTCAGTCGCTTGGGTAACTTGCATGGAAGAGGGAAGATTCTCTTGGGTATAGCCGTCGAACAACATTATCGGAGGATAACAAAATTGGGTTCCAGTCGGGACTGAATCGGTAATAAGGGGTGGATTATCCGGTGTAATGGAGATGGGAGTATTATCGGGAATTGAAGAGATGGGTAAAGAATCAGGAAAAGAGGAGGTCGGCAATGGGGATGAGTAGATTGGAGTGGTGATGGGGTCAGGAAGAGAGGAGGTCGGCAATGGGGATGAGTAAATTGGAGTCGTAATGGGCTCAAGTGGTTGGGTTTCAACGGGTTGAATTTGAACTGGCGGGGTAGTTGTAAGAATGATTGGAGTTGTCGGATTATATGTCGCATCGGTAGGGATAAGAGGAGTCGTGGTCTCAGGAGTTGTATTCCAACCGTCCGTCTGTGTACTCGTTGGCACAGTAGCAGCCCCAAATAAAGTGTTGGTTATCAATCCGGCAAAGCATAAAAAGTAAAAATTCCGCATTCTATCCCCCTCATTTTTAATCGACTGAGGAAATGGAAAAGATGAGAAATGAAAATGGGATCAATATTGAATGAAATGTGGGGTTTTCTTCATAAACAAAAACCCGGAGCAACTTCTGAGATCGCTTCGGGATTTTATTTTCTTATTGCGGGAAGAGGCTGCATAAAAGCCAAAAGAATAGAATGGGTGGCGCTTAAAACTGGTACTCGAGAGACGCTGCCACTCCCATACCAGCCCGGAGGATATTTTAGTAGGAGTGGGGTGACTCCGTTACTTGACTGCCTTGGGGAATCTTGGGAAAACCCCATCCCTATGGATCTTAAAGTAAAAATTCAGGATGAAATGAAAACGGCGATGAAGGCGCAGGATTCCACCCGCACCACCACGCTTCGGAACGTGATTTCAGAAATCAAAAAACGGGAAATCGATAAACGTGCTCCTTTGGACGAACCGGAAATATTAAAAGTGATCTCAAGTTTGATTAAGCAACGCCAAGACTCGATCGAGGCCTTTACTAAAGGAAACCGGCCTGAGCTCGCCGAGAAAGAAAAAACCGAGCTCTCCATTCTCCAGGCCTATCTTCCCCAAGCGATGAGCAAGGAAGAGTTGGAACAGTTGGTTGTGAAGGTGATTGGGGAAACTGGCGCTAAAGGAGCCGGTGATATTGGCAAGGTGATGAAAGGGGTTCTTGCTGCGGCTGGAGGGAGAGCAGATGGGCGGTTGGTGAATGAAATTGCCAAAGCAAAGCTCACCGCTTGAATTTCCACCTTTATCGCTTGCCTTTTACCTCCACGACACAGCCAAAGTTGCGCGTGATTTAATTGGGAAGGTTTTTGTTTTTGGAAAATTATCCGCACTGATTACCGAAACAGAAGCCTACCTTTCCCAAAATGATCCTGCGAGCCATTCCCAATGTGGCCCAACCCAAAGAAATCGGATCATGTTTGAGGAGGGGGGACATTGTTATGTCTATCGTTCTTATGGCATTCACTTTTGTGCCAATATTGTCACTGCTGAGCATGGAATAGGTGAGGCCGTTCTCATTCGCAGTGCCATTCCGGTGACTGGAGTGGATCAGATCCAGAAAAACCGAAGAGGAAAAGTGCCTCTTCTAGAGGGGCCGGGCCGGTTTTGCCAAGGCATGGGGATTGACCTTAAACAAAATGGCCTACGACTCAATCAACCGGAATTTAAAATCATTGACCAAGGGCACCGTATTCCTGCATCGTGGGTGGAGGTAACACCCCGAATTGGCATCACTCGAGCAGTTGAACTTCCGTTACGTTTTGTATGTTCTCAGAGCAGACTTTAGAATCGATTCGCAATCAGATCTCCATCGTGGATCTCATTGGTGAATATGTGGCCCTTAAAAAAAGTGGTCAGGGCTTTACGGGACTTTGTCCCTTCCATTCGGAAAAAACTCCCTCTTTTCATGTTCATCCGATGAAGCAGTGCTTTCACTGCTTTGGTTGCCATAAGGGCGGGAATATTTTTACCTTCTTAAGTGCGATTGAAGGTTTGCGGTTTCCCGAAGCGGTGGAGCGGCTTGCTAAAAAAGCCGGGGTGACCCTCGAGCGTACCTATATTCCACAATCTCCCAAAATCTCCATTCAAGACGAGCAGATCTATAAAGCCTTGGATTGGGCGGCGAAATATTTCCACTATGTTCTGGAAAAATCTCCCGAAGCTGCGGCCGCGCGCGCTTATTTAAAAGGTAGGGGGCTCACCGAAAAATCGGTGAAACAATTTCAGATTGGCTATGCACCGAATAGTTGGAACCAACTTTTAGGCGCGATGACGAAACGGGGATTTCCTCTTCAGCTCTTAGTGCAAAGCGGATTGGTAGTGGAGAAGAAGGAATCGACTTTGGGCGGCTATGATCGATTCCGCCATCGGATCCAATTTCCGATTCGAGATCGGGAGGGAAGGGTAGTCGGTTTCGGCGGGCGTATATTGAATCCTGAAGACCAACCGAAATATTTAAATTCCGCCGAATCGACTGTCTTTTCAAAACGGAAAATTTTATATGGCCTTTATGAAAACCAACGAGGCATTCGACTCAAAGGGGAGCTGTTGGTAGTTGAAGGTTACATGGATGTAGTCGGGCTCTTTGAAGCGGGCGTGGAAAATGCCGTTGCAACGATGGGAACGGCCATGACCGAAGAGCATTGTAGCGCGATTCGCCCCCTCACCCGAAAACTGACTACCCTCTTCGATCCCGACGCTGCCGGTGAAGATGCCTGGCGCCGTTCGGTGCACCTCTTAATAGAACAAGGCATGATTGCTCGAGATCTTTCTCTGCCAGAAGGGTTGGATCCCGATGAATTTGCCCTGAAGTATGGAGCCCCTGCTCTTTACGAATTGGTGGCGACCGCACCTCGGCATGTGACGAAACTTCTTAAAAGTTTTGCATCGCGCGAAAACCGGACCCCGGAAGAGATCGCGGCTCAACTTGAGATGTTAACACCTATTTTAGTGGCTACCCGCAATTCAACGGAAAGGGCTGCCCTTTGGGATGATATTTCGCTCGTAATGAAGGTTTCGATTGAGACTCTGAAAGCACTCTCTGAGCCTTCTTCCCAGAGACGTCCCCAATCATCCCAGCCTCCCCAACAAAAAACGCTAGCTCGGTTTACTCCACCTCGCTCCGTTAAGCTTCCCATGCTGGAACGGGAGTTTTTGGTGACAGTCCTTTCCAATCCGGCCCGTTTCCTAGAGATCCCTCAGGAGGATTGGTTTCCTGGTATTCAGGACGCCCGGGTGAAAGACTGTTTAACCCTGCTCCATGGATCAAAGGACTTAAAGGAGTTCCAGGAGGGGGTAGGTAAGCTCATTCAGACTACCCAGGACGAAGCGTTAGGGGCTATTTTGACCGAACAGGGGCTTAAAGAAGATGGGGAGAATGGTCCTGACCTAGCCTATTTTGAACAGTTGATGGGACGGCTGAAACAACGTAAGCTTGAGGCTCAAATTAAGGCCTTATCGGTGCAAGTGAAACTAACGGGTCGAAGTGGGGATGGCGGGGAGCAATTACGGCTTTTGGAACAACTGCACCAGCTCAGGGGTCAGCTCGATAAACCGGCGTGACAAGCTCCTGATCTGCATGATATGCCTTGGTGTTTTTACCTCTGTGGGAGTCTGATTAATGGCAAAGCTTGAGAAGAAGAAAGAGATCCAGAAACTCATTGCTTCGGGCAAAGATAAAGGCTTTCTCACTTACGAAGAGATAAATGACGGCCTTCCTAAAAATATTTCCGACACGGAACAGCTTGATGAAATCATGACTTTGATCGAGGAAAACGCGATCGAAGTCGTCGAAAACGAAAAGGAATATAAGGCGATCAAGAAAGCCGCAGCTGCTGCCGCAGCCGCTGCACCTGCAGCCGCTGCGACCCCAGAAGGGGGCGCCACCCCCGCTGCGACCGCCGCCGCCGAAGAAGATGAGGGCATGGCCCGTGGGTTAGATCCGGTTCGACTTTACCTTAAGAAAATGGGTTCAGTCGCCCTCCTCACTCGTGATGGGGAAATTGAAATCGCCAAACGAATCGAAGATGGAGAGGCCGAAGTTCTGGATGTGATTTTAAACTCCTCCATGGGGGTGAAAGAGTTTCTTGCCATCGGAGACAAGATTGAAAAGGGAAAGCTCCGTGCGCGAGACGTGGTGCGCGGCGGTGAAGCGGAATCGGAAGGGGGAGGAGAGGAAGGGGCCGATCCCCAATCGGGCGAACAACCCGCAGCCACAGAAGAGGGGGAACCTCTAGAGACTCAAGAGGAACAGAATAAAGATCCCAACAACCAGATGAGCGGGCTGAACGAGGCCGAATGCCGTGAGCGCATTTTGGAAGGGATGAAGCTCGTAAAGAGTTTTGAAAAATCGCTGACCGCTGTTGAGCAGAAGCTCTTGAAGGCTGGTCTAGGCGTCAATGAACGGAAAAAATTCCGAGAGAAACTGGCCAGCAATCGCAAGAGCATCGTTACTGTTTTTCAGGAGATCAATTTCAACCGGAAGACCATCAACAAGATCGTCGCCCGGTTTAAGCAACAGGTTTCTCGTATTGAAGAGGCGGAACGGGAAATCGACCACGCACTGGCCAAGATCAAAACCGATCAGATCGGAAAATTCCGGAATACTTTAAAAGAGGCGAAGCGGAACAAGAAATTTGAAGAGCAGATCAAACATAAATTTGGCCTGGATTACACCGGGCTTTTAGAACTCGATCTCGCCATCAATAATGCCATCAAGAAGATTGATCTCATTGAAGCGGAGACCAACCTCAAAGGTCGCGAACTCAAGGACATGTATGAAGCGATCCTAGCGGGAGAGCGCAAGTCTGAGATCGCCAAAGCGGAATTAGTTGAAGCGAACTTGCGGTTAGTGGTGTCGATTGCGAAAAAGTACACCAACCGTGGATTGCAATTCCTGGATCTCATTCAAGAGGGAAACATCGGATTGATGAAGGCGGTCGATAAATTCGAATACCGCCGTGGATATAAATTTTCGACCTATGCGACGTGGTGGATCCGACAAGCCATCACCCGAGCCATCGCCGATCAAGCCCGCACGATCCGTATACCGGTGCACATGATCGAGACGATCAATAAACTCATTCGCACCTCGCGATACCTCGTTCAGGAGTTGGGACGTGAACCGACCCCCGAAGAAATTGCTGAGAAGATGGAAATGCCGGTGGACAAAGTCCGCAAGGTATTGAAAATCGCGAAGGAGCCCATCTCCCTTGAGACGCCGATCGGTGAAGATGAAGATTCACACCTTGGGGATTTCATCGAAGACAAAGCCATGCTCTCACCATCCGATGCTGTGACCAACGTGAACCTTTCGGAGCAAACCCGTAAGGTGTTAGCTACCCTCACCCCTCGTGAAGAGAAGGTATTGCGTATGCGCTTTGGAATCGGGGAAAGCTCGGATCATACGTTGGAAGAAGTGGGACAAGATTTTAACGTGACCCGTGAACGTATTCGGCAGATTGAGGCCAAGGCCTTGCGAAAACTCCGACATCCGAGCCGTAGCAAACGCCTGAAAGCCTTCATCGAAAACTAGTTTTCACTTGGGCCCATAGCTCAGTCGGTTAGAGCAGCCGGCTCATAACCGGTAGGTCCTCAGTTCAAGTCTGAGTGGGCCCATTACTCGATTCTTTTGGTGGATTTCATCGTTGGAATCCTCGAACTTCCCGCAAAATAAACTTCGTAATGGTAAGGCTGCGAGAAGCGACGGAGTCGGCCCCGAGCGAAGCGAGAAAGTGAGATGGTCAGCTGGCCATGAAAGCGGTAGGTCCTCAGTTCAAGTCTGAGTGGGCCCATTACTCGATTCTTTTGGTGGATTTCATCGTCATCCTCGTAAAGTAAGAGGTCTCTAAAAAAACTGTCATGGCCAGCCGCTACCAATAGCCCGAAGGTAGATTCCTTACTGGCGTGGCCATCCCGTCAATTAAGATCTATCAGAGAGAAGTTTCTGCTTGTGAAGGCGAGTTAAAATCGTTGGCTTAGAGTGGATCAAGCGGCGGCCCAGGGCAATCGAAGGGATTTCTAGAAAATAATAAGTCACATTTGCCATCATGATATTGATTAAAACATAAACGGGAAAGGCTAATGCCAAGGAAATCTCAAGCTGAGCCCATGGAAAAAATGGTTCTAGATAAACGGCCCAACTTTGGAGCCAGGGCGTGACTAAAGGATGTAGGAGATAAATCGAATAACAACGCTTTCCCAAGTGAATCAAGGGGCGACTGCACAAAACCGATTGAAGAGGTGAGGCCGTGTTGAGTGCAGCGATGAAAAAAATAACTAACGATACTGTTGCAGGAAAACTGCTTTGAGGAATAAGGCCTATAATTGCGATGGCCGCAACTAGCGTCCAAAATCTAGGCTGAAAGAATAAGAAACGATGTGCGCGGGAGCTGGGATTAAAGTAAAAGTGGTGGAGCAGGATTCCTAGGAAAAATACATAAATGGAATAGAGGTAAAGAGGGGGAACTCGCTGATCGAAGAGTGTGCGTCGAAAGAGTTCGACATTATCGGACCAGATAAATAATGGAATCAGTGCAACTGCCAAACAAAATAGAATCGATTTTAGATTCTTCAGAAACGGAAAAATCAACGGCAATGCGAAATAAAAAATTTCCTCTACAAATAAAGACCACTCTGTAAAGAGGATCTGCGGAACATTGATCCATCCGAAGGCCATACCAAGATGAATAACGAGATTTTCGAAGCGGTGTTGATCGAGAATGGTCCCCAAAATAATGGCGAAAGCCCATGGGGGCCAGATGCGGAAGAAGCGGGTTATATAGAATCGAAGTCGCGGAGAATTTTCGGTCGCAAACCTTTCGCCGAGGCGATGAAAAAGGGTAAAGGCACTGATTAAAAAGAAAAGCTCTACGCCTCTTTTCCCAGCGGTGAGATAGGGAGCAGGAGATGGATAGGCTAGCTTCAGAGCGCTTTTCGACAAAACATGATCATAGCAGTGCACGAGTAACACCATCAGGACTGCAATCCCTTTGAGTCCATCCAAAAGAGGCAGATTCCAAGGCAAAGAAGGTTTGTGCATAAGTCGAACGAGGGTTCGACTCTCTTATCGGTATTTAGGCTGAATTCCCAAAGGTGGGTTGGGGTAGACTCTTCTTCCACCCTTTTAAATCAAGCCTTTCCTTCGGTAGTAAAATCGGCTATTTATAGGCAGTGTCCACACCCGATACCAAGTCCCAGTATCAAATTCTCTTCCAAATTAAAGTTATTGATGAGCAGGTAGCGAAGCTCCAGATAGAAGCCGAACGGATTCCGGAGCAGATTGTCAGGGCTGAAGGCCATTTAAATACCGCTAAAGCCTCCCGAGATTCAGCTAAAGAGAAGTATACGGAATATGAAAAAGGGGTTCGCAAGGCGGAGTTGGACCTTAAGGAAAAGGAAGACTATATCCGCAAAGCCGAATCCAAAATGATGGAGGTTAAGACCAACGACGAATACCGTGCGGCCATGAAGGAGCTTCAGGTCCATAAGGATGAAAAGTCGGCGATTGAGGATAAGGCGTTGGTTTTATTGAATGATATTGAAAAGCACCGCCAGGAATTAAAAGTGAAAGAGACTGAATTCCAGGGGGTCGAAAAAGAGGTTTTGTCGGAAATCAAGTTGTTGCAAGGTCAACAGGCAAAGGTCACGAGTGAGCTCATGGGTGCGAAGGAGAAAAGGACATCGGTTGCTAAAGGGTTATCGGCCGATGCCTTGGAGCTGTATGAGAAGGTCACTACCCGCATTCAGGGAATCACCGTCGTTGCGGTCGAGAATGGGAAATGCATGGGCTGTAATATGCAGATTCCCCCCCAGCGGTTTAACGAGATTTTAGGTTTTAAGAGCATCCACCGTTGCCCCAGTTGTGGCCGCATTCTGGTTCATGTAAATAGTAATGTGGATGAAGCAGCCCCCTAGAATTCAATCCTATTTCAACCCAAATGTCCTCCTCCAACACGTAATCCTGTCTTTAACTGTCACCGCCGTTACTTTGGTTCTAATCCAGTTTTCCTTTGATGGACTTAAAGGACTGACAATTGATCTGCTCTATCGCTTGAGTCCGAAACGTCATCCCAATCCCAAGATCGAGATCATTTCCTATGATGATCGAACGCAAATCCGAAACCCAGCCACCCAGCGCATTCCCGTGGATGAATTACTCAGTACATTGGAACGATTAAGAGAGTCGAATCCGATTGCGGTTCTCATTGTTGGAGAGTTGGATCCCAGGCTCTATAATGAAAGTGAGCTTCGTCAAATCGGAGGCGCTCTGGAAGGTTTTTTAATCGCTTCCATTGCCTATACGCATGAAGCGGCTCTAAGAAACCCGGTGCCGATTTCTATTCCGCCGCGTGTGCATTATCTTCCCGGGTTTATTTCTCGGGATAGCCAAAGTTATGGGGCCGATGGCGTCACCCGCCGATTCATGATCGAGGTAGAGGGATTTCCATCTGCCTACTGGCGTTTGGCTCAACTCCTGAAATTGGATTCAAAGGTTTTGGAATCGGTTCCCGTTGAGCGAGTGGGGCGTTCGGAACGATCGCGCCAAATCTATATCGATTGGCAAGGGCCCACTGGAAGTTACCCGATTCACTCGATGCTCGATCTACTCGATAAAAGAATCCCGATTGAACGGTTCAATGGAAAAATAGTATTGATCGGAAGCGCATTGACCACTCGATCTGCCTCCGATTTTATTTTGACCCCCTATTCCAGGCAATCCTCGGCAACGACGGCATTAGAAGGGGTGGCTCATGGGGTAGATAACCTACTTGCCGGGGAAGGGTTAAAAAAATCCTCTTTTATTTTCGACATTCTCCTCACTCTTTTCCTCTCGCTCCTCACCTGCAATTTTATTTTGCGACTTTCTCCTTTGAAAGGAGTTGCCTTTGCTTTGGCAGAAATCTTGTTCCTAGGCCTCGCTGGATGGGTGTCGCTTTTTTATTTTCATCGATGGTTGAATATGGCGCATCCCCTCATGATGATTGGCGTGGGGTACTATTTGGTAATCCCGTTCCGTTTGATCGATGAATATCGCAAACGCTGGCATTACCAAGAGGCCACCCAGATGATGCAACAATTGGAACTGCTTAAAAACAATTTCTTTTCCTTGGTTTCGCATGATCTGAAAACCCCGATTGCTTTTATCCATGGCAACACCGAGCTGGCGCTGACGGAAAAAGGGCTCGATGAAATCACAAGGGAGCGATTAAGAGCGATCCTGAAAACCTCAGAGGAGATGAGCGAACATGTCGAGACGGTATTGGAGTTGACTCGACTGGAATCTGGCAAGACCCCGCTTCAGAAAACCACCCGTGATATCAATACGCTCATCGTGGAAGTGGTGAGGGATAAGGAAATATTGGCCCAGGAAAAGGCGATCGACATCAAGACGCAATTAGATCCCCTTTTCTCAATCCGGATCGACGTGAAACTGCTGCGTCGAGTATTTGTGAATCTCATTGAGAACGCGATCAAATATTCCAGGCGCAACACCTCCATTTCCATCGCTTCGAAGGAACAGGAAAAATGGATAGTGGTTACCATTGAAGATCAGGGGTGCGGTATTTCCGAAGAGGATCAAAAGTATATCTTCGATAAGTTTTACCGTGGCAGTTCAGAACTGACCAAGAGTTCGAAAGGAACTGGTCTTGGGCTCTACCTAGTTAAATATTTTGTAGAGCTTCATGGCGGCAAGATAGAGCTTAAAAGTGCTGTCGGAGTCGGAAGCACTTTCACCCTATTTTTGCCGGTTTAGGGGGATGCGGGCGTCGCATCCTTGGCTGCTGCGAGGACTCTCTCGACGATCTGTTTGGCGTCATAGAAACGCCTGAAGTCCTTTTGTTTCGGATCGGCGCTTGGAAACCATTCCAGGTATTCGGTCATGATCGATTGGACGAGGGGGTTGGGCTTTTGGACCGTTTCGTAAACCATAATCTTCTCGAGGAGACAATGGCCATGCAGAGTCTCCTTTTTGCTGGTTTGAGAAAGGCAACTGTCTAAGCGCTTGATGATGGGATCGACCGGGATTTCAAGGATGGGGGAGTAAAATTTCTTGAAAATTGCAAATCGATCGCTTGTTTCCTCCAATAAAGAAGGGGTGAATTTAGAAGGGACGGGTTTTGACCAATTCCTTAAGATCTCCTTTTCCCGCACCGACAGCATCGTTCTTCTAGGTTCCACATAGAGGGGATCGCTCCCTTTCCATTCGATCAACGCCACTGCCTCTTCACAAAGCGAGGGGAAGTTGCTGACTGAGTGTTGGCAATAGGCTTTCGACAGGTGTTTGGGTTCGGTAGGATCTGGGTTCGCTTTTCGGTATTGGGAGAGGAGGGATTGCTCCACATTTCCAAAATAGCTGCGGTAGTCGCGCCGGAGGGCCCGAAGGTCGAGCATTTGGTTAAGAAAAAAGGCTAGCGAGGCTTCATATTGCAGCTTTGGAAATTCCCAGGTGTGAAGTTCCGCTTTCTCCCCCATGATGGGACCCACTTGCCCCGGAACTCTCTCGAGAGCTAGTAACACCGATAGATTTTGAACGCCTAAGGCCTGAAGGGATCGCGACAGCGTAGGATTTTCAAATTTCTTAGAAGCTTGAATCAATTGAGGTGTTTGAATGGGCTGATTATAGGCCATGATGGCAATGTCGGCGGTGCTCAACTCAAAGACCGAAAGGTATTTGAATTGAGTGGCCATGCTTTTTAAAACCATTTCAAAAAGTTCGGAGTTGAAGGAATAGCTATGGATCCATTGCACAAAAAAGCCGCCTGGGTTCAGTCTTTCCTTCGCAATTTGGTAGAAGTTGGCGGCGTAGAGATTTTCCACTCCTTCTACCCACGGATTGCTGGGTTCACTGACAATGAGATCATATTTTTTAGCGGTGCCGGTGAAGTAACGGATGGCATCCATGGTGTGGATTGCGAGTTTCGGACTTTTTGAGAGTTGGTAGTTATAAAGATCGAAAAGATGGAGGTTTTGCGTAACGGTAGGTGAAATTTCGATCACATCGAGTTGATTGAGTGTGGGATAAAGAGAAAGAACTCCACCGGTCGTTCCAGTTCCTAAACCAATCACGGCCGCGGTTTCTAATTTAGGATGGAGTACTCCTGGAATGTGTCCCAGGAGTTCAGTGGTGAAACGATCTCCCTTTGTGTTTCCATCTGATTTTCCATTTACAAAGAGAGTACGTGAGCTATCAATTGCTCGATTCTTACTAATTCCCACTGAAGTATTCGGGTCATCTCTCCAGACGATGAATTCAACGCTTTTTCCAATGCTCTCATGCCATGCTGCAGGACCATCAAAGCTGATCGGCAATACCTGTTGCAGTCGAAAAGGTTGAACCCAGGTGGAGTGCATAAAGGAGGGAAGAAAAAATGGGGTCACGAGAAGCGCTGCTGCTAACCATTCCCGATGATTGGCAATCGTAAAAGCGAGGAGTGACGCAAAGATTGCCACCCGAAAGACGCCCTCCAAATTAAACCAGTGAAAGAGGAGGTAACCACCCACTAAACTCCCCATCAAGCATCCGATGGCATTCGTGGCATAAATTTTCCCAACCCGTTCTGCAGCCGTTTGAGAGGGGTGGGTAAAACTGAAAAGTAACGGTAGGACTCGGCCCGAAAAAAAGAAGGGGGGGAGAACGACTAAACCTGCCAGAATAAAAAGGAGAGTTTGGTAGAGGTAATATCCTAATGGATGGGAATTTACACTGATGCGGGCAAGATGGAAGGCATAGGACCAATAATTGACCGAAAGATAAAGAACAATCAGGAAAAAACTGCTGAATAGTAGGCTCTTGAAAAGATCTTTTTGGCTCCATCTTTCATCTTCGCTCAAGGTGATGGCTCCGAATCCCAATCCTAAAATAATCAGTGCCAATAAAAGAGCGAAATGGTGTCCTGAACTGCCTGCTGAAAGTCCCATGATTCTCATGAGGCAAATCTCAATTGATATAGCGGAATATCCCGAGAGGAAGGAAATGGTCAGGGCTCGCCAAGGTGTCAGGATCGTTTGACTTAAAATTTGAGGTTCAGGAGCGCTGTGGTTTTTTGATTGCAGGAAGATTCCGATGAGTCCAATTGCGAAATTGGTAAAGGAGCAGAGGGATGAGATCTGCACAAAAGAAAAATGGGGAAGAATGAAATAGGAGGCAAGCAAGCAACCCAGAGCGCCGCCTAGGGTATTGAGTCCGTAAAACCGAGAATGGATCCAGGAGGTTTTTTCGGCATGGCTTTGGAAGGCTTGGGAAAGGGCCGGTAAAACCCCACCCATGAGGAAAGTGGGGGGTAAGAGAAGGATTCCGCTCACTAAAAAATCGACCCATATGGAGTTGAGCCCTAAATAGCTGAAGAGCCAGCCCAGTGCCCCAAAGAGCTGTCGATAGATAAAGGGAAAAAGCGCCCCCCAAAGAGCAATTCCCAATTCCAGTCTTCCATAAAACCGCAGCGGGGAAACTTTTTGTTTGGTGAGCCACTTTCCCCAAAAAATATAGCCCAGTGCCATTCCCCCTAAAAAGAAACTGACAACCACTACCGTTGCACGGGCTTGCACTCCTAAAAGGATTCCCAGGTAACGGTTCCAAATAACCTGGTAGATGAGGGAGACCACTCCACTAATGAAAGACAGGAAATAGAAAACGGGAAGATTCATCGTTAACTCTGCCAGGGACCGCCTAGCACCTCCGAGGTTGGGGCTGCTAAATTCATTTTCTTCTCGAAAAACTTTTCCCCCTCTTTCTTGGAGTGTTTCAAGAGTTCGGAGAGAAAACTTTCCTTTACCGTTCTTAAAATATGTCGGAAGGAATATCGCATCGGATAGATCTTTCGGGCGATGAGATAAGCTTTCGAGATAAAATACATCGCGAAGAAAAGTCGAGTCCAACGTTTATAGATTAGATAACGATAGGTGATCCCCCGCCAAGAGGGGAAGATCAGTAAGACCAATGCCAATAAGGATAGATTGATCTGAATCGCCTTTTCTTCCTCGGTAAAGCAGTTGAAGGGGGATTCGGATTGATAGTTTTGGTGGAGTTTTTCAAAGTCTCCGTCGAAGGCTCCGATATCGATCGTGTATTGCGTAATGGGAGTGCCGGGATAAGGAAAGAGCTCTGGGAACTCTCCAAAGACGACCTTGTTATCGACATTGCAATTCACCGAATCGAGATCATATTCGAGAGCGGTATGACGAAGACCAAGTTCGGTCAGCTGTTCCACCAACCTTTTTTTCTGGGGAACTGAAAGCGGTTCCTCAAAAGAAAACTCCTTTTTGAGGGCAGTCACATTCACCTTGAAATAACTTTGAAGTTTTTCAACGAGTGCTTTGGCATTTTGATCGAATTGCGCATCTTCGATTTTTGGGATTAAGGGAGCCGGGATCGCCAAAATAGTGTTGGAAAAAGTGTTAATGCCATTTTGATGGCAGAGATCGAAGGCAAAGCGAATGTCTTCGGCGCTCATGCCCCGTTTTAAGATGTGCTCCCGGATGAAAGGATTGCCCGATTCAATGCTCATGCTGATCGATTGAATGCCCGCTTTTTTGAGGTATTCGATGATTTTCGGATCCCGTCGAACCAGATCGGCACGGGTGAGGCAATGAAAAGGTCGGCCGATGATTTTTGGGTATTTTTCCGCGAAATCGATCAGCCATTCATCCGATCGGAAGGTGAATACGTCGTCATAAAATTTGATGTATTGCGTAGGGTGACGGGAGACCATGTCCTGCAACTCCAGCAACAATCGATCGACGCTGTAACGATTGACCGTCTTTCCTTTTCCTCGATAGACCTGATTGAATTTGGCATTAAAGCAATAGGTACAGATAAAGGGGCACCCTCGACTCGCCATAAAGCTTCGCATCCCGAAGTTTTTGAGACGGGTTTTTTCATAAACCAATTCCCGATCTAAAAAGGGAAGGTCATCTAAAAAATTGGTGCGATCTTTTAACTGCACTTTTCCATCCGGAGTGCGATTTTCTTTGGTAACGAGGTTGGGAAGAGTGTGGAAGTTTTCTTTTCGGGCCAATTGATTGAGAAGCTGCGGCCACATCTCATCACATTCCCCAATCGCCAAGGCATCGAGTTCGGTATCTTCGATAGCAAGCGTGGGGACATGGCTGGCGTGGAATCTTAAATCTTCTTGGTAGAGGCGCATCCGAGTGTGGTTAAAAGTGGGATGTGGCCCGCCCATCACTGTAAAGACTTCATCTTTTAATTCTGTCTTGATCCAGCGATTGGCGCGGAAGAGAACATTGCTCTCCCCCGTTTTAGCACTATAGGCCACAACGTCCGGGCGGATCGATTTTACTTCGCTGCGTAAATTGTTGTGCTCCAAGACATTCAGAAATGTTTCATGACCTTCTCGTTTTGCCAGGGCAGAAAGGAGTTCGACATTCATCGGATCGATGTAGTCCTCCTTCACCATGACAAAGAGAATTTTCATATGGGGTAATGTTAAGGATACCGAAGCCCTTGAGGATTGGCTACTTCCCTTGTCATCATATTTGTCACTGCGAGGCCTGCGTATGAGGCCGTGGCAATCGCGTCATAGAGGCTATATCGACGAGGTTGCCGTGCTCTGATGATAAGATTTCTATTTAGTTCCTGTCGGGAAATTAAAAATGAGGGCCCTTTGGGCCAACATTTCAATTTTCCCGACGGGGACGTGTCCTGAGGGCGAAAGCCCGAAGGATCTCGTAAATTCAAGTATTTATGACGAGATCCCTCGCATGCGCTCGGGATACGCCGCTTTCGGGAAAACATTAAAGTGAGCCCCTTCGGGGCTGTTTTTTTGCATTTCCCGACTGCGACTATTTATTTGATTTTGGCGGGTCTCGGGCTGGCTTGAAGTTTTTGCTACTTTTCTGACCTATCCAGCACGAAAGTTAAATAATCCTCAAGGAGCATGAGACAAGGGCTTCTCGAAGCCTGAGACCGAATGGCCTCGCAGATTAACTGCATTTCTATGAAATTGGACAGACGAGTCCAAACCCGCCAAAATTAAATAAACGGGGATCTTTTCAACAGAGCAAGATTGCCGCGTCATTCGCTTCGCTCGTTCCTCGCAATGACAGCCTTTTTTGGATCTTTTCAACGGAGTGCGGCAATCTCCTCAAATTAAAGATTGGTAAACCGCTGCGAGCCCCTCTTTTAACGCTATTTTTGGCTCCCACCCCATTGCCCGAATGCGTTTGATATCGAGTGTTTTTCGCGGTGTTCCATCCGGTTTTGAGGGATCAAAAACAATTCTCCCCTGAAAGCCGCTCACTTCAGCAATTTGATGGGCAAGGGCTTGGATGGAAATCTCTCTTCCACTCCCAATATTGATAGGCTGCACTCCTTCATATTTTTGCATCAAGAGGTGCAGAGCATCGGCAAGATCATCGACATGGAGAAAATCCCGTAGTGGGGTTCCCGTGCCCCAAATGGTGACGGACGTTTCTCCTTTTTTCTTTGCTTCCATAAATTTTCTCAATAAACCAGGGATGACATGGGATTTTTCAGGATCATCATTATCGTTTGGACCATACAGATTGGTTGGCATGGCTGAAATGAAATTTTTCCCATATTGTCGTTGATACATTTCACACAGTTTAAGTCCTGCGATTTTGGCGAGTGCATAGCCTTCATTGGTGGGCTCAAGGGGGCCGGTTAATAAAGCCTCTTCGGAAATGGGTTGAGGGGCTTCGCGGGGATAGATGCAGGAACTGCCTAGAAAAAGAAGTTTCTCCACTCCAAAGGCGGCGGCGGCGTGGAGAGTGTTAGTGGCGATAACCAAATTTTCATAAAGAAAGTCGGCCTGGAATTCTGAATTTGCCTTGATTCCCCCCACCTTTGCCGCGCATAGGAATACAAATTGCGGTCTTTCGGTTTCGAAAAAACGGTGGACCTCATTTTGATCCAGAAGATCCAATTCCAATCTGTTTTTCAGAATTAAATGACGATAGCCTAAAGAACGCAGTTTCCTGACGATTGCGCTGCCGACAAGTCCCTGCTGGCCCGCCACATAAATTTTATCGGTCAATTCCATAGGGGCTGCGAAGTTTCATGTGAGATCCATTTTTGGGGATCTAAACCTTCAAGAATGATATCGGCGGTCAACATAAGGTGGACAAGTTGTGAAAATGAGGTGGTCGGTTTCCAACCTAACAATTGATTTGCTTTAGAATAATCTCCCTGCAACAAATCCACCTCGGTGGGGCGGTAATATTTAGGATCGATTTGAATATAATCCTGCCAGTTTCTCCCGACTATTTTGAAAGCAAGGGATAGGAAATCGCGCACGGAGTGAGTTTGATTGGTTGCAATGACGTAATCATCCCCATGTTCCGCCTGGAGCATGAGCCACATCGCCTGAACATAATCCCCTGCGAATCCCCAGTCCCTTCGAGCATCTAAGTTGCCAAGGTAAATACACTCTTGCTTTCCTGCCAAGATTCGTGCGATTCCACGAGTGATTTTCCGGGTGACGAAGGTTTCTCCTCGACGAGGAGATTCATGATTGAAGAGAATTCCATTGGAGATGTGCATTCCATATGCTTCGCGGTAGTTGGTGCAACTCCAGTGGGCATAGAGTTTAGAGCAGCCATACGGGCTTCTGGGATAGAAAGGAGTGCTCTCTTTTTGCGGGGTTTCACAGACCTTGCCAAACATCTCCGAACTCGAGGACTGGTAAAATTTTGCATTCACTCCGCTGTTGCGAACCGCTTCTAACATACGCAGCGTGCCGATGGCATTGATATCTCCGGTGTATTCCGGGGAATCGAAACTCACCCGCACATGACTTTGGGCCCCCAAATGATAAATTTCATCCGGTTGGAGCTGATGCAGGAGTTGGCAGAGTCGACTGGCATCGGCCAGATCCCCATAATGAAGAAAAAGTTTAACCCCGGAGATGTGGGGATCTTGATAAAGGTGATCGATTCTACCGGTGTTGAAGGAGCTTGAACGGCGGATGAGTCCGTGAACCTCATACCCTTTTGTCAGTAAAAATTCAGTGAGATAGGAACCGTCTTGTCCTGTAATTCCAGTGATGAAGGCTTTTTTCACTCTGAATTATCATACTTTAGGGAACGAAATAACAAGGAGTATCAAAAGGCCGTTAGAAAAAAAACTGCCCCCATTTAATTCAGCTGTTCATTCACCAACTTAAGCCCATGATCACAGACCCCTTAAGAATTTGACAATTTAGGCTCTTGATAGGAACCTTTCCCATTTAAGATAAATCATTAATAAGAGGAAGGTATGCTCTATCAAAATTGTTTATTCACCTCGGAATCGGTGACTGAAGGCCATCCCGATAAGATGGCAGATCAGGTTTCGGATGCGGTATTAGATGCGATTTTGTCGCAGGATCCCCATGGACGTGTGGCCTGTGAATCTCTTTTAACCACCGGTTTGGTGATGGTGGCCGGTGAAATCACTACGACTGCAGTTATCGATGTCCAAGAAATTGCCCGTAACGTGGTGAAGCGAATTGGATACAGTGATGACGAAATGGGATTTGATTATAAGACCTGCTCTGTTCTCACTGCGGTAGGAAAGCAGTCCCCCGATATTTCCCAAGGAGTAACGGAAGGACAAGGGCTCTTTAAAGAGCAAGGAGCTGGCGATCAAGGGATCATGTTTGGTTATGCAGTGGATGAAACCCCCGAGTTGATGCCGGCAACCATTGCCTACTCCCATAAACTTGGCAAACGGCTCAGCGATTGCCGCAAAGACGGTATTTTAGGCTTTTTAAGACCCGATGGAAAATCCCAAGTAACGGTGCAATATGAAGATGGGGTTTTAAAGCGGATTGAAGCGGTCGTAGTTTCCACTCAACACAGCCCTGACGTAAAGTATGAAGAGCTCAAAACAGGAGTAATGGAAGAGGTTATCTTGAAAACCCTTCCGGCCAAGCTACTGGATAATAAGACAAAATATTACATCAATCCCACTGGACGTTTTGTTCAGGGAGGCCCTTGCGCCGATTGTGGATTAACCGGTCGAAAAATCATTGTCGATACTTATGGCGGACATGGGGCCCATGGCGGCGGAGCCTTCTCAGGCAAAGATCCCTCAAAGGTCGATCGCTCAGCTAGCTACATGGCCCGTTACGTGGCAAAAAATGTGGTGGCCGCGGGACTCGCTAAACGGTGTTTAGTCCAGTTAGCCTATGCGATTGGGGTAGCGGAACCGGTCTCTCTTTTGGTTGAAACCTTCGGAACTAGCAATGTCCCACAGGAAAAACTGGGAGCTGCTGTCAGAGAAGTCTTTGGCTTGAAACCGGCTGAAATCATTAAGACCTTGGATCTGTTACGCCCCATTTATGAAGAGACCGCTGCCTTTGGCCATTTTGGTCGGACCTCAGCGAAAGGATTCACTTGGGAACGGACCAACCGAGCTGAGCAACTCAAGAGTCTCGTCTAAGAGGCACAAAAGTTAGTCACAGCTGCTTTGTTCAAAAAATGTCAGATGCGAGGAAGCAAGGCGAGGCTGAGCGGAGACGTACACATCAGGTACGTTGTAGCGAAGCCGAGCCTGATGACGAAGCAGATGGCGTTTTTTCAACAAAGCTTGATTTAAACTGTATTAACTTGGCAGAGCCCTTGAGGCGCAATATCAAGAGCGCTGTTAAATTTAGCCGATAGATTTTGATAAGCAATGAGTGCGGTGAGCTCTAGGATCTGTTTTTCCGAAAAAAGCTTTTTAAGCTTTTCCCGCAATTCTGGAGTTACCTTTTGAGTCGATAGGGTCATTGCCTCGGCATATTCCAAGGCTAGCTTTTCTTCTGTTGAGAAAAGAAGGGAATCTTTCCAGATAGGCAGGGCCTCAAACTTTTGACGGGAGCCGGTCCGTTCCATCAATAGGCTTGCATTGAGGTCGATGCAGAATGCGCACCAGTTGAGCTGCGAAACACGAACCTGCACGAGAGATCGCAACACCGGTGAAAGGGGTGAGCTCTTTCGTTCAAGTCGCAGGTAGAACCAAACAAAAGGATAAAGAAGGTGAGGAATCTTTCCCCAAGCCAGGATTGGGTTCAGCACCTGACCATATTTTCTGCGCTGAACCCAAAAGAGCAGTCTCACCAGCCAGGGATAACTATTTGGTTCGGCTGAGTTCATTCTTGATCTCGGTTTCCTTCGTGGTGGGTTTCAACTCCTCTTCGCATTCGATCTCGATGTCGAAGAGAAGATCATCGCATCGCAGACAAACGAAGCGATTATTCATCATGTATTGCGATCGTTGTTGCTGACATACGTTGCATTTGCATTTGATCCATAGCATGCGGTACTCCTTGGCTGATGTCGAAATGTTAATCATCTGTCGACGAACAACTCTATCGTAGCAAATTTAAGCAGCCCAGATCAACGTGATCCAGCAGAATACGCTTGTGGTATGCGTAACAATCTAATCAATCGTGAGTGACTTCAGGAGATCCAGCTGATCGAGCACTTTTCCCGAACCAATCACCACGCACTTGAGAGGATCTTCGGCGTACATAACCGGTAATCCGGTGCGTTCCCGAATCAAGATGTCGAAATTGGCCAGAAGTGAGCCGCCGCCTGCCAAAACAATTCCTTTATCGACGATATCAGCAGCCAATTCAGGTGGAGTTCTTTCGAGGGCCTGCTTTACGGCATCTACAACGATATTGACTTGATCGACCAGCGCTTCCCGAATTTCATCGCTGGAGACTGTGACTGTTTTTGGACTGCCAACAACGAGATCCCGCCCTTTAACTTCGCAATATTTCACTTCATCGAATGGAAATGCATTTCCGATTTCGATCTTAATCTGCTCCGCGGTTCGTTCCCCAATCAGGAGGTTGTATTGACGTTTAATGTAGTTCACGATCGCTTCGTCAAACTTATCGCCGGCTACACGCACCGATTGGCTATAAACAATTCCACCTAAGGAGATCACGGCAACTTCCGTTGTTCCACCACCAATATCTACGATCATATTGCCGGAGGGTTCGGTGATGGGAAGACCAGCACCAATCGCCGCTGCCATCGGTTCTTCGATCAAAAAGACTTCGCGCGCTCCAGCTGATTGAGCCGATTCACGAACGGCACGGCGTTCGACTTGAGTGATTCCGAAGGGCACGCAGATAATAATACGGGGACGAACAAGGGTGATCTTTTCATGCGATTTCGCGATGAAATATTTCAACATGCTTTGGGTGACTTCGAAGTCGGCGATCACGCCATCTTTCATCGGACGAATGGCCACGATACTTCCCGGGGTTCGACCTAACATTTCTTTTGCTTCACGGCCGACTGCTAAAACTCGACTGGGACCTCCGCGTGGATTTTTATGAACCGCAACCACTGAAGGTTCATCGATAATGAGCCCACGATTTTTGGCATAGACCAGTGTATTGGCCGTTCCCAGATCGATTGCGAGATCGCTGGAAAACATTCCCATCACACGGTTTGCAGCACGTCTAAATGGATTCAGCGAAGCCATGAAATCCCCTTTTACAAAACGTGTGCTTGGTTTAAGAACCTACTTCGCCAGGCGAAAAAACTTGAAGCCTGCGTCCTCCGCAGTCGGAATCCTCAACGGCCCTTCAGGCCGCCTCCGGTTCCTCCTTTGTGCGTCCTTGGCTTCAACTTTTTTCGCTCTGTCTCGCTACGGTTCTTAAACCAAGCACGCGTTTAAACGTCAAAATATAGACCCAGACAAGGGGGTTCGTCACCCAAAAAAGGCGGGAAAGAGGGGAGAGAACGGGTGTTAATGCATAGTATCAATTCCGCCCGATTCCCCTCAGTTTTGAGGCCTCTGCGTGCTACCGGTGAATCAAGACTCAAAAAAGAAAGGGAACAATGAAAAGAATCGTACTTTCCGTATTTTTAGCGTTAGTGGCTCTGGTAGGCACGGGTTGGGCTGATAAATTGCCCGTGGATGACAGTATCCAAGAGCTGTTTACCAAGGCTTCTCAGCTGGAAGATATTAAAGCCTTCTATCTCAAGAACCGGTGTGAAATTACGGTTGGCTCCAACAAAATTCCTTTAGAGGTAATAGCCTTAAGAAGTCAGGGGTTGGTGATCGGAATTGCCGATGGCAGTCCTGGGAAATACTCCGCCTTTTCGAATGCTCCCAAACCCCAAATTCTTGAAAATGTCCTGACCCGAAACCTAGGAAATGGAACCGGCCCTTGGATCGTTTCTTCTCAGTTGGGATATACCCAAGGAGAGAAAGAACCCACCCATTTAGTCGTCAATGTTAACTGGCCGGTTTATGATAGCGGTCTTGATCTTTATAGAAAAGTTGTCTTTGGGGGACCTCTTCCGACTCCAGACAAGAAAATAAGTGTAAAGAAATCGACTCCTGGAGGGGTTCCACTGACGCTGAATTGTAACTAGCTTTTAATTAAATAAAAGGCCGGCTCCATGGGGGAAGCCGGCCTTACTACACTACTAAGGATGAGGTTACTTCAGTTCGAACTGAAACTTCCGGGTGATGCTCACCGAGACCGCCTGCATGTTGGAGATGGTCGGGTCGCTGCCTAGTCCCGTTTTGTCATAAGCGACCGATCCGGCCGAATCCATCGTAGAACCGACTTTTGAAAGTCGGAACTCACTCAGTTGGGGCATGTCGGAAAGGAGCACCTTCACCCGACGGATCGCCTTTTGATGGGCATCTTTGAGGGCGCTGTCCACCAAGTTTTCGTAGGTCTTGGAGAAGATGCCGGGCCGAGGTTCACTGAGCCCGATCACCACCTTTTCATTGTCGGTGTTCATCTCCAAGATCCGATCTTGGAAGTTAGGCACTTCCGCAAAGCGAGTCAGTTTGAAGAAGAAGCGATGAGTGGCTCTCCAGCCAGTGCACACCGTCACCGGTTGGTTATTTTGGTATTTGATGAGATCGGCCTTCACACTCGTTTCGGTAAAGGACTGAATCCCATCCTCAACCGTGGAGTCCCCAAATTCCAGCAGCACCTTTTCTATCTGGCTCGCAATGGTGCGAATAGCCTGGTTGGCAGCTGTTGCAGTCGGATTGCAATGACTTACCGCATTAATTGAAAAACCGGCATATTCAGCCCGAGCCTTTGCGAAGCCGTTCTCGTCAGTTTCAAAGCGGCTTCCATCTAAACGGGTATCGCCCATAGCAAATTGAGCCAATCCCACAATCATCAGTACATAGAATTTTTTTTTCATAATCTTTCCTCCTAATTGCAGAATGTGCCTTTTTAAAGGGTTAGGCCAATCGAATTTCCGTATAGGTGTGATTGGCTTTATTTATCTTTGACCAACCGCATCACCAGTTCCTCATTATTCTTCTCAAAACAGCCGAAACCATAAGAGGAGTGTGTATTGGACTTTAAACCTAAAAAGATAGGGAAATACCTTCTCTTAGATAAACTGGCCACGGGTGGCATGGCCGAGGTCTATCGCGCGAAGGCGAGTGGTGCCGGCGGCTTTGAAAAACACGTCGCCGTTAAATTGATTCTACCGACTTATACGAGCAATGAAGAATTCCAACGAATGTTTGAATATGAGGCGCGGCTGAGCAGCCTTTTGAACCACGCAAACATTGTGCAGGTTTATGATTTCGTAAAGGCCAACGACACTTATCTTTTGGCGATGGAATATGTGGATGGCCGCAACCTCCGGCAATTTATCAATAAGGCCCGTAAATTAAATTTGGCCCTTCCCATCGAATTTGCCTGTTATGTGATCAACGAAGTTTGCAAAGGGTTGGAATACGCACACCGTCGGAAAGATGATCTTTCAGGTTCTGCGCTCAATATTATCCATCGAGACATGTCCCCGCAGAACATCATGCTCTCCTTTGATGGTGCGGTGAAAATCGTCGATTTCGGAATCGCCAAAGCAAAAGACAGGGTCGATGAAACCCGCAGCGGTGTGATTAAGGGTAAATTTGGTTACATGTCGCCGGAACAGGCCAATGGAGAGTCGATCGATCACCGTTCCGATATTTTCTCAACTGGGATTATTCTTTTCGAACTTTTGACTGGAAAGCGTCTTTTTTCTGCGGAAAGCGATCTGGCAACTTTGAAACAGATCCAGGAGTGTCTCGTTCCTCCTCCATCCCGACAGAATCCCAAGATCACCTATGAATTGGAAAAGATCCTCCTTAAAGCCCTCACAAAAATGAGGGAGACCCGTTATCAGGATGCCGGTCTCTTCCATCGACAACTGCAGGAATACCTCAATAAGTATTATCCTTCTTTTACCCAGAAAGAGGTTTCCGAAATCATCCACAAAGCATTTGAGGATGAAATCCTTGAAAATCGAAAACGGATTGAACAACTCTATCAACAGCCGGTGCCTTATTCCCAGGTGAATGATCAGTCTGAAGAAGGAGCCGCTCCTTCCCCTTTGGATGAGATTGAACAGCAGCTGGAAGGTTCGGTGACGGGGGCGGAGCAGCAGTCTGAATCCCAGACGATGAATTTTGATGCGAACTCTAATCCTAGCCACACTTTGAAGGCCGAAGTTTCGGAAGTATCGATTCAGCGGAGTCGATCGGTTCCCAGTTCTCTTTCCCGAAAAGAGCCGATCATTCCTATTAGTAATCAAAAAAGAGCTGCAGGGGATGAAGATAGAACTCTCATAGGAGACACCAATCCCGAATTTGAACCTCCTCCAGAATCAGACTTGAGCTTACCCGTCATTCACACCCCGACTCCAAGCACTGAGGGAGAAGAGGCTACTTTATTAGCAAAGAAGAAACACAACAAACAGAACACCGGGATTTCGATCAATATCAAGCCTAAAGGTGCGACCGACCCTTCTATTTCCCTTGTCAGTGCCCATGAAAGCACTCCGGTTCGGTCTGTGGATCAGCACAGTTACGATGAACCCAAATTTGATTGGAAACCAGAGCCCGAACCGTTTCATGGATCTGAGAAAAATCAGTATGTCGATGAAACCCGATCTAAGTTTTCAGTCATTATTATGGGGATCATGGGGCTGATTACCTTTGGAATCTATCAATTTTATCTGAGTGGTGGACTCCCTCGTATTTTAAGAGGAGTCGCACAAAAAGAACCGAAACTAAGATTTGGGGGAAAGCAGACCCAACCTAAAGAGACTACCGGTGATGAGACCTCTCCCGTGGCTGAGAACTGCATGATGAAAGTCGATACCGACCCTTCAGGTGCCCGGGTTTGGGTCGATGGCGTTGAAAAAGGGGTCACCTCGACAACGATATCAAATCCTTGTGGTAAATCCCTGAAACTCGATCTCCAACTGGCCGGTTACGAAACGATCACCCAAAATGTCACTATCCACGAAACCAACAAAGACATGATGCTGACCCTCAAGAAATTATCGACCGGATCTCTTGAGATCATTCCCAATCGAAATGTGAAAATTTATGTCGATGGGGAGCTTTTAAAAGAGGCACAGGCCAATAGTCACGTGGAGCTCTCGCTCTCTGGCAATAAAAAGCACAAGCTTCGGTTCGTGAATGAGATCTATTCCATCGATGCGGAAAGAGAATATTTTATCGAACCCGAAAAACTGATTCGTGACAATGTCAACTTCGACGAGAAGTCACCGGCCCCCATTTCAAGGGGAAATAAGCGTCGATAAAAAATGGTAAAGAGGGAGCAATGCCTCCCGGTCGGTATGTCGGTCAATCCCATATTTTTTACCGCCGCTTTCAATCACGACTCGCCAGTGCCCCTGAATATGGTATTCGGTCTGACCGTGCTGACGCTGCCCCAGATTCGAAGAACGTTTTTCGTGAGTCAGATCCACTTTTGAGATTTGATTTAAGGGAAGGGATCTAACCCACAGAGGACGTTTGCCAAAAGTAAAACCCCACTCGAGCTTTCCCTGGTAGGCCTGGATGAATTTTCGGACAAGCCACAGCTTTAATCCACAGAGAATAAAGAGAGGGACAAAGCTCAGCACTGCCGCAAAGATCAACCGATCCCAGATTGATTCTGACTGGGCCATTTGCCAGAGGAGCGAGCCGGCCGATAGCCCCATGCAAAGCAGGGCAAACCCACCCACGGCATAAAGGAACCAGAAAACACTCAAGGGCTTCGATTCCTTGAATTCGGTCGGCGTTTCCTGCCTCATTTCGAAGTAAAATCCCATGTGGAGTTTATTCCTACTAAAACCTTTAAAAATCAAGTCACCTTGACTAGATTCATGGAATGGCAGGAACAGTTGAGCTGATTGAAAAGAGCAAGCAGTACGGAGCCCACAATTACGAGCCGTTACCGGTGGTTCTGCAAAAAGGAAAGGGAGCCTGGGTTTGGGATGTCGAGGGGAAGAAATACCTCGATTTTCTATCCTGCTATTCGGCCCTGAATTTTGGTCACCAGAACCCTGTTTTAGTGAGTGCCCTCACTGAACAGCTCAATCGATTAGCAGTTTGTTCGCGCGCCTTTTACGCGGAGGAATTGGCCCTTTTTCTCGAGGAGTTAGCCCAGTTCTGCGGGATGGAAATGTCGCTTCTCATGAATAGCGGCACCGAAGCAGTTGAAACAGCGATTAAGATCGCCCGTAAATGGGGCTATGAAAAGAAAAAGGTTGCACGGGATCAGGCTAAAATTTTAGTGGCCGGGAATAATTTCCATGGAAGATCGGTCACTATCGTTTCTTTTTCATCTGAAAGCGGATATCGGGAAGGCTATGGTCCCTTTACTCCCGGTTTTGAGATCCTTCCCTTTGGGGATCTTGCCCAAATGGAAAAGGCGGTCGATACCAACACCATTGCCGTATTGTTAGAGCCAATCCAGGCCGAAGCAGGGATTTTAATTCCGCCTGTCGGTTACTTAAAAAGCCTGCGAAGACTTTGTGATCAACATGGACTGCTCCTGATGCTGGATGAAATCCAGACTGGCTTTGGACGCACTGGAAAAGATTTCTGCTTCCAACATGATGGAATCAAACCCGATCTTCTTATTCTGGGGAAATCGCTGGGCGGAGGACTCCTCCCGTTATCTGCTGTGGTGGGCGAGAGAAAGGTGCTTGAGGTGATCCGGCCGGGACAACATGGATCCACTTTTGGCGGCAACCCCCTAGCCTGCGCCGTCGGACGAGCGGTATTGAAACTCATGCGTTCCGAAAAAATTTCGGAGCGATCGGCAGAAATCGGGGAAGAGGCCATAAAAGCTCTCAAAAAAGTTGCAAGTCCTAAAATTAAAGAGGTCCGAGCAAGAGGAGCTCTCATTGGCATTGATATCGATCGAAAAGCGGGCCTCGCTCGGAATTATTGCGAAGCACTGGCGAAAAAAGGAGTCCTTTGCAAGGAGACCCACGAAACGGTCATCCGCATTGCTCCTCCTTTAATCATCGAAAAAGAGGATCTGAAATGGGGCATTGAAAAAATCAATGAGGTCCTCCAGTGAAGTGGTTCCTTATTTTGTCATTGGCATTCTTTACCAACTGCGGGGTCAAGACCGATCCGATCCCTTACGTTGATGCTTATCCTGAAAAAAAAGTAGAAAAAAATGAAACTCAAAATCCACAAAATGCACGGCGCGGGCAATGATTTTTTAATCATTGATGGCCTAAAAGAAAAAATCGCTCCCCTTCCCAAAGAGGCAATCTTATCTCTTTGCCATCGACAATTTGGAATCGGTGCCGATGGCCTCATGATTCTTCATCCCGGGACTAAAACCGAAGTTCGATGGGATTTTTGGAACTCCGATGGCTCAGTCGCCGAAATGTGTGGGAATGGAGCTCGCTGCGCGATTGCTTATCTTAAGAAACACCATTTTCCTCAAACTCCGGAAATCGGACTTGAAACCCTCGCGGGAGTGGTCAAAGGAAAAGTCCTCTCTACAGGAGAGGTAGAAATTCTTTTTCCTTTGAAGAAGAATCTCGAGATCAAGGACTCAGCCATTGAATACGAAGAGGGGATTCTCACCCTTTCTCTCATCAATACGGGGGTCCCTCACGCGGTGATTGAGGTGAAAAGCCTTCGGACCTATCCGATAGAAAAAGTGGGCCAATTTGTTCAGGCTCACCCGTTATTTCAACCTGCTGGAACCAATGTGACCTATTTCCAAAAAGGGGAGCATCAGGAGGTTCTATCCACCACCTTCGAACGTGGGGTGGAGCAGGAAACTTTCGCCTGTGGCACGGGGGCCATGGCCGCCGCATTGGTTTTTGCTGAGCGTTATTCCAGTTCTTTTCCGATTCGGGTGAAGGTTCCGGGTGGGGATCTTCGAATTGATCATCGAGAGGTGCAATATTACCTTACGGGCCCAGCCGTGTCGGTTTATGAAACAGAGATCGTGGGGTGGCAGAAAGACCACCTCCCCACGCTTTATTCAAAGTAAGATTACTTCTTTACTGAAACGACACACCGGTATTCTTGCACTTGAAGAAGTCCAGGCGTCTTTCTCTCTTCACAGGTCACCTTGGAGTTTTCGTCAGCAAGCTCCACTTTACCGTAATTCCCTTTAATATATTCATTCGGGAATTTACTTTTCTTATCGGCTTCCATCGCTTCATATAACACGGACTTCAAAACCCCCTGAGTGGAGTTGGAACTTGTCGTCCATGGAAGTTCAATTCCCGGGCTTCGATCATTTAAGGTGATCAATTTTAATGAGGTCTCGCCCACTGCTGGCACCGAAACCAAGGCCAGAACACTTCGAGTTTGGGTGTTTGCACCTTTGGTCCCCGCTCGTTGGACAACCAATACATTGTTATCACAGCCAGCAAAACCACATCCTCCCGAAACCACGACCGCCTCCGCTTCATCCTTGTCGGTGTAGCCTTTAGTTGCGAGTTCCTTCAGAGCTTTCTTAACCTCTGCAGAGTCAGAAAAGGCCTTTTTTGCCTTATCGGAAGCCGAATCGGCCCCGTAGGCTGTAAGTGCCAAACAAGATAATAGAGTCATGAATTGAATTGATTTCATAGTTAACCGCCTTCCTAAACGCCGATTAACATTAATTTAACGCTTAAAGTCAAATTAGGTTCCCTTCGTCATTGCTAGGCCAGCGAAGGCAGGCCGAGGCAATCTTGCTCTGTTGTTAAGATGTCAAAAAGTCCACATGTCGCAGAGCGCTCGGTATTTAGTCGTTGCGAACCCCTTCCCAGGAGGGGTGAAGCAATCTTTTCTCGTCTATATTGCAAGAAAAGATGTGCTAACTATTACGTCTGGCAAAGATTGCTTCGTCGCCTTCGGCTCCTCGCAAAGACGGGTACAACTAAGTTCGCAACGATAGATAGGCGATGTTTTCAACAGAGCATGGCAATCTCGTCATTCGAGATGATCTACCAGCGTTGGATTTGATCATTCAGCAGATAATGGTGGATTAGTGTCCCTAGATCGATTTTTAAAACGTAAAGCTGGGTTTCATTTTCCTTAATCAGTAATTCTTTTGGGGTGTAGGCCACCGAAAAGTGATAGGTCCGGGTGTAATGATCGACGTGCCGTTCTGGGCAAACTAAATAAATAGCCGTTCGGCGGGGAATATAGCCAAGCCAACCATATTTTGTTTTCAGCATGATGGCGACGCCACGTAAGAGCGTCGGAATAATTCCATTCATGCGATCATCGACGGCAGTGCGGATCAACTCATGAACATCCTCTCCCAATTCTCTTTCGGGCAGTTTGAGGTGAGGGAATTTTCTTTCGATCTGGATGCGGGAGTCGGTGGGCTGTCCCAAGATGTCTCCATAGGCCCCTCTAAAAACCCCGGGTTGGGGGGTTCCATCATAGCAACCCATCACCGCCTTTACCTCTCCTGTTTCGGGATTGTAAACGGTGGTAAAGATCATTCGATTGAGTTCCAATTGATCAAATTCTGCCTTTAACTGTTCAACCTCTTCTTTAGGGACCACTTTCTTTTCTAAGAACCTGCGATGGACGAAATCTACATTTTCCAAAATCTCCTGATAAAGCGGGGAACTTTTTGAGAGGGGATTCACTCTGAGAGCACTTCGCAAGGGATTGAAGTAAAGACTTCCACGGGCTAAGTAATAGGCATCAGCGGGGGTGCTTTCTCCTCCATATTCGGTGTGAGGAGGAAGATTAATAGGGTAATCCTTTCCGTTTAGAGTCGCCATCCGCACTAGCACGCCATTATCAAAATATTGGTAGGTATCTCCCATCGCAATTGGGTAATAGACCCTTGGCAGGAGGCTTCGGCAGTCAACCATTCCAAACACCGGGCCAAATGCCGGAAGGGTAAAAAATAAATAGAAGAAAAAATGTCGCATATTAAAAGAGTAATTCCGGATAGAGGTAGCCGATCGAACGGAGGTATTCCAAATAGGTTTTAATTCGAACCGGAACATCAAACCCCATCACCCGCGCCTCAGGATTTCGGGCGCAGGATTCGAGGAACTGCTGAAAAAGTTTGTGAAGTCTTTGCTCACGAGATTGTACCGCGGCCTGGTATTCAACCGGATCGTGGAGAGGACTAAATGGCCAAAGGATTCGATTTCCATCATAGAAGGGTTTGGAAAAAGCGGTTTGGTATTGGGCCCCTTCACTGCCAAAGCGGTGAATAAATTCCTCTCCCCCCATTTGCATGACATAAAGATTTTTTTCCTGTAAATGGTGGGCACTTGGGTCGTCTTGAAAATGGTATTGGCTTTGAAACACCCGCCTCCGTGCTTTTCCTTCCGTAATCAGACGCACGACCGAAGGAATCCCCCGCATTTGGTAGTGGATATCAACATAGGTACCCACCTCCTTTAGGAGGAAAGGAAAGGCGTTGAGATCGGCGAGCATTTGGTCGGGGTTTTTATAGCCCGTCGTAATTTCGATTAGTCCAATGGGATCTTTGTTCTGTCGCTCCGGAATTTCCCATCCCGATAGAATTTCCAGGGGGTGGAATTCATCTGGGATTCCTTTGATGGCACTTCCATCATGCAGGTGGAGGTAGGCTGAAAAGTCTCCCAAATGGCGATAAGTGCTAGGAGTTTGAATGGCATATAAAAGCAGTCGCGGGGAGGGGGCCTGGAGCATCCGCTCAATCTTCTCCTCTATCTTTTTTTGAGTATCGGGAGAAATAGGGTTCCTTCCGGAGCCTCCTTGATATTCCTGAAGTTGAACTGAGGTAGAATCTTGGTACACCTTGCGGAAGATCTCTGTCGTTTCGAAAGTGACATAGGGGATGGGGAACGGAAAGCCGTGATGAGTGTCATTGCTTCGGAAGATAACGTAAGGGGCCCCTTTTGGAACATACGATACTTCCCCATTGTTGATAACGGTACGTAGTGCTAAGAGGTGGAACGGGTGTCCATACAGGTTTTGATAAGTGACAATGTCTTTGCATTCGAATCCCCCCATTAATTGGGGCATGATCCATGCTAGAATGAAGACAGTCCTGAGCACGAAAAGGTGAGTATCATAATTGGCTAAGAAACAGGAAAAAAAGGTGGTGCGGGAACGCCTATCTGCCGATACCCGCGTGGAATCGCTCCTAAAGCATGCCCTCAACCTACTGGCCACAAAGGGGTATGCCGGCATGACCTTCCAGGCAATTGCCGATGCCTGCAAGACCAGTCAGGCCAACGTGCTTTACTATTTTCCCAAAAAAGAAAAGATCATCGAAGCTTTGATCCAGAAGATTGTCCTGCATAATCATTCGGTCGTAAGCGCTACTTTAAAGGATGAGAGCAAGGGGCTTGAAAATCTCCGTCGCCATTTTGAAGGAAACTATCAATGGGCCATTGAAAACCCCAAAGAGGCGCAGGTCATTTTGCTGCTCTATCACCTCGCGACCCATGATCTCTATTTTTCGAAGCTGTACGACAAGATCCTAACCGCGGCCCGTGCGCGGATCTTCAGCTATTTGCAAGAGGCGGCCCAAAAGAAAGAGATTCCACCCTCAACAAACCTCGAGCTGAAAGCGGAAGCTCTCCATGATGCCCTCTTAGGAGGCATTGTAAATGTGATTTGCATCAAACACGCAAAGGGGAAAAGCGTGCCTACTCCCGAGAAGTGGTCTCTTTTTCTTTCGCTGATTCTAGCTGGCTCTTAAGATCGCTTTTAGCTTTTAGGGCGGTTAAAAAGGCAGCATGACTCCAGGTCAGCTCGTCGGCTCCTTGCATGAATCCGTGATTTCGATTGAACTGCTCCCTCATTCCGCCACCCTCCGATGCATGGTATTGAACCCGTCGCATAAACGCATCGGCCGATTGTTGAATCGCTGTAATGACGAAAGTAAATTGAGGAGAACCTGAAATTAACACACCTGAAGTTAATAGAGGATCGGCATAATGTTTAAAAAAAGAAAGATTAATCGGGGTAATTTCTATTTTTCCATCGATTAACCATGTTTGGGCAATTCGATATAATAATTCTGCCTGCCCCAGCGTGGCCAAAAACCAAGGATTGCCCTGAGTTGATTTCAAACCATCGTATACATCTTCGGGATATCGTCCAATTGCTGTCCCGAGCGGCTCACGATTCCAATTCTTTTCAATCTGATTAACTGTAAACGCCTGCTTAAATGCCTGATCCAGATGGACAGCCGTCGCGAGAATCCGTTCATCGGTAACTGAAAAAGGCCCTTTTGAGAATCCTGCATGCAACACGCCCAAGATCACTGAGATATCCAACTGTGAGTCTTTCCCCCGATTGTGATGAAGATCGAGTCCGGAATGGAGGTAGCCGGCCTTGGCATCCCAATGTTCCTCTAGAGCCTTTGAAATTTTTTCTGCCACTGAGCGATAATTCTGGACCGCAGTCGTCTTTCCTAGCCGATCCATGAAATAGGCCCCTGTTTTGAGTGCTGCCAATTGCACGAGTCGAGTATAGAAATGCTTTCCCCTTACCTCTTCCCAAAGATCGATACAATCCTCAGTCCAATGCTCCAAAATAAATTGCAGATCGTGTTCTAGAACAGACAGATTTTTTTGAACCCATTCATATTGCTTATTTCGATGAAGGTGTTCGAACCATTTTGTGAAAAGGAGCGCTCTCAGAGCGGGGCCATCATTTTGGGGGCGGCCCCATTCGCTGTTGTCTACCTTCCCATCCACATTGAAACGGGGCTCACCTAGTCCGGCTTCTAGTGCTTTACCCGATCGATTGTCCAGTTGCTGAATCTTTTGCGCAAACTCAAACTGCTGCTTGAGAATTCCTAAGCTCACTTCGTAATCCTCTTTTTGGGAAGTTTCCAATGATTCAATGAGTGGTCTTGAAACAAGCGCTGCATCCCGAACCCAGTGGTAAAAATAATGGTGATCTTTTGAAGGAGAAGCGATTACTGCGCCTGGGGCTATTTCGGAATGGGTCATGTTCTGTATCAATTTGGCTTTAGAATAATTCTGCTGCTGAAAAAGCCACTGTTGGAATGAAGAAGGGGAGGCCTGGAGGGCGATTGCAACACATAAACCGGGTAACATGCTCTTTTCCTTTGTACTAAGTAATACTTAGTTAATTACTGAGCGTTACTTAGTATTGAAGTTCTATCGCGTCAACGAAAAAAATGCGCGGTGAATCAGGGTTTATGAAAAGTCCCTAAAATTCCGATAAGCAATGGAATGAATGTTCGGGGAATGACCTTAGTTACTGTATTAATAGTAGGAGCAATTGCTGCCCTGCTCTCCACCTCTATTATGAGGATGCTTTCCAAAAACCTTAAATTTGCGCAGGGGATCACTCAAAAAGGGGAGTATACCGACATTCTCAACACCATTCGTTTGGCAACTTCGAGCCCAAAATTTTGCAAGTGCAATTTTCTCAATGGCAGCGTAGCTGCCAGCTTTGCAGAATCGACAGCGGCCAGTTATTCCATTCCGATCACGGCTCTAAAGATCCATGACGATCAGTGCAATCCCAAGAATACCCTTTTACAGGTGACCTCCTCGGCTCCTGCCGGAAAGCTGTGGATAAAGAATCTCGAAATTAAGAATTTTAATAAGGTTGATTCTCAAAATTACACGGCAAAATTGAGTGTGGATGTTGAGAAACCCCAAGGTTCCATTGGCGGAACTTCACTCCATAAAGAATTTGATGCTCTTTTCACTGCGACCACAGCTAATTCCACCGTCACTCTCAATGATTGTGAAATTGAGGGAGGAAGTCGTGAAGTCACAAGCTCTAGCACGACAACTTCCAGCAGCTCCCAGATTGTACCAGGAACTTTTTTTGGAGCTAATAGCACAGTAAGCTCCTACGGCCCCTATACCGTTTCAGTCTCAAGTTCCTTTTGCACTGGGAGCACTTCTACGGGAACAATTACTTGCACTGTTCCCTCGGATAAAGTTTTGGCGATTACCAACATTATTCACAACACAGTTGTTTCGAATGGCTGTTACATTAACAGTTACTTTGCCAAGCCCGTTTCCCCTTTTTATTTTGCTCCTGGATCACAAATTGTTTTATCGCCGCAAGGTGCCGTGGGATCGTCCTGTGATTTCAGTGGGCAGGTTTTTGAACTCTCCAAGTTCAAAGAAAAGACGGGAACTTTTTTTGGGGTACGCACCTCTGTATCGAGTCCAAATATCACAACGGCAAATCAGTCTTTCTGTACGGGAAATGTCAGTTCAGGGACGGTAACCTGCACCGTTCCAACCGGTAAAATAGTGTCAATTCTGAGTACCAGTGGAACCTGCTTTGTGAATAATGTTAAAATCAGCTCAGATACCGGAGCATCCATATTCCAGGTGATTTATCCCCTTTATTTTTCTTCGGGAACAACGTTACAATTTAAGACCGCATCGTCTACAGGACAAAATTGTTATGCCACCGGTCTTGTGATGGATGAGTAGCTGCACTCTCTTGTAAAAGATAAAATCTCCCCCTATACTGAAAGTTCAATCCAAGGAGCGATGCAAGGCCTTTTCGTAAAGGTTCCCCAGGCTTGGTTTTAAACGGCGCTCACTAAACCATCGTGGTTGTAATAAGGTGGAATGGTGAGGCTCTTCTCATTTCTAGCTGACATACTTCCGCGGTATTTAAAAGGATTCCGATCCATGCAAAACAAAGACTACGTCATTGCCGATATCGAATTGGCCAGCTGGGGACAGAAAGAGATCAAGATCGCCGAGACCGAAATGCCGGGACTCATGGCGATTCGCAGTGAATTCGCCGATAAAAAACCCTTGAAAGGGGCCCGCATCAGCGGTTCGCTCCACATGACAATTCAAACCGCCGTTTTAATTGAAACTCTTAAGGCACTCGGCGCTGAAGTCCGTTGGGCCTCTTGCAACATCTTCTCGACCCAAGATCACGCCGCTGCCGCTGTCGCTGCTTCGGGCGTATCGGTCTTTGCGGTCAAAGGAGAGACCCTTCCTGAATATTGGGATTACACCCACAAAATCTTTGAATGGACCGATGGCGGTTTCTCCAACATGATCTTAGATGACGGGGGCGATGCTACTCTGTTGCTTCACTTGGGATCGAGAGCGGAGAAAGATCTCTCCGTTTTAGAAAAACCAACTTCCGAAGAAGAAACGGTTCTCTTTACGGCGATTAAACAAAAACTGGCGATTGATCGCAGCTGGTACTCCAAACGGCTTTCGCAAATCAAAGGCGTCACTGAAGAGACCACCACCGGCGTGCACCGTTTGATTCAGATGCATGCCCGAGGCGAATTAAAATTCCCAGCCATCAATGTGAACGACTCCGTCACTAAATCGAAATTCGACAATCTCTATGGATGCCGTGAATCGCTCGTCGATGCGATCAAACGGGCTACCGACGTAATGGTTGCGGGTAAGGTGGCCCTTGTTTGTGGATACGGCGATGTGGGAAAAGGCTCGGCTCAAGCATTACGTGCCCTTTCCGCTCAAGTGTGGGTCACGGAAGTGGATCCCATCTGCGCTCTTCAAGCTTCCATGGAAGGCTATCGTGTGGTGACGATGGATTACGCCGCTGATAAGGCCGATATCTTTGTCACGGCCACCGGCAATTTCCATGTGATCACCAGCGAACACATGCAGAAAATGAAGGATCAAGCGATCGTTTGTAACATCGGCCATTTTGATAACGAGATCGATGTCGCTGCCCTTGAAAAGTACAAATGGGAAGAGATTAAACCTCAGGTTGATCACGTCATCTTTCCGAATGGAAAGAGAATTATCCTTTTAGCCAAAGGACGTTTGGTGAACTTGGGTTGTGGAACGGGACACCCCAGCTATGTGATGTCTTCTTCGTTTGCGAATCAAACCATCGCGCAGATCGAACTCTTCACCCAAACAAATAAATATCCATTGGGTGTTTATACTTTACCTAAACACCTCGATGAGAAGGTGGCTCGCTTACAGTTGAAGAAGCTGAATGCAGAACTGACCACTCTCCGAGAAGACCAGGCGAAGTATATTGGAGTTCCCATCCAAGGGCCTTACAAAGCCGATACTTATCGATATTAACGTTCATTCATCAGCTAAATAGTGCTGTTGGGCACTATTTAGCTGATATCTAAGATATGGGTCCCGTCAGGCCAATTGTTTTTTTAAAATGGATGTGATACTGGCCACCGCATGACGCCAAATATCAAGACACTTTGCAGTTTAAGCCTGTTCGCTCTTCTTTTAATACTACTGGCAATGCCACTGACCACTTTCGCTGCTGAATCCATTAAGTGGGACGCAGTCATTGAATCGGATGCAGCTCCTAAAGGAATGTCTGCCCGAATTCATTTACCGGTGAAAATTCAATGGCAGGGATCCCGATATAAGAGCGAAAACTACTGGGATGGTAATGTGGGTTCTGATCTGCGGGAGTATTGCAATATCACTGTCAGTCGATTCGGCAGTGAGGATCCCCTTGCAAAGGATGGGGGACGACGAACTGTCTCTCGCGGCGAAGCTCGCCCGATCACGCGAGTCGTAGTGCAAAAAGGGAAGGAAGAAGGACACTTCGATACCCGAGTTTATATTTCCTTCCTAGGCAAAGAGGGGCAACTCAGCATGATCGCTTGTCTCTCTAAGGAGTTCCGGAAATGGACCTGGCGAGACATTTCGAGTGCATTCAACCACCCAAATACCGGTTCTCACCTGATTCTGGAACACAGGAATGAGTGAGAAGGGGTTTTGGTGGTAAATCGACTTTTTTGGACCCTGATGGTAGACAGAGGCCATGAAGCTGATTCAAGGTGTTCACGTCGCCACCGCTACTCCTTTTGATTCTACTGGTAAAATCGATCCCGAAAGCTATCAGAAACTTTTAAACTCCCTGAGCAATGCCCAGGTGGATGGTTTTGTTCCTCTAGGGACCACTGGCGAAATGGCCACGCTTACCGAAACCGAAAAAGAATTTATCATTAAGGAGACAATCCAATTCGCCAAACCGTTGCAAAAACAGGTGATGGTGGGATGTGGTGGACCTGATACGGTCAAAGTTTTGCAAGCTATTGAAAAAGGGGCAAGTTTAGGAGCCGATTCGGCCTTGGTCGTGACCCCTTATTATAATCGTCCGACTGCACGCGGCGTGGTGGCTCACTACCATTTTTTAGCCGAGCGATCCCCCATTCCATTGGTCCTCTACCATATTCCGATTCGTACCGCTCTTTCGCTTTCAGTGGATACGATCGTTGAAATTTTGCAACACCCTAAGATGGCAGGAATCAAAGAGTCGAGTGGTCAATATGCTCTCTGGCTCGATCTCGCTTGCCGACTCGATCTTTCCCAAAAAAGTTTATTAGCCGGTGATGATGACACCTTTGCTTTAATCTTGGCCCTAGGTGGATCGGGAATTATTGCCGCCAGTGGAAATGTCTATCCCAAAGCCTTCGTCGAGATGTACCGAACACATACTCAGGGCAATTTAGCGAAAGTCTTTGAACTGCAGAAAAAACTCAGCCCGCTCGTCAAATCGATGTTCCTGGAGACCAATCCCGCACCGATCAAATATGCCCTTTCCCGCACCCTCGGATGGAATCCCTCAGTTCGTCTCCCATTGGTAGATCTCACTGACGAGAGTAAGCAAAAAATCGATGAGGTCTTAAAATCGATGGAGCTGGTGTGATCAAAGTTGCTCTGTTAGGTGCGACAGGAAGAATGGGGCGGGAGTTGAAACAGCTCCTCGCGGATCATCCCCAAATGGCTCTTTCCGATTCCGAACCTGCCACGATTTGGATAGACTTCAGTGCTCCGGAAGCAACCCTCTCTCTGCTTGAAAAAGTGAATGTACCCGTAGTAATTGGTACCACCGGCTTCACTCAAATCCAAAGAGAAGCGATCGTAAAAGCATCCTATCGCATTCCCATTTTACTTTCTTCCAACATGAGCCCAGGAATTTTCCTTTTGAAAAAATTAATTGAACAGATCCCACCCTCTTTTCAAAAATATTATGGGGTTGAAATGGTCGAGCACCACCACGATCAGAAGAAAGACAAGCCCAGTGGAACCGCTCTTTCCTTGGCCGACTCTTTAAAAAAGGGGGGATGGGAAAGTTGTCCTATTCATTCTCTGCGACTCGGCGGGGAATTGGGCACCCACACCGTTAAATTTGCAAATGGCTCAGAATCGATTACCTTTGAACATCGCGCTATGAATCGCCGGCTTTTTGCCGAAGGGGCGTTGTTGGCAGCGCAAGCTTTGTTGAAACAACCTCCTGGGCTTTATGGAATGGAGATCCTATTTTCATGACACACACAATATCTGATCGCGTTAAAAGCATGCCCCCATACATCTTCAGTGAGATTAACCGTCTCAAAGCAGAGGCCGAGAAAAAAGGCCAGAAGCTCCTGAGCCTTGCCATAGGTGACCCCGATCTCTCCACTCCAGGTGGCATCCTCGACGCGATCCTCCAGGCGGCCAAAGATCCCGCCAACCATGGTTATTCTCCTTATGAAGGCTCTCTCTGTTTCCGAAAAGCGGCCTCGGCATGGATGGATGAACGTTTTGGCGTGAAAGTAGAACCTGAATCAGAGGTCGTCGCCCTCATTGGATCCAAAGAAGGCATCGCACACTTTCCCCTTTCGATTTTAAACCCAGGAGACACCGCCCTTCATCCTTCCCCGGGATATCCCGTTTTCCAGACCAGCATTTTACTGACCGGCGCGAAGCCGATTCCGATTCCGCATGCGGCGAAGGATCTCTTTCTGCCCGATCCGAAAAAATTAGAAGAATTGATTAAACAGCACTCTCCCAAGCTGATGCTTTTAAATTACCCGTCGAATCCAACCTCGGTGACCCCCTCTTTGGAGCTGCTCACGGAAATCGTGCGGATTGCAAAAAAATATTCGGTCCCCATTGGCTATGACAATGCCTATGCCGAGGTCTATTACGATCACAAACCTCACAGCATCTTAGAGGTTCCAGGAGCAAAGGAGATTGCAATTGAATTCCATTCCTTCTCCAAAACCTTTAACATGACCGGCTGGCGCATCGGCTTTGCTACAGGTAACAAAGATCTCTTAGCTGGCCTTTTAAAGGTGAAGACCCACATCGATTCAGGACCCCTTTTGAGCGTCCAAAACGCCGTGGCAAAAATCCTTCCCCGTTCCCAAGAGTTCAGCGAAGCGATGCGATCGGTCTATCGCCAACGCAAAGAGCTTTTTACCAAAGGCTTACGTGAATTGGATCTCGAATTCATCGACCCCCATGCCACCTTCTTCGTTTGGGCCAAAATTCCGAATGGCATGCCATCGCTCGATTTCGCCAAGGACCTCATTGAAAAAGTGGGTGTCGTTGTGACTCCCGGAATCGGCTTTGGTGAAGAAGGAGAAGGCTTTTTCCGGATGGCTTTGACCATCAGCGACAGCGATCTAGAAGGTGCTCTAAGCAAACTGAAGCAATACCTGCTAAAATAGGGAGATGCCCGAAAATAAACCAGCCCTCCTCATTATCGACGATGAGAAGGACAACCTGGACGCCCTTTCCAGGCTTTTGCGCAACGACTTTGCCCTGATTACCACCACTTCACCCATCGATGGGTTGAAGTTGATCCAACAACGTAATTTTGCGGTGGTCCTTTCCGATCAAAGAATGCCCGATATGACCGGAGTCGAACTCTTTGAAAAGATGACTCAGATCAAATCGGAATCGATCCGGATCCTCCTCACCGGTTATACTGACATCGAATCGGTCATCGACGCCATCAACCGCGGACAGATCTATCGTTACATCGCGAAACCCTGGGATCCCAACGATCTCAAACTCACTTTAAAGCAAGCCGCCGAAGCCTATGGACTCCGTCAAGAGCTGGCCAAGAAAAACCAGGAACTGGAACAGCTTAATCTCGCCAAATCCCGATTCCTTTCTTTAGTCAGCCATGAATTTAAAACCCCCATCACCGTCTTGAGTTCCTTTACTGAACTTCTTGGTGAGACCACCCAGCCGGCCGAACGGGAGAAGATGGTTGAAAATTTAAAGAAAGCGGTCGAACGACTGAACCAAATGGTCAATGAAATGCTTTCCTACGTGCAAATAGAGACCCAATCGACCCTCAAGAAAGAATGGACCGATCTCAAGACCTATTTCCAGAAATGGGCTACCTCCGCTATTGAGATCCAGGGCGAACTTAGCACCTGGGTCGATCCCACTCGCTTTCAATTGATGGCAGAGTATTTAATGAAGGACCTCCTTGTCCTTGCTGACAAAAAGAAGAAACTCCTCCTCAATCTCACCCAAAAAGGAATTGAAATTACCGGCGGAGGAATTGAATGGAAGCCGGCCCTCTTTCAACCGTTAGATACCGCCGGTGATCTGCAACACCACACCCGACGCCTTGGCCTTTCCCTGGCCATCGTGAAGTTGGTGGTGGAATCCCATGGGGGAAAGATCACCATCGATACCCCCGAACGATTGACTATTGAATTACCACGAGCTGGGAACTAGACTCCATTCCCGTGCAGCATCCGATTGAAACCGCGAATTATCTCTTAATGCTTTTAGGAGCCGTGCTTATTTTTTCGGGACCTTATATTTTTTATCGGACATTTAAAGGATTGAAGGAAAAGAGGGCGCAAAACCCAGAGGTGAAATTCCACTGGTTTAACGACACCCTCAACCTCATCATTGCCGTCCTTTTTTTTCTGGCCGGCATTCTCTTCATCATTAACAACTTAAAAGGTAACCCGCTTTATTAGAATTTCCATTCCTCGGGACCTTGTGCAGGTGGCTTCTGTGGAGTTAATCCACCTGTGCCAGGTTGTTGTTGACCTCCGGGTTGTTGTGCGGGGTCTTGAGGTTGTGGTCGAATGATGCCTCCTCCTGGGGGTTGGCCCATTCCTGGGACGCCAGGTCCACCGGGTCGATACTGAGGCGGTTGAGCTCCTCCTTGTGGAGGCTGCCCTACTCCTCCAGGGACTGCAGGTAGCTGCGGATTTTGGTAGCCATTTGGGGCGAGCGCGGGATCGACATAGGGAACAGCTTTAGCTGGATCAATCTGACCATTATTTGAAGGGTAAAAAGGAAGATGAGGAACTGTTCCGATATTTTGTCCAAAGTTAATTTCGCCATCCCAACGATTGTGTTGATAGAAACTCTGAGGACAGAAGAATCCAGGGATTTTCCCTGGGTTAGGAAAGCCGGCATTTCCAATCGCGATGTGTTGTGCAGGAATCACCCTGTTGTATTCTTTATAAAAAATTCCAGCTAACATTTTTGAATAATGCCATTTCAATTGTTGCATTCGAATTAGGGTAGCTTCGACGTCGGCGGGTCGAATGGCTTGTACGGCTACCACGCCAGGCCCACGTTGATTCTTCACCCAGCAAGTAGGAATCGTATAAGTTTCTGCAATCATCTGCTGGAAAATAGTGACCGCGGCAAAGGCATTGGTGAAAACCGCTCTAACTAAAGAGAGTTGGTTATAAAAGGCGGGGGTAGGAATATATAATCCTTGGACTGCAAAAATGCGGCGGAGCTGATCCGATTCAACTGCCAGGCGTTGTGTCCAGAAAAAAGCGAATCCTTCGGGGTGATTTATCACGTGCATCATGCGGTGGATGTAGGGATCGCCTTCAACGACCTTAATTTGAACTTCAGCGGGAATGGGATAGAGAGCGCGGGCTCGATTCACCGTATCCCGTAACACTAACGCCGTTTCGGAAAGGGAAAGCGATTGGATAGGCGCCGGTTGAGCAATTAAAACCGACGAAAAAAACACTAAACCCATGAAATATTGCAGATGATTCATTTCAACCCCTTGTAAAAGTTGGTGGAATATAAGGGATTTACCTAGGTGAGACTAGATGCAAACTTCGTCACCCAGCCTAAGTATTTGATATTCTTTAATAAGAATTTCATTGATCAAAATGACATAATGAGTTATTAGCCGCACCATAGGCGTAATTTAGCGTCAAATTTAAGGAGTCAATTGGAATGAAGTTAAGTCTGATCATGGTTGTCATGCTGACATGGACTGGGGTGGTGAGTGCGGAAAAGAGCCGATCGCTCGATACGATCGATTCTAAAAAAGTAGAAGTTAAAGAATCTGCCAACAAACCGAAAGCGGTTGTTGAATTGGTGGATGATAAGGCTGGAACAGTCACAGTCTACACGATGGGTTCGATGGATAAGCGAATCAGCAGTGGCGAACTGAACAAACTCAAAGGGGAAGCTAAAGAAAAAGCCATCTCTGAGATCAACTTAACGGTTGAAAAAGAGGGAACGAAACTGGCTACTTACGATATTCCAAAACGCTCCATGGATAAGGATGCTGCTACTTCAGCTTGTTATCTCTTTGGACGCCGTTATTGGGCCTATCGTGGCGGTTACTATGGTGGCGGATATTATGGTGGTAACTACTGCGGCAGCGGGTATTACGGCGGCGGATATTATGGTGGTAACTACTGCGGCAGTGGGTATTACGGCGGCGGATATAATTATGGCTGTGCTACCGCTTGTGTCACCCCAGTGGTTAGCCCGATTGTAGTTCAACCTATTGTGAACCAAGTGATTGCTCCGGTGGCGACGCCTTATTACGGAGGCTATTTTGGCGGTTATGCTACTGCCACGACCTACTGGACCTATCCTAATAGCTATTACACTCCTATGGCTTACGGTGGTTCGGCTTATTACTGGTCAAACAACCTGTAAGCCTTCATCGCGTATCTGTTGTTGTTTTAGTGCGGAACAGGCGGGGAAGTCCCTTGTTCCGCATTCTTTTTTCTGATAGAAGGTCCAAAATTTTTAGCTGGTGGTGGTGATGCGGCTGTTTGTTATCTTGGGTTTAATCTTCTCTTCTGTTTTCTTATTTGCTGAAATCGATATTACCGATACTAGCAAGCTCCGAAAAGAACTTGGGGTGGATAAGTTCCCTTTCTCTCCCAAAATGAGGGATTTGGTGGTGGTGGTCATAGATAAGGGTTTTAGAGGCTACACAAAGGGCAATCCTTTGGTTTCAAACAATACCACCTATATTTCAAAGATTGAGGAATACCCCGCCGATTATTTAAAAGGGGTTAACGATGACATTAAAAAAACCAAGTTCGATGTTGGGGAAACGAATCACGGATTTCGTGTGGCTAAAGCACTCTGTGCGGTTTTAGGAAAAAGTTTTAAACTTTATTTGATAGAAGCACCATCCATCACTCCCTTTGAAGTGGCTGCTGATTTCTCCGCTTATGCAAAGGCCGATATTGTGGTTCATTCGCAAAATTATGATTACTCCAATGGGGATGGCACAGGGCTCTACAACATGGCGGTCTCCAAATTTGTGAACGCTCGCCCGAAATCTTTTTGGTTTAATGCTGCAGGAAACGAGATGGGGATGGTCTATCGTGGAGCCATTGCCTTTGATAACCCAAAGAAACAAGCGGGGGAGTTGCTTAAGTTTGAGAATGGGGCCTATTTAGAATTTGTCAGCAATGGAAATAACGTTTCCATTCAACTTAATTTTGTTTGGAACAGCTTCTCAGAGACTGAAGAGGGAACAAATAAGGATCTCGATTTTTATGTCTATGACGAAAAAGACCAACTTTACACCTATCGAATTGATAATGAAGAGATTGAAGCAAAGTCAGAAAAGCGACAGGTGTTCGCAAAGGATTTAAAGGAAAAGAATCAGAGTGATCTCCCGGTTGAAGCAATCGATCTCATGCTCAAAAAAGGGAAATACCGTATTTATGCTAAAAACTATTCTGGCAATTTTGTAGCTGGAGATGAATTGACCGTTACGATGAAGGTCAAAGATAAACGGGCAGAGGTGGTCAACGCCGATAAAGGACGGTATGTACCGGTAGTTGAGTTTTTGTCTGCTTCTCGAAGTCGGATTTTGAAATCACCTGCCGATAGTGAAGATGCGATTACCATTGGGGTTCTCTCTCCGATTTGTAGTGTAGGGCCAACTTCAAACAACGTGATCAAGCCGGAAGTTTTTTTAAGGGATATTTCCTTAGTTGATGAAGATGGGGATTTGCTTTCAGGTTCCTCTATTTCGAACGCTCTTTTTGCGGGGATCGTGGGGATTTTAAAAGTACAGAATCCATCGCTCAATCGAAAAATTTTGCTCGATTACATTAACACCCTCGATCTTCCCTCGAAGTATTCGCTGATCTCACAGATTGAAGAGCTGAAAGGGGAGGCTAAGCAATCTTTCATGCAGAAATACAGTGTGATTCTTAATGCGCTCTATCAGGATTCGCGTCAAGGTCCGGTGTTGTTTGGGAAATATCCCGATGGTCAGTATGTGATTGGCCTTCCTTTTTCACCTTCAAAGTTAAAAGGTTGGTTTGACAATGTTCCTGAGGATGGGAATGAAAGTTACGAATATTTCATTCTTCCATCGAAACAGGAAGCGGGGGGGCAACTGCCCATGACTTACATGACCTATACGCGGAATCGGAAGTTTGACGGTGCCGAAAACATGCAAGCTTATCCTTGGCAACAGGAAAGAAAAACCAATTCCCTGCGTAAAACCGATTATATCGAACTTCGTCTGGCTGTTAGAAAAAAAGAGAGAGAAAAGGAACTTGAAGAAGAGGCCAAACGTTGGGGGCGGGTGTGGAAAACCCCTGCCAAGGCACTTTAATCGAATCTTAATATATCCCTACTTGTAACGGTTTTGCTGAACATGCTATGACAGCGCCTTCATGCGTCTTTTGTGGTTGTTGTTAGCTTTTTCCTCTTTAGTGAGCGCGAGCCCTTTCCATCCGAAATTTTGCCGTAAGCTCCTCGCAAGTAGGCTTTCTTGGTATGCCGCTTCAATGGATGAAAACCCACTCTATTCGCATTTTAGCTCCAAAGAAAAAGAGCAGATTGGAAAGTATCGATCGGAACTGGATCTTTTAAACCAACAGTTTGAGGAATTAAGTATCTATGATCGTCATTTCGGTGACTTTGAGGATTGGTGGGTGGAACGGGTTTCATTCTACGCAAGGCGGTTGAGTGGTGATGCGGGGGGCTTGGCGAATGCGGAGCTCAGGGAATTACTCCGGGGTCGGGCTGTTCAAGGAGGGAAGACTTCGATTGTTGGGCTCTACTTTAATACCGATGGAAAATGGAATGGGCTTTCGTTGGAGTTTGTTCGCAGGGTAATTGCGATTCATCAGAGTTTATTGGCTTTCCAAGCGCAATTTGTGACGGAGTTGCTGGTGATTTCACTTCCTCCGAAAGGGTTTCCAGTTCTGGATCGCAGTACGGTAAATAAGGCAGCAAATATTGCGATCTTGGATAATTATGTCACCGATTCAGAATTTGGGGCAATGCCAGCAGAGATTGATCTCGCGGTTTTGCAACTGGGAAGGAAAGAGGGGTTCGCTCACACTTTTCTTCTCGATCATGATTCTCATGACACGAAAGTAAAGCTAGAGGGGTTTCTAGGGGATAAAAATTTGCCGGATATTATTAAGCAGATGATTCGTCAGCAGTTGCACTTTCATCGGCGGTATCGCCTTCCTTTATTGAATAACCATCAGGATCTTGTGGGTTTGATTATAGACAGGTAACGCAACGTCACTTTTGTCGGTTTTGGTCGGCTCTTAAGATAAAGGGATGAAAAATATACTCCTTCTCTTATCGGTGTTGGGTCTTCAGTCTTTTGGCGCCATCAACTTCTCATTTCATGAATCGAAAAATGTGAATTGTCCGAGTGGGATGACGCCTCGGATTGATCGCATTGTGATGGAGATCGATGTCTCCTGTTATGGGTATGGGGATGAGATTTTGGTCAATGTGAGCAATTCTCCTCTATCAGAACAACCCACAGAAGGGCTGCATGTGTTTCAAGAGCATTTTAGTCAGTGTGGAATATTAACTCGTACGATTCCTCTCAAGAAGTTTGCCGATAAGGTGGATGTACATAAAAAGATGTATGCACGGGTGACGGCTCTCGGGGAAGATTATACGCCCATGATTAATGCCGTCGGTTTTGCGACCTACTGCGAATAGTTAAATTTCGAACCGCAAGCCCATCCGATATTCTTCGTGGCTGAGGTCGGTGGCTTGGTTTTGTTTTAAAGGGCTCGATTTGAGGTATTCAAAGATTAAATAGATGCCATTGATGCCTTGGTTGAGATCCAAAACCCGGGCACGTTCGGGGCTAATCCCGCTCAAGCAAATCTCTCCGCCAAAGCCATAATCCAATCCTTGATACGAATACCATTGCTCCCGAGATTCAATGCCGCGTTGAAGGGCAAAGGTGTTACTCACTCCAAATTTTGCAAAGGGAACGACCGGCTGGTGGTGAAAGTATTCGAGTCGGTAGCTGAGGTAGAGTTCCAAGGGGATGGTAGTAAGGGTAGCGTCAAAATCCCCAATCCGAATGTTGCGGATTGCCCCAAAGCCGGTTCCGAACCCCAATCCTAATCGGCCATACTGAGGGGGGATAAAGATCCATTCGATGCCGAGGTGGCCACCATGGCCATGTTCGTTGGAAGTTCGGCCATTTCCCCAATTGTAATTCTTATATTGGAGCGGGACGTATTGGAGGTCCACTCCGATATCGAGTGAAGAATGGGGGTAGTAGGGGGGGGAATCTAAACTTTCTATTTGAGTTCCTGGTTGGGTGGCACCGTAGGCCAGGCGTGGGAAAGAGATGAAAAAGGCGAGAAAGATAATTATTTTAGCCATTGTTTTCTCCATGGGGACGCTCGGCTTATACCAAATGTGACCCGGGTTTTTCTAGGAGAATGTGGGGCTGCAGGCTCGACAATAGGGGGTGTAAATGGTACAAAATCGGGTGATTCTTAACACTTAGGGCTCGTTAAATGTCAGTTTGGTTAACTCTGTTTTTGGCGATTTTTGGGACGATTGGGTTCTTTTTTACTCTTTATGCAGGGGTATTGGGTCTTTTGGAAGGCAAAAAGGCAAAAGATAAGCCCAGGCTTTTTATTGGTTCCGGTTCGAAACCCGGCACTTTTACCTATTGGATTACTTGGAATACCTCCAGTTTTGCCCTTCAAGTTTATCGTTTACGGGTCTCCCTTTTTAATCCTTATGGAGAGAAAAAAGAGGCGGTTTTTACGGTCACTCATGATCCGGTGCAGAAGGCTCCGTTTGCTCAGGAGGTCGAATTTCCACCTGCTTTTCAAGAGATTCTGAATAAGGAAAAAGCAGATGTTCTGATTACTTTCGATTTTCGGACGGTTGAAGAGACGACTTTGGCGCTGAATTTTTCGATCAAAAAGGTGCGGCAGATTGCTCAAGGTTCGGGTGCGAAGGTTCCTGCCGGCTTAACGAAGTTGGCCGATGCAAAAGCGGACGTGGCGCCGGTGATGACGCTGGATTTTGATGAGTTGACTGTGCGGCGAAAAAAGATTCGGGATCTCGAAGCGGCAGCTAAGGCCAAGGCGGCCAAAGCTCCTCCGCCACCCGCTAAACCCCCGACTCCGGCTGCTGAAACACCAACTCCACCACCCGCGCAAGGGGCGGTGGCTGCTGCAGTGCCTTCCATTAAGGCGGTGATGGAGCAGGAAAAAAAATCGGCAGTGAAAGAAGGGTAAATGGAACAGGCAGAAGATTTTAAAGTAGTCGATCGGCGTCACACTTCACCCGATGCTCCGGAATCTAAGGGAGAAGGTTTTGTGATGAAGGAGCCGGAACCCTCCACTCCTGCCGATGTCGATATCTCAACGCTTTTCCTGTCCTTGGCTACCGGTGCTTTGATCAATATGGGATTGGCTCCGGATCCAGTGACAAAAAAAGCAGAAAAAAACTTAGAGCTCGCTAAGCAAAACATCGAAATTTTGGAGTTGCTCAAGCAAAAAACGCGCAGCAATTTAACCCCAGAAGAGAATCAACTGATCGAGAATCTCCTAACAGAAACCCGTTTGAGGTTTGTTGAAGCCTCAAAAAAGTAAGAAGTAGTATCTATTCATGTCTATTAATTCCAATATCCGCAACATCGCTATTATCGCTCACGTCGATCATGGGAAAACTACCCTGGTAGATGGCCTGCTTTGGCAAAGTGGGACTTTCCGGGATAACCAGGCCATTGCCGAACGGGCGATGGATTCGCTCGACATTGAAAAGGAGCGGGGGATTACACTCGTCGCAAAGAATGCTTCGATCCATTACAAAGGGGTTCGGATCAATATTGTTGATACTCCAGGTCACGCCGATTTCGGTGGAGAGGTAGAACGCGGTTTGAGTATGGTCGACGGGGCTTTGTTGCTGGTGGATGCAGCCGAAGGGCCACTGCCACAGACACGATTCGTTTTAAAGCACGCACTTGAAAAAGATCTTAAGATTATAGTGGTCATTAATAAGATCGACCGACCCGATGCTCGGGCGGCGGAGGTATTGGAGGAGATCTATCAGCTTTTTATGGATCTTGATGTGAAGGATCACCAGTTTGAATTCCCGGTGGTCTATACCGATGCTCGTAAACGGCTTGCGACGTTGAAAGAAGAGGATAAGGACAAGGCGACCGATCTACTCCCCTTATTCGATACGATTTTAAAATATATTCCAGGTCCTAAAATTGGTGATGGATCCCTTCAGATGCTGATCTCCAATTTGAGTTACAACGATTTCTTAGGAAGGCTAGGAATTGGAAGGATCCATTCTGGGCAATTGAAGGTGGGAGATTCCGTTGGGTTAGTCCAAGAAAAGGGATTGGAGGGGACTTACCGAATTTCCGCCCTTTTCATGTTTGAAGGAATGAAAACGGTCCCCGTAGATAAGGTGGGAGCGGGAGACATTGCGATTATTGCGGGAGTGGAACCGGTTTTCATCGGCGATACCATTACTCATCCTGAATCGCCCAAGCCACTTCCCAGAATTGCAGTCGAGCAGCCGACCGTGACGGCTGAGCTAATTGTAAACACCTCTCCCTTTGCCGGTCGGGATGGAAAAAAACTGACGTCGAGGGTGTTGTGGGAGCGGATCGAAAGAGAATTGCGTGGGAATGTGGCATTGCAGGCGGAGCGCACCTCTGCAGCCGATACGATCTTATTGCGAGGTCGTGGTGAATTGCAGTTTGCCGTGTTAGCCGAGCAGATGCGGCGAGAGGGGTATGAGTTCATGCTCGGTCGTCCAAAGGTGATCACTCGAGAGGTGAATGGGGTGCTTGAGGAACCAGAGGAACGGGTGGTGATCGATATTCCGGACACCTACGTAGGATTGGTCACAGAGCGATTGGGAATTCGTAAGGGTGAAATGGCCAATATGATGAAGATTGGCGCTGATCGCGTTCGACTCGAATTCGATATTCCTTCTCGCGGACTGATTGGTTACCGAACAGAGTTTTTAAATGATACGCGCGGAACCGGTTTGATGAGTGCGTATGTGAAGGGTTTTATTCCCTGGAAGGGGCATATCTTAGATCGCATTAATGGTGCGTTGGTTGCGGATCGGGCGGGCCATACGACAGCCTATTCCCTTTTTAATTTGGAGCCTCGAGGGGTGTTGTTTGTAGGAGAAGGGGAAGAGGTCTACGAAGGAATGGTCGTTGGAGAATCAAACCGACAAAATGACATGAATATCAATGTCATCCGGGGAAAGAAATTAACAAATATTCGGGCCGCAGGAAGTGATGAAAATATTATTTTGACACCTCCCCGGCGTCCTACCTTAGAATCTTCTTTGGCGTGGATTGCGGAGGATGAGGTGATTGAGGTCACGCCTAAATTTTTGCGGGTTCGCAAAAGAGTGTTAGATCAAAATAAACGTTCTATTGTGAGGACCGCTCGGGAAGACGAGGAAGAGGATGACAACAACGAAGCATAGTCCACCGACTTCAGCTTTTGGGCAGGCAGCCCTTGTTCTTGATCAAGAATTGACCCAGTTTGAAAAATTGACCCGCGAATTAGAATCACTTTCCATCGAGTCCGATAAAGGGCTCAATCGTGCACTCACTTTGATTGCCGAAACCCATGCTTGTCGCTTGCGGATGCAGGCCAGTATGCAGGCCTTTTCGCAAACGCTTCAAGAGGTTCAAAAAAATAATACCATTGCCGAAGAGGTTCTGGCGGCAAAAACGGGAAAGGTCCAGGAACGCCAACAAATTGCCGAGCAGATGATGAAAAAATTTCAGCTGCTAGGAGAAACGGTGAAACAGGTGGAGGCGACGGCTGCTCATTTGAAAAAAGCGGTGGGAGATAAAGAGGAGAGTGCGGAAAGCAAACAGGAGCTCCTCAATGGCCTGCCCGAGCTCGATACTCAGTTGGCCGTTTTGGTGGATGAAACCTGCAAATTGGTAGAAGAGGCCCACTCCGCGAATATGCAAACCTTAGAAAGAAATGCCGATGCCCTTCGCAAAAGTTTATCTGCGGCAAGGAATCGACTGCAGTTAGCGGGCCAGAACAGGCAGTTGCACTGAGAGATGTACAGTTTGAATGGGTGCAAGTGAAAACTTAATTTGCATCAATTAATCGTCGATATCAGAAAAAGTCTATCAGAAAAAAAGGGAAGACAGATGTCAACGCTTTCCTCTTTGATGTGACTTTCCTGGCTTTACTGTCTGTTTTCTCTTCCTCTATGTTGCGTAACTGAACGTTAACAATAAAGTTAACTCTAAGGAGGAGAATATTATGAAAACATGGATGTTGGGAGTGATCGCCTTGTTGGGGGTTGTTTCCTTCGATGTCGCAAAAGCAGAAGCACCTAAAGCCGCCGGTTACGGTGCCGGAGGATACTATTGTCCACCCGGATCCTCTCTGGTCTATTACAATACCGCTCAATGGGTGACCTGGACCGAAACCACCTATGTGTGGCAACGCCCTTGTATCGCATGGGGACCGTTGGGCTTCTGCCGGCTATATGGACAGCCGGTTCAAGTGCCTAAGTTGGTAACGAAGGGAGCATGGGTGCCTGCTACGCAATATTATTGCGTCTATAATCCGGTTCCCTATCCACCTTATCCTTACCCTGCCGGAAAGTAAGTAAAGTAGGTTTAGGGCTTTATCATAAAGGAGAGGTCAGCTCGAAACGGGCTGGCCTCTTTTTTTTGGAGAGCTTCCAGTGTCGATGCATATCGACTGTCTCCGGGCTCGCGTCGACGAGCCTCTTCCATGAGTTCCAGTGCACGCCCCATGTTTCCCGATTGGAATTCGGCCCAGGCTTCATAGTAAGGACCCACTCCCAGTTCTGGGTTCTGTTTTGAAACATCGGATGCTTTTTCTCTCAATCGCTTAGGATCCAAGTAACGGTTGTTTTCAGCGAAAAGTTTAGTTTCGAGGTAGGGAACACGATCCTCTTCGAGTTGGCTAGCCCGATCGAGGGCCTCTTCCACCTTCTTCCATTTCGGGTGGTGGGGATTTCCCGTCCCCTCCTCGGCACTTTGGAGGTGGGAAAGGAGTGAGGCACGGGAGGCATGGAGCATTTTAGGTTCCAATTCCAATAGGCGATCGGAAATGGCAGCAAGGGCTTCAGGATTTGATGGAGTGAGGACTTTCATGAGCATTTTATCGGTGAGGAGGGAAGGATCTCGAATCTCTGAGAGGGGAGTGTTAGCGGTGGCCATTTCGCTCAGTGCCGCTCGGTAACTAAAGAGAGCTTGTTCGCATTCGGGGGTTTGATTTTGCACGCATTGGGCTTCGTAAGCCTCGTGCCATTTCTGTATTTCGGGTGAAAGGGAATGGCATTCATTTCCTTTAGGGTATTGAATATCGTGAGTTGCCAGGTCAAGAGAGCGGAGGGAGTTCCAGAATTTTAAACATTCCTCAGGAAATTCTTTTGCTACCGTTTCGCGAGGGATTGCGGGACGGGGAGCGGTGTAGAGTCGTTTTTCGGGCAGTGAAATAGGTGGGGGAGGGGCGATCTGTTTTTCTTCGGTGATGGGGGAGCTACTATTGGAGAAACCCCAAAAAATCAGCACTCCGATGATAAGAATCGGTAAAAGGATTTTAGCTTTCATTCCTTCAGCCATTATCTGGAATTCCGGACGGGGTCAATTAGGGAATGGGATTACCAAAGAGCTTGTGAACTTCGGGCACCTCTTCGGAGATTTCGACATAGATCTTAATATCAGGTGCAGTTTTGAGATTTAGCTTTGTGAAGGCTTTTAGGAGAGTTTGTTTTTGAATCTCCTTGAGCTCATCCTTCACTGGTTCTCTCTTTTCTAGATCCAAATTGGTGAGCTCTTTTTCAATTTTTTCCGCGCGCGGTCTTTCATAGTGACCACTAAAAAAACTGGCGGCCGCTATTTCGCCTGCGGAGGTTAAAACCAGTTCACCACTAAGATAGGCTGGTTCTCCCTGGGTGAGCAGCGTGTGCTTGGCGGTGGGCCATGGGAGCCCTTTGGAATAATTCATGGGGGATCGATTGTCGATCACGGGAGCCAGAAACATTTGGAGAGTTCCAGTTGAAGATTCTACAATCGTAAAATTGAGTCGAAGGACTTGGTCGGCAGGGATCTGGGTTTTTTCGACTAAACCACTTTCCAGGATTGCTTTATTAAAATGAAAGGGAATGCCTCCTGGAGGAATTGGCTTCAGTCGGGAGCCTTCTAATAATTTAGAACGGTCGATAGTGCCATCTGCCTGTTGGATTTCCGTGAGCTCTTTTTGAACATGAAAGTATCGAGCAAATTCGAAAACGATCTTTTTTTGAAGAGCCACTTCTGGGATAGGGTATTTATTGGCGTGCGCCTTAAATATTTGCTTTAGATCATTGTAGTCAGGCTCGCTTCGGAGAAGACGTACCCATGCTTGCTGTTCTTGAATTGTCAGGCCAGAGAGGAGATCAACAAGGTGAGGGGGGAAGACTTTTCTGAGGTGTTGCACATACTCATTGTTCGTCATGGGATCACGAGTTTTGTTAAAGCGGTTTCGGACATCTTTCGACCAGGAATGGGATAACCAATCGGCTAAAACATGACGTCCTTCTTGGGATGCCTGGAGGTATCTCAGGAGAATGCCAGGATATTCGTACCGAAGGATGTTTTGAGCGTCCTTATCGAGCCATTCCGCTTCAGTTTTAAGATAGTTTCCTTGATCATCTAGTATTTGAGCTGCCTGGGCGATTTTCTGGCAATGGGTAGAAATCCCATCGGAAATCTGTATGGGGGCCGCAAATAACGGCAAAAAAAGGATTAAGAAGAGAAGCATCAGGAGGGCCTATTTACCTTATTTGTGGGGTTTTTGCTGTAATTTATTATACTACAGCTAGTCACCTCAATTGAGCGTGAAGGTGACAAGACAACCCATACCGGGCTATCTTTTCCCACCTAAAGAGCAGGCTCTAAGCAAGCGCTTAATAGCAGAGCTGGTATTAGTACAGAGAGTGTGGATTAAAAAAATTATCGAAAATGAATGAGGATAGGAGTTAATTATGTTTAGTGGAAAAACTAAGAGTGGGGTTGAAGTGAGCCGCACTTTAGGCATGAAAAGTGAAAAACATCGGCCGATCTGGGTAGTGGTCGCCGATCAATCTAAAGCCCGGATCTTTCAGTGGGTCCAGAACGAACCACTGCAGTCTCTTTGCGAAATTGACAATCCCGAAGGGAAAGAAAAAGGTTCAAATCTCACCTCAGACAAACCGGGCAGAACATTCGAAAGCCATAGTCAAAGTCACCATGGCCAAACCGGTGGTTTGCGGCATGCTTACAGCAAAGATATCGATCCTCATGAAAAGGTGGTTCAGGCTTTCACCCATCAAGTCACCAAATTCCTGGAAGAGGCTCGTAAAAAAAACCGTTTCGAAGAATTGGTTTTGGTTGCAAACTCGCGAATGTTGGGAATGCTACAAGACGCTCTCGACAAAGCCACTCGCGGTCTGATTACAGCCACTCACGACAAAGATTATGCCTGGGTACCGGATGCTGAAGTCATCGAAAGGCTAGTTCCTCTCTTAAAGGGAGAGTGATGAAGTTAGATTCTTTTCGGGGTATTGCTCCAGGACTTCTTCCCTAAGCGTAGTATAATTGTGAAATGAAACTTATTCCTCTCATTCAATTTCTAATCGTATTTGCAGTTTGCACAAGCAGTTCCCGGGTGGAAGCAAGTAAGCCTGAGAAAATAATCGGCCTGGTCGAAATTCCAAAAGTTTTCGGTACGACATCTCCAAATGGGCCACCGGGGCAGATTCCACCCCAAAAAATTGAACCAGTAGGTCTTTTCACCGAGCCTAAGGAAGGAAGCACAAAAGTCGAAACTATCCAGTCAGCGGAGCAACTCATATCGAAAGAACACGGGTATGAAGAAAAATCTGCAGTTGTTTATGAGCAGAAGCAAGGTTGGTACAAAATTGCCACTATAAAAAAGAAGGGATGGCTCACACCTGCTTATGCTGGAAAATTTCATTCCATAGAATCCTTGCTGATGGACGGTATGGCTTTTCTTGAACCCCATTGGAATGGCCATCTTTATTCCAATCCTGATCAGCCTCAGAAATTTCAGAAATTGGAGGGGATCTCTGGAGAGTCTACCGATGTCGAGATTGTCGGGAAAAAACGGGTGAAAGAGGTTCTTTGGTTTCATGTTAAGATTTTACCTCCAGGTGCTCGATGCAATGGGGTTAATGATCTGAAGCCTACCCATCAAGGCTGGATCCCAGCCTATTCCGATTCAGATGAATTGAATATTTGGTACTATTCCCGTGGCTGCTAATAATGAATGATGGATACTCTTATCGCCACGCGCTTGGCCCCGAGGCCTTTGGGCACACAGTGCATTCTTATCTTGTGAGTGTCTTTGTTCATTCGACGGCACTGCAATGGCGAAGTCGATTGGACGACGGTGAAGTTCTGCTGAACGGCGAACGTGCCCATACGGAGCAGAAAGTTGCCCCGGGCCAAATACTCATCTGGAATCGCCCCCCCTGGATCGAGGAAGAGACTCCGCAAGAGTACCGCATTGTTTATGAAGACGAGACCCTATTGGCCATCGATAAACCGAGTGGTTTGCCGACGCTTCCGGGCGGCGGGTTCTATCGTAATACTTTGCTGAGTTTGGTGCGAATCGACTTTCCCACTGCACGCCCCGTGCATCGTTTGGGTCGAGGAACATCGGGCTTGGTTCTTTTTGCAATGGACACGAAAACTGCGTCGGTACTTCATCGCCGTTGGTCTCAGGTGCATAAGCAATATGAGGCTTTCGCGAGTGGAGTTGCTATCGAAGACGAATACGATATCCGCTGTCCCATCGGCCTTGTGAACCATGAGCGTCTGGGAAGAGTGCACGCTGCAAGTATCACCGGTAAGTCGGCGAGGAGCCTTGCGCGTGTCTTGCAACGGCATTCCGATTCGACGGTATTCGAAGTGGATCTAAAGACAGGACGTCCCCATCAAATTCGGATTCATCTTGCCTCCATCGGCCATCCGTTAGTGGGAGATCCGCTTTACATTAAGGGCGGAATTCCCAAACCCGTTCAACCCGGACTGCCAGGAGATATGGGGTATTTCTTACACGCCAAACGTCTGATTTTCGAGCACCCTTTGTCGGGTACACTGCTCGATTTGGTGGCTCCGATTCCCAAAAATCATGGGGATGCGTAGGGGAATGGCGTGGAAGGGAGGGGAACCTGTTGCTCCAAAGGGTTTTGCTGCACTTTGTTGCTTGCCATTCATGTTCAGCCACAAGTATGATTTAATAGCCGGGCTGGTCTCTAAACGCTGTTTTGAGCGGGGTGTCATGCATGGCGTCATCTGACGATTTCCGTAAGAAAATAGGGCAGTTATTTTTGGTGGGCTTTGATGGCTTTTCTGTGCCCAATGACTTTAAAAAGGCGGCAGAGGCGACCGGTTTGGGCGGGGTCATCTACTTTAAGCGCAATGTTCAATCTCCCGCTCAATTAGCGGAGCTCAGCAATGAGGTCCAAGGGTCTTGCAGGACACGGGATGTGTCAGGCCTTTTTATTTCCATCGATCATGAGGGTGGAAAAGTTAACCGTCTGGTTAAGCCATTTACCAAATTTCCAGGGAATGAAGATTTAGGGGCTTTGGGATCGCCAAAGGTGGGGTTTGAATTTGGGGTAGTGTTGGCAAAAGAACTCAAAGCGGTTGGGGTGAATATCAATTTTGCCCCAGTGGTGGATGTGAACACCAACGAAAATAATCCCGTAATGAAGAGTCGGATGTTTTCCAGTGATCCCGAAATGGTAGCGAAGATGGGATCGGCGGTGTGCCGTGGGATTCAAAAGTTGGGGGTGATTGCGGTTGCCAAGCATTTCCCCGGGCACGGAGATACGAAAGAGGATTCCCACTTTGCTCTGCCGAGATTGAATAAATCTTTAGAGGCGATGGAAGAGATGGAGTTGCTCCCCTTCCGACGGCTCGCGAGGAGTCGGGTGGAAGGGATGATGACCGCCCATATTCTCAATGATGCTTTGGATCCGAAATATCCGGCGACGCTTTCCGAAACGACGATTAATGGGTTGTTGAGAGAAAAGTTACGGTATCAAAAATTGGTCTTTAGCGATGACATGGAAATGCACGCGATTACCCATCACTATGGGGCAGAAGAGGCAGCGGTGCTCGCGGTAAAGGCCGGTTGCGATATTCTGATCTATCGAGGGGATGCCGGTTTCCCGCATGGCCCGCTCGAAGCGGTGATTAAGGCGATCGAGGATAAGCAGATTCCGATGGCTCAGATTGAAATGAGTCTGAAGCGGATTGAAGCGGCTAAAAAATCCTACGTTGAAACCAAGCCGGTCGATGTGACGGCGGTGGGAAAATATATAGGGCTACCGGAGCATTTTCGACTGGCCGATATTATTGCGAAACGGCAATTGCCACCCGATTTTGCGTCAACAGGTGACGAATAAATGGGGCTGCTCTAGCGTATTTTCGATGCTTTCACAGACATATTGAAAGTGCTTCGGATCGTGCTTGAGATCCAGTTCATCGGCATGGATGGTAAGGACCTTTCCAATCTTGTAACTTGCAATCCAGTCTTCGTAACAATCATTGAGATGGCGGAGGTAGTTTTCCGGTATCCCTTTTTCATAGTCCCGGCCTCGCTCCTGGATCCGCTCGAGCAGCTTGGGGATTGAACGTTTGACATAGACCAACAGATCAGGGGGCTGCAGAAAGGGTTCCATCGTGCGGAAAAGCTCTAAATAATTTTCATAGTCCCGGGTGAGCATTTTCCCTTGTTCGTGGAGTGAACGGGCAAAGATGAAAGCATCTTCATAGACCGATCGATCTTGAATCGAAGAGCGGTTCGATTTCTGGATCTCTTGATGGGCCTGAAATCGCTTTGAAAGGAAGAAGATCTGCAATTGAAAGGACCAGCGAGGTATGTCGCCATAGAAGTCCTTGAGATAGGGATTGTCGGTGACAACCTCGTAATGGGGCTGCCATTGGTACCTATCGGATAAGAGTGTGGTTAAGGTGGTTTTGCCCGATCCAATGTTGCCGGCGATGGCGATGAAACGTTTACTGCTCACTTATTGTATCCCCCCGTTGTAGGAAAGAATATAGGAATAGACGGCATAAAAGTCGATGATCTTTTTCCAGTCCTTCTGTAAGATGCTTCCCATGCAAATCCGTGAAATTCGGCAAGAAGGCTATGAAAAGGTGCTTTTGGCGGAAGAGCCATCCAAAGGCTGGAAGGCAATTATTTCGGTTCATAATACCAACTTAGGCCCAGCTTGTGGCGGGATCCGGATGATCCCCTATGCCACTGAGACCGAAGCTTTGACCGATGTTTTGCGCCTCTCACGGGCGATGTCGATGAAGTCCTCTCTGGCAGGCATTGGGTTTGGAGGCGGGAAAAGTGTTTTGATCGGAGATCCCCAAAAAAAATCGATCGAACAGCTTCAATGGATGGGGGAGTTTATCGATACTCTTCGAGGGAAATATATTGGTGCGGCCGATATGAATATGGCCACTCCCGATCTTTTGGAAGTAGCCAAAAAAACCCGTCATGTGATTGGGATGGAAGGGGTCGAGGGGTCGAGTGGCGATCCTTCTCCGGTGACTGCACGTGGAGTGTTTCGGGCGTTGGAAGCAGCATTGACCTATTCCCGCGGATCCAAATCCATGAAGGGGTTGGTGGTTGCAATACAAGGATTAGGTAGGGTGGGGTGGGAATATGCGAAGTGGTTGCAAGAGGCAGGAGCACAGTTAATTGTCACAGACATTAATCCCGAAACGGTTCAAAAGGCGGTCGCAGAATTGGGAGCCACTGCCGTTGCGTTAGAAGAGATTTATGGAGTGGAGTGCGATGTCTTTTCTCCCTGTGCGCGGGGGGCGATCCTCAATCAAACCACCATTCCTCAATTGGAATGTGAGATGGTGGTAGGAGCCGCCAATAATCAGCTTGAAAGTGCCGAAGATGGATCGGTCCTTCATGAGCTGGGTATCCTTTATGCGCCCGATTATGCCGTGAATGCAGGTGGGATTATCAATATCTATGTGGAGCATGAGGGGACCTATCGACGAGAAAGAGCTTTAGAGCTCACCGATAAAATTTACCAAACGATGTTGACCCTCTTTGAACGTTCAGAAGAGTTGGGAAAAGCCCCATTTATCGTGGCGGATAAGATGGCCCAGGAAAGAATTGATAGCGGGGTTTATGGCCGCTCTTAAATTGGCGCCGCGGGGAAAGGGGAATCCCCTCGGAATTCATCGGGTTTTAGATGTGGAACCCAGGCTTCCCCAACCGGCGGAACGGCTCGATAATTCCCTTCCGATCTATTCCAATGAAATTTTAATCGAAGTCGAGCGATTGAATATCGACGCAGCCAGTTTTGTACAGATGGAGGCGGAAACGGGTGGAGATGCCGAGAAGATCGCGGAGATTATCCTCGCTAATTGTAAAGCGCGGGGAAAGCAGCATAACCGAGTGACCGGTTCGGGCGGAATGCTTTTGGGGAAAGTAGTCCAGGTTGGAAGCGACTATAAAGGCGAGATCCCTTTTAAGGTAGGGCAGCGGGTGGCTACTTTAGTTTCGTTGACAATGACTCCTCTTTCTTTGAAAGCGATTCGAAAAGTGCACTTAAAGACCCATCAAGTGGAAGTAGAAGGGCATGCGATTTTATTTGAACGGACGATAGCAGCAGTTCTTCCTAAGGGCCTACCAGAAAACGTGGCGATGGCGGTTTATGATGTCGCCGGGGCTCCTGCAACGGTCGATGGGCTTTGCAAAAAAAATCAGTCGGTGGTGATTGTCGGGGCGGGTGGAAAGGCGGGAGTACTCTGCTGTGTGGCCGCTCGAGAGAAAGTGGGCTCCAAGGGAAAAGTGATCGGGATAGAACCCTCAATAAAGGCAGCTAAGGAACTTCGCGAGCTCAAAGTCTGTGATGAGGTTTTGGAGATCAATGCCAAAGATCCCATGGTGGTTCAAAGTGCAGTTGAGAAGTCCTTAAATGGAAAAGGGGCAGAGGTGGTGGTGAATGTAGCTCCGGTCCCTGATACCGAATTGGCTACTTTGTTATGCGCCAAGCCGAAGGGGAAAATTCTCTTTTTCAGTATGGCTACCTCCTTTACCCGAGTGGCGCTAGGGGCAGAAGGGATTGTCTCTGACGCAACGCTCTTGTTTGGAAATGGCTATTACCCTAACCATGCCGTCTTTTCTATTGGGCTAGTAATGCGTAGCAAAAAATTAAAGCAGCTTTTGCTACAGAGATATTCCGCCTAAGGTTAAAATAAGTCTGTTAAAATAAGAGAAATGGACTCACAAACCTCTCTTTGGAACTTCTTACTTGAACACCGTTCACAGTCCAGCACCGGACGGGTCTGGGTGAAAACGCAAGAGTTGAATCCACAACAAGGAACTCTGGATCTCATTGATGGGCAGATTGCCAGTGTTTCTTTGGAAAACATGCATGGATTAAAGGCCCTTTCCCGGTTGTTTCTTTGGGAAAAGGTGACCTGTTTGTTTGAAGCAAAGGAGCATTCGGCCCTCCATGTGGATGAAAACTTCAATGTTCATCTTGCACAACTCGAAAATATCGTGGCGGATCACCAGGGGCGATATTTAAAAATCCGAAAAATGATCCCACCTAAAAATATTAAACTCAAATTAGCGGCCGATGCCTTGCCCAAAAGGGAAGGTCTTATTCCTTTGCACTATTATGTTTTGGTCTCGGTGGTGGAATGGGAGAAAGTTTCTCAAATCCTCGATTTTTGTCCATTGCTTGAGATCGACATCCTAGAAAGTTTGATTGAACTTCGAAAACAGGGCGTGGTGGCGGTGGCTGCCTAAAATTCAGAGTAAGCCCTTTCCCTCCCTTTAATTCTTCGGTAGAAACAGCCGGTGCGACAGTTATTTTCAAAGACCATTCAACAAGCCTTTGAACGTTCAGGCCTCACCAAGGAGGAGTTGGCTTATCGGGTCTTACCTACCTTCCTGCTGGAGATTATTGAGCGATATTTGAGGGTCACAGTGAGGGGCATTGAGAATATTCCCTCTCAAGGACCGGCTATTGTGATCGCAAACCATAGCGGGTTTATGGGCTTTGATGCGATGATGTTGGGGTATGAGATCTATCGGAAAAAACGCCGGTTTCCCAATATCATTGCGCATAAATTGTGGTTTTTGTTGCCGGAAATTTCGGTCCATGCGCAGAAGATGGGGATGATCCCAGCCACCTTTGATAATGGACTCAGTATCCTCAGGAAGAAACAGCTTCTGATTCTCTTTCCCGAAGGGGAGGAGGGGAATTTCAAGCCGAGTCGTTACCGTTACCGGCTTCGCCCTTTCCGTAGAGGCTTTGTGAGATTGGCCCTGAGGACGGGTGCGCCTATCATTCCTTCGGTGGTCATCGGGGCTGAGGAGTCGAATGTGACCCTTTCCCAAATCCGGTGGGCTAAGGAGCTTTTTGGGATTATTATTCCTGTGCCTTTAAATGTCGTCCCACTGCCTGCCAAGTGGCATATCCAATACTTTAAGCCGATCCGGATTGAGAAGAATCCAGAGAAGGCGGAAGATATTGAATATGTTACTAAACTATCGAAACAGATCCGCCGGGATCTCCAGCACCAACTCCACGCCTTATTGAAAGACCGCAAGCGTATTTTTGTGTAGGCAAAGTAGCTTTTTTGTCGCAAACCTAATTTGTCCTCATGCTATAAGCCTCCTTCAACATTCATAAGGAGTCATGATGTCGCGTTGGTTTTTGAGTTTATTTGTAGTGGTTGCAGTGGTGGGGTGTGGAAGAAATCAGGGATCCGCACCCGAACCCGAAGTGATTGTTGAACCTAACAAACCAGAGAAGCTGGAAATTCCTAAATATAAGGAGTTCAAAAACGTCAGCGAAGCGACGGAGGCCCTAAAACAGGCAGCCCGTGCGGTGGTAAAGCTTGAAACTTATGATGGAGGGTTCGGAACCGCGTTTTTTATTTCGAAGGATGGACTACTCGTCACCAATAATCACGTCTTAGGTTCTGATGAAATTTCCTGTGCTTTAGAAGGTTGCTACGTTGATCTCTATTTTAATTTGCAAATTGGATCGAAAAAAGAGGATTCGCAAGAGGTGTTTGCTGTTCCGGTGTCGATGGATGCCGCCGGCGATATCGCACTCTTTCAAATTTATACCGACAGTTCAAAAGCGGAGAAATTCAGCTCTCCCCACTCTTTATCGATTTTGGCCCGCGATTCGAAGCAACTGCAAGGGGAAAGTGTTCATACGATTGGTCACCCCAAAGGAGGTCTCAAAAAATGGACCCAAGGAAAAGTGTTTCGAAAAGAGGGGGAATGGTTCAATGCCACCAATTTTTCTCTCCCAGGGAGCAGTGGGTCTCCTTTTTTGAATTCGGAAGGTAAGGTTTTAGGAATCCTGCATCGTTCAAGCCGAGGGAATGGACTGATCTCTCGAAATAACCTGATTTCAAAAACGTTTGGTACTGCGAGTGCAGAGATTGTAAAAATGCAGAACAAACCCATGGGTTTGGATACCTTTTTCTCAGTCAGAGAAAAGCACGATTTAGAGGAGATTACCGAGAATTATGACTCCTATTTAATGAGCCATCAAGGAAACGCTTTATTAGAGGATGGAACCAAAATCCATTTATTGGATGCCTTAGCGCAACGTTGTGACAATGCCCTTAAACGAAAAAACTTCTCAAACACAGAGCAGATAGAAACCGCTTTGAGTTATTGCACCACTCGTGCTTGGCATTGGATTAATTGCAGGAATCCAGAACAGGGAAAGGGGTACAAGGTCTGTCCGGCAGCAAAGCAGAAAGAGGCCTGGCAGTCGCGGTTTGAGAAGGCCGCGGAAATCGCGTTTAAAAACCATTCTGATCAATTTATTCGCTGGTATATCAGTCCATTGCGTTTGGCTTCATCTCCTGCAGAGGCCTCAAAAATTGAGTCCGGCAGGATTGCTCAATATATCAAGGATCACAACCCATCCTTATCGTTCTCGCTTGCCCTTTATCTGGTAATGCATCGCGAGCTGGTAGAGTACAAAAAATGGGATGTAAAAAAATATGTGCTCAACTATCGAGAGCAAGCCCATTATGAATTTTCTTATGGCGATATTATTTCCTGTCACGAGGAATTATTTTACGCAAAAGAGATCGATCGAACTCAATTTAAAAACAGGATTGAAACGATATTTAAAGATGAAAAGCTGAATCTTGATAATAAGATGGAGTTGGAGCTGCTGGCTTATGAACTAGGCCTATTATAACCTTGTGTTAGAATAGGGGAGCTAGCTCCCCTATGAGTTATTCCGATCTTCATGTTGCGATAGTTCAGTTTGATAAAGAAGCCCCTTCCGAGACCTTTCTTTATGATCAGCGGACCCGTCTTCCCTGTCGGGTGAGTTTTATCTACGGGGACATTCCTCGGTTACGCGATCATTTTTGGAATTCAAATCCGCGATGGATCTCCTTGAGACAACGGTTATGGAGTCGCCAGAAATCTAGCGTGAATGAACATTATTTGAAACTCTTCCGTTCATTGCGGCCCGATGTGGTCTTGGCCCAATTTGGTCCGATGGGGTGTCGAGTTCAAGCGGCCTGTGAACAATTGGGAATTCCATTAGCAGTCTATTTTCATGGTTATGATGCATCGATGGAATGGGTTTTGAGGGACTATGAACAGGCCTATCAAAAGTTGTGGAGAGGAGCTGCAGGTATCATTGTAGTATCTCGTGCCATGCGGCAAAAGTTGATCTCCCTGGGGGCCGATCCTTCAAAGGTTTGGTTGAATTATTGTGGTGTTGATCTTGAGCAATTTAAAAGTTCGAAGCGAATCGAGCGACGGGAAAAAGTAATCCTCGCCGTGAGCCGTATCGTTGAAAAAAAGGGGATTCCTTACACGTTGCAGAGCTTTGCATTGCTTAGAAAATCCTACCCAAACGCCAATTTAAGGATTGTGGGAGAGGGAACAGGGCTGCAATATTGTCAGGGCTTGTCTCGCGAATTGGGAATAGAAGCTTACGTTCATTTTTTAGGAGTGGGATCGCGTGAGGAGGTGAAAAGAGAGTTGCAGGGGGCCGATATTTTTGTTCAGCATTCTGTTGTTGCTGAGAATGGGGACAGTGAAGGTTCTCCAGTATCGATATCGGAGGCTGGGGCAATGGCATTGCCGGTGGTTGCTACATTTCATGGTGGGATTCCAGATATCATTATAAATGGGAAGACTGGTTTTCTCGTGCCGGAACGGGATGTCGAGGGGATGGCTGCCTATTTAGAATTGCTGTGTCGGGATGGAGATCTAAGAAAAAAAATGGGAGAAGCCGCTAGGGGTAGGATTAATGACTCTTTCAATCAAAAAAAGACACTCGATTCCCTGGTGCAGTTGCTGAACGGTTTTGCACGCAATCCTTCGATAGAAATGGTAAGTTAGAGGGATGGGGGAAAAGGATTCGGTCGCTTTTTTTATTTTTAGTAGAGACCGAGCCTGTCAGTTGGAACAGCTTTTGCGGAGTTTAAAGCGATACTTAGAACCCTACGCGAGTTTCAAAATTGGGGTCTTTTATTTAACGACATCGGGAGTGTTTCGGCGCGGTTATGAAGTGGTACAGCACCTTTATCCCGAATGCCATTTTATCGAAGAGGACCGAACCCGACCTATTTCTGATCAAATCTTTCCGGCTTTTCAAAGGATTGCAGCGGAAAGTTCCTATATTGGATTCATGGTTGATGACATGGTCATGCTACGTTCCTTTTCCCTGAGCTCTCCACAATTTAAACTTTTTTGTCAGGATCCCGAGATTGGTTATCTCTCGCTTCGGCTCTCACCGGAAATCAGCTATAGTCAGGTGCTTGCAACACCCATTGCACAGCCCCCTATTCAGTCCAGTGGTAAGTTTCAATGGCACTATCCAGGGAATCGATTTCAGAAAATTTTACAACGAAGAAAACTGTGGAAGCCCAGGTTTTACAGGCATTGGAGTTTTCCAATGGCAGTAGACGGGAACATCTATCGTCGGGAACATATCATCCCGGCTGTGCAATCTATGATAGGAATTGAATCGATTGGCCATCTTGAACAAGAGCTGGCCAGTTTTCCTCCAGTTGGAGATTTTGGTGTTTGTTTTGAAAAGGCGAGAATCTTGAATGCGCCGCTCAATCGGGTCGATTCTGCTCCGATCGAGTGGCCCCATAAAGGGATTTCATGTGAATATTTAAACGAAAAATTCTTGGCAGGAGAGCGTTTGCGGAGCGATTGGATGTCAGAGGTTTTGTTTAATTCCCCCCATGTCGACATTCCCATCTTTTGGGAACGGAGAATGGATTAATAATGGAATATCGTAGCCAGTTTGGGCAGGATCGCTGGATTGCGAAGATCTATTCAAAGAAGCAAAAGGGGTATTTTATTGATGTTGGTGCCCATGATGGAATCCAATTGAGCAATTCTTATGTTTTAGAAACTGAATTAGATTGGAATGGGTTATGTGTAGAACCCGGAGAGGTTTTTAAAAATCTAAAAATAAATCGCAGGTGTGCCATTGATAATGCCACATTATACGATGTTTCGGGCAAGGAGGTCGATTTTTGGCTGGATGCCGAGGATGATCTTTTTAATGGGATTGCAAAAGATCTTTCCCTGAAAAGAAAGCATGGGGGCCATTTTCAGAAAAAGGAAACAACTTCGCCAACTGAACTGTTGCATCGTCATGATGTTCCCTACTTAATCGATTATTTAAGTATAGATACTGAAGGGAGCGAATTTAAAATCCTTTCTACTTTTCCATTTGGTAACTATCGGATTGGGGCGATCACGGTTGAACACAATTACCAAAAAAAAACGCGACATATGATCTATCAATTATTGAGACATCAAGGTTTCGTTCGGGTTCGCTGGCAGGGATGTGAAGATTGGTATCTTCATCCCTCGGTGATTGGATGGAAGTCGGTTCTTTCGGAGTTGGGAATAGGTTGGAGCCTTAGGGTTTGGAATGCTTTTCGATCTCGTGGGGTGCGGGTGATAAACTGTGTCTCCGAAGCTTTAAAAAGGCGATATTCATTTCGGATGGGGAATGTCTCTCTCAATGATGTGATTGAACGGCATCGACCTCAGAGAGTGGTACATATTGGCGCGCATACGGGTGAGGAGGCGGAACTCTACTCATCTAAAGGAGTTTCCAATGTCGTGTGGATAGAAGGGGATCCCGAAATTTTTCCTCAGTTGCAAAAAAATGTGAAACCTTACGGACACATTTGTGTTGAGGCTTTGGTTTCGGATAAAGCTGAAGATGGGGTATCTTTTTGGGTTGCATCGAACAACGGAGCGAGTAGTTCACTTTTTCCATTTGGACAAGCATCCCGAATCTATTATCCAAGGCTTCGGACCACTCAGATCAAAAAACTTTCGACCACGACCCTCGACAAGGTATTTGAAGACCGTGGCTGGAGTGGGCAACGCTTTGATTTGCTGGTTTTGGATCTCCAAGGAGCAGAAAAAAAAGCATTGCGTGGAATGAAAAACCACCTCAGGCAGTTCCCGTTAGTTCTCGTGGAGTATTCTACTCAACCTCTTTATGAAGGGGGAACTCAACTGAAAGAATTAGAGGGATTGTTAATTTCGGAAGGTTATGTTCCCTGCTTTCAATTTCGAAAATTAGTCCATGGAAATAGACTCTATCGTCAAAGAAAGTCCAGTTTTCGGTCTCTTCTCATTTGATTCGGGCTCAATTTTCTTGGCATCCTTCCTGCTTTATTCCATTTCATGACTTCAAAGACATTTAGCGCCACCTGCTGGGGGATAGAAGGGCGTGTGATCGAGATCGAAGCGGCAAGCCAATTAGCTGTTCCGGGTATCCATATTACGGGATTACCGGGTGATGTGGTGAGGGAGAGTCGTGAAAGGGTGAGGGGTTGCTTGGTTGGGATGGGCTTTAGTGTTCCATTGACGCGCTTGGTGGTCCACCTTTCCCCAGCGACGCAAAAGAAACAGGGAAGTCAGCTGGATCTTCCCATTGCACTTACTATTTTAGCCGCTGAAGGCGCGATACCGGATGAACCTCTGCGAAAGATGGCTTTTTTAGGGGAGCTTTCGCTGGATGGTCGTCTCCAAGCCGTATCAACGCTTGTTCCGCTTGTCCAAGCCTTGGATGCAGATCCTGAGATTACCCAGGTGGTGATCCCCAATAAAAGCCGGAGAGAGGGGGCGCTTCTGAAAAGCGATAAGGTTTGGGTGGCCGATCACCTGGGGGAAATTATCGACTATTTACGAAATCGAAATGGATTGAATAAGCTCACCTATCAAACAGATGTGGTTCCTCGTCCAAAGGGAAATTTTCAATTGGAGGCAATCAAGGGACAGCTACTGGCAAAAAGAGCTTTATTAATTGCGCTTTCGGGACGCCACCATCTCCTCTTGATTGGGAGTCCTGGGGTAGGAAAAACACTTTTAGGATTAGCGGCGGCCGATCTCATGCCGTCAATTTCGATTGAAGATGCGATTGCGATTACTAAAAATTATGCCTATCACTCTTCGGAACGACCTTTATTTGGGCAGCGCCCGTTTCGCTCCCCTCATCACACAATCTCTGCCAGCGCCTTATTGGGAGGGGGATCGGGAGTAGTGATTCCCGGTGAGGTGACTCTGGCTCATGAGGGGATTTTATTTTTGGACGAATTCCCCGAATTTCAACGGGCCGCTATTGAGGGGCTCAGGGAGCCTTTGCAAAATGGGGGGATTCAACTCCACCGGATAGGAGAGGCGATGCATCTGCCCGCACGATTCACTCTCATTGCGACGATGAATCCTTGTCCATGTGGTAACAAACACTCAAAGAAGAAGGTCTGCCGCTGTTCGGCAGAAATGGTCAATCGCTATCAACAGCGGATTTCTGCAGCCATGCTCGATCGGGTTGATTTGGCGGTAATTCTTTCGCAGGAAAAAGGAGGATATAAGAATGATTTGACCCATCAGGAATTTTTGGAAACGGTTGAACGGGTTTATCAGTTGCAAGCAAGACGTAATTTAAAAGGCAAATTTAATGGGGATCTGATGCCAGGCGAAGAAAGTGACGTCTTGAGGCTTTCCGATGAAGCTCAAAAATTATCCCAGGTCTGGATGGAAGAGGGGAATTTTAGTTATCGGGCATTTCATAAGATCTTGAAAATTGGTCGTACCATTGCCGATATTTCAATTTGTTCCGATATTCAAACAGAACACCTTTTAGAAGCGAGGGCACTGTTATGTTCCGATCTCAAGTTCTTAGCCCATTAGACTCCGCATTGGAGGTTTTTTTTCAACCAAACTGTCTGGGGTGTGGTTATTTAGGAACTTCCCTTTGTTTTAATTGCAGCTCTACCTTTTCTTCGCTGAGGCCTCCCTGGTGTGATCGTTGTGGCGAGCCTACTGAGTTTTCAGTTCAAGAGTGTGGTCGGTGCATTGAATCTCCTGTGAGTTGGGAGAGACGACGAGCTTTAGCTTGGCTGGATCCGGTCTCCCTCCAAATCATTCACCGAATCAAGTTCTTAGGAGAGGTGGAGTGGCTTTCCTTCCTGATGGATCGCGATATGTCGGCGTCGCCTTTTGAAATCGATTCTGGCTTTGTTTTGGTCCCCATTCCGCTGCATTGGCAGCGTTATTTTGATCGGGGATTTAACCAATCTGAGATTTTATGTCGGTATTTGTCAAAAAAATGGAAAATCGAAGTAGAAAATAGATTGCTTCAAAAAAGACGATCCACCGATCCCCAATCGACGTTAAAAAGCAAGGAGCGTCAGAGTAATTTGAAAGGGGCCTTTCAGGTGATGGGTGATATCCCCATCCCTGAAAAGGTTATTTTAATCGATGATATTTGCACGACAGGAGCCACATTTGAGACCTGTTCTCAAGTTCTCAAAAGGGCGGGAGTCAAAGAGATCTATTGTTGGTCCCTATTTCAGGCCGCTCGTTCGATGGTCTTGGAACGGATGCCTTGAACATCGGTCTCCTGACGTTTCTTGTGGAGCTGTTTTCCCCATTCTACGGGGTCATGCACCAGCGCTGCTTTGAGAACTTCGGAAAGTTCCTTGGCAATGTGGAAGGTGCATTTTTTACGGAGCTCCTTTGGGATGTCGTCCAGATCCTTTTCATTCTTTTGAGGAATGATGAGATCGGTGACCCCGTGACGTAAGGCGGCCAGTGTTTTTTCCTTGAGTCCACCAATAGGCAGCACTTTTCCTCTTAGAGTGACTTCTCCTGTCATCGCAACATCTTTTCTTACCGGGTTTCCAGTTAAGAGGGAGATGATAGCGGAGGCAAGGGTGACTCCAGCGGAAGGTCCATCCTTAGGGGTGGCACCTTGAGGAACGTGAACATGGATCTCGTAGCGGCTGAATACCTTATCATCGATTCCATACATCGCGGCTCGGCTACGTGCAACACTCAGTGCTGTATGGGCAGATTCCTTCATCACATCACCGAGAGACCCAGTGAGGATGAGTCCCCCACCTGCTTTTTTCATCATGGTGACTTCGATGTTGAGGATTTCGCCGCCAAATTGGGTCCAGGCTAGGCCGGTTGCGACGCCGACTTCGTCATGTTCCCGTTCTTCTTCCGGAATAAATTTAGGAGGACCTAAATATTTCGGAACAGCATTGGCCGAGATGGAAACCTGCTCAAACCCCTTTTCAGTGGAGGCCTTTTTACGGGCCACTTTCCGACAGATGTTGGCGATGTTCCGTTCCAAGTTTCGCAGTCCCGCTTCTTGGGTGTATTGATTTACGATGCGGGCAACGGCCTGTTCGGTAACATCGATATCTTCCGGTTTGAGCCCATTTTCTTCGATCTGTTTGCTGATGAGGAACTGCTGGGCAATTTTCAGTTTTTCCTCTTGGCTATAACCCGCAAGCTGAATGACTTCCATCCGATCTCTCAATGCAGAAGGAATGGTATCCATTAAGTTGGCGGTGGCCACAAACATCACGTTGCTGAGATCAAAAGGGAGGTTGATGTAATGATCCCGGAATGAAAAATTCTGTTCCGGATCCAATACTTCTAACAGCGCGGCCGCTGGGTCGCCTCTAAAGTCGGCTCCAAGTTTATCGATCTCATCAAGCATAAAGATCGGGTTATTGGATCCGGCCTGCTTTAAACCTTGGATGATACGGCCTGGGAGCGCGCCGACGTAGGTCCGACGGTGTCCACGGATATCGGCTTCGTCTCTCACTCCACCTAAGGAGATCCGGACAAATTTTCTACCCATCGCGCGAGCGATGGAACGGCCGAGACTGGTTTTTCCCACTCCAGGAGGACCCACGAAACAGAGGATCGGACCCTTCATCTTGCTTTTCAGCTTTCGCACCGCCAAGAATTCGAGGATCCGCTCTTTGATTTTTTTCAGACCGAAATGATCTTCGTCCAACACCTTTTGGGCATCGTTCAGATCCAGATTGTCTTCGGTGACCTTGCTCCATGGGATATCAATCAACCAATCTAAATAGGTCCGGACAATAGTGGCTTCGGAAGCATCCTGGTGCATGCGTTCCAAACGAGAAGCTTGCTTCAGCGCCTCTTCTTTCACTTCATCTGGCATTTTAGCAGCTTCAATTTTAGTGCGGAGATCGCCCATCTCTTCGGACTTGCTTTCGTTATCCCCTAATTCATTCTTGATGGCGCGGATCTGTTCTCTTAAGAAGTATTCTCGCTGACTCTTAGTCATCTCGTCACGAGCTTGGGAACGGATGCGGGCTTGCATGGCAAGCACTTCCAATTCCTTTACCAGGATTTCGTTGACCTTTTTGAGACGGTCTACCGGATCGAAGAGTTCCAAGATCTCTTGCGCATCGGTAACTTTTAATCCCAAATTGCTGGCGATGAGATCGGCTAAACGACCGGCATCATTAATATCATCCACCACCATTAAAATATCAGGTGAGAGCATGCGTCCCAAGGAGATCACTTTTTCCAGTTGCTCCTTTGCGGTCCGCATGAGCGCTTCTACCTCTACCTGCTCACGGGTAGCGGTCTGCTCCTTAATCTGCCGGATCTTGGTCATGTAAAAGGGCTTATCTTGCGTAAAGTCGGTGATAGTTCCTTTTAACAATCCTTGAACAAGGATCTTAACCCGACCATCAGGCAGCTTTCGCATCCGCATGATCATCGCAATGGTTCCGATGGGATAGATCGATTCTGGAGTCGGATTCTCATCGGTGATTTCGCGTTGGGCAGCTAGGAAGATCAGCCGGTCTTTGGCGAGCGCTTCATTGACTGCTTTGATGGAAGCTTCTCGACCGACAAACAACGGCAGGATCATATACGGATAAACAACCACATCGCGAATGGGAAGGAGCGGGAGCTCTTCCGGTATCACTAGTTCTTCGTTATCCGAGAACTCGGTAGCCATGTCACACCCTTTTGTAAAAGGTTTGGTACTACTTCAAGGATCTGATCGGCCTAACTGAATGAAAGCTTAATGAAGATTTATAATGCTTCGAGTCAAGCTGGAAGAAGCTGATATCTATCCCATTATTGAAGGGAAGGAAGCACCGGGTCGCTACTCAATTTATTTAAGGGGAATTTAGGGGTGTTGAGATCCCGTGCAGCGAAGCGAGTCACAACCCATTTTTTATTCCCTAGCAGGAATGAAAGCTGTCTCGATGAACCAGAATCATAGGTTCCTTCCCCTGTTTTTTTAAGATAAAAAGGCTCCAGTACTTTCGCATCGAGGGATTGAGGGGTAGCCGTATAGAGGGTGAAGTTAAAAGTGCGAGTATCGTGGGTAAATTTGAGGGGGAAGGAAAGCGTGGTAGCAGGATAAATCACATGGAGTGGTTTCAGTTTGGCTTCGGTATTATCCAACTTCATACGGATGGCGAGAAAGACTGCGCCTTTCTTTAAATAGTTGGTTTGGAGCTCATGGGGCATCGGGTTGAAGTTGTTTTTGACGAGCCATTGATCAAAATCCTTAGAGGCACTGCCACTTAAAATTTCGATGGGCTGAATCTGGTAGTTTCCCACTACTTTCATTTCATGTACTTTGAGGGATTGTACTCCTAAAACTCCTTTTTCTGCTCCCTTCGAACGACTTCCCCAGCCCCCCTTTGATTGAGGTTCCGTGAGTTTCGCCAATTCTTCAAAAACCCCAATCTCGACCTCTTCATATTTACTTGGAAGAGCGGGAAAGGGCATCACCCAGGCAATCTCATTGGGAAGGGTTCCCTTAATCGCCCGCAGTTCGGTTTTAAGAATGAGGTGGGCATTGCCACCTTCTTGAAACAGAAAGGCCATCTTCGTCTCTTCCTTGATCTCACCACTATAATGCTTGTCGAAGTGGAGACAGGCGTGGAGGGAGGTTGAAAGGAGGCTGAAATAAATGAAAGTGATTTTCATGGGAAATATACTAGCATAAAAAAGGGAGCGCTATGTAGATATGGACTTCCCATTCAATCGCAACAATAATATCCGCATGAGTTTAAAGGAAACTTTATTGCAGGCACATGAAGCCCTGCTCAAAGCAGATATTAAACATGCCTTGATTGGGGGACTAGGGCTTGCAGCCTTAGGCATTCAAAGAACAACGAATGATGTCGATTTTCTAGCAGATGGAGAACAGACAAAAAAAATTAAAGAAGTTCTAGTTCAATCGGGTTGGCAGCTCACTATGGAGACGAAAAATGTTCTCCATTTTGAAGGAAAAGGAAAGGTGGATATTGTTTTGGCCTTACGTCCCCTTAGCATTGAAATGTTAAGCCAGGCTAAAAGTGGTTTATTCAATATCCCATGTGTGAATCCGGAAGGGATGATCGGTTTGAAGATCCAGGCGTACAAAAATGATTCGAATCGGGAGTTTCAAGATAAAGCAGACATTCAGAGTGTGATTCAGCGCTATCCAAATTTGGATTGGAATAAAATTAAGGAATATGCGGATTTATTCGGAGAGTGGGGGTTTATCGATTCTCTGAAGAGGAAAAAATGAATTTTGATGAGTATTTTCAGTTTTTAGAGGAAATATTAGAGCTGTTTGGAATTCCAGATGAGCCTCCACCCGATCCTGATAAATATCGAACTATGAAGCTCTAATCATAGGTACTAGTATTCCGACTATTGAATTGCAGAAAAATGATGATAGGAGTAAGGAGCGAAAGCAACGCTCCTGATTTTTTGATTTTCTTAGAAGTTTGCCGAAAATTCCTGGAGGCGTCATTACTTATTAGCTTTTCCTTTAATAGTAAGCACGCCCCCCTCCACAGCAAACTTACGCAGAGTCAGGTTGATGAGGGTTTGATAGGGGATGCTCTCTTCTTGAGAAAGAGTTACGTAATATTCCAGCACATCAGGATCGAGCCGCAATGTTTTTTGAATCTTCTTAGGTCTGTAAAAACGTCCTCTAATCCCTTTTTTAAAACTATACTCCTTCTTCATATTCCTTTTTCTCCTTTCGGGTCGCCTTTCGAGCTGAAATGATTCGAATATGTTCTTTACTGCCCTTTTCCTTGTATAAATGCACCACTACCAATGTTTGTTTATCGGCTACCAATCCAATTGTAACCCACCGCTCTTCCCCGCGTTCTTTGCCATCCAACACAGATAGATGAAATGGATCTGAAAAAACGGAAACGGCTAGATCAAATGAAATTCCATGCTTCTTAATATTGGCTTCTGCTTTATCAGAATCCCATGTGAACAACATCGTAACTACATTGTAGTTTATTTGATGATAATAATCAAACCGGCTAGAAAACGAGTGTAATCCTTTTGTCCTTACGAGTTTACGATTAGGAACTATCAAGGTAAGCATCGACTTCGCGAAAGGCGTGAGGGGAGGGAGGGGCTAGAGCTGGTGCTTTGGGCAATAAGCTGATCGCCTTTGCGCAATGCAATCTTAGTTTTCCAACAAAACCATGATTTTTATGGAAAATGGAGTACGATAGGGGGATGAAGTTCCTTTTATGCTTAATCCTCATGTGGAGTTTTTCTGTGGCAGCTGAAAGTACATTCACGGCCTCTGCCACTCAGGAAAATACATCGGTTCCAGAATTGAAACGACAGGCCATTCGCGATTACCTCACCAAATGGCTTGGGGCTAAATCGATTGGCTATGAAAAGGCCTTAAATAATGATCTGGTGGAACGTTTTATTCTCGATTATCGTCTGACCAAAACGGAAAATAATCTGCCCATTGTAACGGGGCATCTGGATGTGCAGGCGATTCGAAGTTGGGTAAAATTGGCTGAAGCCAAACAAGGGACTCAAGTAACTCGGATCGCTTTACTCTATTCCGAAAATTTACCAAGTCGGAAAATACCCGCTTCGGAAACTGAGGATTGGTTGGAAAAGGCGGGAGCCGCCCAGTCTATTTATCGAGAGTTGCAGCAGATCTCAAAGTCGATCCATGGTTCTCTGTCCCCCTGGCGCTATTCCACTCCGGAAAGCGCTCCCCCCAAAACTGAATCGGGAATTCGCGCCTTATCAAGAGCGGCGAATGGAAATGTGGATGTGGCGATTTGGTTCCATCAATGGCGGTGTCCTGATTGCCAATATGGACAATTGGAGGTGATGGTCTATCAATTGAATGCGGGAAAGCGGATCTACTCCCGCTCCGAAGAGATTCGGGCAACGGTCACTCAACTCTTGCCTTCTATCCGGACTGAATTGGATTCGGTCATGTCCTCGGATGCGGTTCGGTGCCATGCATATCAACTTAATTTTGCCGATGTTGCTAATTACCGAGTTTTCAGGGCGCTCGACGCCTGGATCTCCCGTTTTGATGGTGTCCCGATTGCGACACTCACCCGGGTCAGCAGTCATGAAGCACAATATTCGGTCTGCAGTTCTTTGGAATTGGATTCTTTGGCAGCTGAATTGATTCAAAACCATCCCCCCGGGGGACCCACTCAGGTTGTAGCGAAGGGTGGGAGTGAGATTACGTTTCATTGCGGAAACTAATGAAAAGATTGCTTCGTCTCCTTTGGCTTCTCGCAACGACGGGCGGCCTAATCATTGGGTGTGTTTCGCCAAAGAGTTCAATGGAAGAAAAACAACAGCAACTTGTTAGTTCAAAACCGGTCAATTTAAAAATTTTCTACACCGCCAACCGCCAAGGGGAAATTGAACCCTGCGGCTGTATCGTGAATCAGATGGGCGGCCTCGATCGTTTAGGGGAATTTCTTTCCCGTTCTCAACCCCATTATTTATTTGTTGATTCGGGGGATACTTTTTTCCGTGGAAGTTTCTTAACTGATAAAGAGAAACGCAAAGCCCAATTGATTGCTGAAAGTTATCGGTTGATGAAGTTATCGGCCATCTCTCCTGGAGTGAGGGATATGGCGGCGGGCTGGGATTTCTTGATCGACCTCATTCAAAAATCGGGAGCCATCTGGGTAATGACCAATGGAGTATTCGAGGGTGAAAGCTCTCCGTTCGTTCATAGCTGGGTATGGGAAAAAAATGGTTTGAAAATCGGAATCTTGGGAGTGGTGGATGAGAAAGGGTTCACGGGGGTGCCGGGTCTTACACTTCAGTCGCCAGAATCGAGTGTACGTGAAGGAATAGCAGAGCTAAAAGAGCAAGGAGTGGATCGCATTATCCTGCTATCCGGTCTAGGGCAAGATCGGGATCAGGAGTTGGGCAGGCAAGTCGCGGGATTGGATCTGATTGTGAGCTCCCGGACTTTAAATCCCACTCAAAATCCTTTAAAAGTTGGGGATGCTTTAATGGTGGAAGCTCCTTTAGAGGGGCAACAGATTGGGAGTCTAAGTTGGGAAGGGAATTTAGTGCACCACGTACAAGTTCCTCTTTTGAAAGATTTTCAAAATGACAGCCATCCAGTCGCTTTGCTTCTTCAGCAATTTCGCGAGTCGGAATCGGCCAGAGCATCGAATGAAAAAATTCCTTTGCGAACCGATGTTAAACCCTTTGTGGCCAACCCCACCCGATGTGCCAATTGTCACAAAAAACAGTTCGATTTTTGGGAAAAGACGAAGCATGCCTCCGCTTATTTAGTGCTTTATCCTAAAAAGCAGCACCTCAATCAAGATTGTGTTGGTTGCCATACTCTTTCAGGGTTTAAGGGGGATTCTCCCGAATTACAGGATTTAATGAAGTGGGTCTTTGGAACTACCCATCCAAAACCGCTAGACTCTCGATTGGATCCCAAACGTTTTAAGAAACTGCAGCAACGTTTCATCCAACGGACCCATTTTATGGAACGACAGGGAAGGTTGGACCAGAATTTTTTAAATGTGCAGTGTGAGCATTGCCACGGCAATCGAACCGATCACCTTGCCGGAAAGGGGCTAGGATTGGTGAAAAGTTCGATAAAGATTGAAACCTGTCGGACTTGTCATCAGCCTCCCAACGCTAAATTTATCGACGAAAAAGAGATTAAGCGGGTGGCGTGTCCAAGGATGTAGATTGCCACTTCGATTTTCTAAGCAACATCAATAGTCCTGGTATAGCGATCAGAGTGCAGAAGAGAAAATATTGATTCCACCCAAAGTTTTTGGCTAAGACTCCACTCGAGGAACCAAAAATAACCCGAGGAACCCCCATGAGGCTCGAAAGAATCGCATATTGAGTTGCGGTGAACCTTCGATTGCAAAGGGCAGCCATAAAGGCTGCATAAGCGGCAGCTCCCATCCCACTGGAAAGATTTTCAAAGGCAACAACAGCTGCTAGCCAACTTAGCTTTGGTCCGATGGTCGCTAGAATAGAAAAACCGGCCGTCGAAAGGGCCTGTAAGATCCCAAATATCCAGAGTGAGCGGGTTTCTCCCAGTTTGAACATGAGAAAACCTCCCAGTAGCCCGCCGATAATGGCCGACCAAAATCCAAAAAGTTTGGCGACACCAGCGATTTCTGTTTTGGTGAAGCCAATATCCAGGTAGAAAGGGGTGAACATATCACTCGCCATCGAGTCGCCAATTTTATAAAGCAGGATAAAGAGGAGGATTTCCCAGGCCCCTTTCCGCTTTAAGAAATCTTGCAAAGGAAGTGCAGTCGACTCTCTGAAGTTTTTGGGTTTTTGATTGGGATCAAAAGCGGGCTCTTCACAAAGAAGAGTGATCAAAACTCCACTTCCCATCATGAGTCCCATGATGAGGTAGACTTGGTTCCAGCTCATGGAGTCGGCCATCCATAAAGCTCCCGCCCCGGTAACGAGGAGAGCGATTCGATACCCATTGACCCCTAAACTGGATCCCCATCCGAGCTCATCAGAGGTGAGGATCTCCCGTCGATAGGCATCAATCGCACAATCCTGGGTGGCGCTCAGGATCGCAATGAGCAAGGCAAGCGGCGCTAATACAGAAGGATTGATAGGATGACTGACAACAGAGATGGATGCGATTGACAGGGCTAATAGCAATTGTGTGATCAATATCCAGCTGCGGCGTCTTCCATGACCCGTTAATGCGTAGCGATCCAGCAAAGGAGCCCATAAAAATTTCAAGGTGTAGGGAAGTCCGGTGAGAGAAAAGAAACCGATGATCGAGAGATCGATTTGACTTTCCTTCATCCAAGCTTTGAGGGTGCTCCCAATTAAAAGTAGGGGAATTCCTGATGAAAAGCCTAAAAGAAACACCACCCACATTCTCCGATTGAAAAGGACGGAGAGTAGGCTGGGTTTTGGTGGCATTATTCCTTTAAGTGGCTGAGTACTTGCTTTGGCTCCCACTCATTGTCTTTAAACTGGGCAACCTCCTTGAGGTTGGGATCGAGCAGGATGCTCTTCATATTATGAGAGATGGTGCCGCCTTCAGCAATGCCAATTACGTTAAATTCACTTGCAAAATCATTTATTTCTTTGGGATCACCGGTCAGCATTAAATATTCTGGCGCGGTGAGTCCATTTTTTTTCGCAAACTCCTTCAGTGCCTTGGGGGTATCTACTTTAGGATCGAGAGTAGCAAAAATAAGCTTTGTGTTAGTGAGCTTGCCCGATTTTTGAAGGAGGTTTCTCAGCTGCTTTGTCTTA
>CAZRZK010000002.1:0-128663 GCA_964604555.1 uncultured Pseudobdellovibrionaceae bacterium | reverse complement strand
TGTCTTAATTACAGTAAGAGGGCACATTTTAGGCATGGGACAGCGGGTAAAAACAAAAGAGATGAAGAGGTTTTGTCCCTTTAAAGCCTCTAGTTTCAGCGTTTTCCCGTTTTGATCCTGTAGGGTGAAATCCCTCCGGGTTTCTACCGCAAAGGCTGGAGTTAAGAACAAGGTTAAGGCTATAATAAATGCTTTCATGACTCTCCTACATTCCTGATGAAGGTACTTCTCGTCAATCAAACCTTTTATCCCGACAATGTCGCGACCTCTCAATATGTTCTAGATCTAGCGCGCTATTTAGTCCAGTCAGGCCATTGCGTTTCGGTGATCACGAGTCGCCGTGCCTACGAAGATAAGAGCAATCTCTTTCAACCCTATGAAAAATTTGAAGGAATTGATGTATTTCGAGTGGGGGGAACCTATTTCGGGAAGCGATTTATCATTGGGCGCCTATGTGATTCATTGACCTTTTTTTTATCTCTTTGCCTTCAGATTTGGAAAATTGAAAAGCCCGACAAGGCAGTGAGTTTTACCTCTCCTCCCTTGTTGGGGGTGGTTGTCTGTTTCTTGGGGAAGGTGCGTGGAATTCCCGTAACCCAATGGTTGATGGATATGAATCCCGATATTGCGATTCGATTAAAGATGATCGGGGGAAAAGTAGCGGCAATTTTAAGGAAGCTGTTTGTCTGGAGTCTTCGGCATTCACATTCGATTGTGGTGCTGGATGATTATATGAAGCAGGTGGTGTTGAATTATGGAGTACCGGAAGAAAAGATTCAGATCATCTCTCCTTGGGCATTGGAGATGGACTCTGATGTGTCCCCCACCTTTAAGATAGATGGCAAATTTGTAGTTCTCTATTCAGGAAATCACAGTGTTGCGCACCCCTTAGAAACTTTGCTACAGGCCTCTCTTAAACTCAAAGAGGATCCCAACATCCTTTTCTTTTTTGTGGGGGGAGGGGTGCGGGTGGAAGAGGTTTCTCAGTTCAAGGAACGGCACCAGCTAGAGAATGTGATTCAACTGAAGAGAGTCTCTCGAGAAAATCTAGTCTCGCTTTTTGATGCCGCCAATTTGCATGTGATGATCATGGGGGAAGGGATGTCAGGGTTGCTCCACCTCTCGAAACTCTATTCGGTGCTTCTTTCCGGCCATCCATTTGTTTTTATCGGCCCGAAAGAGAGCCATGTGGTCGATCTTTTGCACTCTAAGATTGAAGGGCATCATATTGAATCGGGTGAAGTCGCTCGTTTGGTTCAAGTGATTCTAGAAACGAATCATTTAGAAGCGAGCAGGAAGCAGGAGATCTATCAAAAAAATAGAGAGGTTATTTTTAAGGAATATACTCTTTCACAGGTTTTAGGAAAATCGATGGAGCAATTACTCGCATGATCTTTCATTACGTTATTATGAGCATGGTTTTTATCTCGGGCGTTGCCGGGCTCACCTACCAAATAGCCTGGCAAAAGTATCTAGGGGTCTTATTAGGTTCCCACGCCAAAGCGACTGCTATCACCCTTTCCCTTTTTCTCAGTGGTTTGAGTCTTGGATATTACCTCTTTGGCCGTTGGAGCCGCAAAACGCAACGCCATTTGGGAAAAAGTTATGCGGTGATTGAAATGGTTTTGGCAATTTGGGCTTTAATTTTCCCATTCCTCTTTCAATGGCTTTCACGAATAGAAGGAAATGGAATTATCTATGATATTGGCGTCTCGGCCCTTTTATTATTATTGCCAACTGTGTTGATGGGAGGGACTCTTCCGTTATTAACTCAGGCTCTAAGTGCATCGGTGGAAAAGGCAACCCGGACCCACGCCCATGTTTATGGAATTAACACGTTAGGTGCGTGTGTTGGGGCTTTGATATCGGGTTATTTTTTGATGCCCCACTTTGGCCTGAAGGGAACGCTTTCGATTGCGGCCATCTTAAATCTATTCGTCTTTTCGGTTTCCTATTTTATGGCTTGGCCCACTTATAAAAGAGAGATTGGCACACTGCCTTTAGAAAAGAAGAAGTTGGGATTTCATGGAATTGGAATCTTGGTGCTTTGTTTCTTTTCAGGTTATGTGACACTGTGTTTAGAATCGATTCTGATGCGGATCTTCGCTCTGAGTGCAGGAGGATCGCAGTTTAATTACAATTTGGTTGTTGCCATTTTCATTTTTGGAATTGGGATCGGCAGTCTTCTCCTCCCTTATTACAAAAAGAAAGTCACCTATCCTTTATATTCCTGTCTATTGGGTGGGGGGATTGCATTGATGTTCCTTTACTTAGCGTGTGATCAGCTTCCTTACTGGGTCCATCTCATCCGAATTCCATTGCGGGATACGCTGCAGGGTTACTATCTCTATCAAATAAGCCTAGGAATGGTGCTTTTAGTGATTCTTTCGCCCGCGGCGATTTTGTTAGGAATGATTCTTCCTCTTTGCTTCGATCTGCTCAAGGATAGCCCTGCTCAATTGGGTTACCGGGTGGGGCAGATTTATGGATTAAATACACTCGGCTGTGTGGCAGGGGCTTTGATTGGAGGGCATTGGCTATTGGAGCTCCTCAACATGGATCAAAGCTTTCTGACGACGATCGGAATTGTTTTAGTACTCTGTATTTTGGGTGCGATCTTAAAATACCGGGATCGCAAGGATCTGGGGGTGCGGGGAGCCTTTCCTGTGCTTCTCTTGGTCGCATTAGGTTTTTTCCCTAATTTCAATAAAGACCTCTACTTTCAACCTTTTCGACAGCAGAATCCCACTCCGGCCTCATATCAGGGAGCTCAAAAATGGGGAAAATGGCTGACCGAGGGATCCCGTCATCTTTTTTATAAGGATGATCCCCTTTCTTCAATTGGGATCGTGGAGCACTCTTCTTCAAATGAGAAGCCGCCTGCCCTAATTCTTTTTTCCAATGGAAAATCGGATGGTAGCACCGATGGTGATATTTTAACAATGTCCCTGACGGGCCATTTGCCCGCGTTATTTGCACGTCAGAAAAAGAACTTTGCGGTGATTGGATTTGGAACGGGAGTCTCAGCGGGAATTATGAACCAGTATCCCGGTGTGGAATCGATCGATGTCCTTGAGATCTCCCCCACGCTCCTGAAGCAGAAAGCCTTTTTTGATCCCTTTAACGGCAATCTCTCCAAAGATCCGAAGGTGCACTTTCATGCTATCGATGCCTTTCGGTTTTTTAATTCAAAAGGAAAACGTTACGATGCGATTGCGAGTGAGCCCAGCAATCCTTGGGTAGCGGGAGTCGAAAATCTCTATAGTAGAGAATTCTATCAAAAAGTGAAAAGGTCCATTACCCCAGAAGGTGTGCTGGTACAGTGGCTCCAGGGGTATTCATTCAATTCCGACCTTTTTAAGCGCGTACTGGCAACGCTACAAAGCGAATTTAAATGGGTCAGTGTATTTCAAATGCTGGAGCAGGATTTTGCATTGATTGCCACCAATCAACCGGTTGATTTTTTTGGATTAACCCAGATGGAAAAGGTGTTTGAAGAGCCTTCGGTCAGGAAGTTTTACCAGGCGATTGGAATTTCCGATTTCTCAACGTTGCTGGCCTATGAAATTGTACCTGCGGCATTAACCCCTAAGTTGATCAGCGGAATCAGGCCCTTCGAGTTAAATTCATCTACCTTGAGTTATGAGGCAACGAAGGCGATGTTCTTGGGGCAAAAGGCCCAGGTCCATCAGATGCGACGAGAGTCGCTTGATTTTCTGAATGCCGTGGATGAGTCTTTATTGCAAACCTATTTAGGGGCCCGCTCGCTCTCTACTGGAAAGTTGCAAACTATCCGGAACAGCTTTTGCCACCATCCCGTGAGTCGCAATAAAATTCTATGCCGTGAGGCGGTGATTGCCACTCAGTGGCAGGATCTTTCAACCCCACTCTACGAAATGTACCCAGAACAATTATCGGCGAAAGATCTCCACCTTTTAAAGGTGTTGAAATACCGATTTAATGGAACCAAATTCACGAGTAGCGATCTTGAAATCGTCCAGAGCGGAATTGAATTTTATCGCAATCATTATTCCAGTTTTATTCAACTTCCTGCAGTTTCATTGATTCAAAGTCTGGACGCTTGCTTAAGATTGACTCCCGAATCGGAGCCGTTGCGAGGAGACTGTTACATTACCAAGATCCAGTTTTTGAGTTGGTTGGGAGGGGAGCGAACGGTCCTGGTTCCCACGATTACCAAATTTCAAAAATGGTTCGAATCTTTACCTGAATCTTCCAAGAGCAAGGAACACTTTAAAAAGGCCTATCAAGCCTTCCAAACGGTCAGCATCGGCCGCGGTTAAAATGGGGTCTAAAAAGGGGTCAATCGACTTTTGGTACCAAAAAGTGCCATAGCCAGTAAATTTAATTTGGCTATGGCACTTTTTGGTACCAAAAGTCGATTGACCCCTTTTTTTAGGGGAGTTTGATGACGAAGGAGCTGTCGATGAGGTTATTGATGGTGAGGGTGTAGTCTCTTTCATAGATACGACGGTACCAATAGTAATTGCGCAAAACCGCGGCGACATATTCCCGGGTTTCCCGATAAGGGATGAGATCGATAAAAAGGTAGGGATCCTCGGTCGCAAAGGTGTAACGCTTTAACCATTCGTCGAGTCGGTAGGGTCCTGCATTATAAGCGGCTAGGGCGTAGTGGATTTTGCCCCCATTTTTTTGGATTAAGCCACGGACATACTTCGCTCCCGCCTCCACATTTTGAGAGGGATCCAGTAGGTTTTGCTTATTTCCGGAATTCACGCTGCGTCCTGTCGCGGGAAGAACTTGCAGTAGCCCTTTTGCTTTGGCGCTAGAGATAGCATCGACACGGAATGCGCTCTCGCGACGGGCAATGGCCAAGAGAAAGTACGGATCGATTCCCTGTGTGTTTTTTTCAAAAAACTGAAAATAGGCTTTGGGAAATAAAAAGGTCATTGTTCTTAGGCTGAGATAATTAGGGAATCGGAGAGAGACATCGGAGAGGATCTGGATCTTTGCATGGAAGTCGCCTGTCTCTTTTTTAAGTTCGGCTAAATAGATGCGTACTTCAGGTTCGGTCTGATCAAAGTCCTGTACCGCCCAATCAAGCACTTTATTGGCACTTTGGATAAAGCCAAATCGCAGGAGGATCTCTGCCGATTCAATGAGGCTATTTAAATTGGTCTCATTTTGTGAGCGGGTCATCTCCTTGGGATCGGGAGTCAGTAAGATGCGCCCTGGATCCTGCTTCAGTGCGGTCATGGCAGTGATTGTATGGAAAGAGATGGGGTATTGTTTTTTGAGGGGCTCCGGAACCGAGATTGATTCCCCCTCTTCCATTTGGGCTCTTTTACAACGATCAATCCAGTAATGAGCTCGTGCCGCAAAGGCCTCTTCCATTTCGGTAACCATTTCAAACAGTTTTTGTGCTCGTTTATAGTTCTTAAGCGAAAACTGGAAAAGCCCAGCACGGGTAATAAAATTGGCTTTATCGACACTGTCGTAAGGGATGCACTTCGCCCCTTTCTCAAAAAGATCTGCAATCTCGCCTAAATTACTTTTATCAGGAAGTCCGTCTTCTAAGACCGCTGCTATCGAAAGAGAAATTAAGTTAGGGCAGCCTTTTTCTTCCAGCGCTTTTCGCTTCAATAGATCGAGTTGGTTGTGAGAAAGAGCCGCTACTTGCGGTAATGTGGAAGAGACGGGACTCACTCTTAAATCATTCCAGTTTTGGATTTGATCTTTAAAAAAACGAGGCTTTACCTTGGCTGATCTCACAATCGGAAGGGCCCTCTTGGCCTTTAACTTTTCTTCCAGCGGGTAGAAATTGATAATGGCATAGCAAAAGGGGTTGTCGGGTGGGAGCAATTGGCAATTCTTGAGTAGTCCCACCATCTCATCCGGCATGAGTTGTAAATTTAAAAAACGATCAAATACCCTCGCCTTTGTATAAAGGGGGTCGTTCGTATTTTTTGCATCAACATTGGCTAGCTTTGGGCTTAAGAGGGGATCGATAACGACCGGAACTTTGCGGGCACACCCACCCAATGAGAAGAGTAGGCCTAGGCTTGAAAGAAGGGTCCACATTTGATGATTATTTCTCATTGTATCATGAAGTCTTCCCCTTCCGTGAATTGTCATCCTTGTTTAGAGCCTCGACAATGAAATCTTTCACGCTACGCACAAATACTGTTGGTCTACATTTTGCTCATAGGGGGGATGGTGGGTTTTGTAACCCGGAGAGAGTTACCAATGAAGAGGTGTAAAGTGTGGAGTCGAATTTTATTAGTTGTTTCCTTATGGGTAATCGCTTCTTGCGGTAACTCGAACTGCCCAAGTGGGGTAAACACCACCGAACCAAGCTGCCCAAACTATCAACAAGCAGGGTATTACAATCCAAATGGCGGGTATTACAACCCACAGCAGCAAGGTGGATATTATAATCCCCAGCAGCAACAGCCTGGATATTATAATCCTCAGCAACCTGGGTACTATAATCCCCAACAACCTGGTTATTATAATCCGAACGGTCCTTACCGTCCTTAGTTCTTTAGCCTTAGTTAGAAGGAAAATAGACAATTCCACCCGGTTCGTTGCTAAAAAATTTAGCAATGCGGCTGCGGATGTCGATTTCGGTAGGGTATTTTATTTTCAAAAATTGAATCACCTCTTCCGGATCAGGAGTAAAGCCGTAAGAAACGAGGCAGGAGAGCCCTCTTTTGTTTTGAAGGCATTGCCCTTCGTGTCCATTATCCTTATCGATTACTTTAAAAAGAGTTGGAAATTTTTCCGGAGTCCCCATTAAATGGACCGCTTCCTGTTGGAGCTTTTTCTGAACCAGTTCGAGTGGAAGGGAATAGTTCAGTTCAATTTTGTCTTCACCCTGCACTAGGATGGAGTTGGGTAGGGAAAAGGTGGCATAAGGAGCCAGTTCACTGGAAGTGGGAAGGGTATAGGTTGCCGTAACCTTCAGGGCCATCGAAGAGCTTGTTCCTCCAATCAATAAAAGCAGCAGTGTTAGTCTCATTATTCCCCCTTCCTTCCTTTATAACGATCGAATCTCCACTAGACAATAACGCGTAGCTCGAGCTTTGCCAGTTTTATGGATAAGCTCTGCTTTGGTCAGTTGTGCCAAATCCCGGAAAGCGGTCATGGAAGAAATTTTGAAAATCTTTTTAACTTCGGTCACTCCAATGAAAGGCTGTTTTTCCAGTTTTTTCAGGATCTGTAATTGGCGATGGTTCCAATCTTGCGGGCTTTCGATGGGACTGGAAGATCGATTGGGGTGAGAGAGTTCAGCTTTAAAAATGAGTGAAACAGAGTGGTTCAATTGGTAGCCTTTTGGAGTGGCTTCAATCCAAAAGGAGCGTTTTCCCAATAATCGGCGGAGCCTCCCAATGAGTCGATAGATCAAGGAATCGTGTTGAAGGGGGTGATAGGGATAGCCCCAAAGTTTTTGTACCAATTCTTCTTTGCTACATTCTCCTTTTGAGAGAAACGCCAGGAGTTTGGGGATTTGAGTGGTGTTTCCTATCTCTAAAATTTCAATATTTCCTTCGTCAAACAGAATGAGCCGATGAATGAAATAACCGATATAGAGGACTTGTGAAGTAGGTGAAGAGGGAAGTTCGCGCCTCAGTAGAGAAAGATAACCCGATTGAAGAATCTTCTCCTGATTTTTGGAAGAAGTATCCAGCAGATCCCCCAGGGGATCTTCACCCGGAGAAGGTTCATTTCCTTGAACTCTATTTGCAATTCGGCGGGCTACATGCGTCCCATATTGTTGAGTGAGGGCATGAAGATTTTTGGAATCAAAGGGAATGTTTAACGCCTGGCAGAGTTTTTTTTCCATTCCGAGTAAACTCACCATCAATTGGCGGTCGTGTTGAGGATGGAGGCCGCTAAAACTAGAACGAATCAGATTAAGAGCATCATAATATTGGGCCGCTTGGTAGCGATTTTCAGCATTTCTCAGATTGAGAATGACCCCATGCCTTTTATGGCGAGAGGCATAGATCAATCGACAGGCTTCATTGAGAATTTGATTCGATTGGTGCAGATTCCCTCGGAGGGTCCACTGCCTGGCCTCTTCTAAGAGAACACTGGATCGGGAAAAGGTATTGTCTTTTGGGATTTGACGATAGAGTGATTGGAGTTCTTTCAAAATGGTATGGGGTTTGAGTCCAAAGTAGGATTCGTAGCAGACGATTGATACCCTTGCGGCCATGGCCCAGCTGCCGGTGCCCAGTTGTTTTGCCAGCTTTTCTGAATTTTTGAGGTTTTCGATGCCTCGAGAGATCTCCCCATTTTGAACGAGAGCGTAGCCGAACAGATCGGAGGCGAGGTAACGCCCATAAAGAAATTGGGCTTTCGTTGCTGAGAAGAGCGCTGTTTCTGCAGTCTGTGCAGCTTTTTGATAACGGCATTGGAAGTAACGGTAAAATCCAAGCCCCTGGAAGAGATAAAATCGGATAAGGGGTGATTTTGAGTGGCGAAATTTTATAAGGTTATACGCAAAAAAGGTTCTCCCTTTTTCGTAAAAGGAATGACGGGAGAACCCAACGCCTAAAAAGAAAAGGCAGGCTGCTTGATCCCTTTGCGAGATTTTAGTCTCTGATTGGCGATAATAGCGCTCAGCCTCTTCTAATCGACCTAAAAAGCTTAGGGAGCCAATTAAAAAGGGAAGAGTCTTTGGAGGAATATTTTTTTGATTTAGAAGTTGATCGGTAATCGATTGGTGAGCACCACGATAAAAAGAGTGTGAATAAGAGCCCATTCCCACCCAATTTTTGTAGCACAGAAATCATATCAAATCACACCCTACTTTATTGGGTGATGTTACCCTTCGTTTTTAGCCCGTTGTTTGGCAAACTCCTGACGCTGTTCGATTCCCTTTTCGAGCAACTCCTGCTGATCTTGTTTGCGTCGGTTCAGCTCTTTGGTGATCTCCTTGAATTTTTTCTCTTGTGACTGCCAATGGGCTATCTGTGTACGTACCGACTCCCTTTTTGCTTCGATGTCGATCAGGTTTTTCTGTGAAACGCCGACCAGGCGCTCCACCTTCCCAATTTTTTTATTGGCCTCTTCGAGCCATTCTTTAAATTTTTCCTGGATGACGCTGTCTTTGACGCCGATCTGTTCTTGAGTGGTTTTTTCTACAGTTGCCCGATTCTTTTTAAGATAGGCGCCATAGCGTCCAATCAACTCCTTTTGTTTCTTCTCGAGTTTATCAAGTTCGGTTATCTCATTTTCTAAGGTTTCTTGATTTTTTTGGCAGGTCTCTTCATTCTCTTTCGACTCTTTGAGTTGACCCTCCAAGGTCTGAATGTTCTCTTTGAATTTATCGAGGGTCTTTTCAGCATAGATGGGAACGGTCGGAACCTTAACCGGGGCGGCGGCTTTTTCGGCAGCAAGAGCATTTAAAATACAGAATAACCATATCCACATAGTTCTATTTTAGCTCTTTTACCCCGTCGTTGCGAGGGTTTCGAAGAAACCCGAAGCAATCTATTGTAATCGATGAGTTAGAGTTTGCTTCGGGGCACTTGGCACCTCGCAATGTTCGTGGCTTTTATGGTAATTTGCCTAGATGTCACCCCGACTTCAAAGATTCCAAGTCTTTCGAGACCTTCCCCGTGCTTGTTGGGTTTTGTCTTTAGGAACATTGATCAACCGCATCGGGACGATGGCTTATCCCTTTTTGATGCTCTATCTCACGAACCACCGCCAAGTCAGTCTCGCGTTTGCAAGTCAGATGGTTGGGTTGTTCGGTCTGACCTCTATTTTTGTCTCTCCTATCGCGGGATGGATGAGTGATCGGTGGGGCTCACAAAAACTTCTGCTATTTTCTCTCTACTCAAGCGGGCTTTTTCTCTGCTTATATCCTTTTGCTTATTCGAAATTCTCGATCGGCCTTTTAACGGTCTTATGGGCATCCACAACACAACTCTTTCGCCCGGCCGCCCATTCGGCCATCGCTTCGGTTGTAGCTCCGGAGCAACGTCGGCTTGCCTATTCTCTCCAGCGATTTTGCATCAACTTAGGAATGAGTATTGGTCCGGCGGCAGGGGGTATTTTGGCCCATTATTCTTTCCCCCTTCTGTTTGTAATAGATGGGATTTCGACTCTCCTTGCCGCCATTTGGTTTACCTATACGCTACACATTCCGAAAGAACCCTCGGCTGAAAGGCACGGATTTGTGGATTCGTTAAAGGGACCTCTTCGTGATTCCAAATTCATGTTGTTCTTGCTGGCGCTGATTCCGGTCAACATCGCCTTTTGCCAAACCGATTCGATTCTGCCGATGTTCGTGGTGGAGGAGTTGAAATTGACCACTGCATTTTACGGGATGGTTTTTACGATCAATACGGTCATGATAGTTTTTTTAGAGATCTATCTCAATTTGAAGACCAGCCACTGGTCGTTTTTTTATCCCATTCTCCTGGCAATGCTTTTCGTTGCTGCCGGGGATGGAATTTTAATCTGGGCCACCTCCGGAAATTGGGTCATTGCCACCGTGATTGTCTGGACGTTCGGGGAGATGTTCCTCTTCCCCTCCACCAATCAGTATGTAATGGATTTGGCTCCTGCCGCTCTTCGGGGTGCCTATTCAGCAATGTATGTTCTTTCCTATAGTGTGTCGCAATGGTTGAGTCCCATCATCGGGACTTTCCTGGTGACTCACTATAGCTATCAGGCGAATTGGACGGCCTGTGCTGGGCTCTCCCTCGTTTCACTCGTCGGAATGGCCATGATTTCCCGGAAAAACCGTCCGCAGCTTTTGGTGACGGCGTAGTTCTTTGAACTGCTCTTTATCTTTTTTCTGATGAACTGTTATCCATTCCAAGCCTTTGTTCGAACAGACCTGGCATTTCGCTCCCGGCTTTTCAAAGTGGGGCCTGCCGATCAATCGAGGGGAGTTATCTAAAGGGAGAGTAGGGCTACGCTGCATGATCAAAAAACTCACCGGCAGACTGCGGAGATCGATTTCCAAGTGGTGACTGAACTCCGACCAGAATCGATTTTGAAAAACAAAATTGGGAACCTCGGCAAAGAAATGGCACCAATCATCTGAAGCAAGTGCAGGACATGCTTTCGCATGAGGGCAAGGGGCGACGATGCTCCATCCCTGCACTAGGAAATGCTCCCGAATTTTCCCTAGTTGCTTGGAAAGAACCGGAGTTCCAGGCTCTACCCAGATGAATCCTTCTTGGGGGGAAAGAGTAGAAAGAATGTTTTGGGTGTCGGGAAGTTCATTCAAGAGATGGCTCAATAAGAACCAGGCTCCTTGGGAAGGGAGGGTGGTGTCGATCGCAAGTTTTGGAAATATTTCACCGATTTTTTGCTGTGCAAATTTTTCTGCTAAAGAAGACCGATCGATTAAATGAAGAGAAGAAACATTCTGATGATTCGGATGAGCAAGCCAGGCTCGGGAGGCGATTCCGGTGCCACAGCCATAATCGACGAGTGAGATTGGGGGCGAGATCGTCGGAAGCTCTTTTAAGACCGCTTCCCATTTCCAGCCGATGCGGGCGCCAAAGGTTTGATCATAGAGTTCAAGAAGTTCTGCATCTTCCCAATAGTCTTTTTTAGGCTCCTTCTCGCCGAGAAAAATCTTACGGAGTTCCCGGAGTCGTTCCCAGTTTTTGATAGAGTTCATCAAGCATTTTCCTGCGTTCTTGGGCCGAAATTGGCTTTGGTCCTTCTCTTTTAGATAGCATCTCTTTGGGAATATCCATCATGAAGCGAGAAGGAACCGAATCACTTGGCCGTCCAAATCGATTCCGGCGTCTAGCATAACTTAAGACCAGTTCTTTCTTGGCCCGGGTGATTCCGACATAAAAAAGGCGTCGCTCTTCTGAAATGTCGCTTCCAAGAGTACGGTGAGGGATGAGATCTTCCTCAACTCCCACCAGAAAGACCACCTCAAACTCGAGCCCTTTGCAGGCATGGAGGGTCATCAGCTGAACCCGCTGCTCCGATTGCTCTTCTGGCAGTTCCCGAAGTTCCATCGAGGTGAGAAATTCTCTTAAGGTAGCGAGGCTGCGCCCCTTTTTCTCGACCCATCGATCAACTACCTGGGAGAAGATCTCCAGCACCCTCCATTTGTATTGAATGGCATTTGGGTTTTTTGATTCTTGTTCGAGGTGTCGGCGATAGCCAATGCGATTCAGCCAATCCAACAGGATTCCTCCCACCGAAAGCTCGTGTTTACTGATAAGTTCCTGGGAAAGGGTTGAGAGTGAATTGATAAATTTTACAATGTTTTCATTGGGTGAAGATTTTACCATCGACACGAAACTGCGCTCCGACTGCTTCCCTTCCGTTGCGAGCTGTTCGATGGTGCGATCCCCAATCCCGCGGGAAGGAAGGTTAATCACGCGGCGGAGAGCCAATTCATTGGGAGAGAGTGCTGAGCGAAGATAGGCTAAGAGATCCCGAATCTCTTTTCGATCGAAGAAGGCCATGCCGCCAGTAATGGCGTAAGGGATTTGGTTTTTTCGGAGTTCTGCTTCAATCAGGGCTCCCATCGAATTCGATCGATAGAGGACTGCTATCTCTTTATGGGGGATTCCGTTTTGGAGACGGTTTTTAATCTCATAAACGGTTGCTTCGATCTCTTCCGATTCATCGGTATAGGTGACCCATTCTGGATGGAGCGATTCGCTAGGAAGTGCAGCGACTAAATTCTTTCCATGGCGATCGCTGTTTTTAGAGATGACCCAGTTAGCGAGATCCAGAATCTTTTGGGTCGAACGGTAATTGCGGACCAACTTCACCACTTTGCAATCGGAATAGGATTTAGGGAAGTCGAGGATGTTGCGGATGCAGGCTCCCCGCCATCCATAGATCGATTGGTCATCATCTCCCACAACCACCAGGTTTTGGTGGGGAGAGGAAAGCAGAGTGCACAGACGCATCTGGAGTTTATTCGTATCCTGGAATTCATCCACCATGATCTGATCGAAAGGCATCTGCTCACGCATTTTGGGATCTTGCAGGAGTTCAACCGAGCGGAGGAGGAGTCCATCGAAATCGATCACTCCGAGCGCTTGGAGTCGACTTTCATAACGAGGCAGTAAAAATTCACAGGCCTCTTCATAAGGATCTTCTTTAAGTGCTGAGCGCTGACCTCGTTCTCGCCATTCTCCCATCAGTTGATGAAGCTGTTCACTGTCAAAAGCCTCCTTATCATGGTGTTTAAAATCCTTGAGGAGATCCTTTACCAGGGTGCGGGCATCGGAAGGATCCAGAATGCCCAGTTCCCCCTCCACCATTTTCTGTTTCGTGAGGCGACGGATAAAGTGCAATGCAAAGGAGTGGAAGGTGCCGGCAAAGAGCCCTTTTCCTTTTGCCCCTAACTTTAAATTGACCCGGTGTTGGAGTTCCCGGGCCGCTTTGTTGGTAAAGGTGAGGACGCAAATCCGAGAAGCCGGTGCAATCCCGTTTTCAATCAAAAGACCGGTGCGGGAAATCAATACAGTGGTCTTGCCCGAGCCTGCCCCGGCAAGGCATAGCATGGGCCCATAGGTATGGGTGGCAGCCATTTGCTGCTCTTCATTGAGCGAAGTGGTCCAGCGATTGATTCGATCCATTAAGGTTTGGGATTTTGGCGGCTTTGGAAGTTAAGGTCAATCACTACTGCGACTTAGCCGAAGAGCCCTCATAGATGGACTCTTTGTCCCGTTTGCGATTGAGTGGACGTAAGAGGTTTACATCTTCTTCGAAGTGGGAAACCCGTTTTACTTTTAATTTAGCCAATTCGTAGTTAGTGCCACCTGCATCCACCGCATCGACATCAGGTAATTGTTCCGAGCTTCCTGATGCCAAATCGGAAAGCATGCGTCCGACCGATGGGGTTTGGGTCTCTTTGCTTAGAGAAGCGACTTGCAAGTAGTCTCCCCCACTTTTCTTTCGGGGTACTAATACAGGAAGGGATTCCGATTCTTCCCGTTCGATTGCCTGGAGTTCCTGTTCTAAGGTGATTGGGCCAGTGGCTAGAGGGGCTACTTGAGCCACAGCTAAAGTGGGTAACGATGCATTGGTGGTAATAGCTTGTTGGGGAATTTGAGCAGCTACCACAGGGGCCACTGAATCGACCTGCACCGACACATTAGAAATCGGTTGGGGTTGGTTCAATTGATCCATATATCTTCTGAGTTCAAGGCGGGCGGCATTGAGTTCAGCCCATCCATCCTCTTTCTGAAAGCTTTTTGTAGTGGGAGCTGCTGCAGTGACTGGAGCGGAGGCCACGACAGTCGTGGGGACCGGGATCTCTACTGCAATCGGCGCCGGTGCGGGAGTTAAAGTAGCGACGGGTGCCGAGGGGTTTACAGTAGGTAAGGTAGCTGGAGCGCGGTTCGGGTTGAAATAGCTATTATCCTTTGTATTGGGAATCTCCACCTTCACAATTTGGTCGGCCTTCGCTGTGGCTGGCGTGACCTGCTCTACCTTAACAGGGGCCTCTGGGGTGATGATTAAGCTGTCCAATCCAGAGATGCGCTGGGCGACCGATGGAGAATCGACCATGTTCCTGGACTCTGCCTGGGAGAGGATAGTGAAGGTTGCAATGATGAAGATTGTGGTGTTTTTCATAAGCCTTTTTTATGTCTCTACCTAGCCATTACTTAATGCATACCCCTTGCCAACTGCTTCGAGGCTAGACAACTGACTAAAAGGGCACACTTCCGACGATCTTTTTGACATCAATTGTGAAGAAGGAAGATAAGATTCTGATCTTTCAGACGAAAGCTCGTCTACTTCTTGTATACCAAAAACTAGGGAGCTCTAATGAGCTTTATGAGGATGCACAATCCACATGGGAACAGTTGAGTGACGCAGCACTTGACGGGTCGTGCTTCCCAATAGGGTTGCCAATACCGCTCCCGATTCTGAGGCCATCGCAATCAGGCTCGGTTTTTCCTTTTTAGCCACCGCTAAAATCGCCTCGGCAGAGAAGGCAGCTTTTTGTCCCAAGAGAAATTTCCCTTTTACTCCCGATTTTCCAATCTCTTCGATCCAGGAATTTCCGAGTTTGGTCTTTTGAAGCTTATCTTCATTGAAATATTGTTGATAGTTTGGAATTCCGCCCAATGGTTCCATCGTATAAGCATTTAAATACTCAATTTGATGGAAAAGGAGCATTTGGGCTCCTACCGATTTTGCAAATTGGGCCGCTTGTTGAAAAGCTCTTTTAGAGTTTTCGGAAAAATCGGTCGGAAACAGGATTTTTGAAACTTTGGTTCCTACCGTCGATTTCGGCTGGACCAAAAGCACTGGAATATCGCTCATTAGCACTAAAGTTTCGGCGAAACTGCCCAAGAGAAAACGAGATGCTCCTTTACGAGCCAATGTGGATGCGGCAATACAGGTGGCGCCTTTCTTTTTAGCTTCTTCTAAGAGCGCCTTTACCCCACTGCGAAGGGAATAATCACTCGAAAGCATGATCGTGGGAGGGAGGAGTCCTTTGATTTTGACCTTTTTCATCCAATCATTGAGTCTCTTTTCGGCTTCGATATGGAGAGTCCCGGCTTTGGCAGGGAAGGCCTTTTTTTCCACCTTAAGTTGGTCGGGGGTGAGGATGAAGACCGGCTCGATTTCACAGTCTAAAGAGGGGGCTATTACCTTCAAGAACTTCACTATTTTATCCTGAAGCTTTTTATCCTCGGCTAAGGCATCTACCGCCCAAATCATTCGTTTCATATTTCCTCCGCACAATGATTAAACCGGAGGAATGCAGCTGTGGCAAGTTTGACATAAATTGTCACTCGAAAGCATGACACCCTCCCTAGTATTCCGACAGAACTCAATTCAGATCTGCGCAGCTTTGTGCGTAAAAGAGGGGTGCACCTGCTGGTACGTCATTTGCTAACTCAAGAAGGAGTGGTTTTGAAATTACAGTAGTTGTGTTCTTAGTAGCACGTGTGGTTGAGCAGGAGGTTCGCGTGGATAGTTTCCGTATCTTGGTGGTCGACGATGAAGAGAGCATCCGTGAGTTTTTCGAAATCATGCTCAAACGAGAGGGTTATTCCATCCGTTGTGCAGTGGATGGACAAGAGGCACTCGATATCCTCAAAAAAGAATCCTTCGATTTAATCATTTCTGACATTCAAATGCCCAAAGTTTCCGGAATGCAGCTCTTGACCGCTGTAAAGGAAATGGATCCCGAAGCGATAATGATCATGATCACCGCCTTTGGATCGGCCGAAACCGCCGTTGAGGCGATGAAACTGGGCGCTTATGACTATATCCAGAAGCCCTTCAAGATCGATGAAATCCGCATCATCCTCAAGCAAGCTTTAGAAAAAAGAGTTTTAAAGTCGGAAAACCAGCAATTAAAGAAAGAGCTGGGAACCAAGTATGCTTTTAGCAACTTAGTCGGGGGATCCTCTCCGATGTTGCGAATCTATGAAATGGTGAAGCGAGTGGCAAACACCAAGAGTTCCGTCTTAATCACCGGAGAGAGCGGAACCGGTAAGGAGCTCATCGCCCGCGCCGTTCACTATAATGGCCCGTTAAAGGACAAGCCCTTTGTCACCGTCAACTGCGGAGCCATCCCCGAGAATTTGATGGAGAGTGAAATGTTTGGACACAAGAAAGGATCCTTCACCGGCGCCATTGCCGATAAGAAGGGGCTTTTCGAAGTGGCCAATGGTGGAACCATTTTCCTCGATGAGTTGGGAGAACTCCCCTTATCGATGCAGGTGAAGTTACTGCGGGTTATCCAGGAAGGTACTTTTAAACGCGTCGGCGGCACTGAAGATATCGTGGTCGATGTTCGGGTGATTTCGGCGACCAATAAAAACCTCGAGCAAGAGGTGAAGTCAGGGAACTTCAGAGAAGACCTTTTTTATCGGATGAATGTGATTCAGGTTCATTGCCCGCCCCTCAGGGAGCGTAAAGAAGATATCACGATGCTCGTGAACCACTTCTTAGAAAAGTTTGGCAAGATCTTAAACACCGGAACCAAGAAGTTGAGCCAAGAGGCCCTCGATGTTTTAAAACGGTATCATTACCCAGGAAACGTTCGGGAATTGGAAAACATCATTGAGCGGACCGTCGCTTTGGAAGCGAAGCCGATCATCCTTCCGGAAAGCCTTCCCAGACACCTTTTAGAAGCCCCAGCCCAGAGCACCCAACTGGATGCTTCTCGCATTGAAATCGATAGCCAAAAAGGAATTGCCCTTGAGAGTTTAGTGGCTGAGTTTGAGCGGACCCTGCTCATCAAGGCCCTCCAACAAACCGGTGGCGTGAAGAAAAAAGCGGCCAAGCTGTTGAACATCAGCTTCCGTAGCATGCGCTACCGCGTCGACAAATACGGCCTGAAGAGCATGAGCATCGACGATGAAGATGAACTCATGGAGCAGGAAGAGGCGGCTTCGGCGTAATTTACTCATCGAACAGTATTGGCCGTACGACGAGTAACCGTCATTTATTGGAGAGTGCATTCACTCCAAGTCGTGACCGTATAATAGGGATCGTAATCGATTAAGAATTCAGCCGAATAAACGATATCGTCTCCAGCTAAACGGGCGTAAGTTCGGATGACTGCTTCCCCTTGGTACCATTGTTCAGAAGGGCTGCCTTCATACCTTAAGGCCTTTGCGTTTCCATAAACGGTATATCTTGCTACCTTCTGCCCCGATTTTTTAAACTCCTTCGTTGTAAATTTAGTTCCAGGACGACTGACGTGGGTGACGGTTGCCTTTTGTGTCTGTTCGTCGATTTCCAGGAGATAATTTGAATTCTCGCAGGTGAAACGGGTTGTAGCTTTAACGGGTAAGGAGAACCCTAAAGCAAAAATGAAAACAATCAATAAATGGCGCATATACGTTCCTCTCTTTCTAAGAGGTTCATAAACAACCTGACGCAGCAAATCACTATGCGGTGCGCTATTTATTATAAATAGCCGATATCTTCGAGGGCGCCGCCCCAGAGATTTTTGGCGAAGTCGATGATCTCTCGGCGAATCGTGAACTGGCCCCTTAAGTGATAGACCGATTCGGGAAGGTCTCCCATTCTGAGGTGGATGAAGTAGCTCCCTTGGGAATTGGGGACGGTCTGGCTTCTCGTAAAATTAAAAAACTTCCCGAATTTGTCAGTGTCATCGGCAATCTCATCCATCTTGAGGTGCAGGTGGACTTCGCGGGCCAATTGCTCATAGGCATATTGGAGCTGGGCGACTTTGGCATTGCTCTTTTTGGAGAGGATCACTTTTGCTCCTCCTTCGCTGAGTTCCACCTGTCCTTTAATCCAAAGCGGTTCTTCGCCTTTCCAAAGGGCTTCAGTCTCCAGAAAGACATCGGAGAAGATGACACAGTCGATCTGATCGGTCCTGTCCTCGAGAGTGGCGAAGGCCATGCGGTCGCCTCGTTTGGTGATAATCTCGCGAAGGCTTGCGACATGGGCGGCGATTCTTATCTCTTTCGAAGTTCCCGGTTGTTGGAGCGATTCCAAAGTGTTGCTGGTGAACTTTTCGATCTCCTTGGCAAATTGATCGAGCGGATGGCCAGAGACGAAAAATCCAATGGTGTCTTTCTCGTATTTCAGTTCAATGTTTCTAGGCCAGTTCTCTTCATATTCATAGGTGACGTTGCGCGGGGCCATGGTATTGGCCTCTTCTCCCAAGAGATCCAAGAAGCTGGATTGATTTTCATCCAGCTGCTTTTGCAGCTGGCTCCCTTGATCAATGGCTTTGTCGAGAGTTTTTATGATGCTGGCACGGTGCTGTTTGAAACTGTCCATCGCCCCCGATTTGGTGAAGGCCTCCAGCACCCGTTTGTTGACGACGCGATTGCTGGTCCGTGCACAGAGATCAAAGAGGTCGGTAAATTTCTCTTTTTTGCGAGCCTCTAACACTTCCCGAATGGCGATCTCGCCCACTCCTTTGATGGCTCCTAATCCAAATCGGATCTCTTTCAAGGAGAGGACGGTAAAATCAATGTCCGATTCATTGATATCAGGAGGTAATACTTTGATCCCATGGCGGGCGGCATCGGCGATGTATTTGGTGATCTTGTCGGTGTTTTCACGTTCGATAGAAAGCAACGTTGCGAAAAACTCGACGGTATAATGGGCCTTGATGAAAGCGGTCTGACAGGTGATGAGGGAATAGGCTGCGGCATGGGATTTATTGAAGCCATAACCGGCAAATTTTTCCATGAGATCGAAAAGCTTTTCAATCTTCACCTGATTAAAACCATTTTTCACCGCGCCCGAAACAAAAATCTCTTTCTGCTTCGCCATCTCCTCCGGTTTTTTCTTTCCCATGGCTCGACGAAGGAGGTCGGCGCCACCCGCGGTATAACTCGCAAGGCGCATGGCAATTTGCTGCACCTGTTCCTGGTAAACGATGACTCCGTAAGTTTCCTGGAGGACTGGTCTCAGCTCATCGAAGTCGTAAATGACGGGCGTATTGCCATGTTTCCGGTTAATAAAGTCATCGACCATGCCGCTTTCCAAGGGGCCGGGTCGATAAAGAGCGTTCGAGGCGACGATGTCGGTGAATTCGTCGGGACGGACCTTCTTCATCAGGTCCTGCATCCCCGAACTTTCGAGCTGGAAGATGCCTAGGGTATCGCCGCGGGTGAGCATCTCGTACATCGGCTTGTCTTTGAGATCGATTTGGGTGAGTTGGAAATGGCTCTCTGGATGGCGCTGGTTGATCAAATCTTCGGCGGCTTGCAAGAAGGTAAGGGTCTTTAATCCCAAGAAGTCGAATTTGATGAGGCCGATCTTGTCGGCATTGTTCATATCGAACTGGATCACCAGTTCATCATTTTTCCCCCGGTAAAGAGGGCAATGCTTCACCATCGGTTGATTCGAAATCACCAAGCCCGCCGCATGGATCGAAGCGTGTCGACCAAGCCCTTCCAGTTTTTTACAGGTTTCGATCAGTTGGCTCATCTTGGGATCGGTCTCGGTCAGTTGTCGCAGCCGGGGTTCTTTCTCAAGGGCCTCTTCTAAAGTAATGTTTAGAGTTTCAGGGACCAATTTCGCGACTCGGTCCATTTCTGGTGGGGTGAATCCAAAGGAGCGGCCGACGTCACGGATAACACCCCGGGCTTGGAGCTTTCCGAAGGTGATGATCTGGGCAACGCAATCTTTGCCATATTTTTGCGAGACATATTCAATCACTTTGTCTCTCTTATCCATGCAGAAATCGACGTCAAAATCGGGAAGTGAAATACGCTCTGGGTTTAAGAACCGCTCGAAGAGAAGTCCATGTTCAATGGGATCGAGTTCGGTGATCCCAAGCGAATAGGCAACCAGACTTCCAGCACCGCTACCCCGCCCCGGCCCTACTGGAATATCGTGGGTTTTTCCATATTCGATAAAATCCATGACGATGAGGAAGTAACCCGCGAACCCCATCTGGTTGATCACATCGAGTTCTTTTTTGAGACGGGCCTTGTATTGTTCTCGATCGGCATCGGTAATGGTCCGCTTATGGATCGCCTCCGACTCATAGAGCCGCTTTTTTAATCCCTGCTCGGCCCGTTCGTTGAGGTAGTCCACCTGGGTCTTGCCTTCAGGGGGATCGAATTTAGGGAAGTGGTAAATCTTCTTCTTGTTTTCATCGTAAAATTTAAATTCAAACTCACAGCGCTTGGCGATTTCAATCGTGTTGGCCACCGCTTCGGGGCAGAAGGCGAACTCTTCCTCCATCACCGCTTGCGGTTTGAAATAAAATTCATCACTCCGTACACTGCCGCCGGAAGTGTCTTCGATGACCGAGCCGGTCTGGATCGCCATCAATACCTCTTGGGAGAAGGCGTCTTCTCGTTTGAGGTAGTGGCAATCGGCCGTGGCAATGAGTGGAATTCCCAATTCTTGAGAAAGTTCCTGAAAGCGTTGGTTTAAAACCATCTGCTGGGGCAGGCCATTCTGCTGCATCTCTAAATAAAAACGCCCGGGGAAGTGATCGCGATACCAAATCGCCGCTTCGCGGGCTCGATCCATATCGCCGATAATGGCGAGGTGGCTCACTTCCCCCTTCATGCAGGAGGAGGTTGCGATGAGTCCTTCGGCGCATTCGGCCAAGATCTCTTTATCGATGCGGGGTTTGTAATAGAATCCTTCCAAGTAACCGGAACTTACTAATCGACAGAGGTTTTGGTAGCCGACTTCGTTCATGACGAGCAGATTCAAGTGGTGCAGACCCGATCTCAAAGGAGCATAAGGTGGAAGCTCATCATCTCCACCCGTATGGGTTCCTTTAATGAAACGGCTTTGAGGAGCGAGGTAAAGTTCACACCCTAGGATCGGTTTGATCCCGCGTTCTTTGGCGAGAGAATAAAATTCAAGGGCCGCAAAGAGGTTGCCGTTATCGGTGAGGGCAATCGCCTCCATCTTATCCTGTACAGCGGTGTCAACTAGGTCTTCGAGTTGGATAGTGCTATCGAGCAGACTGAAATGACTGTGTACGTGGAGGTGTGCGAACCGGGAGTTCATTTATTGAATCAACGTTCCGACCCTTTCCGGGCGAACAGCAAACCAACCAGGCCAGCTAGAATACCAGATAAACATGGCCCGTCCTTTTAAGTTTTCCATCGGCACAAATCCCCAGGCGCGGCTGTCACTGCTGTTGTCGCGATTATCCCCCACGGCAAAGAGGTGGCCCGAGGGGACTACAATATCGTCCGTGGTGCGGTGGTGAAAGGCTTCCAATTCAGGAGATTGCTCTACTCTGCGATTGAGGACCGCATAATGTTTCACATTTCCGAGCTGTTCTAAATAGAGGGTTTTGGTATCGGCCTCTTCAATGTCGTAAAGGATGGACCGATCGGTAAAAGGAGTTTTGATCACCTCTTGATCATTAATATAGAGCGCTCCCCGAGTAAATTTGAGCCGATCCCCTGGCAAGCCCACAGCCCGTTTCACATAGGTGATGCTCGGGTTTTGCGGATTTCTAAAAAGGATCACATCGCCGCGTTTTACCTCTCCGGTGCGGAAGAGGATATATTCAGTGAAAGGAAACCGGACATCATAGGCGCATTTCAGGGCATAAAGTCGATCGCCACATTTGAGGGTAGGTTCCATAGAACCGGTTGGAACGACATAGGGCTCGATGAGGGTCCAACGCAACGCAAAAAGGAGGATTACGACATAGATGAAAGGGAGATAAGACTTCGCTTTCTCCCAAAGGGTTTGTTCAGAATTCGCTGCCATAACCGAAGTTTATAGCACCAAAAAGAGCGATTGCCTAAGTGATTGATCTTCGTTTAAACAAAGCCACATGAAACATAAAAAAGCCTCCTATTGGATCGCCCCCTCTTTACTAGCCGCCGATTTTGGACGTTTAAAGGAGGAGATTGAGGCGGTCGAAGAGGCGGGTGCAGATCTGCTCCACTTGGATATTATGGATGGACGGTTTGTCCCAAATATTACCTTTGGTTTTCCCATCATTGAAAAGATCCGCGAACTGACAAAGCTCCCGCTCGATGCCCATTTGATGATTGCCGATGCCGATCGTTACCTAGCCGAATTTAAAAATGCGGGTTGTGATTGGCTCTCGGTGCATGTGGAGGCCTGTCCACATATTCACCGGACCTTAAATGAAATCCGTAGGTTAGGGATGAAAGCAGGGGTTGCTATTAATCCTGGAACTTCCCTTACCAGTCTCAGGGCGGTGTTGGAGGATATCGATTTTGTGTTGCTCATGAGTGTGAATCCGGGCTACGGCGGGCAAAGCTTTATTCCCCAGTCGATTGATCGGGTGAAGGAATTAAAAGAACTGATTGGAAAGAAACAGATCAAGATCGAGATCGATGGAGGCATTAAGGTAGAAAATATCGGTAAGATTGCAGCTGCAGGAGCTGAGATTATGGTAATAGGAACGGGGCTTTTTGGGGCAAAGGATTATACGAAACGGATGCGCGAGCTGAAAGGACAGTAGGAGTGGATTTTTTTGAAGCGGTGAAGCGGCGACGGAGTATTCGAAAGTATTTACCCGATCCCGTTCCCAAAGAGGTGATGGAAAAAGCATTGGAAGCAACACTTCTCGCTCCGAACTCCTCCAATATGCAGACCTGGGGATTTTACTGGGTCCGTACTCCTGAAAAGAGAAAGCGCCTCATCGCCGCCTGCCTGAATCAGAACGCCGCTCGCACATCGCAGGAACTTTTAGTGGTGACGGCCATTCCCTCACTTTGGAAGCAGAACCGCAAAGAGATGTTGCGGGTTATTCAAGAGAATAAAAGCCCTGATATTGTCAGGAAATATTATCAGACCTTGATCCCTTACGTTTACGGTTGGCAGATCTTGGCCCCCCTTAAATGGCTCATTGGAAACATCACCGGCATTTTTAAACCGGCCGCGCGCCATCCCTGGAACTGCCGGGATGTACAGGAGATTTCGATCAAATCGGCCTCACTTGCGGCAGAGAATTTCATGCTCGCGATTTCCGCTCAGGGATTTGATACCTGCCCGATGGAAGGATTCGACGAGTTTCGGGTGAAAAGAATTTTAGGCCTTGGGTTTTCCAGTCGCGTCGTGATGGTCATCTCCGTCGGAAAGCGAGACGAAAAAGGGGTGTGGGGTCCTCAAGTCCGCTTCAACCGCGATTGGTTTGTCCACCAAATTTAGTTGGCCAAAGGTATCCGTTACCTTCTGCCAAGGGCATGGGCTGGTATAGATCTAGCAATATCAACCCTTACTATGGCAAGACCAAGACTAATTTTATCTTCAATACATGCGTATCACGTGCGTGCACGGTCTAATAATCGGGAATGGTTCTATCTTCCCAAGACCGAATGCTGGACTATTTTTAGTCACTATATCCAAAAAACAATCGAACTTTATCAGATTCAAGTTCATGTGTTCGTCTTAATGGACAACCACTTTCATATGATTGTCTCAACTCCCATGGCAAATTTAGACACCGCAATGCAATATCTGATGCGTGAAACTAGTAAGGCCATTGGAAGGGCATCAGGGAGAATTAATCGAATTTATGGGGGGCGTTACCAACGAAGTGTTTTAGAAACAGATAATTATTTTAGGAATGCTTATAAATATATTACACGTAATCCTGTGGCGGCAAATCTCTGTGAGAAAGTGGAAGACTATCCTTATAGCTCGCTCCAATGGACTATTGGCAGAACCCCTTCACTATTCACTACTACAGCATTGTATTCATCACTTATCCCGAGCAGAGTAGATGAGTTGCTGGATTGGTTAAATCAATCTTATCACCCACTTCAATCTGAGCTCATCCGACGTGGGTTGAGAAGGCAAAGATTTGGATGGTCGAGTACCTCCCGGTTTCGTGAATGGGTTGGCAGAATGTAACGGATACCTTTAGCCAAATTTAAGGTATTGTGCCCATGTGTCGAGTCCGACAAATTCATTGTAGGCTTTGACCAGCATAGCTGTTACTGGCCCGGGAATGCCGCCTTCAATTTTCCTTCCATCAATTTTGCTTACACTGCAAATTCCCAAGGAAGTAGAGGTGAGAAAGACTTCATCGGCCAAATAAAGATCATGGAGATCAAGATCTGCTTCTAAAACAGAAATCCCCGCTTTTTTCGCGAGCTCCATCACATTGTTTCGGGTAATTCCTGGCAATACATACCTTTCATGGGGCGTGTAGAGTTTTCCTTCTTTCACGAGGAAAATATTATTGCTGTTTCCTTCAGTTAAGTTCCCCCGCTCATCGAGAAGAATGGGCCATCCTCCACTCGCTTTCGCCTGTAGTTTTGCGATGACGAAATTGAGGTAGTTGTGGCTCTTCACCCGTGGGCTGACTGCCCAAGGAGGAGTGTGGCGGACTCCTGATATCACGATCGCAATCCCTTCTTTAAAATAAGGAGCGCGAGCTTTGAAGGGAATGGGATCGGCATACACCATCACTCCCGGCCCTTTTTTGTAACCATCTCGGGAAACACCTCGGGTGACATGATAGTCGATCCAAAAGTCGCCGTATTTTTCCAGTTGACCTTTATTTTTTTGTGCGACTTCGTTGCCTAAGCTAACGAGCTGCGATTTCGATAAAGTCAGCGGAAGCTCCAGAAAACGACAGGAATCCAATAAACGATCCACATGATCTTCCAATTGAAAGGGGGCACCATTAAAGGTACGGGCGGCATCAAATGCGGCATCTGCCCGGAGAAAACCATCATCGAAGATGGATATCTTTCCCTGACTTTCGGGCAGCCACTCTCCATCCATCCATAAAACCAATTCATTGGCCATACCGCATACCTCTTTCAGTGATTGAATAGTCCAATCTGTTCTGCTTCAATAATAATTCACATTTTTAAGGAGAAAACACAATGTCTAAGAAAAAAATGGAACCCCTCGTTGTCACCAGCAAAGCCAAAGCCATCTTGAAGAAATATGGATGCAATACTGCCGGCGATGCAATGGACGGACTCAATGGCTGGGCCTACTGGCTCCTCGAGCAAGCGGCAAAACGGGCAAAAGCTAATGGCAGGAAGACGGTCCGCAACTACGATTTCATCGTAGGCTAAGTTTCAATTTTACTTGTAGAATATAACCTAAGCGGCTTTGCTTTCGGCGGCCGCTTTGGTCTCCTCCATTCCGAAGAAGGAAGCACAGGCCAGTTCAATCACTTCGATGGTCAGCACAGGCGGCTTCTGGAAGAAGTTCACGTGATCGCAGATGATATTCAGAATATCGCGCGGGTGGACACTGCGAAATTCACGGTTTCTTTGGATGTAATATTTATCGACTAAATAGTTATACGCATCTTCTCTAAACTCGATTGAGTTTTTCTTGCAGACCAATTGGAAAATAAATTTAAAATCCTCGGCAGTAGGATTAGGAGTCTCTATTTTATATTTTATCCGACGCCAGAAGGCTTCATCGCCCAGACTGTTGGGATCGAGGTTGGTCGAAAAGATCAAGAAAATATCAAACGGCACTTCTACCTTTTTCCCGCTTGCGAGGGAGAGGAAATCCATCTGTTTTTCCAGAGGGTAGATCCAACGATTCAAGATCTCAGTTGGTTTGACTTTCTGTCGTCCGAAATCATCGATTAACAACACTCCGCCGTTAGCCTTCAGTTGGAATGGTCCTTCATAGGAGACCTGACCTTCGCTAAAACGGAGATCCAAATTCTCAAGCTCCAGTTCTCCTCCCACTACGACAAAGGGTCGGAGAGCATAAACCCAACGGGGATCGGTCCCACCGGGAGCTGACTTGACCGGATGGTTGTCGGGAAGGGCATCCATCGGCACCGGGGTGTGCACCTTCTCATCGAAAACCTGAATCACTTCGCCATTAGCCTCAATACAATAGGGGATAAACATTCCCTGGCGGAAAAGGCGCGCAATTCTTTCAGACATCGTCGTTTTTCCGTTGCCCGGTTTTCCATAGAGAAAAATGGGACCACCCGAATTGATCGCGGGCCCCAACTGGTTCAAATAGTCCTGTGCAATCTTGATATCGCTAAAAGCGGTCTGGAGATGGTTGTGTCGTACTTGGCGAGCGGAAAACTTTTGGGACTTTACCGACTCTTTATAAGCTTTTGTAGAAACCGGGGCCGGTCCAAAATAGGGCGAACGCGCCTTAATTTCGGCGGTATATTGCGCGCCGCGAGGGGTCAGGCCAAGGGTGAGGCCAATGAGTCCGCCCATTCCACTCCCGCCTCCCGTAGGAGCGATGAGATCTTTGCTTCGTAAATTGTTTAAAACCGGTTCAATCATGCCAGCCGGCAGGCGGATCGTCTTTACCAGTTCTGAGCCGCGCATGTTGCCTTGTGCGTGCATTGCCTTAAGGAGGCAATCTTCAACGAAAAATTCTTTGAGCTCGGCCTCTTCAAATGATTCGGGGCGTTTAGGAATCCACATCTTTAAGTTTTATCGGAATTTTTGCGCCCCGCCTGAGGGAATTAATTAGTCGCTGTCGGGAAATCTAAAAAATTAGCCCCGAAGGGGCTAACATTGATGTTTTCCCGAAAGCGGCGTATCCCGAGCGAATGCGAGGGATCTCATCGTAAATGCTTGATATGACGAGATCCTTCGGACTTCGTCCTCAGGATACGTTCTTGTCGGGAACATATTAATGAAGGCCCTTCGGGCCCCCCTTTTTGATTTTCCCGACAAGAACTAATTATGAAAAAATGTGTTAGATTACCCACTTTGAAGTCATTCATGAAATGGGTTTTGGCTCCTTGCTTCATTTGTCTTAAAGTATGTGACGCATCCCCTTTAGTGCAGTCGGTCGGCGTCTATTGGAATGGAAAGCTGCAGAATGGCGTCAATGGTCACGCGATCTATTTAAAACATCCTCAGACTGTCGAACCCCTTTCGCCCGCTTTTTTTCAATATGGAAATACGGTGATTATCGATTCGGTTTTGCAGATTGGCGCATGGCTGCGGACGCAATTTGATGGAAAGTATCGACTCCAGGTGGGGGATCAGTCAAAAAGCGAAGGTGGAAAATTGGCCCGCCATGAGACCCATCAAAATGGACTGGATGCCGATATTGCCTATCTTTCTACACAGCCAAAGGAGTCGGGGCACCGTTCGAAAGCTAAGCACAATCGTTTTCGGGAGAAGTTTGTGAAGGATGGAAAGCTGACAGCCGGTTTTGATCTTCCCAAAAACTACACTCTGCTCCGTTACATCGTAAAAACTCAGGATGTCAGCCAAATTTTTCTGGGGTGTAAAGTTAAGGAGGCGCTGCTTGGTTTTTACCCGCCTGACGAAAGCCCAGAAGAGCGAACCCTTCTGTTTTCAAAACTGATCGCCTATCCCCACCACGATGATCACTTCCACTTGCGTCTCAAGTGTCCAATCGATAATCCTGAATGCAAAAATGATCCTCGAAAGTGGAAAGATGTAGGATGTAATCTAAGTCCTAAAGCGACCTATTAACCAGGACTTGCGCTCTGCAGCGAATCTCGGTAGCCTCTTCTTTTTCTGGGGCATTTATGGGCTTGGATCCAAAAGCAGTTCAACTAGACGGGAACTCCCTCTCTCTGGAGAGCTTTCACCAAATTGTATCGGAATTTGCACCGGTCGCGCTCAGCGAAGCGGCCAAAACGCGGATGCTCAAATCCCGAGCTGTCGTCGAAAAGGCGGCCGAGGGGGATGAAAAGATCTACAGCATCAATACCGGTTTCGGCATTTTGAGTAAGGTAAAGATCCAGAAAGATTCTCTGCTCCAACTCCAACGCAATATTGTCCGCAGCCACTGTGCCGGTGTGGGTGAGCCACTCGCGGAAAAAGAAAGCCGGGCGATGTTGGTGTTGCGGACCAATGTATTAGCAAAAGGTTATTCCGGTGTTCGTCCTGATGTGGCAGAGCTTTTGGTCAACATGCTCAATAAAAGAGTTCACCCCCTCATTCCCTCTAAAGGGTCTGTTGGGGCTAGTGGTGATTTAGCACCACTGGCCCACATGGCGTCTGTTCTCATAGGAGAAGGACACGCGACTTTTCAAGGGATGAGAATGTTGGGGGGAGAGGCTTTGAAAAAAGCGGGATTAACTCCACTGACCCTTGAACCCAAAGAGGGGTTAGCACTCATCAATGGCACTCAGCAGATGACCGCAATGGGAGCCTTGCTATTGAAGCAGGCGGAAGAGCTGGCCGATATCGCCGATTGGATTTCTCAGGCAAGTCTTGAAGGGGTTTTAGGAAGCCCGGGGCCTTTCACCGACTGGATCCATGAGACTCGACCTTATCAGGGGCAGATCGCCTCGGCGAAGAACATGATCTTCTTTTCGCAGAAGAGTGAAATTCGGCAAAGCCATGTCGATTGCGATCGGGTGCAGGATCCCTATTCCTTCCGTTGTATTGCTCAGGTCCACGGGGCCTGTCGTGAACTTTTAGGATTTGTTCGTCATATGCTTTCGGTGGAATTGAATGCCGCGACCGACAATCCTCTTATCCATCCCGAGACGGGACAGATTTTATCAAATGGAAATTTCCATGGACAGCCGATAGCCTTCGCCCTCGATATTTTAGCGATGGCGGTGCATGAATTGGGAAGCTTATCAGAACGCCGGACGGCGAAGTTGATCGATCCCAATTTCTCGAGCCTCCCTTCTTTTCTCATTAAAAACGAAGGGCTCAATTCGGGATTGATGATGGCCCAGGTAACCGCTGCCAGTTTAGTCGCAGAAAATCGAATCTTCACTCACCCCGCCTCGACCGATTCGATTCCTACGAACAATGACAAGGAAGATCATGTTTCGATGGGCCCCAATGCCGCGCGAAAGGCGAAGGGAATCCTGGAAAATCTGTATTACATTCTAGCCATTGAAGCGATGTCCGCCGTGCAGGCCTTGGAGTTTCGCAAACCCTTAAAGGGGGGCATAGGGGCAGAAGCTTTATACGATTTAGTGAGAAAAAATGTGGCTCCGCTCGAAGAGGATCGTTACCTTCACACCGATATTGAAAAATTGGCCGATATGATTCGGCAAGGAGATTTCTATGAAAAGTTGCAGGAAGTCACAGGATGCCTAAAACCTGCTACACCAACATCTCCCAGCTTATCACTCTAAAGGGAGTGGCCGCCGATGAAGGGCGCCATCCAAGCGAAGAGAAGCTGACTATTATTTCGGAAGGGGCAGTTGTCGTCGATGATACCACTCAAAGGATCAATTGGGTGGGATCGGCCTTAGAGATTCCTAAGGATTGCGAAAAAACTGTCGATTGCAATGGGGAAACCTGGTTTCCGGAATTCATCGAGTGCCATACTCACCTGATTTTTGCGGGGGAGCGTTCACGGGAATATAAATGGCGGTGCAGTGGCGTAACCTATCAAGATATCGCCGCTCGTGGAGGGGGAATTCTCAACACTCTCCAATCGACACGAGTTGCTTCCATAGAAAAACTCGTAGAAAAAGGACTGCCCCATTTAGAGACCTTCCGAAAAAAGGGTGTTGGTACAATTGAAATCAAATCGGGCTATGGCCTGACTTTAGAGAGTGAGCTCAAAATTTTAGAGGTGATCGAAAGATTGCGTAAACAGTTTTCGGGAACCCTCTTTTCTACGTTACTCGCGGCTCACGCGGTGCCTCCCGAATTTAAAGACAAGGCCGATGATTATGTAAACCTTATCTGTGCCGAATGGATCCCGGAAGTGGCCCGGCAAAAAAAGGCGCAATTCTTTGATGTCTTCATCGAAGAGGGCTTTTTCTCACTCAAGCAAGGAGAAAAACTTTGCACCGTCGCCAAAGATAATGGCTTTCAGATTAAGCTCCACGTCGATCAGTTTAATGATTTAGGAGGCTCTCGTTTGGGCGTAGAGATCGGCGCGGTAAGCGTTGATCACCTGGATCATATTTCGGAAATCTCGATTGAAAGAGTGGCAAAATCGAAAACGGTCGCTGTTCTTTGCCCGGGGGCCTCCCTTTTTGTAGGAACGCCCTATCCTCCCGCGCGAAAGCTAATCGATCGGGGGGGAAGAGTAGCGATCTCAACCGATTTCAATGCTGGCACCTGCACCAGTCGCAATCTGCCGCTGATGGCCACACTCGCCTGTAGTCAGATGAAGATGACTCCGGCGGAAGCGATCACCGCTATGACCTACAATGCCGCTGCCGCATTGGGGATTGAAAAAACACGTGGGTCAATTGAGGTTGGTAAGGACTTTCGAGTGACACGCCTTCACATCCCAAGCTACGAATCGGTTCCCTATTTTTTTGGCGAAGAACCGATTTGACGAGAGCGCAGTTTTGCGATTCGGGCTTGAGAACCATCGGCAGTATTCTTCTGCCATAGAAAATCAAATCGCTCCTGGAATTTTAAAATCACCGGGGCTTCCGTTAAAAAGATGCAATTCTCAGAATTAGAACGGGCAGCGGGACCCGTCCAGTTGAAGCTGCCGGTACTGACCAACGTCCGATCATAAATCCCAAATTTATTGTGTTCGATCTTGAATTTACTGTGCACTTTTATGTCCATTCCTTTATCGAGCATGGGAAGGATTTGGGAGCTACGTTGAGTCGCTTGGATGTAGTCGGTCAGGATCTGGACCTTCACGCCTCGATTTTTAGCTTCTACGAGTGCATCCACAATTTTTCGATTATTGATACTGTAAACCGCCGCCGAGACTTCTTTCTTTGACTCCTGAATCGCTTTTACGATTCGGTTTTCACAATCGGATGAGGGAGAAAAATAAACTTCAGTTGCCGCTTGAAGAGATGAAACAAACAAAAGAAGAATTAACATGAGACTATGCTACGTCATTCTGGCTCTTTTGTAATGAAAAGATTGCTTCGCTTCGCTCGCAACGACGGAGGAGGGAGCCATGCCTCCGTCGTTGCGAGGGCGAAGCCCGAAGCAATTTTTTCTCGATTAAGAAATGGTGAGCATGCGGTCGAGGGCAATGCGCGAGAAGTGCTTCACTGAATCGGGGAGTTCCACCGTTTCGAAGGTCTTGATGTTCTCCAGTGCATAGAGAAGTTTTTCGAGTGTAATCTGATACATCGTCAGGCAAAGGGAACGGTGGAGTTTGGAGATCCTCTTATCTGGATATTCTGCAGCTAAATTTTGGATTAAATTGATTTCGGTTCCGATAAAGATTTCACTTCCGGCCGGGGCTTTTGCCACATATTTTCGGATGAAGTCGGTGCTTCCTACGGCATCGGCAAGTTCTACGACCTCTTTGGGGCATTCGGGGTGCACCAACACTTGAGCCTTGGGATAATGCTTGCGAACCGTTTCAATATCTCGGGGGGTAAATTTTACGTGTACGGGACAATAGCCCTTCCATACCACCACTTTAGCATCTTCAAAATCGGCGAGATCGTTTTCTTGATGGGGATCCCAAACCGCTATCTCTTCGGGAGCGATTCCATATTTGAGGGCGGTATTTCGGCCCAAATGTTCATCCGGGAGGAAAAAGATCCGCTCCCCTTGTTTAAAGGCCCAGTCAAATGTTTGTGTAGCGTTGCTGGAGGTGCAGATAGTGCCATCATGTTCGCCGCAAAAGGCTTTGATATCGGCAGTGCTGTTCATGTAGGTAACTGGGATCCATTTGGCCTTGATTTGATTGAGTTGCTGCCATGCAAATTTAACCTGATCGAGGTTGGCCATGTCGGCCATGGGGCAGCCAGCTTCAGGCTCGGGGTGTATGACCTTCTGCTCCGGTCGGCAAAGGATGGCAGCGCTTTCGGCCATAAAGCGAACTCCGCAAAAGACGATATATTTTCCGCCTTTAAATTGAGCGGCCGATTTAGAAAGTCCGAAAGAGTCTCCCATGAAGTCAGCGAGTTCACAGATCGCTTTGCTTTGGTAAAGGTGGGCTAGCAGGCAAATGTCATTTCCATAGTCCTGACGGATTTTCTGAATTTTCTGGATAATCTCGGCACTCATATTTCCCACCGTTCTCGGGCATAACATCCCAAGCTCGTCGTATTTTTGATACAGGCCTTCACGATGAGTGAGGCGGCAAAGCTAGCATTGCGCAGTCCAATGAGGGAATCACTCAAACGTGCCCGTTGATAAAAGCTTTCAATTCCGCGCTCCAATTCATCTAAGATTCCTTCGGCCCTTCGAAGGCGGGCATCGGTTTTCACCAGCCCCACGTAGTTCCACATGGTGTGCTTCAGGGTGAGCCAATCCTGTCGGACAAAGGATTCATCCACCGTCACCGATTCCAAATGCCACGCTTCAATGGTAGGAAACTCTTTTTTCCCCTCTTCTGTGACCTTCTGTCCAATCTGCCCAGCTGCTTTCATCCCCCATACTAATCCTTCCAATAAAGAGGTGCTAGCGAGGCGATTGGCTCCATGGACTCCAGTGCAGGCGGTCTCTCCCACGGCCCAGAGTCCGGGAAGGGAAGTGGCGCCATTCAAATCGCTCCAAACCCCTCCACAATGATAATGAGCTCCTGGTACTACTGGGATCGGTTCTTTCGTGATGTCGATTTCATATTTCAGGCAGTTTCGATAGACAAAAGGAAAACGAGTTTTAAGTTCTTCCGAATCTTTATGGCTAATATCGAGGTAAACGCACGGAACACCGGTGGAGAGCATTTCATCGTGGATGGCACGCGCGAGCCGATCCCGGGGTGCAAGTTCTGGAATCGCGAGATCTGGAATATAACGGGGAAGGAACCGCTCACCCGAAATATTTTTTAAGATGGCCCCTTCGCCACGTAATGCTTCGGTGATCAAAAACCGGGGTGCTTTTTCGAAAAAGAAGGTGGTCGGATGGAACTGCACGTATTCCAATCCTTCAAGCCGCGCTCCGGCGCGGGCCGCAAGGGCGATGCCATCGCCTCTGGAAAATCGGCTGTTGGTGTTGTGGAGGTAAAGTTGTCCTACGCCCCCCGTTGCGAGCAGGGTGGCGGTGGCAAAGATCGGGAGCACCTCCTGCTTTTTTTGATCGAAAACAAAAGCTCCAAAACATTGGGCCGGGGCAAATCGATGGATACTTGTTTTGGTGTGGTAAGAGGTCATCAATAAGTTAATCGCGGTATGGCCACTTAAGAATTGGATATTTTCAAATTTGGAACAATATTCGATAAGCCCTTGTTCGATGCATTTTCCCGTTTCGTCTCCGTAATGGAGGATCCGATCTTCCGAGTGTGCCCCCTCGCGGGTCAGTTTAAAGCTGGAATCGGGATTGCGATCGAAAGGGGCATTCAGTTTTTTGATGAGCAGCTCTCGAACCGCATTCGGTCCATCGTTTACTAGTTGATCCACTGCGGGGAGATAATTGAGAAGGCTGCCTGCATCGATAATGTCTTTGGCGAGTAGGGCTTTATCTTTTTGCAGGGATTCATAGATAATGCCGCCCTGGGCGTAGGAGGTATTGCTCTCTTCAACATTGCTTGCGGCGGTGATGACGGTCACCGAATGACCTTTTTCAGCAAGGGAAATAGCGGTGGTTAATCCCGCCACTCCACTTCCGATGATGAGACAATCTGTTTTCATAAAATATCCAAAGAGAGATCTAAAGCCTGTATCGAATGGGTGAGCTCCCCGACACTAATGAAATCGACGCCGGTTGCGGCAATCTGGGAGATGGTTTCGAGATTGACGCCTCCTGAAACCTCCACCAGGCATCGGCCTGCAATTTTTTCAAGTGCAGCGGGGAGTTCCGAAATCGCAAAATTATCCAGCATAATGATATCGGGCTGGAGTTTGAGCACTCGTTCCAAGAATTCCATCGATTGAACCTCAACTTCGATCCGATGCAAGGGAGATCGGCTCTCCTTGGCCGTTTCCATGAGTTTTTCAATCGGGACAATGGCGCTGTGGTTTTCCTTGATGAGAATGCCATCGCTTAAAGATCGCCGGTGGATCTTGCCTCCTCCTGCGACGACCGCCTGGAGTTGAAGGTGTCGGAGTCCTGGAATTGTTTTGCGGGTGCAGAGCAGTTGTGCCCGGTGAGGCTTGATTAAACCGACAAATCCGGCGGTTTTAGTCGCCACTCCACAGAGGTGGGAGAGGAGATTCAAAAGGGTCCGTTCAATTCTTAAGAACTCACCATAAGTTCCGGTCATTTCTAAGAGGGGCTGGCCGATCTCGAGCCGTTGTCCTTCAACAACTTTTTGATTCCAGGACATGTCGGGAAGGAGTTTTTGGTGGGCTTCAATGACCTCACTTCCACTAAAAACGCCCGGTGCTTTAGCAAAGAGAAGGGCTTGACCTTTTTGGTTCCCAGCCGCTCCCAGGCATTGGGAGGTTACATCTTCCTGGATTTGATCCTCTTCCCAGGCTCTTAGGATGAGTTCTTGAGTCATGCCAGGGGTATACTCCTAAGTAGTCCCTGTCGGGAAATTAAAAATGAGGGCCCTTTGGGCCAACATTTCAATTTTCCCGACGGGGACGTGTCCTGAGGGCGAAAGCCCGAAGGATCTCGTAAATTCAAGTATTTAAGACGAGATCCCTCGCATGCGCTCGGGATACGCCGCTTTCGGGAAAACATTAAAGTGAGCCCCTTCGGGGCTATTTTATTGCATTTCCCGATAGCGACTAAGTATCAGAATGGTCCAGTTTAGGATATGATGCCGATCTTATGGCCTTTTCTGCACTCGATCGGCTCCGTTCCTTCTTAAGACCCGCAGGAAATGGAATCTATACCGTTTCCACCGGTTTTTATGCCCGCGCCCTACAGGAAAAACTTTATGGAAATGATATCAGCACTGCTTGGGAAGATGGCCTATCCCGCATTCGTCGAGTGAAAGCGGTTGTGATTGGAATTCCCTCCGACACCGGCGCGGGAATTCGCAAGGGGGCTAACTTCGGGCCAATTGGAATCCGAGAGGCTTTTTTAAACCACCGAACTTATCCGAAAGATTGTTTGGATTTGGGAGATATCATCTGCATTCCGCACCTCTTGGAAGATTCGATGTTGTGTGAGACTCAAAAGAAAGATTCTCGAACGGCTCTTTACGGTCCCGACCATGCAAATGACATGAGTCTGCCCGTTTCGCCACTCTCTTTGATGGAGGCTACTTTAGCTGCACTCTTTGAATTGAATCCCAAAGTGCAGGTCTATGTTTTAGGGGGAGACCACAGTGTCTCTTGGCCGGTGGTGAATGCGCTTGTAGCGGCCGGTAAAAAATTTGCGATCCTTCATTTTGACGCCCATTCCGATCTCCTGGAACATCGGCTAGGAGTGCATCATTGTTTTGGGACCTGGGCCTTTCATGCGATGAAACTATTACCCCCCCATGCTTTAGTTCAGGTGGGGATCCGTAGCACCCGAAAGAGTAAAGCGGAATGGGAAGCTTTGCATCCAATAAAACAGTTTTGGGCCAATGAGATTGAGGCCGATGAAAAAGGGAATCTGGAAAAGATCCTGAACCACTTTCGAGATCTGAAACTCCCTCTCTATATTTCAAATGATATCGATGGCACCGATATGAGCTTTGCCCCTGCGACCGGCACCCCAGAAGCCAAAGGATTACGCCCTGGTTTTGTAAAGGGGCTTATCCAAAAATGCCGCGAAGAGTTCGAGATTATTGGCGGCGATATCGTTGAAGTGGCTCCGCCCCTTTCAGGGTCGATGGAATTCAAAACGGAGCCGACCTGTTTATTGGCCGCCGACTATTTACACAGCCTACTCTAGAATAATATCGGTAATCAGCTCCCGCGGAGTGACATCAAAGGAAGGATTAAAGGAGTTGAAGTGAGCACTCACCTCTTCTTGGCCCCGCATCTCGATCGGGATCTCTTTTCCGGAAGCGATCGATTCATCTAAGGTCGAGCGTGGAGCGACCACGTAAAAAGGGACGCCATGGTATTTGGCAGTGACGGCAAGTTGATAGGTTCCCACTTTATTAGCGGCATCACCATTACGGGCAATCCGATCGGCTCCTACGAAAATTTTAGCGACTTTTCCTTCTCTCAGAATAATAGAAGCCATGCTATCGGTCAGAACCGTAAATGGAATGCCATGTTTTTTGAGTTCCCAAGCGGTGAGACGAGCGCCTTGGAGCAGGGGACGGGTTTCATCGACAAAAACATGGATTCGCTTATTTTGTTGGTGAGCGGTCAAGATCACTCCCAGAGCCGTTCCGACTCCGGCGGTGGCCAATCCCCCGGAATTGCAGTGGGTGAGCACTCCATCTCCATCGGAGATAAGGGCCGCCCCTTTTTCAGCAATTTTCCGGCAGAGATCGACATCTTCATCGAAAATTTTTTCAGCTTCTGACGGAATTTCATTCATTGAAACATTCAGGAGTCTATCTACTGCATAAGAAAGATTGACGGCAGTCGGACGTGCTTCTCGCATTCGAGAAGCAATTTTCAAGAAGTCTTCTCGGGAACATTTTGTCTTTTTAACGAAATCGGCAAGAGAAACCGCTGCCGCGACCCCAATGAGAGGAGCTCCTCGGACAGCGAGTCTTTTGATGTGGCTGATCATTTGGTCGGGATGGGTAACCGTTTCCCACGCCTCTTCAGAGGGAAGGCGTGTTTGATCGAGAATCTTTAAAATCCCATTTTCGTAACTTAATGCTAATGAGAGCATCGCTTTCATTTAATCCGTTCCCCTATCTTTTTTCGCAACTCCCACAGTTGTTCAATTTCGGTGGAGGGAAGTTCGGTGATGCCGCCAAGCTCAGTTGCGTACTTTAAAATGCGGGCGGCATGTTCAATCCGTTCAATCCCACTATAAGCCTCCAGGAGATCCTCCCCCCAGGCAACCGCTCCGTGACGAGCCAGAATGAGTGCGCGGCTTTGAGGAAGATAAGGGGTTAAGTGGGAGGCCATGGCAGATGTTCCGGGCAAGGCATAAGGAACGATTGGCACCTTTCCAACGGCTAAAATCAGTTCGGAGAGTGCCTCCAACGGGAGCTCTGGAAGTTGAGGCTTTGCCACACTCCATGCGATCGCCATGGGAGGGTGGGCATGCACCACCGCCATTGCTTTGGGGCAATGATTATAGATCTCAAGGTGCATCAACCTTTCAGAAGAAGGATTCCCATTAACGATTTTATTATCCAGAGTCACGATAGCGAAATCCGACTCCTGGAGAAATCCCTTATGAGCTCCACTAGGAGTCATCAGAATATTTCCATCTTGAAGACGAATGCTGATATTCCCATCGGCCGAAGCGATGAAATTCTTTTCGTGCAGGAGCGAACAAATCTTTAAAAGTCCGGCAGCATTGTGGGGAATCATGAGATGGTAATTAACATAAAAAACGGGGTGTGACCATGACACACCCCGTTTTAGTGTTTGCCTCGTCCCCTAAATGTGACTTCTGGGAGGAAATCGAACGAGTGTTACGATCCTTCATAATTGCATCAGTGATGCCAAAGAGGGTTGAAGCTAAGATCAGAAAAAGAGACTTTTACAGATGCCGAGGTTTCGCACGCATTCCATTTGAACACACGGAACAACCTAGTAAATAATTGAAAAAATGGGATTTTTAGCTCGTCCAAGATGCAAACAACATTGTCGAAGTCGTTTACTCTGCCGCTGTTTCGGTGATAGCACCGCAGATAGAGTGCATTCGAAGTCCCTTTGCCTTTTCAGACAAATGGCGGCGATGGTGGAGCAGGCGCGCCCCATTGACGATGTTTCCCGTTCCTAGCAGATGCGCAAAGGCTCCGGGAGTATAACCAGTAACAACTTGATACTCCCCCTGTTTGTCTAACCACCAAGTAATTCGTTTGCTGGGTGCGTAAACGTTCCCCCCTTTTGGGAGTATCAGCTCTCCCCATTTTTTCAAAAGCTCCTGATGTACCTCCTTATCAAAAGACTCGGGAGTGTAAAAAATCAGATCAGCATTGGGTGCGATGAGTTCTTTATTGGATAGGGTAAGGGCAGCTAGCTCGGCGGGAGTGATAGAAGTGGTTGTGCTGAGGGATAGCCCTTTTGAATCCAACTGGCCGATGATTTCAATGCGTTCAAATCCAGAATCCTTCAATTCATTTAAGGCCTCTGCCAATTTTTGCGGAGATTCAGGAATCAGGAATTTGACATCGGTTGCTTCACCAAAGCTGAAAGATTCAGTATCTAAAATATGGGGATTTCGGAAAATGATCCGCAATGTTTTTGCCTTTTCCTTGGCGCCTGCATTCTTAAGATGGCGATGGTATTCGGCAGAGTCCATGTCGAGAGAATGCCTTCGCATTTTATCAAGAGTGGCAGTGCCTGCGGAGTAGAACAACAGGGGTTTAAGAAGGTGAAGAAAACCTTCGATAATAAAATCGGATTTTCCTACCCAAGGTTTGTCGCCATTCCCCATCAGTTGTTCCATTACCTCCCAAAGATGCATTCCACCCGCTATTAACGGAAAAGGATAGGACAATGGACTTGTCGTGAAGGGAAGGTTCTCGTCTTGGGGTGGAGAAAGGATTCCTGTGGAAGGATCAATTTTCCGGTTTTGGCATTCATTGATCAGTGGAAGGAGGGCCAATCCGCCCAGTGCATCGATATAATGTAAACTGTCTGGATAGCTGTGGTTATCCATCGTATAAAAAATGCCATCTTTATTCATCCGACTCATCAGAGAGGCGGCCATTGTTTTTCGCATCTCTTCCAATTCATTCTGCTCGTCAGAATTAGGGCCATCCTTGAGCAGGAGGCGAATCGCCGCGCTGGCGTAGGGCATGTTTCCCCAATAGTAATAGGGTGCGATGCCGTCTTTTCCGATATGGGTATTGTCTCGAGTCGCATGGAGGGCATATTCCTCGACCATGTTGGTAAATCGTCGGAGGTTATCGAGCAAAATAGGGCGATAAGATTTTCTTTCCGATGCACTGCGGGCATTCCGGTAAACGAGAAGGCTTGCGAGCACCGAGCGGGGAGTCGCACCTCGAATCGTGGGAGCTGTTGGGCTTGCAGAGGTATAAGGAATCAGTCCATTTTCAGAAAGCCCGGATCGGATTTGATCCATTGCGGGCGCTCCTGCATTTCCCCCTCCTTTGAGCGCGGAGAGAGTGGAGGAGAGGGTAAAATTGTTCATCAAGCTGCTCGTACTGACTCCCAAATAAGCCTCTCCACCAAATTCCGTCGGAATTTTCCGGTATTGCGCAATCGGGTCCATGAGGGAATTTTTCTCTTTCGCTACCAGTGCTTCTAGTTTTTTTCTTTCAGCATTGGACCAACTCAGTTTAGCCCCTTGGATCTCCTCCAAGATCAGCAGGCGGAATATCTTGGCATAGATGGAATAGGTTTCGTAAGGGGGAATGGGGGCTTTTGAATTACCCTCGTGGCCACGAAGTTGGTCATTGATGGGATCGGCATCTGAGAGAATTTGTTGGGCGATCGTATATAAATTCCTTTTATTGGAATCACAAATCTTTCGGGTCTTAATCCAGAAGAGAAGATTAAGGTGGGTCAAAGCCGCTTTTTGCGCGAGCACTGGAGGGTTCTCCTTGTTTTGCTTGGACCAGCTGGGAAGTTTCAGATCTTTTAAGTCGGAGAGTTTTTCGGCAAGGTCGCAGACTCGGTCACAGAGTTCCGTTTCCTTGAAATTGGGGTTAACCTTTGTTTTAACGGGTGAGAGTTGGTTGGCATAACGAGAGGTTTTAATGCCATCGAGGAAATAGCCCCCTACTCCATCCACCGGTTTTTTCTCCGTCAGGTAACGGGCCACTTTTTCCGCCGTTTTTCCGTCGTGCTTCCAGGTGAGGTCCCGTTTCCATTCGAGGGGAATGAATTCAAAAAATGCTTTTTCAAATTCGATTCGCTGGTCTTTGGTTGCTTGATCGGAAAATATTATTTCTAGAAGGGGTTCAATCGCATTGGGGTTGGCCGATATCTCTTCAAAAGTAAGTTGGAGAATTCTATCTGATTGTTTGTCCTTGAGTGCCAGTTGTTCATGCCACCTTCGGGGTTCTCTTTTTCGGAGTTCTTCCAACCAGGGAAAGAAGCTGCTGCTTCCCATGGCATCGAGTGACAAGATATTTAAATTTTCAAATGCGCTCTTTTTTTCCTCTTCGTTTCCGAGTCGCAATAGGATTTCGTTTGAGTTTGAATCGAAAAGGGGATTGCTGCGAGCAAATGTCAAAAGCTCCTGTGCTGAACAGGTTTGTGAGTGGAAAAGAAGGGGGAGAAGAAGGGATAGAAGTCGATTGCCAAAAAATTCGTTGTCCTGTTTGGGTGCAGTCAAAGATTGTTGAGCAACTAATTTAATGGCGGCCCATTCCTTTTCATGGGTGGAGGCTAGGCGTTTAAGAGTAAGAGGGTAATGGGTTAAATACTTAACAATATCAGCAGAAGGTAGTTTAGGCGGCATTTGAGAAAGGGCTTCGGAAAGCCATTTCAACGCAAATGAGACAGTGGCTTCTCGATCGATAGAATCGGCAAGAATGAAATGGCCATGAGTCGGCTTATTTTTTAACCCTTTCTGGATCGATTCTCTCCATTGTGGTTTTTTGAATTCTTCGATCCAGTTTGGCGGTGCAACGATGATCATCGGCCCTTTGATGCCATAGAGTTCGATCCATTTTTGGAGGGATTTTGAGAATGGAACTTCAAATTTTTCATTTACCAGGATCGATTTCCTGACAATGCCCCAAAAAACCTCATCATATTTCCCTTCTTCATGGAAATAGAGCTGTTCCAGAATCTCTAAGCGTTCTTGGGTGGGAAGGCGTAGAGCCTTTGCTTGGAAGTCATCGGCTGGGGGGATCTGTTTCTCATGTATTCTTTTAAAAAGTTCTGTCTTCAGATTGATTGGGGCTGGCTCTTCGGCCGGCAAATTGGCAGACACAAGGCAAACGAGTAGGCAGAATGCCTTCCAGAATAAGCCTGTTTTGACGTGCCTTAACTGCATAGGACTGCCCGTCATAGCTGAAAAGCAATTCAGGCGCCAGTTTTAAGGAATCTGCAGGCTTAATTTGAGGGCAAAATCATCGTTATCGACCCCTTGAGCGGCTTGTACCAGCTTGGGCATCACTCCCTCTTTGTCTTGGTGGATCCAGAGGGTGGTGGAGTAGCGTTTCAGTTTGGGATCGTGGGTGATATCGCTCACCCAATAGAGCAGTTCATAAGCGCTTTTTCCGAAGTTAGTCTGGGGATAGCGGTCCAGCGCAAGATGGACGGTGAAGTGACGGATCTTACTGTCTACTTTGCAATAGACATCCCAATCATACGGCTCAAACATCACTTGGTGCTGGCAGGGATAGAGATTGCTTTCATCGAGATAGGATTGGAGTTTGAAGTTGAGTTGGTTGGTTTCAATGGGGATGCGTTGAGCGAAAGCGGAGAAGGAAAAGATGGAAAGTAAAAGGAGTAAAACGTTCCGTCGTTGCGAGGAGGCCGCTAGGCCGACGTGGCAATCTTTTTTTATCATACTTTAATTCTCTTTAGTGAACATGCATCCTTGATAAACGATGCTGCCTTTGGAAAAGATCTTATCTACTTTGGGCCCTTCACAGGTGAAGGAAATCAGGCTGCCGGGAGCTTTCATGCAGTTTTCATCACAGTAGATTTCGCCTCGGGTAATATCGTCACCACAGGTAAAGGTGAAGCTGTATCCGAATTGGGAGGAAAGGCGTTCTTTCCAGGTGCAAGATTCGGCAAAGTTTATTTGCAGACCACAGACAGAGTTAGGGGAGAGATAGGTGTTTGAATATTCTTTGGATGCTTCGCCTGGAGGAGTAATAGTGAGAGAGTCAGAAAAAGAGGGGAGGAATGAGTTGAAGTGTACTTTGCTCACAAACTTTCCACCCACGTCTTCCCCTTCGATGGAACTGAAGCAGTCGATGGTGTGGGCGTTGGAGTGGAGTGAGAAGAAGAGTGCGGTGGTAAGGAGTATGGTTTTCATGGATCCCTCGAGTTTGGGAATATATTAGTCGGCGTAGGGTAGTTTGGCTTGTCGCAAGGTGGCACTTCTCCAGCAATGGGCTGTGGTCCTCGAATCAGCTCTAGGCATGACATTCCTTCTATGGGACCGTAAAAGAAAGGATGCGTTCGATCCTTCTCTTCGTTATAGCAGGTCTTTTTGAGATTGGAGGAGGGTATTTGGTTTGGCTTTGGCTTCGCGAATCTCGAAGCATGTGGCTGGGCCTCCTCGGGTTTTTCCTTCTTTCTGTGTATGGATTAGTTCTAGTCTTACAACCACAAGAGCATCCTTTTGGTCGTATCTATGCGGCCTATGGTGCGGTTTTCATCATCCTTTCAGTGCTTTGGGGTTGGGGAATGGATGGAAAGAAACCGGACATGCTTGATTTGATAGGAAGCGCTATCTGTGTGGCGGGAGCGACTCTTATGATGTGGCCACGTAAAGGATTTTAATCTAAAAAGTAAGAGCAAAAGAGCCTACTAAGAGGGTATTTGAAGTTCTTGGGGTTGATGAAGAGGCAAATATGGAATCCCGCGAAACCAATGAACGCAATTCTGCTCTTGCCAGAAAGTAGGTTTCCGGCTGCCAATCAAGATTGATGGAAGCTCCGTACGTTTGAAATCCCGAAGGGGTTTGGGTAGATACAATAACCTGATCTTGATCATGAAAATATTCAATGCGTCCGCCCACGGCGATTGTGTCTGACAAACGTAACTGAGTGAGAAGTGTTTCAACATACCATAAAGAATATCCCATGCCCGGCCCTTTCTTTTGCATTCCCAGGTCGCTACTAAAGGCAAGAGACCAGTTTCTCGATATTTTTACCTTCAAAATAATCTGATTAAAAATTCTAAGTTCTTGCTCCCGACCTATGAAATTGTTGTAAGTCAAAGACCACCGGTCGGAAGGGGCATAGGCCAATTGCATTCCGAGCGCTTTATCTCCGTTTGTCTCAATCAAATTCTGCCATCCATTTAAAACTTGAAGGGAGGCAAGCCATTGGGGGTTCCATTGATGATTTAATCGCATTCCTGTTTGATAATAGGGTGAAAAATCGGCGCCCAAGGAGCGAGTGTAATTCCAGTTATCCTTTGAAATAAATCCTTCCGCTCCAATGTGAGAAAAGAAAATTCCAGCATCTATCCAGGTCTGTTCATTTACGCGATAGCCTCCGTACGCTTCCTGCACATGCTGCAAAATGTCGGCAAGCTGTGAGTTTCCGGTCCCGTATCTGCGCTCGCCCGAATAGTTCGCATATACCGATGTGCCCGCTTGCAAGGCCAAGCGACCGTGTACTCTCTCCCTCTCAATCCGAGCTTCTAGATAGGCTAAATTAAGAGCAAATTCATTGTGACGAATCGCCTGCGTTGTAAAGTTCCGATCGGAGGAAGGCTCATTGAAATCGAAACCATAATAGGTATCTAAAAAACCGCCAAATTGTACTTCCTTCTTTTCCGCTCCGAAAAGACACCGACACGTGAAGATTACTATTAATACATAGGTTTTACAGTTCATGTTAGTTTCCTTCCAACAAAAGAAGACGGTATCCGACACCTGATTCAGTTTGGATTAGTTCGGGCAAGTCTTTCGAGTTTCGCAGTAGTTTTCTAAGCTGGCCGACATACACTCTTAAATACTGTGTGTGTTCAGTTGAATTGGGTCCCCAGACAGATTTGAGCAACAGCCGATGGGTGACAACTTTCCCCACGTGTTCTGCTAAAACACGTAATAGGTCGTATTGGGTGGCGCTCAGTTTAATTTCCTTTCCTTGCACGCGAACAATATGAGCGCTTTTATCGATCTCGAGGTGGCCCGTGCGAAAAACAGGTTCATCTACGAGCTTCTCCACGTGTCGGATAGCCACTCGCATGCGAGCAAGAAGCTCAGGAACACCAAATGGTTTAGTGACATAGTCATCAGCCCCTAAATCAAGCGCCTCAACTTTTTGCTCTTCAAGATCTCGAACAGTCAAAATTACTATTGGGGTTTTTGACCACTCCCGTATTTTCTTCAATACTTCCATGCCGGTAATATCTGGCAGTCCCATATCCAGGAGAATGATGTCAGGGCGCCGTGAAATCACTTCACTCATACCTTCTTTACCTGTGGAAGCCTCAAAAACTTCGAATTTATGGGCCTCCAGACTGACGCGAAGAAATCTTCTAATCGATTCTTCATCATCAATGATGACCACTTTTTTAATTATGCTATTCATGCTTTTGGTATCTCTTCATTCCACATTGGAACGAGGATTTGAAAAATGCTGCCTGAGCGATCCTGTCGATTGGCAACCCTTACTGTCCCTCCGTGAGCTTCTACCAGTCCTTTAACGATCGAGAGACCGAGGCCCATTCCACCGGCCGCCGTTCCAGGCACTCGATAGAATTTTTGAAATACATTGGCACCCTCTGCAGCTACGATTCCACTTCCTTCATCGATGACTTCAATCATCGCATTACCTTCCTTCATATTTTTACTCACTCGGACAACTATTTTGCTGTTGGGTGGCGAATAGGCGAGAGCGTTGTGGAGTAAATTGTAGATAACGTTTCTAAAAAGTTTTATGTCAATTTTGGAATAGACCTCCTCTTGCGTTTGAATTTCTACAGAGGAATAGATTTGTTTAAAGGATTTCCATTCGGCGACAATTGTATCGATGGTTTCAGAGAGTTCGACTAATTCTCTTTGCAGGGTGAGCTGTCCGCTACTCATTCTGGACATGTCGAGTAGATTTTCTACGACGTGATTCAGCCGTTGAGTCCCGAGAATGATTTCCTCCGTCAGGGACTGTTGGCTTGTTTGGCTGAGTACCGTCTTTTGGTCCTGGAGTGCGGAGGCCGCTCCCATAATGGTTGTAATTGGAGTGCGCAATTCATGGGAGACGGAATCCAAAACCGTTTGATAGAGTTTTTCTGAAGCCTCCACAATATGTAGGGACTCCGTTTCTGCCCTTAAATTCTCCCTCTCAATCGAGGTCGCGACGGAAGCGCAAAGGGATTCCAGTAGAGTTTCCTCATCAAAAGAGAGGCTCTTCTTTTCATTGGGGAAAAATAAAAATACCCCAATAATCCCTTTGGTCCCGTTAATCGGCAGACAAAAGACATCGCTACCAGAAAGGGTTTCGGTCCCAAATCCCGCGCGCTTCCCGTTTTCGCTTACCCACTGGGCTACGGCTCGATGTTTATCATTAATCAGATGAATGCCGCCCATTTCAGGCTCAACTTCCTTCAATTTGGAATCGGTCCCACGAATAAAAATGGAGCACGGCGAACCCAGTGTGCGTTTCACAAACTGATAAGTAATTGCGGTAATAGAATGAATATCAGATGAGTTTGCCAGCTCTCGACTGAAATCATAAAGAAGACTGATTTGTTGGGCTCGACTCTTAAGTTCATCAGACTGCCGCTTAATTTTCGTAGTCAAGATACAAGCCCCTAAGGCAACTCCAAAATAGGCCACGTTCATCATCACATCTGCGATTTGAGCAATATAAAAAGTAAACTTGGGGGGAATAAAAAAATAGTTCCAGGTAAGTGCACTTAAGACCGTAGCAAAGATAGTAGGTCCGCGTGATGTTAGGGTTGCGATAGTGAGTACTGCGAGTAAGAAGATGAACCCAACCGCCTGGTATTTAATAATGGGTTCTAGTGCTGCGCCGATTGCCGTGACTAAAGCGATGAACCAGAAGGCGTTTGAATAAACTGAAAGGTCTCCCAAAGGAGCCGGAAAGTGCCATCGCAACCGCCATCCCTTGTGCCGTGGTTTTCTCACCTGCCTCAGCACGTGAATATCAATTTCGCTGGTTTCCCGCACGAGTTTATCTAGAATGGTTCCGCCCCCAATTAAGTCACTAAAAAACCTGCGATCAGGGCGGCCCATCAAAATTTGTGTTACATTTCTTTGTTCTGCGACTCTTCGAATGGCAGATGGAATGTCGGTATCGCGGACGCTGACGACATCTGCACCCAATTCGCTGGCCATATCCATATTCCTTCGAAGCATCTCCTTATCCTCTTCCGACAAAGCTTCGCCAGTATCAACATAAAGTGCAATCCAATTGGCCTCAAGACTAGCAGCGGTTCGTCGGGCTGCTCGAATGAGTCGCTTTGAATAGGGGCTATGGCTAATAGCGACGAGCATTCTTTCTCTCGTCTGCCAAGGACCCGAGATTTGCTTCCGGACCATTTGGTCATGGAGTTCCCCCTCTACGACCTCTGCAGTAAAGCGCAAAGCCAATTCTCGCAGCGCTAACAAATGCTCTTCCTGGAAAAACCCTTCGACTGCCTTTTCTGCCATGTCTCCCACGTAAACTTTTCCTGCTTTGAGACGTTTGAGAAGTTCTGTTGGCGGCAAATCAACGAGTTTTACCTGGTCTGCCAGTTCAAAAAATGAGTCTGGCACACGCTCTTGGACCGTTACACCTGTAATTTGCTTGATAAGGTCAACTCTGCTTTCGAGATGCTGGACATTCATCGTCGTGTATACATCGATACCAGCTTGAATAATTTCATTCACATCGTGGTAACGTTTGGGGTGGCGACTTCCGGGGGTATTGGTGTGCGCAAGTTCGTCCACTAATACAAGTTCGGGTTTTCTGGCTAGTACTCGATCGACGTCGAGTTCCTCAAAATTCTTTTCTCTATATTCAATTTTTATTTTGGGTAATACTTCAAGTCCCGCAACCAAAGCTTGAGTCTCGGCCCTCCCATGTGTTTCGATGATTCCAATGACGACGTCGCTTCCATTTTTTTTGCGTTCGTGAGCGGCTTCCAGCATGGCATAGGTTTTTCCAACTCCTGGACACATGCCCAGGAAAATCCATAATTGTCCTCGCCCCGCCTTTTGCTCCTGCTTTTCTATCGATTCCAAAAGAGCATCGGGACTCGGTTTTGATTCTTCATTGCTCATGATTACTTACCGGCGAATTTTTCATCCAGGCCTATATTCAGTAAGAGAACATTCACTCTCTTCTGGCCAAGAAAGCCAAACTGCCTATTTTCCAATTTTGACTCTACCATGACGCTTAAATCTGCGGGATCTACTCCTCGAGCACGAGCAATTCGCCCAAATTGGTCCTTCGCGGCATCCAGGCTAATATGAGGATCCAATCCGCTTCCCGAGGAATACTTCAGCTCATGAGTAGCTCCCTTCAACTCTCTTTCCTGTATCGATTTTTGTCCGTCCGCAGAAGTGACGCTTAAGTTGCTGGCCCCACTACTAGAGGCATCGTATTTGACGGCTGAAGGTCGAGGCCAAAAATATTTGTCCTGTATAAATCCTTGAGCGATGAGTTCTGAACCTACCCTATTTTGACCAACCGTAATTAAACTTCCGTTAGCCTTATACTCGAACAGTATTTTTCCAAAGAAGGTAACAGCGAGAGGATAGATCACGCCGGTAAGAATGGTAAAAATTAAAAATACGCGAATACTAATCATAAGAGCCTTCATATCAACCTCGTAAAGACGATCAAAATATCGATGATTTTGATTCCGATGAAAGGAGCGATAAGTCCTCCCAACCCGTAAAAAAGAAGGTTTCTTTGAAGGATTTGGGAAGCTCCCAGAGCTCGGTATTTTACCCCTTTCATCGCCAACGGAATAAGTGCGACAATGATAAGTGCATTGAAGATCACGGCACTTAGAACGGCACTCTGGGGTGAATGTAAATGCATTAAATTCAAGGCAGCAAGTGGGCCGGTTGTTCCATTGAAGACGTAAAGGCTTGCGAACATCGCCGGCAGAATAGCGAAATATTTGGCAACATCGTTTGCGATGCTAAAGGTGGTGAGCGCTCCTCTAGTCATGAGAAGTTGTTTTCCAGTTTCTACGATTTCGATCAATTTAGTGGGATTGCTATCCAAATCTACCATGTTCCCTGCTTCTCTTGCCGCTTGAGTGCCGGTGTTCATGGCTACTCCCACGTCTGCTTGAGCGAGTGCAGGCGCATCGTTCGTTCCATCTCCTGTCATGGCCACCAGATGACCTTTCCCTTGCTCTTCGCGAATCCGACGCAATTTTGCTTCGGGCGTTGCTTCCGCCATGAAGTCGTCGACCCCCGCTTCGGCAGCGATGGCGGCTGCGGTGAGGGGGTTATCTCCTGTGATCATGACCGTTTTTATTCCCATTTTTCGAAGCTCGGCGAAACGTTCTCGAATGCCTCCCTTGACGACATCTTTTAAGTAGATAGTCCCCTTCACCTCGCTACCAACTGCAACGACTAGGGGCGTACCTCCTTTTCGAGAAATGTCCCGAACTGTATCAGTGACTCCTGCGGGAAATTGGCCTCCTAAAGTATGGATGTGCTTTTCGATCGCATCTTTAGCCCCCTTTCGAATTTCGAGACGCATACTTTCTTCCTCGATATCCACTCCGCTCATCCTTGTTTGGGCAGAAAAGGCGACGAACTTCATTTGGTTGGGAAGATAATTCTGAGCTCGCAGGGCAAATTTATCTTTTGCTAAAATCACGACCGACCGCCCTTCAGGTGTCTCATCACTGAGAGACGCAAGTTGCGCAAAATGGGCAAGCTCTTCAGCCGTAACATTTGGGGCAGGAATAAATTCCGTTGCCATGCGGTTTCCAAGGGTAATGGTCCCAGTCTTATCAAGTAATAAGATATCGATGTCTCCAGCTGCTTCGACGGCCCGACCACTCACCGCGATGACATTTTTCCGGATGAGCCTGTCCATGCCGCTGATTCCTATGGCGCTTAAAAGGCCTCCGATTGTGGTTGGAATAAGGCAAACGAGCAGGGCAATTAATATCGGGACCGTGACTACGTTCGAAAGATCTTGAGCAGAAGCAATTGCCGAATAATCGGCCATGAATTTTAGAGTAATAACCGCAACTAAGAAGATGAGTGTTAGGCCAGAAAGTAAAATGCTCAGCGCGATTTCGTTCGGAGTCTTTTGTCGTTTTGCGCCTTCTACAAGAGCTATCATGCGATCGATAAAGGAATGGCCAGGCTCTGCCGTGATTTTCACTAAGATTCTGTCGCTGAGAACTTTGGTCCCACCAGTAACCGCACTCCTATCTCCTCCGCTTTCTCGAATTACCGGTGCAGACTCACCTGTAATCGCTGATTCATCGACTGTTGCAATTCCTTCGATCACCTCACCGTCTAAGGGTATGGCATCTCCTGCCTCACAAATAACAATATCCCCCATTTTTAAAAATTCCGCTGAAACCCTTTCTTCTTTTCCATTTATAAACTTTCGTGCAGCAGTTTGTGTTCTTGCTTTTTTTAAGGAATCGGCTTGAGCTTTTCCCCGTCCTTCCGATAGCGCTTCTGAAAAATTAGCAAATAGAACAGTAAACCAGAGCCAAAGAGCTATTTGGAATTCAAAACCAGAAAAGGCATGGGCAATCAAAATGCTCTTGAGAATGAGGAGGGTGGTTAAAGCAGCGCCGGTCAAAGTGATAAACATCACCGGATTTTTGTATTGAAGGCGCGGATTCAACTTCCGAAAAGATTCTAAAACGGCTTTTTTAACGAGAGCTTGATTTTGAAGTTTATCATTCATACATCCACCTTAAAAGCTGACTCCTTTAAGCCATAAAAAATGCTCGGTGATGGGGCCCAAGGAAAGAGCTGGAAAAAAGGTTAAACCTCCCACAATTAAAATAACTGAAATCAGAAGTGCTCCAAATAGCACGGTATCGGTACGAAAAGTTCCCGGGGAAGGAGGGCAGGTCTTCTTTTTAGCCATCGCACCTGCGATGACAAGAACGGGTGCGATGACTCCAAATCGACCTAAAAACATGACAATTCCAAGAAAGACGTTGTAGTAAACTGTATTCGCAGTTAATCCCGCAAAGGCACTTCCGTTATTCCCGCCAGCGGAAGTAAACGCATAAAGAATTTCCGATAAGCCATGGGGCCCTTTAGCTGAAAGACTGGAGAGGGCTATTGGCAGGATGAGTGATATTCCTGCGCCAAAAAGAATGACAACATTAGGAACGAGAACGGCGACGATAGCCATTTTAATTTCTTTCGCTTCAATTTTCTTACCAAGATATTCAGGAGTTCTTCCCACCATGAGACCGGCAATAGAAACGGTTAAGATTGCAAAAATGACTATTCCGTAAAGACCTGACCCCACTCCTCCAAAAATAATTTCTCCCAACATGATATTGAGAAGAGCGATTCCCCCGGAAAGGGGAGTTAAAGACGAATGCATTGCGTTCACAGATCCATTGGATGCTGCCGTCGTGAATACGGACCAAAGCACTGAGTTTACAACGCCGAATCGCGTTTCCTTTCCTTCCATTAGAGGACTGGCTGCACTCTGTAGATATTCAGACCAAAGGGAAACTGCTAACCCCCCAAGTAGCAGCAAAAACATCGTAAGAAATAGAATGGCTCCATGCTTTCGTGCCTTCACCCACCGTCCAAATGAAAAGGGGAGCGCGGCAGGAATAAGAAGGAGAGCTAGGAGCTGTAACCAGTTGGAAAGTGGGGTCGGGTTTTCGAAAGGGTGTGCACTATTTGTATTGAAAAAACCGCCTCCGTTAGTTCCTAATTGTTTAATGGCGATTTGAGACGCTGCTGGGCCTAGCGGCAAGGTCTGAGTTGCACCCTCTAATGTCTTCACCTGAATGTAAGGAGAAAAGCTTTGGACCACTCCTTGGCCAATCAGAACGACTGCAAAAATGAAGGAGAGCGGGAGGAGAATGTATAAAGTTGTTCGAGTGACATCGACCCAGAAATTCCCTAATTTATCGGTCTCTTTTCGAACAAGCCCTCGGGCAAGTGCCATTAAAACTGCAATTCCCGTAGCGGCACTCAAAAAATTTTGGACCGCAAGGCCTAACGCCTGAGTGAGATAACTCATCGTGGATTCGCCGCCATAAGATTGCCAGTTGGTGTTAGTGACAAAACTGATCGCAGTATTAAGTGCCAGGTGCCAGCTGAGACCTGGAAGGTGCTGCGGGTTAAGGGGCAATATGCCTTGAAAGATTTGAATCAGGAAGAGGAAGAGGCCTCCAACCGCACTCAATAAAAGAACAGCGGTTAAATATTGTTTCCAATTCATCTCAGCGTCTTCGTTAACTCCAGCTACGCGATAAATGGCTAATTCCAAAGGGTGGAGCACGCTAAGGAGGAGACCTTTACCTTCCATTGCTTTTCCAATCCACTCACCTAAAATGGGAGAAAGAAAGAGGAGCGGAAGAATCACGCCCATTATCTGTAAAATATCATTTGGACTCATCGCTAACCTCAAAACTTCTCTGGATGCAAAAGTGCGTAAACTAGGTAAATCAACAGCGCACCCGAAATTATCCCGGCTAATACCAATTCCATAAAAACCTCTGATTTTTATTTTGAAGAAACGGGCATAAAAATAATGTAAAAAGTCGGGTTTGATCTATTGGCGTTGGGAATCCAGAAATCGCCTGAGGGACAAAAAAAGAAGGTTAAATCAGAAGGTTACGGTTGTTGCTTATCCACCATGAAGTGAGGAGATTCTTAATATTAAGTTTAATATTAAATAACCGGAGAGGGGGAGATTCGAACTCCCGGATCAGTTTCCCGATCAACGGTTTTCAAGACCGCCGCTTTCGACCGCTCAGCCACCTCTCCACTTATCAAAGATCATTCCAAGTTAGGTAAACTAATCAATGTCTAGGAAGAGCGCAATTCCTCTTTGAGTGTGATACTTTCCTTTATCTAATGGACTTGAAGCAACAATTCAGTTACCCCTGGCCTTTAATCGGGGTTGTCCTCGATGGCTCTTCTGTTCTCGATGTACCCCGACTCGAGCTCCGTTCAATGGAAGAGGCCACTACCTTTATCCGGGCCTATGGTTTCGATCCCTCCAATACCGATGACATGGAGCAATTGTGGAAGCTCTTTGAAGAGGCTGTTGCTTTTATCGAGCGGTCACTGGCCGATCCAGAACACTCCGCTATCCCTTCCCATCTCCGGGAACGGGCGAAGGTCAATGATCTGAGAAGGCTTCTATTAATTGCTTCTGAGCCCCTTGGCCATCCCGATCAGCTTTTTGCCTGCGCCATCTTGAGGGTGATGCACGCCCTTATCCATATTACCCATGATCCCCGGATGCGTTATTTCGAACAGGTCCAGAGCCAAATCTTAAACCGCCTGGATGCGCATCTTTCGACCGATCCCGTCACCGGTACGACCTATTTAGGGAAGAAGGAGGAGGGGACGGGGATTAAGTTGGTCTTTTTTAAGCGGAAAGATCGGAAGGATCGCGACCGTGAATTGATTAAACTCCTCCATAAAGCCTCAAATCTGGTGGAGGAGATCTATGATCGGATTGGGTTTCGGCTAGTGACCGAAACTAAGTTCGATACGATTCGGGCTATTCGATTGATGCTGGAAAAAAACATCATCAGTCTTCCCAATGTCCGTCCCGGGCGCTCTCGAAATCGTTTAGTGGATTTGAAACGGGTCATTTTTGAGGTGGATCGAATTGTGACGCATCTCAATAAATACCCCGATAAGGAACCTGCCCCCTATATCGACAAGATGATCCGTCGGTTAGAGGGGCGGATTGGAGCCAGTCGAAAGCTGGGAGCCGGTCTTATTAACCCTCATAGCAGTGATTATTTCCGTTCTATCCAGTTTACCTGTCGCGAGCTCATCAAGATAAAAAGCCCCACCTTTCAGATGTATGAACGGCTCAAAGAGCAGATCCCTTCGATTCACGGGGTGCAGCAAATCTTACAAGAGTGTTTTCCGGTGCCCCCCCGTCCCTATGAATACCTCTTCTTTCCCTATGAAATCCAATTGATGGATGTGAAGGCCTATGCCGATAGTATTTTCGGTAAAAGCAACCATGAAGAGTATCGGAAGAAGCAGTTGGATTCGGCCCGCGACCGTGTTTTTGGACGCGGCATAGCACGAAAGAAATAGCAGTCTTTCGTGATATAATAATTTCATGCAACCGCAGCTACGTCCCACCCCGATTCAATATTATATTGGTGTCCAAGGCGAGCAAGTTGGGCCTTTTTCTGAGGCCCAAATGTTTGCAAAGATCGATGCACACGAAATCCCACCCGATACTTTGATTTGGTTCGAAGGTTTGGGGGGATGGCAGCCATTAGTTTCTATTGAGTCCTTCCGCGCTCGGATAGAGAAAAATATTTCCGCGGTACCTCCTCCACCGCCACCCATTTCTGCTCCGTCATCCGAATCGGTCATGTCATTTGCTGATGGCAGCGCAGAACCTCTGTTTAAAGATGAGAGTACACCGGAAAAAACTCCCCATCAGAAGAAAAAGATTATTATTGGAGCTTCGATTGGTGGCGCGATTCTTGTGGGAGGGTTGGTCTATTTTCTTTTCTTCATGGGTGAAAACATCGACCTTACTCAAATTGGCAAAAAGGCAAAATCAGGGGAAGGGGTAAAGAGCCGAGAAGAGAAGGTGCGCACCGCGCTCAGCGAATTGCTGCTGAATCCCGATGCGTCACTGCAGGTGTTGCGGGAAGTATTAAAAGAGAAAAATAACGATGCCATTGGGAAAGAGGCGTTAGAGGCTTTGTTGAACTACTATAAGCAGCGCCAACGTTACGTCGATGCCGGACGTTTTTTAGTCGAATTAAAGCGTCCTTCTGAGGCGGTGAAATTTTTCTTGATGGACAATAATTCAACGAAAGAGGCGGAGGTTGCCTTATATGAAGCCTACCAAGGAACCAAAGAGGCTTTTCGGAAGGATTTCCTGCTCCAAGATATTCAACTGCTCATCGGTCCATTAAAAAATGAACCGTTAGCGATCGAACGGATTAAATTGTTGGAAAAAGAATTTCCCGGAACCGATCATCCTTATCATTTTTATGTCCTGGATCAGACTCAAAAAATCGAGAAGTTGTTTGAAAAACTGAATGCTTACTTCGTTCAAACACTCACCTCATACCTGAATGCAGAGCTCCCAGAAATTAGATGGGCCACTCTACCAAAACTTGAATTGGTGAAGGAACCAGTAAAGGAAGGAAAAGATAATCAATATCGAATCACGGGCCGCTATAAAGGGGATCTCCAATTAAACCGCGATACTTTGAAAAACCTCCATTTCCTCTTCTGGTTTTATAATGATCAATGGCTCTTGGTGGACACGAATCTCACCGCTGAGCGGGCCAAATTTTCGGCCGAGGAAAAGAAGCGCCACCAAGGTGAACTCTACCCACCTGGCAAGATTCTAGATCTTCTGGAAACCACCTTTCGTACCCAATACCCGAAACATGCCTTCCATGAAGATGTGTCGCAAATTAAGAAGCAGGCACCGATCGAGTAAATGGTAGTTTGACAAAATAACTCACAGCATTATATCCCTGAACATGCACTGTTGAGCAGAACGTGAGCAGAGTTGTATAGAAGGGACCTCTTGCCGTATTGCACCACCACTACATTCCAAGGGTCCCTTCTCCAAAAACCTGGGGCTTCATTGAAAAAGGGCTATCTACTTCGTCATCGGATGAAGCCTCGCTGCAACGTACTGGTTTCAGTACGCCTCCGGTTCGATCTAAGTCTGGTTCATTCTGCTTCCTCACATCTGACACTTTTTGAACGAAATTAAGTCATTCGCGGCAAGAGGGTGAGCGCTCTCTCGGCTTGTCATTTTCCATTTGTCATATAGACTTTGACGCACCTTGAAAAAGATCTATAAATGGTTGGATTCTCTTTGGGTTTGGGTCTCTTCGCTCGTTTTCATGCGTTTCCATTATGAGCTCCCGACCGATATCATTTGCCAACAAAATCATCCGATTTTTGCGATTACCCAAGGGGGACTCATCGAATGGCTGATCCTTTCCAGCTGGTGCCGTCGTCAGGGCTTGGGGGCCATCCATATTTCGAATCGCAAACGGGTTCTTTTCTTTTCGAAACCCAAGCTGTTTTGGAAGCTCCTTTTTCGCCGAACCTCCTTCGCGGAGCTTTTCCTTTCAGAGGAGAATGGTCCAAGGCTTTTCTTTTGTAAGCCCCAGGAACGAAAAACTCTCTTTATTCCAACGCCTGCAGAGCTGATGCTGGCTGAACTATTTGATACGGCAATCGTAAAACACAAAACAAATGAATTGGTCATCCACCCCGCACTCATTATTTGGCGTAAACACATGCGCACCGATGGAAGAGGGCTTCAAGAGTTGTTGTTTGGCCTTACCTCTGCTCCGAATCTATTTGGGAAACTTTGGTATCTTTTTCGAAAGCGATTCGATTCCACCGTTAAGTCTCTTCCGCACTTCTTTCCGCTTGAAAAAGGGGAAGCCCTTGATCATGACGAAGAAGGATTGGAAGAATCACCTGTTCGACTTAAGGCTAAGCACACCCGTCGCCGTATTTTAGTCGCTATCAATCAAGAGACCCGGGTGATGTTGGGGCCCCGATTTGCCTCTCCGCTTGTGGTGAAAGAGACCCTCATGCGGGATCCTGAACTTCAAAAGATAATTCGGGAGGTAGCGGAAAAGAATGGAGAAGATGTCAAAAAGGTGATGTCTCGCGCCTATCAGATCTTCACCGAGCTGGTCGCCAATTATCGTTATCGCTTCATTGAGCTGATGTATTGGTTCCTGAAGTGGATCTTCACTAAAGTGTTTGATGGCATTGAAGTTCAGGAAGAGGAAATCCATCGGATCCGGGAGTGGATGAAGGTGAAGCCGGTCGTCTTCATTCCCTGTCATCGAAGCCACATGGATTATCTCGTGATTCCATATCTTCTTTTTCTCCATGACATGGTCACTCCGCACAGCGCGGCGGGCATTAATCTGGCTTTTTGGCCAGTCGGACCTTTTTTACGGATGGGTGGAGCCTTTTTTATCCGACGGAGTTTTCGAGGAGACATCCTTTATTCCACCTGCCTGAAAAAATATGTCAGCTTCCTTTTAAGTCACCGGACCAATATCGAATTTTTTATTGAAGGCACCCGCAGCCGGACGGGAAAGATGCTCCCTCCCGCCTATGGATTTTTGAAAACGGTGTTGGAGGTTTACGAACACAAAGCATGCGACGACATCGTTTTAGTCCCGGTTTCCCTTTGCTATGACGAAGTTCCAGAACAATCGACTTATCAAAAGGAGCTAGCAGGTGCGCAGAAGGAAAAGGAATCGGCAGGTCAGTTGATTCGATCCCGCAAAATCTTGGAGAAAAACATTGGTAAAGTATATGTCCGTTTTTCAAATCCACTCTTTGCCAAGGAGATTTACGAATCGACCCCTGAATCCCAACAAAACCTTTTGGTTGAAAAGACCGCATTTGAGATCTGCAAGCGGATCAATGATGTCAGCACCATCACTGCAAAATCGATCTTGGCTACCGTATTGCTTTGCCATCCCAAAAAGAGTCTATCCTTAGAGGAGATCCTTACCGACGCAATCTACCTGCACCGGCTTTTTAGGTGGTTGGCTTCTCCTTTGAGCATCGAAACCGAAGCAGAATTAAGAAGAGGGGTGGAGGCTGGACTTAAAAAACTTCTCAAATCTTCTCTTATTGACGGTTCAGAGAGTGGTCCAAAACGTTATTCAAGCAATGGAAAGAAGCGTCTTGCCCTGAATTTCTATAAAAACAATGCCCTCCATGCGTTGGTGGTCCCTGCGATTGGACTGATCTCCCGTCAGGTGGCGAGCTCAGGGGAAGATTGGAAGTTCCACGCGCGAAAGCTCAGGAACTTTTTGAAGTTTGATTTCTTTTTTAGCCCAACCCAAACTTTCTTCAATGAAGTTGAAAGCGGGCTTAAATTCTTTTTAGAAGAGGAAAAAATAAACCCAGAACTCGAAGCCTTTTCACAGACTATCTCCCGTTCTTTAGGAGAGATTTTAGAGAGTTATCTCACCCTATTCGAATCGCTCGAGGACCCTTTTTTGATGAATAAGCAGACAGAGAAGAAGCAGTTGATGCAACGAGTGCTCAGCCTGGCCGAACAGAAGGAAAAAAATGGATTGATCCATTTCCCGGAATCGATTTCGACACAGAATTATTCCAATGGCTTGATGCTTCTCGAGAACATGAAATTCGTGAAGATCACGAAGGACAAAGACAAATCTTGGGTAGAGGTCTTCCAATTTGAAGATGCCATGCTGAATGCCATCGCCGATCTCCAACTTTATCTGAGTGTCTTACAGGGACAGGAATAGTCTCATGCCGCTTGATCGGTAGGACTGCCGTTTCCATTTCCACCGGCTTTGATCGGGATCTTTTTCTGGAATAGATCCTTCGGAAAAGGAAGGTGGTTGACCTCAATTTCCCGCAAAAAGGTCGGGAGATTGCCGGTGGGGTTGATAATTCCTAAAATCTTTCCATCTTTATCTTTTCCCACCTGATCAAAAATATAGATATCATTCACCGTATAGTTTCCCTGCATGTCCATTCCGGTGCCTTCAGAGATGTGAGTGATTTTACGGCTACCGTCGGAAAGACGGGAAAGTTGAATCACGATCTGGATCGCGGCCGCCACCTGTGCTCGAACTGCTTGCACCGGGACTTCCGAATCGGTCATCAGCGCCAATGTTTCGAGACGAGTGAGACACTCTTTGGGATTGTTGGAGTGGACCGTGCCCATCGATCCCGAGTGACCGGTGTTCATCGAGTTGATGAGATCCATCGCTTCGCCACCGCGCACCTCTCCCACGATTACTCTATCGGGTCGCAGTCGCAATGATGACTTTACGAGATCTCGGAGGGTGACCTGTCCTTTGCCATATTCATCGGCGGGACGTCCTTCGAAGAAGACGACGTGATTGTTCTTGATTTTTAACTCGGCCGAGTCTTCGAGAACGACAATCCGTTGATCAGGAGCGCATCTACTTGCCAATACCGACAGCAGCGTCGTTTTACCTGAGCCAGTTCCTCCGGAGACGATAATATTTTTCTTCAAATAAAGGCATACGTCGAGAAAGCGGGCGGCATCGGGGGTAAGAGCCCCTTTTTCGATGAGATCCTTTAAAGAGAGCTGAGTCTTAGAAAATTTACGGATTGCAACCGTTGTTCCGTTACGTGCTACAGGCGGCACCACGGCATGGATACGGGAACCATCGGGAAGGCGCGCATCTAAGAAAGGGTGTTCTTCGTCGATAGGGCGGCCGACAAACTGAGAAATGTTCCGAACGGCAGCCATGAGGGCCGATTCATCTTCAAATTGCACATCGGTCTTTTCTACCAATCCGCGACGTTCGATAAAGATCTCTTTCGGGCCGTTGATCATCACTTCGGTCACGGTGTCATCCTTCAGGAAAGGAAGCACAGGAGCCAAGAAAACCTGAACTGAGGTATCGAAAACTGACATAATTAATCCACCTCCAAAATGCCATAGGCCCCGGAAACGGGGTCATGATAAAGATATTCGCCCTTCGCTAAGGTTGTGTTGATTTCAACATAACCAGGCTTGGGATTCTTGCTTTCTAAAATCTCTTTTGGAATTTCACTCGCAATGTCGCGACCGGTGTGGCCGGCGATCCACCGTTGAATATGGAGTGATTCAATAAAAAAGGCCGCCGGTTTCGCATTTAAATTGGCCACCATGAAACGGATCGCTTTTCCTTCCCGCACTCGTAATCTCGAAGGGAAAAAACGGTTTCGGTAAAAAATGATGGCAACCTCCGATTCTTCTTTAGATTCGGTTGTCGGCGGATCTTCTGAGTTCGGCTTTGGGACTTCTGCTTGTAAAGGCTGGATAGTTGTTTCCGGCTTTGGTTCGATCGGGAGCAAGACGGGAGCTGCAGGTGCCGTTTCCGGATTCACCACAGGAGCTTCAACCACTGGGATAGGAGCGGGCGCTGGTTCGGTTGCGACCGGCGCAGGAGCAGATACGGGAACTTCCACTACTGGAGCAGGTGCAGGGGCTACAGGCGTGGGCTTGACCTCTTCTTCTTTTTTTGTGGCGATCGCTTTACGTTTTTTGATTTTTTTCTTGGGAACTACTGCATGGTCTTCATGCGGTTCTTGTTCGATCACTATTTCAGAGGTTGTGGGCTCAGCTAAATGAGGAATTAATTTCGGAATAATCTCTTTTCCTTTTTTCTCATGAACCTCCGCACCTATTTTCTCTTGAGCCTCTGGCTCTGGGTTCGCAAAGAGTGGGCCGGAAAGAGCCAACCAAAGAGGTAAATAGAAAGGTAAAATCAGGTTCACCATGACTCTTCCTTATCGACAGAATCATTGTTTTTCTTTTGGACAGCTGCTCCAAAGATAGCCAAGAAAAACAGGGTTGGGTGTATACATATAGAGTTAACCATTTGAAATTAAAGGAATTTTAAAGTGTATTCTTTGGCAAGGGAAATGCAGTTAAAGAGGGTAGGGAGTAGGAATAAAGTCTATGAAACAATCCATTCTCATCCAATTAGTAATCATGAGCCTCCCCGTCTTTGCCGAGACCCATTTTGGTAGAGGCGCAGCCGAAGGCCAAACAGGTCAAAACGGACAAAATGGCCAGCAACAGCAGCAACAACAGCAAGGTCAGCAGCAACAGCAGCAGCAGGGCCAGCAAGGTCAACAGCAGATGAAGATTGAGCAATCTCAACGTTCAAAGGACCGGCAAAAGCAATTGGAAAGCTGGGATAAAGATTTACAGAAATCGAATGAAAGTATCACCAAGTTTGCGGATGAGCAGTCAAAGACAATGACGGAAAATAATAAAAAAAGTGTTGATGCCAATTTAAAAACAATCGAAGATTCAAAAGTTTTTGATGAGATTGGCGAATTCCATACCAAAGAACTTGAGACCTATGCGATCAAGCCGGACGGTGAATTTTATGAGGAGCTCAATAAACAAGTAGAAGCTTCCTCTAAAACGATTAATGCGCACATGCAGAAGGTCAGTGAACAGATGCAAGTCCAAGCCCAAACCATCAATGCGATTGCGCAGCAGAATAAACCGGTCCAGGAAGCTCCGGTTGCACCGCGTACCATCGCCACTGTCATCCAGGAATCGCAAGGGGCCGGATCTTCCTATGTGAATGCCTTTTCTGCTATCGATAAAAGCACCAACCCCGGGGCTCAGATACCTGCCTTTTCCGGTCAATCGACTGGTGAAGAGGTGAGCCTTCGACATGCCGGTCAGGCCGCTCGAGGGGCTTTGCTCAACAGTGCCTTGAAATAAACTCTCCAGAGTTCCACAACAAGACTAGATCCCCAACTTAGCACCACTTATTGCGCATAAAATTATGGCACATTGCATGCATTCCTGCGCGCCCAGGAGGATTTAAAATGAAAAATCTATTATTTGTATTTACTGCATTACTATTGGCTCAAACGGGAATGGCGACATCTCCCAAAAGAGAAAGCATTTTGGAGTATCGTCAAATTCCGGTGGCGGGTGAAAGCGATCTCAAGTTGCAACAAGTGATCGTATACACCACGGGCGAAGCGGTCGCTTCTATTACCCATGGAAAATGTGCGGGCGATTCAAAGTGTATGACCGTGGTGAAAACCACCCACTTCGATGCTTACGAAATGGATGAGATTTTCCAGCTCGCCGAAGCGGTTCGGAAAGGGAAGGTTGAGATTGAAAACCCAGAGATTTATTGCTTTGTGGCCTCTCCCTACATCCACAGCTATACTGCTGAGCGGGGCCGGACGACCCTTTATAAAGGACACGTCTGCAACGGGCCTATTCAGATCCAAAAAGGGCGGGCTGCCATTCGCTTGCGGTCGATTCTCCAGAAGCTGATTCGGGAGGCTTTTGCCAACGATTCGCAATGGATTGCTGCAAATTAATCGAAAAGGGGGCTGGAAAACGTTTGACAACGCGCATTAACAGCGGGATAAATCACACGTTTTCAACGATTACCTTCCCGTCCAGGGAAGTGTAAGCCCCCCAACCCATGTAAAGGGACAGTCTCCAAAAGAGACTGTCCCTTTTTTTATATGGGCTTGCTGAATGGGCCACATTAGCGACTCGATATATTCCCCTGTTTATCGACCCTTATGATGAAATCGCCATATTTGAATTCGCTTCCGTTTTCCGTTGTCTTCTCAGAATCTAAGGCGTGGCTCACCCCTGATACGACAAGATCAGTGCTTCTTACCCCATTCACTTCGGTGACTTTGAAGTAAGAATCCTGAGTGGGAAGTTTCACTGTTCTGCCGGTGGAGTCGGGTCGGTAGATATCGCCTACAGCCCAACCTTCACTCGATTCCCTAAATTTCGTTTTGCGCACAGAGAGTTCAATTTTGTGGGTTTCAGAGGGGGGAGCCTTTGTCGTGATGTTTCCTCTGCCATCTTTTAGGATCGTGTAGTCTCCATATTTGAATTCTGTTCCCTGTTTTGTCTCTGTAATCGTTTCCAAGGCAAAGCTCTTTCCACCCACCTCTAGGCTGTTGCTCCTGACCCCATTCTGTTCGGTGACTCTGAATTTGGCACTTTCGGGAAGGTGAACTGTTCTTTTTTCGGATGAAACTGGCGTGTACACATGGCCCACCTTGATCTCCTCTAAAGACTGATCTCCAGTAGTATATTCGGGAGAGCTCTCTATTCGATGAGGTGTTAAGGTGTTCGCGATATCATACCGGGCCAATAAATATTGAAGTACCGCTTCGGAGGCTGAAAGTCCTCGCAGTGTTCCTGTTTTCAGTAGCGAATGGCCTTCGAGCCCTGCAATATCGGCAACGGCATTGATGCAGTTTAGAAAACCGGAACAACCCGCCACCAGATTTGATCGGGAGCCGACATTGCTCAACATTTTGTAACCGGTGCCACTCGCTTCCAGTTTCTTTAGTTTTGAGTGTTGTTCATTTGCAAGGCTCCAGAGAGAGGGTGTCACTTCATAGGCACATTTTCCATTCAGCTGTTTCGCTCGATAGGTGCAGACATCCCCTATCGTCGCTCCGATACGATTGGCGAGCGCTATCGACTCCTCATGAGTGTATAATTTGCCTGGGTGCACTCCTGAATAGAGCGTGGCAGAACCTGTGTCGCTGAACCAACTGATGGTCAGCTGTACGCAATTATTCAGGTTTGTTTCGCCAAATTTGCATTTATAAAAATTTGCCCAGGTGTGGGTGAATCGTGCTGCATTAGGAACGAGAATTCCATTCCTTTGGTAACCATGCATGGTCATGTAGTAGCGAAACTCGGGTGCAGCATGGAGGTTGTGAGAAAATTGAAAAAACAGAAGTATCCACATAACCCCTCCTCAAATGAAAATACAACAAGTGATGCGGGAAGTGATTTCAGGGGGGTAATTGATTGTAATAACGTGTTGAAATAATTTCACAGCCAAATACATGTGGTGCAAAAAAAAGGGGGGGGGATACCATCATTTTTAACCCCCATAATTTTAGTAAAAAAACCCCTTGCCTTGGTGCGTCATGAGCAGTACAAGAGCGCTTCAGTTTATAAAAGCTTACGTTCCCTACCCAAGGGGACGTAAACCCCCAACCCATGTAAGGGGCGATTCTTGAAAAAGGATCGCCCCTTAGTAATTTTTAGCGTAATCTGATCTCACCTAAACCGGTAAAAAGGGGAAATCATGGCTGTTTCAACGCAAAAGAAGGCTCCCATTTCCAATATTAAGCCTACGAAGGAAGCACAAAGAAAGCCTTCGTTGGGGAAGGGGCTCTTCCTGGGTGAGGTGATTTCAGAGCTTTTGTTCCCCTATCCCACCCCCGATGAGAACAGTAACGATGCTCTTCCCGTGATTATCGATTCGATTCAGAAATGGGGGAAGGAGCTGAATCTCCACCGCATTGAAACAGAAAAAGCGATTCCTGCAGAATATTTAGAGCAGATGAAGGGGTTGGGGCTTTTTGGCCTTATCATTCCAGAAGAGTATGGCGGATTGGGTTTGTCGACCACGGCGTATGTTCAGATCCTTTCGGTTATCAGTAGCATCGACGCGAGTATCTCGACCACAGTGGGGGCGCATCAGTCTATCGGAATGAAAGCGCTACTATTGTTCGGCGATAAAAACCAGAAGGAACAGTTCCTCCCGAAGCTCGCCAGTGGGGAGATGATCGCAGCCTTTGGTCTAACAGAACCGGGGGCGGGAAGTGATGCCCGGAGTTTAAAGACCACCGCTGAGCTGGACAAGTCGGGCGATTTTTATATCCTCAATGGAAGTAAGATCTGGATCACCAATGGAGGTATCGCAAACTTCTTCACCGTTTTTGCCCGTACTTTCCATGGCCCTGAAAAAAAGGAACGCATCACTGCCTTTATCGTGACCCGTGACATGGCAGGTTTCTCGAATGGGCCTGAAGAAAAGAAGATGGGGCTCTGGGGAAGCTCCACCACCTCGCTCACCTTCGATAATGTAAAGATTCCCAAAGAGAATGTCCTGGGGGAACCGGGAGAGGGCTTTAAAGTGGCCATGGAGGTTTTGAATAATGGCCGGTTAGGGTTGGCTGCGGCCTGTGCACTGGGAACACAAAGGTGCATCGAAATGGCGCTTAAGCATGCCCATGAACGGAAACAGTTTGGTAAGCACCTTGCCGAATTTGGAATGATCCAATCGAAGTTGGCCACCCTTGCTTCTGAACAATATGCGGCTGAGGCGATGGTTCGGTTGGTGGCAAAATGGATGGATCGCGGCGATGTCGATTATTCCTTGGAAACTGCCATCTGCAAGATTTTCTCCACTGAACTGCAATGGAAGGCGATCCATGAAGCGATCCAGATTGCAGGCGGCACTGGATATATGCAGGAATATGGCTATGAGAAAATTATGCGCGATAGCCGAATCTTTGCCATCTTTGAAGGGGCGAATGAGGTTCTGCGTTTATTTGTAGGGCTCTCCGGAGTGCAGGGGCCCGGTGAGGCGCTCAAGGTGCTTTCCCATTCTTTAAAAGCTCCGTTAGAGGATGTGACCCATTCCTTAGGAGTCATCGGAGAATATGGGGTGAAGTGGCTCCGTCGCCGGGTGGGGCACCCCACCGAGTTTTTTGGGGTCCATGAAGAATTGAAAGATCACGCCACCCGAGTGGAAAATCTTATCACCCGATTTGGAGAGGCGGTTGATAGTTGCCTGATGAAGGAAGGGAAAAAGATCGTTGAAAATGAATTCCCTGTACGTCGGCTTGCTGACATGGCGATTGAGCTTTTTGCCATGAGCGCGGTTTTAAGTCGCACCACACGGATGTTGAAGGAAAAAGGGAAGGAAAAGGCCCGTCAAGAGATGTTGATGACCCGGCTTTTTATCCGGCACTCGGCCCGAAGGGTGGTGACTCTGCTTCGCCGGATGGAAAAGAATGACGATACCCTAGAAAAACAGATCTCAGATGGCCTGGCAGTCGATTTCCCCTTTTCAAAGCCATCTATCTTTGTTTAGTTTGAGGCGATGTTTGAATCGCTTACCGAACGCCTATTAGAAACTCTTCGTACCATCAGCGGGAAAAGCCGCCTCACTGAGGAGGTGGTGGACGAAGTTTGCCGCCAGCTCCGCACCAATCTGCTTGAAGCCGATGTGAATGTGAAGGTGGTGAAGGATTTTATCCACACGGTCCGAGAAAAAGCGCTCGGAGCGGAGGTTAAAAAGAGCCTTTCTCCGGAACAACAGTTTATCCGCATCGTTTATGAGGAGTTGGCCTCGATCATGGGGGCCAAAGCGAGTGCACTGAATTTGAGTGTTCGCCCGCCTGCGATCATTATGGTGGTGGGGCTTCAAGGAAGTGGAAAAACCACCACGGCGGTAAAGCTCGCCCGCTACCTCACCGAGACGATGAAAAAACGGGTGATGGGAGCATCGGTCGACGTTTACCGACCTGCAGCCATTGAACAGTTAAAAGTTTTACTCTCAGGACTTGGAATTGATCACTTTGAATGTCCCGGCAATCCATCCGTAAAGGAACGGGCACTCCTCGCAAAGGAAGAAGCGATCCGTAAAAATGCCGAAGTGTTGTTGCTTGATACAGCCGGACGACTCCATGTCGATACCGAGATGATGGAGGAGATACAGGAATTAAGCAACACCCTCGAGCCGGCGGAAACATTGCTCGTGGTGGATGCGATGACTGGACAGGATGCAGTCCGCATCGCCGAATCCTTCCAAGAAAAGATTCCACTCACCGGAATTTTATTGACCAAATTAGATGGCGATTCCCGAGGAGGAGCTGCCCTTTCGGTGAAGGCGGTGACCGGACTGCCGATCAAGTTTGTCGGTGTAGGTGAAAAGCCCCAGGACTTTGAAGTTTTCCATCCCGATCGATTGGCCTCCCGTATCCTCGATATGGGGGATCTCCTTTCATTGGCGGAAAAGGCCCAGAGTACTCTCGATCCGGCAGAGACTTTAAAACTTGCGACCAAGGTTAAGAAAAATGATTTCACCTTGGCCGATTTTTATCTCCACCTGCAGCAGATAAAAAAAATGGGTTCTTTTGAAAATCTTCTGAAGTTTTTGCCCGGAGTTGGGCAGATGTCGAAGCAGTTTAAGGAGATGGCCCCACCCGATAATGAACTTCGAAAGATTGAGGCCATTATCTTATCGATGACTCCTGAAGAGAGGGTCGATCATGGCGTGTTGGATGCGAGCCGAAGGCGCCGGATTGCGGGGGGGAGTGGGACCAAGGTGGAGGATGTGAATCGGCTCGTAAAACAGTTTTTAGAGGCCAAAAAGCTCATGAGTAGGATGTCTAAAACAGCTGTGGGAAAACGCCGGGGACTGTGGTAAAGAACCATGTAAAGAATTTGGCGTAGTAAAGCTTTATTTTTAAAGGAGAAACGTTCAAGTATGGCAACGGTCATTCGATTTTCTAGGCACGGAACAAAGAAAAAGCCATTTTATAGAATTGTGGTCGCCGATAAGACCGCGCCGAGAGACGGTAAATTTGTAGAATATATTGGAAATTACGTCCCTCAACGTGGGATTGAATCGCTTACTCTCAAGCGGGACCGCCTTGAGTATTGGTTGAGCTGTGGGGCTTTAATGTCCCCTTCGGTGAAGAACCGTGTGCAGCTAGCTGCTCGTAAGTTAGCTGCCAGCACACCCCCTCCTGCGCCAACTAAAACCTCCTCTGCTTCCGCTAAAAAGGAGGCTTAAAATTACTGACTCCGAAGAAGTTCGGTTGATAGAGATTGGCGTTGTTTCACGCACCCACGGCCTCAAAGGTGCGTTCATGGTCCGCACTCCATCGGGAAAAGTATCTAGCCTTGCAACCCTTCAAGAGATTTGCATTGAAGGAGAATGGATTGCCATTGAATCGGCCTCTTGGATGCCTAAGGGCTGGTTGGTCAAATTAGTCGGGATCGATACCATCGAAGATGCCGAAACATTGGTTGGAGAGGACCTCTTTGCGGATGTGGTGGATCTTCCAACCCCTCTTCCAGGGCAATATTACATTCATGATTTAGTGGGCTGCGCCGTTTTTGAAGAGAGTGGGGAAAAAGTCGGTTCTTTTAAAGGGATTGAACAGACAAATGAAAGTCCTGATCGCGGTCAAGTTTGGTGGATAGTGGAAACGGAAAAAGGGGAACGGCTCGTGCCGACCCATCCTCATTTTATCCGTTCGGTGGATGTTGAAAAGAAGGAAATATGTCTCAAACATTGGAAGGACCTCAATTCCATATCGTAACGCTGTTCCCCGAGGTCTTTCATCAATGGCTACACACCAGCATTCTGGGACGAGCTTACGAAAACAAGGTCTTCGAATTTAAAACCTATTCGCTGCGCGATTTTACTACCGATGTTCACCACACCGTAGATGACGTGGCCTATGGCGGCGGTGGGGGAATGGTCCTAAAGGTAGAGCCGCTGGTGAAAGCGGTGGAATCGATTCAAAATTCTCATCCCAATAAAAAATTCAAAGTGATCTGCTTCACCCCTCAAGGGGATCCGATCACCACTTCTCTTTTAGAAGATTTGCGCGAGGTCCATGACGAGAGCGAATATATTTTGATCTGTGGACACTATGAAGGAATCGATCAACGATTCCTGGATCATTGGGTCGATCTAGAAATCTCTCTGGGAGATTTTATTGTCACGGGTGGAGAGATTCCTGCGTTAGCTTTTCTCGATGGCTTTATCCGGTTCTTTGGTGGGACTTTTAAACGGAGCACGACACTTCACGAGGAGTCTTTCTCAATCAAGGGCGTAAAAGGGGAAAGGTTGCTCGAGTATCCTCATTATACCCGACCGCGCGAGTTTCAGGGGCATCTTGTTCCTGATGTGCTTCTTTCAGGCGATCATGGTGCCATTGAAAGCTGGAGAAGAGAGCAAGCTCTTAAAACCACGCAAAACTTACGTCCCGATCTCTTATCTCAATGAATTCCCTCACTCAACTTTTTGTAGGGGCCGGCTGTTTGGGCTTTGCTCCGATCTTCGTGAAGTTGGTGACCTTAGGACCCACTTCGATCGGGATTTACCGCTGTGGAATTGCCGCGATTCTGCTTTATCTTTTTGCTGAATATGAGCGAAGACGGCAGGGGCTATCTGCATTTTTGATCTGGAATAGTAAGACATTAGGAGCCTTAGCCCTACCGGGCTTCCTCTTTGCAATCGACCTTTTTATTTGGCACCGCTCGGTGATTTTTGCAGGGGCTGGGTTAGGAACTATTCTCGCCAACACCCAAGTCTTTTATGTCGCTCTTGCGGGAATCCTATTTTATGGTGAGCGACTCACAGGACGTTTTATCCTTTCGGTACTGCTCGCTTTTTTTGGAACCTACCTTCTCATTAGTTTTCGGAATGCTCCTGCAGCGCAATTGGCGGATCGCTATTGGGAAGGGGTAGTCTACGGACTGCTCACCGGAATTGTTTATGCCAGTTATGTGCTTTCGATTCGACGAGTAGAGAAATTACAGTTTCCTCTAAGCGGGACTTTTCGTTTGGCAGTGATCAGTGCCATCACTGCTTTGATTTTACTCATTGCCTCACTTTTTGAGGGGAGTTTGAGGAACGCAACGGTTGTCGAATGGTTGTGGTTACTTGCTTTGGCATTGATAGCGCAAGTGGGAGGGTGGCTTCTCATTTCTCGGAACCTTTTAAAAGTTCCCGTGTCTCATGCCGGATTGATTCTCATTACTCAGCCCTTAGTCGCGACCTTAGTCGGTGCGTTGGTTTTTCAAGAGAGGTTGAGCTTGATTCAACAGTGCGGAGCTGCCATAGTCTTCATTGCTCTTTATTTAGGAGTGACTCGCAAACCAAATTAACCAATGCAAATAGTTTCAAGAATTCCTCTGTATCTCCTATCCTTGCTCGCCATGCTTATGGGGGCTGGTGTTGGCCTGGTGCTAGGTCCAAAAGCGGCGGTGCTGGGACAGTTTTCTGCTTATCTCGTCGAGACAATCAAATGGATTGCGATTCCGCTCATCTTTTTTTCCATTGTTGAAACCGTTTCCCATGCTCACCTGAAGGGAAAAGCTGTGGCGATGATGTTTTTGGTCTCCTCCGTCAATGGAACCTTTGCCATCCTCATCGCCCTTTTGATCTCAAACCTCTTCGGTCCGGGATATTATTTTGTCCTTCCGCCATCCGACATTCTGGAGAGAAGGATCGAGCAACCCCAAGGGTTTCCCATCAAAATGTTACTCACCAGTCCTATCTTCATTTCGATCTTTTTAGGTTTGGCAGTAGGATTCATTCTCTATTTTGGAAAAACCGAGAGAACTCAGAAAATAAAAGCATGGATTCCCACTGCTCTTAAGACCACAATCCGTTGGGTGGGGTATATTTTGCTCTTCTTGCCCATCGCAATTTTCGGATCGGTGGCGAAAGTGGTTGGCCTTTACGGTTTTGGCATGATGGGTGGATTACTCGCTTACCTAGCCGCCACTATCGGCGGAATGGTGTTGCAAATTGGCTTTATCTATCAATTCTGGATCTTCAGAGTGGGAAAGATTCCCCTTAAACATTTTTGGAAAGAGGCCCTTTCTCCGGTCATCCATTCCTTTGGAATTAATAGCAGTCTTGCCACTCTTCCTGTCACCTTAGCCACGCTCAAGAGACTTAATATTTCAGAGGCTTCAGCTCGGGTAGCTGCCTGTATTGGCACCAATTTCAATAATGATGGCATCTTGCTTTATGAAGTGGTGGCCGTTTTCTTTTTAGCTCAGGCCCATGGGATGGAACTCTCCATTGTGCAACAATTGACCACGGCCTCGATTTGCGTTTTTGCGACGGTAGGGGTGGCGGGTGTGCCAGAGGCAGGGGTTATTGCGCTGTCTCTGGTTGCGGCATCCGTTGGATTACCGGTTGAGAGTATTTCACTTCTTCTAACGGTTGATTGGATTGTGGCCCGCTGCCGTTCGGCTACTAATGTAGTAAGCGATCTCACCGTAGCGATCGGGGTGGAGGCACTCACTCAATTGCCTGCAGATAACAAGTCAGTTGAAGTGTAAAAGTTGTTCATTAAAAAGGCAGAGATACTGCCCGTCTTACTGAGTAAAATGACAACCACTAGCAAATTGGCTCATTCTAATTTTAAAAGGCACAGATTGGGTAGAAAGCGTCTAACGACTAGACAGCCATTTTTCCTTCACAAACTAGGATTAAATTAATGCTTGTTGTACGTATGAAGGAGGATAAATGAAGAACTCTTATTTTAGAGGCTTTTCTGGGGCTTTTTTTGCAATTCTAATAGTCTTTACCCTATCTCGGTGCGGATCCACTACGAGTAGTAATTCGATTCCAACGGTCAATGTGAAGTGTGGTGGTTCTGCCTGCGTGAAATAATTTTTATTAAAGGGAGATGGCTATGAAACCAATTTTTTTATTTCTAGGTTTAATGATCAATTTAAATTCTCTTTTTGCGGCAAGTGCGGGCCCGGCGCCCACCACATACATGACTTCGTTGCGGGAGGCGGTTGGATTTGCGATTGGATATGGTAATCACACCTTCTACGCCCAGAGCAATTGCCCCAGTCAAGATCCCGCTCCGGCTTCAGGTGAGGATTGTGATGATGCGCCTCCATTTAATGGTCTGGTCGGGGTATCGGTGGATATCGTCAACCAGCTCCAAACGATGCTGAACTCGGCAGGGGTTGCGGATTGTAGTTCCATTCCCAGTTCTGGCACGGGTTCGGCTACTTCCAGTGGTGGAACGGCGATTACGTTGACTTACGGAACGCCTACTCACTCCGTTCCTAGCGGGTGGGATGGAGGAGGGAGCGCCTATACAAAAAGAGTGGGAATGGATTTTGTTGTTGCTAGCCTAACCACCAAAGTATTTGTCGAGTTTGCTTGTGGTGGCTCCTCCGTCTATATGGGTGTGAATATGTTGGTCGGAAACCATGCACCCGGATATGAACGACGGATCAATATTATTACCGGGGTGGAAAGCGGCGAAAAGATCACCGAGATCTATATTGCTGAGTACCATCCGACAAACGAGACGACTCGGGGCGCTTACGCAATCCGTGCGAAGATCAATGAATCGAATTCGACTTATAGGATCTGGAGTACCACTTCGGGACAGAATAATAGTTTAAGTACGATGGTACGTGGAGCGATCTCCGGAAACTATAGCACTAACCAAGCATCGGTGTTTCTGAAAACATTCAACGTTTATTCCGGCGGAAGTTACTATGATCCAAGTGCGATTTCGAGTTTAACGGGAGGTTCTTCGGCCGCCGTCGAATCGAGCTCGGAATATAACTTCCAGCAGGATTGGAGTAGCGCTCCTTATACGACGGTAGGAAACATCTATACCTATCAAGGTTGCGTCGACTTCGATGACCCAACCGCGGCATTATCGAGTGCTAATCTCTGCTCTGGATTTACTCTGGAGGATCCCGCGGCCCCTGCACTGAGCTCTTCAGGTGCCTTCAGCGCACTCTGGCCGATCCAATCGATGCCTGCGTTGATTGATGTGAGCGGATTAGCGGTTCAATAAGAAAAGGATTGAGATTGTTCTCCTTCTGAGAATGAGGGAGAATAATCTTAATCTATGTTCGGAATCGAAAAACGGTTGCAAAAGTGGGTAGAAGCCGGGCTTTTGTCCACTTCTCAGGTCGACGCCATCCTTCAACATGAAGCCCAAAGCCATTCACGCAATTGGGTCGCCTATGGAGTGGCGGGCATCGGAGTTACGGCAATCGCCGTGGGCATCATTAGTGTGATTGCCGCCAATTGGGGGATGATTCCCCCACTCACAAAGTTATTTACCTATTTCATTCTACAAATTGCACTGGGAGTTGGTTTCTGGATCTTTTCTCAGAAGCAAGGGGTTGCTCGAGAAGCCTTTCTGACTCTTTTTGCGTTAGCCTTTTTAGGCGGAATCGGCCTCGTGGGGCAGATCTATAACCTTCATAGCGATAGCTGGCGTGCCCTGCTTTTTTGGAATGCACTGACATTGGGTGCCGTTTGGATAGTAGAGAGTCAGCTCCTTCTCGAATTTTGGTTTTTAGGCCTATGCTTAGCAGGGTCGAGTTGGGCCGATAGCTATTCAGGAGATCAGGAGTTGCGTTGGATAATGTCCTATGGACTTTCATTCTTCGTCTTTGCTTTTGGCCTTTTGGAAAAGAGAGCGGAATGGATTCCTAAACGTTTGCGCAAAACAGCACTGCGATGGGGTATCGGAGTTTCTGTTGTGTTGGGATCGGTGATCGGTGCGATAGCTTGGCGAGACTCGTACCATGCTATTGCTCCCGGGGCGCAATGGAAGGTTCTAGTTCCATTTATTGGGGCTGTTTTCGTCATTCTTGCGATGTATGCTCGTAATTACAGCTCACAGGTTAAGGTGAGCACCGCAGTTTTGGTGATGTTAGTTGCCACCTTCATTACACTCCCCATTTTTTTTCCTGTAAAAGATGAAAAACTGCTTGGCTGTCTTTTCTTCCTGGTTATTTGGGCAGTGGCATCGGCGATTGCTGTTTTTAGTAACCGGAAACGACTTTTTGATTTTGCGACGCTTGTGATCGGTATTCGATTGGTGGTGGTTTACTTCGAAGTCTTTGGGAGTTTGGCAGCGACGGGAACTGGACTCATTATTTCCGGTGCGGTGATCTTGGGAATACTCTTCGTTTGGTATCGGTATCGAGGGTGGTGGCAACGATGAAGCAGCGAAGTAAAGCCCTCGTTATTATTTTGCCAGTGCTGGTGATGTTGGGATGGGTTTTGATGCAGGAGCGTGCGGTGGTGACTGGGACCCACGTTCGACTCAAGATTATGGGGTTTGATCCTCGGGATCTGTTATCCGGCCATTTCCTTCAATTTCGAATCGATTACCAGAATGCTTCTGTTTGTCCTGATAACAAGTATGAAGCTTCTCAGTGTGTCTGTTTAGAATCTCCCGGAGGCGTTGTTCCAGCACGTGCGACATGGGTGGGAAAGTGCAATGAACGCCCAGCGTGCGCGCTATGGTTGAAGGGAAGTTGTGATTGGCGAGGTTTCGATGCTGGCATCGATCGATTCTATTTTCCCGAAGAATATTCTAAGCAATTGGTCACTGTGCCTCCCAATTCATCGGTTGAAGTGTCCATTGATGGCGCAGGACATGGTGTAATCATGAATCTATTCGTAGAAGGGCAGCCTTTACTCGATTATTTGCGTAAGCCGCGTATCCAACAATAAAAAGTTTCCGATTTCACAAAGATTGACATTCCCACCCGAGTTCACACACTATTTTCATCATGTCACTTTTTGAATCCCTAGAATTACTCGACTTTGATCACCTTGAATTCGCCGTGGATAATTTAGAAGAGGCGGAGAAGCTTTATTACCGATTGGGTTTTGAAAAGATTGGGACACGTCAATTGCATGAAAGAGGCGTGACCTCTTCCCTGCTTGCGCAGAATGAGATCTTTATTGTTTTAAGCCACAGCACTCAAGAAGGTGAGCCTGTTTCCGAGTATGTCAAAAAGCATGGTAACGGCGTAATCAGCGTGGGGATTCAATGCCGGAATGCGCTTTCTACCTTAGAGAAGGTGGTGAGCCGAGGCGCCAAGGCGGCCGACACTCCCAAGACCTTTGAGAATGAATTGGGCTCGGTTCAGCAGTGTTCCATTCAGGTTTTTGGCGATGTGCGTTTTAGTTTTATCTCCCGGACCGGAAATTTATTTGCCGAAGGTTTTACCGCTCCCCGACGTACCAACCATTCGGGTACAGGCCTTTTTAGAATTGATCACATCACCAACAATGTGGAAAAGAATCAAAGGGAGCATTGGAAGGGCTTTTTTGAGAAGGTTTTTGGGTTTGAAGATGTGCGCTACTTTGATATTAAGACGCAGCGCACCGGCCTCTATTCTACGGTGATGCAAAGTCCGAATGGGGTTTTGAAAATGCCCTTTAACGAGCCGGTCGGGGAGGGGTCCCAGATCCAGGAATTTATCGATGTTCATCATGGGGCTGGGGTCCAGCATGTGGCTTTGGAGACCAAGAGCATTATTCCAACCCTCCGAACCTTGCGCCAAAATCAGCTAAAATTCCTAAGCGTTCCAACTACTTACTATGAGGCGATCCCATCTCGAGTCCCCAATGTGACCGAAAACCTAAATGAGCTTGAGGAATTGGGGATATTGGTCGATGGGGATAAGGCCGGTTACCTGTTGCAGCTCTTTACCGAAAATGTGGTGGGCCCTTTCTTCTATGAAGTGATCCAAAGGAAAGGGAATAATGGGTTCGGAGAGGGGAATTTTACTGCCCTTTTTGAGGCCATTGAGCGGGATCAGATCCGCCGCGGGGTCTTGAAGTAACTCCGTAAGTCCTAAAAACAATTGACAGTTTTGACCCATTGAGCGAAAAGAGGGGTTTTTGCAAGATATACGGTGGCTCGGCCATCGAGGATTGGAGACTATTTTGAATGGATAATCAAGGTTTAGGAGAGCAACGTTCATCCCGCAAAGGGGTTGTCGCTCCTACTCAAGAAATGAAGGGAAAAATTTTGGCAAAGAAGCAGGCAGTAATCATGAATGAATGGCCCGAACTACCTTCCGTAGATACCGAACTCGAGGATAAATCTGAAAGATTAAAAGAAAATGGGATGACCTTCTCCCAACTTCTCGAGGAGAGCCAGAAAGGCACGAAGTTCCTCGAAGGGGAAGTTGTCGAAGGTCAGATCATCAAAATTGAAAACGATTTCGTTACCATCGACATTGGCTACAAATCGGAAGCTCTGATTAATGCCGCCGAATTTTACGACGGCAAAGGCGAGATATCGATCCAAGCTGGTGATCATATCCTCGTTTACATTGAACGGATTGAAGATGACGAAGGACGCCTCATCGTCTCCAAAGAAAAGGCCGATGTGCTCAGAGCCTGGGACGAGATCAGCGAAGCCTGTGAAAAGGATGAACTCGTTGAAGGTGTCGTGGTCGCGAAGGTTAAAGGCGGCCTCTCCGTTGATATCGGAGTGAAGGCCTTCCTCCCCGGATCTCAAGTGGACATCCGTCCGATTAAGAACCTCGATCAATTCATCGGGAAGACTTACAAATTCAAGATCATCAAGTTTAACAAAAAGCGTGGCAACATCGTGCTCTCCCGTCGACTGCTGTTGATGGAAGAGAGAGCCCGCATGAAGGAACAGACCCTCTCGAAGATTGAAGAGGGAATGGTCACCGAAGGAACGATTAAGAACCTCACCGAATATGGTGCCTTTATCGACCTTGGCGGACTCGATGGCCTCTTGCATATCACCGATATGTCTTGGGGGCGCATCAAGCATCCTTCCGAAGTCTTTAAAGTGGGCGATAAGATCCAGGTGAAGGTGCTGAAGTATGACGAAGAGAAAGAACGCGTCAGCTTAGGCTACAAACAACTCCTCGCCGATCCTTGGAACACCGTTGAAGAGCGGTACAAGGTGGGCATGCGGGTGAAGGGTAAAGTGGTCAGCCTCACCGATTATGGCGCCTTTGTGGAGATCGAATCGGGAGTGGAAGGCTTAGTTCACGTTTCCGAGATGTCCTGGACCCAACGGGTAAAGCATCCTTCGAAGTTGGTAAACGAAGGGGATGTGGTCGAAGCGATTGTCCTCGATGTGGATACCGGCAACCGTCGGATCTCTCTCGGTATGAAGCAGATCGAACCCAATCCTTGGGATGTGCTTGCTGAGAAGTATCCTGCTGGCACCAAGATCAAAGGACAGGTCAAGAACACCACCGACTTTGGAATTTTCGTGGGAGTGCCGGAAGGCATCGATGGCTTGATCCATATCAGCGATCTTTCCTGGGAAAATAAACCGGTCGATCCCAACACCCTTTATAAAAAGGGTGACGAAGTGGAATGCGTCGTTCTTTCCGTCGATAAAACCGGAGAGAAGTTCAGTCTTGGAATTAAACAATTATCCGATGATCCTTGGAGAGTTGTGGCCGATAAATATCCGCCTGGAACTCGGGTTACGGGTAAAGTTTCCAAGGTGGCCGATTTCGGTATCTTCCTGATGGTGGAAGAGGGAGTCGAAGGGCTTCTTCATGCCTCTGAATTGGAAGGCGAAGGAAAACCGAAAGATCGCTTGAAATTGGTGCAAGAAGGCACCGAGATGGAGTGCATGGTCACCGCAGTGGATCTGAAAGAGCATAAACTTTCTCTTTCGGTGAAGGCGATGAACAAAGCTGAAGAGCGTGAGAACATTAAGCACTATGCGAAGCAGACCAGCAGTGGAGCTCGGGCCAGCTTTGGAGATGTGCTGGATTCTTCTTTAGCTCAAAAGCTCAAAGAGGCGCTTGGAAACACTCCGGTTGCTTCTGAATCGGCTCCTGAATCAGCTAAAGACTCGGAACAGAAAGAGGATTCCAATCCTTCTGATTCTGAAAAATGAGCAAAGCCTTCAGAATCATCAGTCTTATTTTAGTGGCCTGCTTTACCCTTGCTGTCGTCGTATCGACGGTAGCTTTGGTAAAGTGGGCTATTTTTGGTAAGTCTGGAAACACTCCTCACGTCGCTGTTGTTGATCTCAGCGGGGTTATCTATTCCAGTGAAAAATTTGTAGAGCAGATTCAGTCTCACCTGGATGATTCCTCAGTCAAAGCCATTGTCGTTCGTATTGCTTCGCCGGGTGGTTTGGTGGGACCAAGCCAAGAGATTTACGAAGCGATTCGCAGAGCCGATGCCAAAGTTCCAACTCTTGCGACGATTGGCGCATTAGGGGCTAGCGGCGGCTATTACGCGGCTTTAGGAGCCCGTAAAATCTATTCTAATCCCGGTGCCCTGACGGCCAGCATCGGCGTGATTATGGAACTTGCCAACACCGAGAAGCTTTATCAATGGGCCAAAGTGGAACGCTACACCCTGAAAGCGGGAAAATTTAAGGATACGGGAACGAGCCTCCGTCCGATGAAGCCGGAAGAGCGGGAACTGCTGGAAAAGATGTTAGTCGATATCCATACTCAGTTTAGACAGACGGTAAAAGAACGTCGTAACTTAAATGATGCAGAACTCGAGAATACCACCGATGGAAGAGTCATGACTGGCAACCAGGCCTTCCAAGCCAAGCTGGTTGACTCTCTCGAAGGGATTGAAGGGGCCATTAAAGAGGCGAAAAAACTGGCCGGCCTTCCAGAGAAGAGCAAAGTGGATTATCCCGATACCGAACACGGCCTTCTCTATAAGTTGATCTTTGGCGAAGAAGCCCGCACTCCCATTGATGGAGTACTTACATCGATAAATCAATTAGTTAGTGCGCCGCGTTGGCGTTTAATGATGCTCGCCCCAATCGAGTGATCGTTCACTTAGCGTGAATGTGTTAAAATAACTTTATCCATGAAAAATTTATCCATCCTTCTCTTTGTGTGGAGTAGTTTCACCTTCGCTGCCCCTTCTTCTAAATCTGCAGGAGAAGAGCAACGGGAATATGAAAAATCGATCAACGCCGTTGTTCGAGCTAAACACTACTATAAGCCGGGCAAATTCGAGGCAGGAATCGGTGTGGGAACCATGCCTTATGACTCGATCATCAGCCACTATCTTTTTGGTGGCCGGTTCACCTGGCACATTACCGACCATTTTGGTTGGGAAGTTTTGGATGCCGCGATTGCATCGGGTTCGGTCAGTGGTTTTACCACCGATCTCGTCACCACAAAGGGGATCTCAAATCTCCAGACGATTCAAATTAAGACCCTGCTTGGCTCTAATTTTGTGGCCTCTCCCTTCCATGGAAAAGTTCGGTTGTTTGGTTCGTCGGTCGTCCATTTTGATGCCTTTGCCATCGCAGGCTTGGGCTTTGCCAATACCGATGTGCTTAAGTTTTCTTCCCCGGGAGAGAACCAAGCCTCGACCCAGACCATTCAGAAAACGGGCTGGGATTTGATGCTTAGCTTTGGAATTGGTTTTAAGTTTTTTGTGGGAGATTCCTTCGCGATCCTTTTCGATGCCCGCGATTATTTGATCCGTTCCGAAACCTACGGTTCGCAAAACTTCAAAAGTAACTACGCCGCAATCCTCTCCGCCTCGATGTTTTTCCCGAGTTTTTAATGGTTCTAATCATTAAGAGGGTTCTTCTTTGGAACGATCAGTATCACTTTAGCACCACTCCCTGCCTGGAAAAGCTGGCCTAGCTTTTGCTTTATCCAGCGTCATGAAAAAGCTAACCGTTCTCTTTAGTCTCAGTTTATTTTCAACCGCCCTTTTTGGAGTCTGCACGACCGATGCTCTTCGAACCATTGATCAGAAAGCTCAACTCAATGGCAGTTGGATAGGAAATCCCACAACCAATCCCTTTGCTTTGCCAGTAGGAAAGGGGTGTGCTCGACATTATCAAGCGGGATCGGTCTATTACCATCCTTGCATCGGAGGTGTTGAGATTCATGGACTTATTCGCCAGCTATGGTCAGAGCAGGGGTGGGAGCGAGGTGCATTAGGATTTCCCACTACAGATGAACTGAAAATGACCGATGGGGTGGGACGGGTCAGCTTTTTTCAGGGGGGTGCGGTTTATTACCATCCCCGTTTTGGCACTTACCGCCTCACTCCCGAATTCCATCGCCTGTGGAGGGATAAGGGAGGAATTGGGGGACTTGGATATCCAACCGCTGCAATGAAATGCCACACCGGAGCTGATATTTGCACGCAATCTTTTGAGAGAGGGGTACTCACCCAAAAAATTGGAGAGGTCGCTCAGAGTGTCGATCTTAGGCCCGAGATTGCTCGTCGACAAATTGGGATCCGGAACCAAGAGAATAGGCTTACCTGCTCCGTCCATACCACTACCTTCTTGTTGGAATATGCCTATAGTCAGGTCTGTGGTCCTTACGCCTATACCGATCTTTCAGAGGAATACCTCAATCATGCGACCAATTTGACGGCAAAAAATGAGGATGATGGTGATTTCTTCCACAACATCATTGCCGGTTATAACCAGTATGGAATGGTGAAGGAAACTGTATTTCCTTTTAAGAGCACCTATCAATTTAAGGATACCACTCTATCGATTGCAAGTGTGGCTTCGGGGATTCAATTGCTAAATGCCAAAAAATTAAACCTGCAACTCTTGAAACCGATCACCACACCCATGGGGCTTTCAACGGAAGAGTTTAATAGAATTATTGCTGCCCTTAATAGAGGCGTGCCGGTTGGATTGGGACGCAGTCACTCGATGCCAATCGTTGGCTATCGATTGGATGTTAGTCAACCCGGCGGTGGAGTCTTTATCTTCCGCAACAGTTATGGCCTGACCACCGGCACTAATGGGTATCAGGAGGAGGACTTTGCGAGTGTGAAGAGTACGGCGAGCGATGCGATTTTGGTTGAGCCTGAGCTATTTTAAATAACGGGTTGGGATTTTTTGCCGAGTCGTAGGATCTAACTGCATCCAATTAAACTTAAAGATGAACCAAAGAGCGGCGAAGCCATCTCTCCATCCAATTTTTTTACCTTGGAGGTAGTTTCGAGGGTAATAGGAGATAGGGTATTCATGGATGCGAAGGTTGAGCTTTGCAATCCAGGCGGTCACTTCTGGCTCAAATCCAAAGCGATTACTTTGCAAGGGGATGGCTTTTAAGATCTCACTCCGGAAAACCTTGTAGCAGGTCTCCATGTCAGTGAGGTAGAGTCCGCTCGCGATATTTGAAAGAAAGGTTAGGATCCGATTTCCCAAATAATGAAAAGTCCGGTGCACTTGGGGGCTGGTTCGACGAAAACGGCTTCCATAAACGACGTCGGCTTTGCCCTTTAAGATCGGATCGATGAGGGCAACCATATCATGGAGGTCATATTCAAAATCGGCATCATGAACGGCGATGATCTCCCCGGTAGTCATCTCGAATCCTTTTCGCAGCGCAGAGCCCTTGCCACCATTCACCGGCTGTCGGTGGATCTTTGCCCCTGTTTTTTGTCCAAATTGTTGGATGATTTCCCAGCAGTTGTCCCGGCTGCAGTCGTCCACAACGACCCATTCCACTTCGATCGGGAATTTTACCTCTAAAATCCGGTCAAAGACCTCTTGAAGGATGCGCCCTTCATTATAAACAGGGATGACAATCGAGAGTTTCAAGCCTTACTTGGTACCATGGCTTTGATTAACAGTATAGCGCCGCGTCTTGTCCTTGGGGAAGGGGCGCTCCAAAATAGGGTCCCAGTGATGGAACTCAAAGGGCAATCGGGACGGAAGAAGGCAACACGGGGTAAGCGTCTGCCGAAACGTTTAGGGGATCTGATCCATGTTTATCATGACCTGGAGAGTTTAATTACCAGTATCAATAAGAGCGCGATTCCTCATTCTATCGATGTACAAAAGCTACTTCGCCAACTTCAGACGTCTCGAAGAAAATTGGAGCGCCGCATCTGCAATACGTTGCTGCTTGAAACCCGAGGCATAAAAAAACGGCTCCGGCGAATTGCTCTTCAATTTACGAGTTCTTCGTAACATTCTTTTTGTCCTTTTTTTTATGGGGAACAACTGCGGGATGCGTCTTTAAAATAAAATAGGCGGTGATCAAACTCGCCACGAACATCACAAGGGAAAGCACCTGTCCCATGCTCAACCCCAAAAAGAGATAACCCACCTGGACATCCGGTTCCCGGAAGTATTCAGCGATAAATCTTGCTACACTATAGCCCACTAAGAAACCAATCGAGATTCGGCCCGTATTTTGAGTTCTCTTCTTGATAAAGAGGAGAAGGAGTCCCAAGGCGATACCCTCTAGCATGAGTTCGTAAAGTTGAGAGGGATGGCGTGGAACAGGGCCGCCATCTTTAAAGATAACCGCCCAAGGCACATAAGAAACACGTCCATAGAGTTCACCATTGATGAAGTTTCCCAGGCGCCCCATCGCAAGGCCGGTAGGGGTGGCAAGAGCCATGGCATCCCCTAAATTCCAAAAGGGGATTCCTTTTTTCCTGGCAAAGATAACCGCGGCGGCAATGATCCCGATGAGTGCGCCATGAAAAGAAAGTCCTCCCTTATAGGTTTGAAAGAGATAAAGAGGATTGGCCATGAGGCTTTTGGGATCGTAAACCACACAATAGACAATTCGAGCGCCAATCACCGATCCCAGGAGCAGCCACATCACCAGAGTTTCCATATCGTTGGGCGAGAAGAGAAAGCGTTTTTCCCGGGCAAGTCGTTGAAGGATCCAACGGCCTACGATAAATCCCCCTACATACAGGAGGGAATACCACCGGATCTGAAGGGGACCAAAGAGGTGGAAAAGGACCGGATCGATATCGGGCTGATGCCAAAAATTTGTGTTATCCATATGAGTTTAGGTAGTATAACCCCATGAAACAGCTCCTTCTAATTATTTTGTTAATGCTTCCAGTGATGGGAGTAGCGGCCGGGAAGAAAAAGGAGCCAAATAAAATGGAGAAAGGTAAAGTGGAAACAGCGATTTTAGCGGGCGGATGCTTTTGGGGAATGGAGGAGTTGGTCCGTAAGATGAAGGGGGTGAAGAGCACCACCGTCGGTTATACAGGCGGAACCCTGGCCAATCCCACCTATGAAAGAGTGAAGACCGGGGAGACGGGTCATGCCGAGGCTCTTGAGATTGTGTTTGATCCAGAGGTATTGAAATATGAGGCACTCTTGAAGTTTTTTTTCCGGATGCATGATCCCACCACCAAAAATCGGCAAGGGAATGATATTGGAACGCAATACCGTTCAGCTATTTTCTATACCACCGAAGAACAGAAACAGACGGCCGAGCGGATTAAAGGATTAGTGGATCAATCGAAACGTTGGAAGGGGCCGGTGGTGACCGAGATTGTACCAGCAACGCCGTTTTATAAAGCGGAGGACTACCATCAGAAATACCTGGAAAAAAATCCGGGTGGATATACCTGTCACTATGTCCGTGATTTTGATTTTTAAGAGGTAATTATGAAGCAACATGCTCCCGCATTTTTAGCCCAGGTTCAGGAAGCCAAAAAGAAGATCCAGGAAACCAATGTCGATGGCGTACTTGAGAAGCAGAAAAAAGGAGACCTCTTCATTTTTGTCGATGTTCGGGAAGATGATGAGTGGCGGGAAGGGCGTGCAAAAGGAGCGATCCATATTGGCAAAGGGGTGATTGAACGGGATATTGAAAATAAAATTCCCGACAAGAATGCGGAGATCATTCTCTATTGTGGCGGAGGATTCCGTTCTGCCCTGGCCGCGGAAGCTATACAAAAAATGGGCTACAAGCGGGTGATTTCCATGGATGGCGGCATTCGCGCGTGGCGCGAGCGTGGACTTCCTGAGGAGCGGGGTTAGGCGAAGGGATCTACTGGTTTCAAATTAGGGAACTTCCAAAAATCTCGGTCGTGAGTGTAGAGTCTAGTTATCCCGCGGGTCGTTAGTGTAGACGCTAAGACCGCGTCTGGAACCAAATTCCCCTTAATAGGAAAAAGTTGGGTTAATTTTAAATAATATTCCCATGAGGTTTCATCTGGAGAAATAAACTCTACTTTTAAAGCTTCACAAATATGGGTCATGTTATGGATCGCATGTTCTGGTGTGAGAGGGGGTTCAAAAATAGAGGGATGGGTCGCAATTCTTAAGAAAGAATAGAGAGTATCCCATAACAAATAACACTGTTCCTGTTCCTGTATCTGTTTCTTTATGAAGTCGAGAGCTTTTGTGTGAAGGGGACTAAGTGTGTTCGTTGCATAGAGAAAAATATTTACATCAATCGAGTACTTCACTTACTGGAATCCAAGATTTTAAAAACCGCTTCTTTGTCATCCAGGTCAACTTTAGGTTTCATGGCCTGAGTGTGCCAATGAAAGATTTTGGCAGGTTTTGTTTTTTTGTTTTGAGACCGAACTTTTAAAGCCAGTTCTAATAAATCGGAAATGACCGTCCGCATAGCTACACCCTCTTCTTTAGCGATCTCTCTCACCGCTTTTAGCAGGGAGGGGGCCAAGGGAAGGGTGGTTCTTTTCATCAATAAAGTATAGCTTAATTGATGTCTTGATGTCAATACATTTGATGCTTTGATGCTAAATTCCCATCAGCCTAAAAGTTTTTGATAGCTTGTTTGCAGTTGATCTAAGGTTATCGACTCATTCTTCGGAAGTTCGCTTCTTTTCATCTCTGCTGCAAATTTTCCAGAGCGAATCTCATCAAAGATCTTCCTCATCTCCTCTTTAGTTTCGGGAGTCACTAAACGTTCTCCACGAGTGAGTCCTCCATAATTGGCGGTAGGGCTGATGTGTTTGCGCCATTCTTTGGGACCGAACTTCAGCCAGAGATCCAAGATCAACTTCGCTTCGTAGCAACATTCGAAAAAAGCCATTTCGGGCGAGAGTCCTTTTTCAACGGCAACTTCAAAAGCCTGTTCCATCAGGGCAGGGAGTCCGCCACATAATACAACCTGCTCCCCAAAGAGATCGCATTCCACCTCTTCTTGGAAGGTGGTCTCTACTAATGGAATGTTGGCTTTAATGGCAGCGGCATATTCCTTCGCCAGTTGACGGGTGGTCTCATCGCCACGCATGGGATCAACGGCATAGACGCCGGGAAGTCCCGTGCCTTGGGTGTAGCGATCGCGCAGGACGGCGCCGGCTCCTTTGGGGGCGACTAAAAAATATTGGCAGTTAGGAAGTTTTTCGATCCATTTAAAATGGTAGGTAAAGCCGTGGGCAAAACCAATGGTGGTTTTTCGAGAGTTTAAGATAGGACTGAGCTGCTGATAGACTTGGGGAATCACCGAGTCGGGTAATAGGAACATCAGAATGTCGCAGGTCTGGGCGACTGCTTCATAGGATTCGACTTGGAAGCCATCGGCAGAGGCCTTTTCAGTGGAACGAGTGGCCACATGGACTTCAATTCCCGAATCCCGGAGATTGAGAGCATGGGCCCGTCCCTGGTTACCATAACCAACGATACCGACTTTTTTGGACTTTACCATGCAAGGGGATATACTCCAGGCCGATGGACCGTTTCAAGTTACAATCGGAATTTAGCCCAAGGGGGGACCAGCCTGCAGCGATTGAGGCGTTGTTGAAATCCCTGGAGGCGAAGCAGCGGGACAATGTCCTGTTGGGAGTGACCGGTAGCGGAAAAACCTTCACCATGGCCCACACGATTGCAAAGTTGAATCGGCCGACTATCATTTTAGCCCACAACAAGACGCTGGCTGCTCAGCTTTATGGTGAGTTTAAGGAACTTTTTCCGGAGAATGCGGTCGAATATTTTGTCAGCTATTACGACTACTACCAGCCGGAGGCCTATCTCCCAGCAACCGATACCTATATCGAAAAAGATTCGGCCATTAATGATCAAATCGATCAGATGCGCCATTCCGCCACTCGGAGTTTGCTCTCCCGCCGCGACGTGATCATCGTGGCGAGTGTTTCCTGCATCTATGGTTTAGGTTCTCCGGAGCTCTATCGGGAGATGTTGATTCAAATTTCAAAAGGAATGGAGCAACGGCAGGATAATTTCCTTTTGCACCTTGTGGAAACTCAATACCAACGCAATGATTATGACTTTCATCGTGGCACCTTCCGAGTCAGAGGTGATGTGATCGAGATTTTCCCCTCCTTTGAAGAATCGCATGCCTATCGGGTCCAGTTTTGGGGAGATGAGGTGGAGAGTATCCATAAGATCGATCCCATTACCGGAAAAGTGATCGAGGAATTGCAGGATCTTACCATCTATCCCGGAAGCCATTATGTGACACCCCAACAGCAACTCCGCCGAGCCATTCGCTCGATTCAAGATGAGTTGCGGGAACGTTTGGTCGAGTTAAAGAAACTCAATAAGCCGGTCGAAGCGGGTCGATTGGAGAGTCGAACCTATTACGATATTGAGATGCTGGAAGAGATGGGTTACTGCAACGGGATTGAAAACTACAGTCGCCATCTCACGGGTCGAAAGGCTGGAGATCCCCCGCCCACTCTTTTAGAGTATTTTCCTTCCGATTATTTGATGTTTATCGACGAAAGCCATGTCACCGTTCCCCAGGTGGGGGGGATGTATCGAGGGGATCGGGCCCGTAAAATGACTCTGGTGGAGCATGGGTTTCGTTTGCCTTCCGCTTTAGATAATCGGCCGCTGAATTTTTCGGAGTTCGAGGCGATCATCCAGCAGGTGGTCTATGTTTCCGCCACTCCGGGCGAGTATGAGATGAAGAAGAGCCGGGGGAAGGTGGTCCAACAGATCATTCGTCCTACGGGACTGATGGATCCGGTGGTGATTATTAAAAAAGCGCGAGGAGCGGTGGAAGATCTTTATGGCGAGGTCCGCAAACGGGTGGATAAAGGGCAGCGGGTGTTGATCACAACCCTTACGAAACGGATGGCGGAGGATCTTTCAGAATATTATGAAAAGATGGGGCTCAAGGTGCAATATCTTCATTCCGATATCGATGCGCTGGAACGGATGGAGATTTTGCGGCAGCTTCGGCTGGGGGCCTTTGATGTTTTGGTGGGGATTAACCTCTTGAGAGAAGGATTGGATATCCCTGAGTGTTCATTGGTGGGAATTTTAGATGCCGATAAAGAAGGTTTTTTAAGGAGTCAAACCTCCTTGATTCAGACGATTGGCCGGGCGGCCCGGCATGTGGAGGGGACGGCAATCCTCTATGCTGATAAGATGACAGCTGCGATCGATTTTGCGGTGAAGGAGACGGAACGGCGACGGGCGCTTCAGGAGGCTTATAATAAGGAACATGGAATCACCCCCATTTCGGTAAAGAAAAATATCCAAAGCTCTCTCTATAAAGTGGAGAATCAGGATTCCTTCCAGGTAAGGCTGCCCACTTCCGAAACTGCTGCTATTCAGATAGTAGCCGATAAGGATATCCCGATGGAGATTGCTAAGATAGAACGAGCGATGAAACGGGCGGCAAAGGAGCTCGATTTTGAGAAGGCTGCGGAGCTAAGAGATCGACTGATGGCCTTGAAACGTCAGCAGATGGGACTCTAAAGGTACCCACTTCCTTTTCAGAAAGGCTTCGCCTTTCTGAAAAGGAAGTGGGTACCTTTAGTGGGGTATGATATAAGGCTTTTTGAATGAAACGATTGGTGATTACCGGCATTCCCTGTACTCAAGAGGTTTGGGAGAGCTTTTTGGGTAAAAACCCCGATCAACGGATCCTCCCCATTTACGAAGTCCTGAAAAAAAGTGATTCGGCCGACCCTAGGGAGATGGCTCGGTATGTCGCGGAACAGATCCTCTCTCATCAACCGGAGTCGCTCATTGCCCATGGGTTTGGAGTTCCTTTCACCATCTTGGCTTTAAACAGGTTGGCTCGTCAGGGGAAGTTGCCAAAGAATCTGAAACTCACCTTCTTTAATGGAGCCTTTCGCAACTTTGATGTTTTCCGTTCCCGTCACCCGCTTCGGTTTCAACTCAAACCCATTATTTCGATGCTCCGGGAGGCCAAAAAACAGGGGGCAGTGGTCGATCGACGGTTGCGTCCCTATGTTCCCCGGATTCGTTCGCTTTACCGGAAAGTAACCTTCTTTAGTATCACCGAAAAATTGGAGAGAATGTTGGGGCTTTCTAATCATCGATTGCCAGGAGTTAAATTGCCATGGCATTTTCCGACTCAGATCATTGCTTCTTCGAATGATCCCTACATCCCGATGTCGAGCATCGAGCAGTTGAAAAAAGATTTGCGTGCTGAGAAATTGATTGAGCTCGAATACCACCATTTTCCATATACTCTTCCCAAGGAAAAGGTGCTGCCCCTGATTGAATCCTTCGAAATGTCTACAAATTAGACATCCATCACCCCCCGCCTAAACTGTCCAAAGCCTAGGCGTATGCTAGGCAGGGATCGTGCGGGAATACACCGGCTTCAGATTTGCATTTTAATCAGTCAAAGGGGATAGGGCTATGAATCGACTACCATTCATTCTATTGATCATCACCATTCAAGCCTATGGCGAATTGGGGCGCACGGGATTGCCGGGCACTGGTGCAGGGGCTGGTTTTCCGAGTGCAGGCACGGGAACTGGAACTGGAACTGGAACCGGCGGAGGTAAGCTTGATACGGGTCGGATGCGAGACGCGGCCGATAGGAAACTTCAAGATCGACTTCGAGAAATTGGGGATCAAAGAAAGGAACTGCTCGAATCCAAAGAGGAGCAAATAAAAGCTCTGGAGAAGGAGATGAAGCAGCTAGCCGTTTCAACATCAAAACAAAAGTTTGGCGAGATCAGTGAAAAATTTGAAGGATTAAAAAGCGAGAAGATAAATGATCCCGCAGATGGTCGCACCTATACCGTTTTTTATGATGCTCAACCCCGTAAAGCAGAACTCCCTGAAAACCCTCTCGATAAATTTGTGAGCCTGGGGAGCACCGTCGCCCAAGGATTGGACCAGACCCCGAAATTTGCCGCGGAAATCCAACAGCCGGGAATGACTCCCGAAAAGAGGGGGACACTGGCCGATCAAACTTTCAAAGACTTTTTAGATCGAAAATCCTATTTTCAAATTGCTGGAGTAGTCGCTAATCCACCATCAGCAGAGTCCATACCGGGACACAAAGACGATCCTAAGGGGATTAAACTTGAGAATAAACCTGTAGTGGAGATCGCTAAAGAGGTGAGTGGAGATTTTAGGCAGATGGTAGGCCTTGCCCAAGAGGCTAAAGTTAAAGTCGAAGCCGAGGTTGCCGAAGAACGGGGAAAACGGGCTGAGGCCATCGAGAAAAATTTTGGTAAACAATTATCCGCTTTGGATCGCGCGGCAGACAAGGCTAATACTGAAGCAGAGGCCGAGAAGGCAGCATTGCAGGCCCAAGAAGATGCCAGCAAACCTGCTTCGGGCGGGGGTTCTCCCAATAGCTCCCCCAATTCCAATAATAGTAAGGCCGCAAAAAATGATAAAGCAGATGATAAGAAATCAAGTGATACGACTCCCCCAAAATTTGAAAGCGTCAATTACGATTCATCGGATAAGGGCTCAAGTGCGATGCCATTTTCGGATGCTAAGATTACCAGTTCTGAGACGCCTCCTTTTGATAGTTCGATCAACACCGATAAGATTAAATATACTCCCATTGATTTTTCCAATCGGCAGCCCGCTTCACAACCCACCAATTCAAATCCTTTATCTGGATTGTTGGGGAACGGCTCGGTGGCTTCTCTTTTAGGTGGGAGTTCCAATACCGGAAATCCAATTTCAGCTAAACCCGGAAATGGTTTACCAGGACCTGATGCAGCAGCTGATAATAAAGCGGGCAATATGACGCCTCCTTCAAAGCCAGGTGGGGATGGCAGCGTCGATCAATTTGGGGGCTTGGGACCTCAACCTGAGCAGGGAGAGCGCCCTTTTAATAGTGGAACTTTTGCTACTGAAAATGGCGGGACGAATGGAGCTTCAGAACTTTCAAATGAAAAACCGATGACCCCGGCCGAGCAGGCCGCGGCGGCGGCCGCTGCAGAGGCGGAAAAGCAGGCGGCAGCAAGAAAAGCTTTAGCCCAGCAGACCTTGCCTAGGAGTCGGGATAAAGAGGGTCGGGATGTCGGAATTTTTGGAGTCGCCGATCAAAAGAATATCCGGGCGATTGCTAAAGCGCGGCTTACTCAAGGCCCCTCGACACAGAGTTTGTAGTCGTTTCAGCTAATTTTGTCTCGGATCGGTTGTGTGGGGATCTTTAGCAGGAAAATCGGCAAAAGTGTCTCTGAGCGTATTAAATACTTCCGCTTGATTAGAAGCTCCTTTTTTAGTGGCCTTTCCCACCACATAAATATCATCCCCACCAAGTGTGTTTTTAACTCTTCGGACAATAACCCTGGTCCCATATTTAGTTTTTAATTCGAAATAACCGTTTCCCAAAGAGAGGCGATAGGTCCCTACTTCTGGGGAAGTGTTTTCAAGTTCCTTGCGCACCAGTTCATCCATCTCCTTTTGGATTCGAACGTCTTTGGCGGCATATTCAGCTTCTTTAATCAGCTTGTCGCTATAGTGAATAAGTGAAAAAACTCGATTATTGCCGAGTTGATTGAAATAGACCCCCTTCAGTTTGAGTTTGTTGACAATAATGGTGCAGGTTCCATGGCTGAGTTTGAGTGTCGCTTCTGTCGTGGAAAGGATAAAAGTGAAGACAAGAAGAAAAAAGTGTGGAATTGTTTTTCTACTCATTTCTTATATTTTACCTTTGTGACGACAAAAGATCACACTTTGCACTATTTTTAATGCGTTGAGCCACAGCTTCTTACTTACATCCTGGAAAAACCCAGTGTAGGATGGGCCGGTTATTGGGGGGATTTTGATGCGGCTTTTTTTACTCATTTGGGGATTTTGCTCCTGCTTTGTTTTTACTGCGGTACCGGCCGCGAAACGGATAAGGCTTATCAATGGTAATCCGGTTCCCGCCGGCCAATGGACTGAAGTTGTAAAGCTAGTCGCCCCCACGGGTTCGATCTGCACCGGAACAGTAGTGGGTCCCCGAGCGGTTCTCACCGCTGCCCATTGCGGGCCTCAAGGTTCGAAACAGGTTTTTAAGATCGGTGAAACTTCCTACGAAGCGAAACTTTTTCGCAGCAGTAAGTTCCCCTCGCAAGAGCATGATGTAGGGATAGCGATCACCACCCAGGATATTCAAGGAGTATCTCCCGCCACGATTGGTGGAAAAACCAGTGTTGGACTGAATGTGAAAATGTTGGGCTATGGGTGTACCCAAGATGGCGGAGGCGGAACGAGTGGGGTTCTCCATATTGGAGATTCGACCATCAGCGAATTTCCCGATGCCGTGCAGATGGTTTTGTCTCGAGCAGATGGCGCGGTGCTTTGCTTTGGGGATTCGGGCGGGCCGTCGGCGATTGTCCAGCGGGACAAACATTTAATCGTAGGAGTCCATTCGAAAGGAAACGTGATCGATATCAGCATCGATATTCGCACCGATGCCCAGGATTCGATCGACTTTTTCAATAAAATTGCCAATGAGCAATCGATCCAGATCTGCGGGATCAATAAAACCTGCACCACCGATCCGATTCCGACTCCTGCAAGTTGCACATTAACGGCCGATCCGACGGTAGTTAAATTAGGCGGACAGGTAACTCTCACATTAAAGACCCAAGGAGATGTTGTCAGCACTACTTTGGATGGCGTTCCCTTTACGCCAGCCACGGGTGGGACCAAGGTGATTACCCCAACACAGCTCGGAACTATTTCGCCGATCGCCGAGGTGACGGGAAAAGATGGAAAGAAATCAAATTGTTCAGCCTCGTACACCGTCAAAGAACAAGATCCTATTTTGATAAAGCCGACCTGTCAGTTGGTGGCCGATCCCAGTTTCATTACATTGGGGAAAAAATTGATGTTGCGGATGACGATCCAAGGAAATGCCACGAGTGCCAAAATTGAAGGGACGGCAGTGTCTGTAAATGACCCAAAGTTGCAAATCCAACCTACTTTAAAGGGGAATTTTACGGCGCAAGGAATCGTGAGCAACGCCAATGGTTCGAACAGTTGCATGGCGAGCTATACCGTTGACGATGGTGGCAATCCCACGACCGATGTGTTTACAGTAGTCCCCAGCTATTGTGGGATGAATAATCATCCAGGAAGTAAGGTGAGTGAAGTCTGTTTAGTGGTGTTTAATTACAATGAATCGATTGGGGAATTGAAGGTGCCTCAAGGAATTCGTCTCAGTTATGTCCAGAATTTGTTTCCAACCGAGGTGTTTCCCATCATTTCTCGAATGAGCCGTCCTCCGGCAATCGGTTCTCTCTATCAAGTCGAGGATCTGAAAACCTATACCAACGGCGTTAAATCGGTTTCAAATTATGCGGTACTGAAAACAAGTACTGCGGTGCTCACTAAAAAAATGGAGGCGGGGCGTGATACACCTGTCTCGATTGAGGGGTATGCCGGGGAATCCACTGATAATGCCTATTTCGAGGTGACAAAGCTCTCTCCGGCCGCGAGAATTGGATCTCCACGGGGGGATATTCGTAACATCCGATAACAGCAAGTGGAGAAAATGGGGTTCGATAGATCCTGGTATCGATAGAATAAAAAAACGGGATCTGTTTTTTCTAGGGTTGGTCAGATGGGGGGATCATGAGAGGGTTACTATTCGTTACACTCATTGCGCATTCAACACTTTCAACATCACTTTTTAGTGCTCAGCGGATTATTAATGGCGATCCCGTTGTTGCTGGACAATACACTGAAGTGGTTCGGCAAACCAACCCTTCAGGATCCAACTGTACAGCGACCATCATAGGGCCGAAAGCGATCCTGACCGCCGCCCATTGCGCGAGCAACAATGCCAATGTGACCTTCAAAGTCGGTAACAACAATTACACAGCAAAAATTATTCGAAGTTCAAAGTGGCCCGCCGAGCAACATGACATCGCGGTGGGAATCGTCAGCCAGGAAATTACTGGCGTTACTCCCGCGACGATCGGTGGAACTGCTTCAATCGGTTTAAACATTACTCTATTGGGTTATGGATGTACTACCCCCGGTGGCCCTGGTGGAGAACTGAGAGTGAAGGACAGTACCATCACCATCATGCCTCCTGAAGACATTCCTTCGGGGATGATTTCCAAGAAAGACAATGGCGGCGTTTTATGTTTGGGAGACTCGGGCGGTCCGGCCTATACCACCGTCAATCAAAAGAAGGTGCTGATTGGCGTTCACTCCAAAGGGGATTCGGTCGACACCAACGTCCATATCCGAACCGATCATCAAGATACCAAGGATTTCCTAAGCAAGACCGCCTCAGATAATGGAATCGAAATTTGTGGCATCAATAAAAATTGTGATGGTGGCGCCGTCGTCACTCCTGCGACCTGTACGCTCACAGCCAGTCCCGATGTGATTAAGATTGGGAACCAACTGAATTTGATCTTAGCCACTAAAGGAGATGTGGCGAGTGCCACGATTGACGGAGTCAATTTTACTCCGGCAACGGGCGGAACTAAGGTGGTTACGCCGACTCAGATCGGAACCTTCTCCTCGGTTGCTCAGGTGACGGGAAAAGATGGGAAGACATCCAACTGTTCGGCTACGTATAAAGTGGAAGACAAAGATCCTGTTCCCACAAAGCCAACTTGTCAGTTGGTGGCCGATCCCGATTTTATCGAATTAGGAAAAACCTTAACCCTACGAATGACGATCCAGGGAAATGCCACGAGTGCCCAGATCGAAGGTACGAACGTTTCGTTGAACAATCCCAATCTTTCCATCAAGCCAACGCTCAAAGGAAACTTTTCCGCCACAGGTGTCGTGAGCAATGCCCAAGGAAGCAATAGCTGCACGGCAACCTATACTGTAGGAGAAGGCGGTGATCCCACCACACCCACCTTCGCCGTTGTTCCCACCTATTGTGGAGATAATAAATTCCCAGGAAGTGGGGTAAGCAAGGTTTGCATCGCGGTGATCAATCGGGATGCCTCTATAACCGACCTTAAGGTTTCCTATGCCCTTCAGGTGACCTATGTCGACCAAACGAAAGAGGTATTTCCCATTATTGCTCGTAAAGCGAGGCCTTCCGATGGTGGAAGCCGCATCCAGGAAGATATTTATAGTTATGCGAATGATACCAAGTCGGTTTCAGGCCATTTAGTGTTGAGAACAGGAAAGGCCACACTCACTAAAACGGTTCAGGGAAGCTCAGAGGTGCCTGTAGCGATTGAGGGCCAAACCGGTGCCTTTAATGACCGTTATTATATGGTTGATACCTTACTCCCAGCACGAAGTCGGAATTGAGAATAAACCTGAATTTGTGGCTTTGTTCAAAAAGTACCAGATGCGAGGAAGCAGAAGCGGTTTTCACAAAGGTACGGCCTACCTTTGTGAACGACGCCGTCTTCACAAAGGTAGGCCGTACCTTTGTGAAAACCGCCCGATGACGATGCAGATGGTATTTTTTCAACAAAGCCGCCGAAGTCGGAATTGACCATCGCCCTGCCATTTATTAGAAGTAAATGAATGGCACACATTCAAATCCATCTCTTTGTTTTAACCCTGATTATTCCTCTTATGTCTACGGCAAAGGTCCGTGACGATCTCCCTTGGGCGCCGCTTCCTAAAGAGGCCGCCGCTCCGAAAGATAATCCCACCACGAAGGAAAAAATCCACTTAGGGAAAATGTTGTTTTTTGATCCTAGGCTTTCAATGGATGGCACTGTTTCTTGCAATAGTTGCCATAATGTGATGTCGAACGGAACCGATAGTCGTCCTTTCTCCATTGGAGTGGGCGCCAAAGCAGGAGGCAGGTCTGCCCCTACCGTTTGGAATTCTGCATTTCATTCGGTTCAGTTTTGGGATGGTCGTGCCCTCTCCTTAGAAGAGCAGGCCAAGGGGCCAATGACCAATCCAGTGGAAATGGCCATGGCCAACCACACTTTGGTGATGGAACGAATCCAGGCGATTCCCGGATATGTGGAAGCTTTTAAGAAAGCCTTTCCGAAGGATTCGGCTCCCACCATCGATAACGCCGCTAAGGCAATTGCCGCCTTTGAAAGAACGTTAGTGACCAAACCCAGTGCCTTCGATCGTTACATGAAGGGGGATAAGAAGGCCATTTCGGCACAGGCTGAACGAGGCATGAACACCGTCCGACAAATTGGTTGCGTCACCTGCCATGTTGGGCCTAACTTTAATAATCCCGATATCCAAATGGGAGAGGGGTTTTACCAAAAGTTTCCGCTCATTGCCGATGAGCTCTTTACTCCCAAATATAAACTCCTAGAGGATAAGGGAAGAGGGGCGCTTACTAAGAATGAGGACGACAACAATTATTGGCGGGTGCCCACCTGGCGGAACGTGGCCCTGACCGCTCCCTATTTCCATAACGGGTTGGTTGCCACTTTAGATGAAGCGGTTCGGGTCATGGCAAAAGTCCAATTAGGAAAAGATCTCAGTAATGAACAGGTGGCCGATATTGTCGCTTTTTTAAACACACTCAGCGGAGAGTTTCCTGAAATTACCTTACCGCGATTACCTGAAACTCCGGGTAAAAGCTTTTTTGGAGTAACTGCACAATGATAACTATCCTTTCCATTATTTTCTCTTTTGCTTTATTTGCTGCTGAATATCCAGAAACCGGGTTTGATAAGAAGTTTTTTGAGAAAAACACTCCGAGGGAACTGTTAGAACAGCGGAAAACATCGACAGACAAGGAGATGGAAAAGTGTCGAGTCGATTACAAAGCAGCCATTGCTAAGTTCCATACCGAACAAACATTATTCTTTAAATATTTGGACGAAAAGAAAGATGCCGATACTTTGCAGGCACAGGAGGCTGAAACCCGTCGTGCTAAAGAAGCAGCTCAGGTTTTTTTGGTTAAATGTGGGGAATGTTGGAACGAAAATACTGTCCAAACTGGCGGACGTTATAAGGCCGATGGTTCCTGTCAATTGAAAGATACCGATTCTAAATCACTCGAAGAGAAATACCAGAAACTGACCGATTCGATGAAAGGGGTCAAAAAATACGCCCGCAAATATGATTTTAAAGAGGGCTTTTATTACATGCTGGAATTGGCCCACGCCGATCAAAAGAAAGGGATCATCGATTATGATGTAAAGCAGGTCGATGAAAAGGATCCCCTGTCTGTTCTCATGGTCCCCCGCGCTCTTTTTAACACCTGTTTTCCATTTTTACTCACCGGTGGATACAGCCGTGCAAAATTTGCAGAGAAGGAGTTCTTCCTGCTTCAAGGAGAAGCAACCGCGCCCACAGGAGAGTTAAAAAAGAACTGGCCAAAAAGTTATGAGGATCTGAAGCCGGGAGGCGGCAGCGTCACCTTCACTCCATTCGATATTTCCGTTAAAAAAGCGAACGTGCAGTGGCAAGTAAGCGCCGATGGTTATCTTCGATATTATGTTGATGTCGATTTCGGTCAACCCATACCACTCATCAAAAAGATGTCTGAACTCATCATTCGCGACACTCTCATGACACTTTATGAAAGAGCAGAACCTTTGGGATGGTAGAGTGGGATTCTGAAAGTCAGCGAAAGATAGTTTTACGTCTTTATAGTGACTTTGAAAATATCTGCTTCCAACGGAAACTAAAGCTTCAACGTCCTATTATTCGTCTGACCCAGAGCAACCAGCACTGGGGGGAGTGGAACGAAGAAAATCGCACCCTTTCCTTAAGTCAGCGACTACTTTTAACTGGCACCTGGGATCAGGTTTTAGAAGTTCTGAAACATGAGATGGCTCACATGATCTCAGAAGGAACTCATGGTCAGGAGTTCCAATTCGCCTGTGAGAAATTGGGAGTCGCCCCCTGGGCTCGTAATGCTAAAACGGATCTCGAATCCACCCCGCTCGGCGCTCCAATTAAGCCGCTCGATCCTGCTCTTGAAAGACTCCAAGAACGTATCCGAAAACTTTTCTCGTTGGCCCAGTCCTCGAACCTCCATGAAGCGGAACTGGCCATGAAAAAAGCCAGGGAGATCTCCGAACGTTACCAAATGGAGTCCTTCTCACAAAACAAACAACCCGAGTACCATTACTGGGTCTTTTACTCCGGAAAGAAAAGGCTGCCGGGATATTTCACGAAACTAACCGCACTTTTAAATGATTTCTTCTTTGTTCGGGTCATTTTTGTTTCCTATTTTTCAGTAGAAAAACTGGACCGATTTCAATCGATCGAATTTGTAGGCACCCAACAGAGCGTCGAGACGGCCGAATATGTTTTTCATTTTCTTCTCCATAAAATAGAGACTCTCTGGCGAGATTACCAATCTCAGACCCAGTTCACACATTATAGAAAAAATGGTTTTATCTTGGGCGTACTCAATGGTTTTCGAAAAAAACTGGAGACACCAGTAGCAAGCGCACCTACTGGAGGGTATGCTCTGGTTGAAAGGCATTTGGATCAACTTTTAAGATTGCGCCACCCTCGCAGTCAAATATCTCATCGTTCCGGAGGTCGACTGGATAACCAGGCTTACCGTGAAGGGGTGAGGCAAGGGGCGCAGATTATTATTCATAAAGGGATCCGAAATACAAAGAAGGAAAGCCGACATGAAATGTTACCTAAGCATCGACACTGAAGCGACTGGACTCGAAGAAAAAGACCAATTGATCCAGCTCGCCCTCGTTCCTGTCAATATTACGGAGAAAAGGGTGATGACTGAACTGGGTTGGGAAACGCTGGTAAAGTGTCCGAGCTTTGAAGAACTCAAACCCAATCTCAATGAATGGGTCATTAAACATAATGAATCCTTGATCCGAGATGCCCATACAAAAGGGATAGAAATTCCAGCTCTGCGAACCGCCTTAAAGGCATACCTCAACCGCCCTGAAATCAAGACCCTCTTTAAAACTGAAAAAGACGACCGACCTGTTATTTTGGGAAAATCCCTCAGTGCCCTAGATATTCCTCTCTTAAAACGCACCCTGGGTTGGGATCTGATGAATGAACTTTTTCATCATCATTCTTTAGATGTCACCTGCGTCGCCCGGTTTTTAGTCGATTCCGGAAAACTTCCGGAAGGCTGCCAGTCCACCTCAAAGATTTTGCCCCATTACGGAATTCGTGGCGACGCGAATCACACCGCGCTATCGGACGCCGTCGATATGGGCAATGTCTACCTCAAAATGCTTTGTTGATAAAGCGGGTCTCACACTCTGCGACTTAGCGAGTTAGCCAATGGAATCATCGTTATGCGTCCAGTGGCTGGAGGGGATCGCCTCACTTTACCCCCTAAGCTACATGTCATTTAATGTCATATATAATAATTGACAAAAAGTGACAATAACCTTATATTAAAGTAAATGAAAGTTCGATTTCAGACTCGACACTATTCTTTAGTTCTTACGGACCATGCTCGTGAACAAATGGAGTTGAGGGGGATTTCTCAAGAAGAGGTTGTTTACGTAATTGAAAATGGGAAAGTTAAACCAAAAGAGTCAAAGGGAAGGTATTGGGTGTTTTTGAGTCTGAAAGCTCGTAATGATAATTTGATTTGCGCCTCCATTTCACTGGAGAGTCCTAATTTGATTGTCATTACAACTCTTGTAAATTGGAGTCCAAAATGAAAATTTCATATGACAAAAAGGCAGATGCCTTTTCCATAGTTTTGAAAGAAGGAAGGGTTTCCCGCGATATGGAGGTGGCTGAGGGGGTCTTTGCAGGTTTTGATCGCCAAGAGAATTTGATTGAGATTCAAATTTTGGATGTGTCGAAATTAGAGAATCCATGGATGACTTTGGAAGCAGCAGCTAAGTATTTAGTGGTTTCACAGCGGACATTGCTAAGATGGATCCAGAGTGGAAAGATTAAACCTAAAAAAGTGGGTAAAGAATATCGTATTAGGCCTGAAGAGTTGAAGAAGTTAGCTTCCTAACAACAAAATCAAGGAACACTCTAGAGAAGATTCCCTCGGCGGTTTGTGAGCAGTAGAACACCTACCACTACGACAAGAAACAACCCACCGCTTGGATAGTAACCTCATCCGGAACTATGAAGCAGGTTTCACACACTACTGAGCCTACCTGAAAAAACTGCTCCAGTTTAAACTTCAGTCCCTTATTAGAAAGGTCGCGCGCCATTAATAACAATATTGCCATGACGCTCGCCACCAACTCCCGCACAGACAAAAAAACCACTTGCTAGCGCCGTTCCTTCATCACCCTGGATTTGAATGGTAGCGGCGAATTGGACTGTAATTGCATTGGGTCCGCCAAGGGAGGCGCTGGTTCGAAACAGTTGCCGGGCTCCGGGGTTAAGCTTCACCCAATTACCTCCGAGAACAGTGCAATCTGTTTGACAATTTACGGGATTCCAAAAATTTCCAGCGGTCAACAATAGTTTATTCGCAGAAGTGAAAAGATCGTATATACCTCCTGTAACCGACACGGTCAGACTTTGTGTGGAAGAAATGTTTCCAATATCAAGGTCGCCCATCATATATCCAGCTGAACCAGAAGTAGCTGTTATTCCGCAAGTTGAAACTTGCTGGAATGAAATTTTTCTATTTGCTTGCGCAGAGCCTGAACTCAAGAAAACAAGTGCCAAAAATGATTGGATAAATAGGTTTTTCATAGCAGTTCCAATGAAATAAATACTAGCTAGATTAAAGCATACCTTAGATTGGAATTGCTGTCTAAAGAGTGGTGTAAGCTCGAAGCCAAGCATCAGGTGTTAAAAAAGGGGTAAAGCCGGAATTTGGTAACAAAAGGTGCCGGGGCGTGTGGATAAACACCCGGCACCTTTTGTTACCAAATTCCGACTTCGCTCCTTTTGGTGGCGATTACCGATTCTCTTTAATTTGCTTGAGGTAAGCTTTTAGTGCGGTGAAATCGGTAGTGGAGCTTCTGCTTCGGGCGATGTTTTCTAGCTCATAAAATTGATGCGGCTCCAAATGCAAGGAAAGGGCTTCTTCTATAACGCGTTCAATTTCTTTGTATTCGGGATCGATTGCGTTGAGATCACGAGGTAGACTTCTTTGCAAGTAACGACGCAAACCATCTATCGACTGCGCCACAGTCGGAATCGGCTGGTTTGAAAGCTGTGCTCTTCTTCGGTTTTCCGCTAATAGCGGGGAATTGGGTGGCCAATAATCAAAGGGGAATGCCGATTGAATCACGGTGAGGTGGGGTGAATACTTGCCGTTTTGCTCCCTTTCCAGGGTGAGGAAGATGTCCAGGTTTCTCCCTGTTGTGGTCGATAGGCCAAGATAGAAATGTCGTATCGGGAGTGTGTCGTCGTAAGTGCCCTTTCCAATCTGCTTTATCGCTTCGTGCATCTGTGAATAGATCGCATCTTGAAGGAGGGGATCCTTTATCGGTGCCAGTTGAGGAAAGTTGTTGAATATTAATTTCCTTTCCTTGGCACCTCTTAAATTTACTAGGGTGTCGATTACAGATTCTTTTGCGTTCTGAAATCTTTCTTCAAACGAGAAGACACTGGCATAGAACCCAATGATCGCCCCCCCAGAAGCGAATAATCCATTTCTAAATAGTCCTTCCGCTGTGGATTCGTGATAGCGATCATAGTCTTTAAAATCATCCGCAGTAAAATGTTCAAATTCAAAATTATCATCTGGACTGCTTTGACGATTCCAGGCCTCATATCCTTCCATGAATATTTTTTCATCAAACTTAATGGGAAAGATATCGGGGTGAGTTTCAAGATGTTTTTTTAGATCTTCGCGAGTTGGAAAATGGGAGACCTCTTTTCTAATCTGCTCGAGATCTTTGGCATCAATATATAAATATTTAAATGTGTTTTTTTTATTACTGACCCAATTATAGTATGCCCTGTAGGCATCATTTGTCTTTTTCGAGGATAAAACTTGTCTAAGGCGCATTGAGTTTGGATTGGGCATGATGGACTGCCCCACCTTTACTCCGACCACAGCTCCAATCCCAACCCCTCCCAACAGGCCGATTAACCGGAATGTAGAATCTAAAAATTCTCTTCGATCCATCTGCTTTTCAAAGAATCTTTCGCGTTTTTTTTCATATTCGGATACCAGTTTCTGATGTGCCTCGAGTTGGGATTGGGTCCTTCCTGCTAGGATGTGCGAAATCTCGATTGGGTTATGAGATTGGTAGAGATGGATCGGCTCAGTCTGTGCTCGATCTCTCATTGCAGCTAAGAGGCGATTTAACCTCGAATACAGAGCTTCCACATAGTCGTTGCTATAGGCGGTTGGATGATTCTCATCCAATGTTTGATGAGAAAAAACTACGCCCCTTTGACGGGATTGAAACGAGCGCTTCCTATCGGGAAGCCCTTCGGGTTGCATTAATGAAAGTGGGGCGTTGCGATCACTATCACTTCTAATGGCTTGCAAGAGTTGCCAAATCACCTCTTCATTTTGAGTTTCCGAGCTGGGGACGTGTAACAGGTTATGTGCGGGATTTAGGGAAGCAACAATCGTCGCACAGACAGTGCGAAGATCCTGAGTTGCGAGGAGTGACTGGGTAGCTAACTGCAGCAACACTCCTATTCCGAGCCACGCTCTATTATTAACAAAACATCGAGTTAGCCTTTGCATCCTCCAATTATGTCAGTGAGCTACTCTTAATCGCACCCATTAAAGAGATTGTATTCCAGTTGAATGCTGTCTTTTTTTTAGACAAATCTATAGGAACTATAAAGTGGGTCTCACACTCTGCGGCTTAGCGAGTTAGCCAGCAGAATCGTCGTTATACGTCCAATAGCTGGAGGGGTAGCGCCTCTTTAAGGGCCCCGATCCTTTACTTGCACGTTAATGATGGAGAGACATTTACCTGTCTAACGTTTTGACAGGTGATAGAAACCTCTGCGGCCATTTGAGGCTGTTACACAATTGAAACCGTTTGAATACAAAGAGTTACAAAGACCGTATTCTTGGTATGCCCCTTGCTTCACTTAAGTATACGAGACCAAAAAATCTCTGTTTGGGTGAGGTAAGCAATGAGTACTTTTAACTCTTATAAAAAGACCTGGAAATCCTATGTAGCCGTAGGAGCTCCTTTAGTTTTTTCATTCATTGTAGCCTGTGGTGGTGGGGATGATGATCCTCTTCCTGCGATGTTGCAGACCCTGACCGCTACCTGTACCCAAGCCGGTGGCAGTGTCCAGCAAAACGGGCAACAAAATTGTGATTTTAGCGCTGTTGTTGGAAGCAAAGCCGGTGGACAGATTAGCTCAGCCGATAAAGGCGCCCAACAAGCAATTGCATCACAAAATTCTCATGTGGCCGATTCTTGTGCAAAGGCTGCTCAATTATCTGCTCTTCAATGTAAATTTAATCAACTCCAAGCCAATCAAAAGGCTTGCCAAGATGTTGTTAATAACGTCATTGGAACCTTAACGGCATTTAACAAAAACCAAGGAAACGGGGCTGGAAGTAGCAGCACCGATATCTTTCCTCTCCTTCTTGCCTCAGGACAAAGTGCTCCAAATGGAGCCAATTGTAAGGATCAACTCTTTCAAGCCTTTTCTACCTATCAAACGGCATGGAATGGCGCTTTTGCCAATAGCTCGGCTGGCTGTTCCTTCTTAACCGCCAACATGGGTAAATTGGTGAATGCGTTTAAGAGTCAAACCGATTATGCAACTCAAATGCAGTTAACTGCTTTGGCTTCTACGATGGCATCGGGCAGCTGTCCCGCGGCAACGGTAATGCAAAGTTTGATTGGATTCTTAGGAACTGGACCCTCTACCTCTACTACCGTTGCTAGCACCAATGGTTCGAATCCGAGTGGCCTTTTACCGCTCACCGGATTTTCTGGAGCGACTGCGAATACGGGAAGTATTGCTGGTTCCAGCACCGCGAGTACGGGTTCGGCCAGCACATTGGGAACACTTTTAGGATTAGGGGCGAAGCAGAACAATGCTAACAATCAAGCGGTCGCCAATCAGCCCAAGCAAAATGCCGCTGGTTTGCAGCAAAGCACTCAACGTGGTGTTACGCTGGTTTACTAGCCGGTTTTATCATTTCCTGGGTCATTTCGCGGATCCCACTTTCGATATCGAAAAGGGGCGCCCATCCAGTTTTTAAGGTTTCAGAAATATCGGCGAGTGTAATCGAAGCTTGATAAGTGGGTTCCGGTTCAAATTGCGCCGGTATTTTCTTACCCAGCACCTTTTCTACAACCTCTAAGACTTCTAAGACCGAAATATTTTCCCCTGTCCCTAGATTATAGGTTCTTCCGCGCAATTCGGGTTGTTGAATCAACTTCAAATGAAAACGATTAATATCCTCCACATAAATAAAATCCCGTCGAGTCGTTCCTGCCCCAAAAATGAGCGGGGGTTTTCCTTGGGCAATGCGATCGATCAAACTAATCATTAAAGGAGGAAGCGTCCTGCGGTTGTCTTGGTGTGGTCCATAAACATTGAAATAACGTAAAGCGGTGAATGAAAGCCCTTTCTGCGTGCACATATTCCTTCCCATTTCAGCTGCCGCAGACTTGCTTTTAGCATAGAAGGAGATAGGACTGGTTTCTTCCACATGAGAAGGGAAGTCCGAGCAGCCTTCATAGACGGCAGAACTATCGGCAAAAACAATTCCACGAACGCCCGTCTTTGAGGCGGCCTCGATCACCTTTAAAGTTCCCACCACATTAATCTCAGCCGTGGTGATGGGATCTTCTTCGCAATCTTTCAGGCAGTTTTTTGCAGCTAAATGGAAGACTATCTCACATCCATTGAAATGATTTCCAAGCTTATCGGATCGAATGTCGGCTAAGTGAAATTCACACCCTTCAGGAATTTGGGATCTTAATCCCGCTGAGAGATTATCTATTCCAATGACATGGTAGCCCTCTTTTAGTAAAGAGGCGGCGAGATTACTCCCGATAAAACCGGCCACTCCGGTTATCCCAATACTTTTTTGATGCGCCATAACTCCTTCGCGTTTCTAAAAGAGCCGCTGACTAATTTAAATCGAGAATCGGGATCGGTTTTCCATTCGACCGCCATCTCTCGGATATTCAGCCGCTGTTTTGCACACAGGGCCAGAAGTTCAATATCGAACATGAAACCCTCGGTGGTAATCTGCGAAAAGAGGGATTTTGCTACCTCTTTGCGAAACACTTTAAGTCCGCATTGTGTATCGCTCACCGAAATTCCAAAGAAAAGATGCATCAGGTGACGAAAAACAAAGGTCCCCATTTTTCGCACTAAAGTAGGTTGGTGTAAAAAACGAGCGTTTCCTGAATGACGAGTGCCAATAACGCCATCCGCGCCTTTAGAAATCAGTTCCATGGCTTGATCGATATAGGCCAAAGGTAGGCAGCTTCCAGTGTCCATAAATCCGATGATCTCTCCGACCCCTTTGTTGACGCCCTGTTTCACTGCGTGCCCTTTCCCTCGGTTGGGCTGGTAGCTTTCATAGGAAAAACGGGGAGAAATGGGAGCCCAGGCCTTCCATCTTTCTAATTCTGTTCGTGTTTCATCCTGACTCCCATCGTCGATAACAATCAACTCCACTTCATAAGGCCTATTTGAAAAATAGTGGGTGAGGATTTGCAGGTCCTGGGCGATCTTATGAGACTCGTTATAAGCTGGTAGGATCAGGGAGAGCCTCATTTCTCCTATTTTGACACCTCTTCTGAAAAGTCGCTATCATAAATCATGATCTTAACCCGCACCCCATTTCGATTTACCATCGGAGGGGGCGGCACCGATCTCCCCTCCTACTACCAGCGTTATGGTGGCTTCGTTGTTTCCGCAGCCATCAATCAATACATGTATGTTCTGGTGAACCGTCCTAAAATTGATGATTGGATTCGGGTGAAATATTCCAAATCGGAAACGGTCCATTCCCTTTCGGAACTCCAGCACGAACTGGCCAGGACAGCACTGAAAGAGGTCGGCATCACTAAACGCATTGAAGTGATCTCGATGGCCGATATCCCTGCGGGAACAGGACTCGGGAGTTCCTCCTGTTATACCGTGGGAATCTTAAATGCCCTTTATGCCCTGACCCGGCGACCCCATTCCCAAGCGGAGATTGCGGAGAAGGCCTGTGAGATTGAAATGATTCAACTCCACAAACCCTCAGGGAAACAGGATCCCTATGCCGCCGCTTTGGGTGGGCTTCCCATCATGGAAATTTCTAAAACGGGAAAGGTCACGACCCGTCCTTTGAAACTAAAATTTGCCGATATCAGCGAACTCAATCGCAATACCTTGCTTTTTTATACCGGTACCACACGCCTCGCCGATGAAATCTTGGGGGAGCAGACCCAGTCCATACAAAAGGAGGATAAAAAAGTAATCGAATCGATGCACAGGATCGCCGAAATCGGGCACAAAATTGTCGAATCTTTGGAAATGGGGAACCTCGACGATTTTGGAGCCCTAATGGATGAACACTGGAGCTATAAACGTCGAATCTCCACCAAAATGTCTAATCCCACCCATGAGGCCATCTATCAAACTGCCCTTGAAAATGGAGCATTGGGGGGGAAAGTAACCGGCGCTGGTGGTGGGGGGTTCTTTGTTTTTTATACGAGCCAAGCCCATAAAAAACTCCGTCGTGCGATGCTTGAAATGGGGCTCCGAGAGTTGCATTATCAGTTCGATTTGGAAGGAACCAAGATCCTGATGAACCAAACTGAACTGGGCTATGAAGAAGAATAAAGTTATCCTCTTAACCGGCTACCGTGGACTCGCTGGGGCAATCCTTGAAACCCTCAATCAGCGATATCAATTCAGTATCCTCGTTCGATCTCAAGAGGCTCTTAAGAAATGCCAACAACAATACCCCAATATTGATTTCTTTTTGGGAGACCAGACCGATCCAAAAGCCCGCAAGGAATGGATCTCCGGTGTCATTAACAAGTTTGGAAGCATCGATGGGTTGATTAATAATGCTGCAGTCACTGGGCCTCCAGGGAAATTAGGGGAAGTGGCTTGGAGCGAATTTCAGGACACGATTGCAGTGAATCTTCTTGCCCCCATTGCCCTCATTAAAGAACTCCTCGAGCAACAAAAAAACACTCCGTTCTGCGCCATCAATCTTTCGGGGGGAGGAGCTACCATTGGCCGCGCTAAATTTAGTGCCTATGCCATCACCAAAACCGCCCTTGTTCGGATGACTGAAAATTTGGCGATGGAATATCCAACTCATCGTTTTTATGCCATCTCCCCGGGCCGGCTTTTTACTCCCATGATCGAAAAGGTTTTGGCCATGGACCCCTCCAAAGTGGAGGCCCATGAACTGGCAGATGCCCAAACCCGTCGACAAGGCGATGCTGATTCCCCACAACTTGCCATCGGATGGATTGAATGGCTTTTAGAAAACCGGCCTGAAAACCTAAACGGCATGCTCCTGCATGCGGTGTGGGATGATAAAGAGCGGCTCCTTCGCTATCCTGGCCACTTAGGATGGAACAAACTTCGACGCATCGATCAGAAAACCCTTTCGCCCCTCTCCGAGTGGGTATCATCGGATATGGACGGATCGGAAAAAAACGGGCCCAGGTCATTGAACATACCCATCTCGGAAAGGTGATCGGTCACTTCGATCCTGCCTCACCCGATTCCTTCAAAGATCTGCCGACCCTTTTAGAGCAGATCGACATCGCCATTATTGCCACACCCCATGCTTATCTTGCTGAATATGGCCATGAATGCCTCAAACGAAATATCCCCACCCTCATTGAAAAGCCTGCTGCAATTTCAAAAGAACAGATCCAATCGCTGCTGCAATACACCCCCCCTAGCAAAGTGGGCTATAATCTCCGATTCCATCCTGCCGCTCAGTTACTAAAAGAAAAACTTTTTGGACAAAAACCGATTTGGATTAGAGCGGCCTATGGACATGGTGGGCGCCCGGGTTATGAAAAGGAATGGCGGATGAGCCCTGCTGGGGGAGGAGAGAGTATGGACCAAGGGGTTCATCTTTTGGACCTTCTTCCTTGGCTCACCGATGAAAGCTTTGCTGTCTTGGAATCGGTGGAACAGAATCAATTTTATACGGCAAATGTCGACGACAACTGTTATTGGACTCTAAAAGCCCAAGGAGGCGCTATCGCGCAACTCCATTGCAGTGCCAATCAGTGGAAAAACCTTTTCCGGTTGGAAATCGCCACTTCCACCCACCTCTATTATTGGGAGGGATTGGGCGGAAGTTACGGCATCGAAACTTTGACCTATTACCAACGTAATCCCGACGGGGGAGCGCCCCTTTCTCAAGCAATTCAATTTGAACAGGCCAATGAAGAGAGCTGGAAAAAAGAATGGGAATACTTTTATGAATGCGTGATCCAAAAAAGACGGATTACCCTTTCACCTCTTCGAGAAAGCTTGGCGATTTTTGACTGCCTACAAAGGAGAAGCTCTACATGAATTCCAAAGCCTACATCAGTGATTTTTTAGGGGGCATTGAAAAGATCTGCCAACAGATAGACCGTGCAAAAATCGAAAAAGCGACCGACATGATTTTTCAAACTTGGAAAACAGGAAAACAGGTCTTTCTGATCGGTAATGGCGGGTCAGCCTCCACCGCGACCCATTTTGCCTGTGATCTTTCCAAATGCACCTGGGCCGACGGCAAAAGGCGACTCCGTGTGCAAAGTCTCGTTGATAACATTCCACTGCTCACTGCACTGACTAACGATTGCGGTTGGAGTTCTGTTTATATTGAGCAACTTCGGAGCCATCTCACGCCGGGAGATTTATTAATCGCCATCAGCGTCCATGGCGGATCGGGCAAGGATAAGGCGGAAGCCTGGAGTCAAAACTTGGTACAGGGAATAAAATATGCAAAAGAAAATGGAGCGGCCACGCTAGGATTTTCGGGCTTTGATGGTGGGCTGTTTAACGAAGTCTGCGATCTGAATCTCATCGTCCCTTACAATACCACTCCTCACGTCGAAGCCTTCCATGTCACCCTTCACCATCTCATCACTTGGGTGGTCATGGAGCGAATCAGAGCCAGCAACTGATCGTTTCTAACCGCCAATCGGAGGGCCTCCGATAGGAACTAACTCTTGAGTAATGGAATACGTTGACTCACCCAAGCAGCTAAAGCAATCAGGCTCAACAGAAAGATCCACTTACTCAAAGACTTTGGGGTTTCGGGAGCCCCGGCACAGGCACTTGTTGAGCAAGTGGCATCATCATACGCACCGGGATCAAGAACTCCACCGGTGAAGCTATGCCAGGGGCAGCTATCGAAACAGGAATCATCATTGATACATCCTGAAAGTGGACTCGAACAGTCAGAGTTGGAATAGTAAACTCCCATTCCATCGGTATAAATATTGCCACAAGGATTACAGGGCGGACTCGGGGCGGGAGGTGGAGGCCCACCCACAACAGGCATTGGCGCCCCATACGATTTTAATTGAAAAAGAAGTAAGAGAAGGATGTTAAACATGGAATCTGTGGCCTCGATATTTTGGAATTTATAGTAAGGCAGATAAATGAAATCTGAAAGGCATTTGTGGCTAACAGCCACCTCTTCATTGTTTAGTCCACGACGCCATCTCTCAATTTGGCGCAAACAACGTTTCGAAGCAGCTTTTTTTTAGGAGGGGAGGGATTAGAAACATTCGCTTGCATCAGCTGATAAACATCGAAGACGAGGGGGCTGTATTTTTTACAGAGGTAAATATAATAGCGGGGGAGGAGTTCGGGGTATTCTTTGATATTGATGAGCTGTTGTCGTTCAGCTGTTCCACTCGCAGGGTAATCGGCGGCTTCAGGCGGCTCCCATAGGTGCTCTCCTGCCTTTGACGAGTAAAGATTGAATATCGGACCTTCGGGAAATTGGGCTGGGATGACGAGCCAAATTTTTGTGCTCAATGCTTCAGAGGTGAATAGTCCCCAAGACTGGTGTAGGCCCAACAAATTTCCGATCCATGCGGCAACAGCGGGGGGCTTATATCGCCCGAAACTGAGAGAGCTGAGATTAAGAACGAGGGTCAAAAAGAGAAAAAAGAGAGGGGCTATTTGGTGCCCTATTCTAAAAGATAAAGAGTTCTTCTCTCCAATATCGATTGGAGATAGCAGCTGGAATGGAATGAGCCGAAATGGCCATACTCCATAAATTTCCGAAGGAATTAAAGGAATGACCGCGATACAACAGACATACGAAAAGTTATCTAAATAAAAAAGATTTCCAATCAGGAAATGGAAGAAAAAAATACCACTTACAGCCATCATTCGCAATTTCCAAGCTCTTCCCCAGTTCAAAAGCGCAAAAGGGACAAGTGCCTCAAATGAAAGAACAACAACACTTCCCATTTTTAAGAGCCCGGGAAAAGATAGGAGAAAGGGAGCGAGTGAGGTTCGGTATTCGTGAAGCTGTAAAGCTTGCTGAAGAGCAGTGCCATTAAACCAAGCCCCTCCCGGCATCTTTTCAAGAGCATTACAGCCATAAACCAAGCCAATTTGAGAAATGAAGGCGATCGTTCCCCATGATGTAACCTGCCAGGAAGCGGCCCTTTGCAGCGTTAAAGGGAGAAAGAGGGACCAAAAGATCAGCAATATGAGATAGGCATCTCCTCCATTGGTGATGAGTGGATTGCGTTGCATGAGGAGATTCAAAAGAAAACAGAGAAAAAAGAGTTGAGCGCGCACCCAAAACCCAAAACAAAGACACAACAAGGAAATAGTCGAAAGAAAAAAATAGGAACGGAGAAGGCTTTCATGGGAAAAAGCTTCGAGAAAGAAACCAAAGGAATAATTAGGAAAGGCATGCACCACATCGGCAATTCTTAGGATTCCCCGATCGGTAAAGAACTCGGTCAAGAATGGGTAATAGAGATAGAGGCGTCTTGCGATGACCATGGAAAGCGCAACACGAAAAAGCACAAGGGATCGTCGATCGAGAGAAAAAGCATGGAACAACCACCTTTCTATCGAATCAGGGGACTTGTCTTTCAAGAATGTTTTGATGCGCTATTTTAGCCGATGGCAAGTGGTCATCAAACAAAAAAGGATGCAGGCTGGATAACAAATACATAGACATAGCCAATTTCGGACAGGATCGGTAAAATTTATAAAGCAACTATAAGGACAAACATGCAAAATAAAATACAGGCTATGGTTCGAATCCTTCTCGGAGCTCTTTTTCTGTTCGGGGGAGTCGCTTTTTTCTTTGTGGCGCCGCCACCATTAAAAGGGGACATGGCTACTTTTTTCAACGGTCTGCAAGCCTCTAAGTATTTTTTTATTTTACTCAAAGGTGCCGAGATTGTTTGCGGTATTTTCCTGCTATCAGGTTTCTTTGTGCCTTTAGCATTGACGATACTTGCTCCAATTGCATTGAATATTTTGTGTGTAAACATCTTTTTGGATACGAGCGGATTTCCAATAGCAATGGCAATTGTGACAGCATTGCTTTACCTCTCATTTTTTTCGCCTAGCTACAGTCCTGTAATCAAGAAACTTTTTATCAGTAGGCCAAAAGGAGAAGTAAACCATGCCTGATACGGTTTGGTTTCACCGAGCACTCGAAGTTAAATTTTCTACAGTCCAATCTAACTCGCCACGTAGGTAAAAAAAGAAATTTAATGGAGATGGCAGAAATGATAGCTTCTAGATCCTATGGCTGATCTCGCCCCTCTGCAAAGACGACTTCACACCGAAGGTGAACCGCTCGACCGATTTCTCGACTACACCATCGAGCGAGGGGTGGAACTCTACCGCGCGCAGGAGGATGCAATCCTAGAGTTATTTTCCGGGAAGAACGTGATCCTCAACACTCCGACCGGCTCGGGTAAGTCGCTCGTCGCCGAAGCACTCCACTTCAAATCGATTCTGGAGGGGAAGCGCTCCATCTACACAAGCCCCATCAAAGCGCTCGTTAATGAGAAGTTTTTGGCACTTTGCCGAAGTTTCGGCCCTGATAATGTTGGGATGATTACGGGTGACGCCTCGGTCAACGCGGACGCGCCGATCATCTGCTGCACTGCCGAGATTCTCTCCAACGATGCGCTTCGATACGGTGAGCGTGCACCGGTGGATGATGTCATCATGGACGAGTTCCATTTCTATTCCGAGCGCGAGCGCGGAATGGCCTGGCAGATCCCTCTTTTGACTCTGTCGCGCGCGCGTTTTCTGCTCATGTCGGCGACTCTGGGCGACACTTCGATTTTTGAAGAAGGACTCAAGGAGCTTACTGGGCGCGACACCGTTGTGGTGCGTTCGGCTGAACGTCCCGTGCCGCTTGATTACATTTACTCCGATATTCCGCTCCTCGAGCAGGCACAAAAGCTGTTGGGAGAGGGGAAGGCACCCATCTACCTCGTCCATTTCACCCAGCGCGAAGCGGCCGAGAGTGCGCAGGACTTTCTTTCCATCGATTTCTGCTCGAAGGAGGAAAAGAAAGCAATCGCCCAAACCTTAGAAGGAGTTAAGTTCAAAAGCCCTTTTGGCAAGGATATACAGCGTCTGCTCAAGCACGGCATCGGCATTCATCACGCGGGTTTGTTACCGCGCTACCGCGTTCTCGTCGAAAAGCTAGCTCAGAATGGAATGCTTAAACTGATTTTTGGAACCGATACACTTGGAGTCGGCGTTAATGTGCCCATCCGAACGGTCCTCTTCACGAAGCTCTGCAAATTCGACGGAGAAAAGACCACGCTTCTTTCGGTGCGAGATTTCCAGCAGATCGCGGGCCGCGCCGGACGGAAGGGATTTGACGATCGTGGCACGGTCGTTGCGCAAGCACCGGAGCATGTCATCGAAAACCTTTCGGCCCAGCGCAAGGTGGAGGGCTCGCTGAATAAGATGAAAAAGTTCGTTAAGAAGAAGCCGCCCGATAAAGGTTATGTCGCTTGGGGAAAAGAGACTTTCGAGAAGCTCGTGAACGGCCGACCCGAAGCGCTCGTCTCACGCTTTCAGGTGACACATGGAATGTTACTCAATGTACTTTCACGTTCCGAAGAGATTGACGACGATCCCTGCCGGTCTTTACGACAGTTGATTCGAGACTCGCATGAAACCGACAAGCAGAAGAAACAACACCAGAAGCGCGCCTTTCAGCTGTTTCGCTCCCTGATTGAGCGCAATATTATAGAGCTCAAGCCACGTCTTCAGGTAAATGTCGATCTTCAGTCCGATTTCTCTCTCAACCAGACGCTTGCGCTTTACCTGCTCGATACCATCAAACTCCTGGATGTCGAGCACCCGGAATATGCTTTGGATCTTCTAACGCTCGTCGAATCGATTTTAGAGAACCCTGACACCATTCTCTATTCACAGCTCAATCGCTGCAAGACGGAGCGGATGAACGAGTTGAAGGCGCAGGGCATGGAATATGAGGAGCGCCTCGCCGAACTCGAAAAGGTAGAGTACCCAAAACCGAACCGGGAATTTATTTACAACACCTTCAACGACTTTTCGGCCAATCACCCGTGGGTTGGGCAGGAGAATATCCGTCCTAAATCGATAGCACGTGAAATGTATGAAGGGTTCCAGTCGTTTTCGGAATATATCCGCGACAATGGCCTCCAACGCGCCGAGGGGCTGCTGCTCCGATATTTGTCGGAAGCATATAAGGTGATGGTGCAGACCGTGCCGGCCTCCGCGAAGACAGAAGACGTTTACTTGATCGAGGAATACCTCGGTTCAATGGTCCGTGCCGTGGATTCCAGCTTACTCGACGAGTGGGAAAAGTTGCGTAACCCGGAATTTGTGCCCATCGAGGTCCAGGATCCCATTGAGGCGGCCCGCGCTGCCGAAGAGTTTGACGTGACCCGCGATGCTAAGGCTTTTGAGATCATGATCCGCAATGAGGTCTTTCGTTTCGTGAGGGCGATTGCGGTGGGTGATGCCGAGGCGGCGACCGCAATGCTGGCGAATGAAGAAGTAAAGGAAGTGGAGGCCGATATTCGTGCACGGATGCAACCTTATTTCGAGCAGCACGGGCGCCTCCTCACCGATTCAAAGGCGCGTTCCCCGGTACATTTGAGGATCATGAAGGAAGATGCCGGCCAGTGGATCGTGGAGCAAACACTCGTGGATCCGGAGGAAAATAATGACTGGATGGTACGCTTTACGATCGATCTCGCGCGTGCGCGCAAGGAACGGCGGCCGGTGTTGCGGTATGAGACGGTGGGACCGATTGAATAGAAGTGTGACGGATTCTCAAATAGCTGCTTGAAACTGAATTGTAACTTAGTTACAATAAATGGATGGGTAGCTCGACTAAGATTCGAAACTTATTGGAGACTGTCCGTAAGTGCCTGGATGAAGCTAGGAAAGACCGATTTGATAAGACTACAATGCTTGGAATTATGCGATTCAAGGAAAGACAATGGATCAGAGAAAACTACGGATAATCGTTTCATTTGATGAAAATAACATGCTCATCATTACAGCGATTGATCTGGATATTTAGAGGGAATAACGATGGAAAGAAAAACTCAAAAGGTGTTCATCGATGAAGGATTTGGATTCAAGGTCCGCATTCTCAACGCCTCGATGGTTAAAGTCCGAGGTGAATGGACTCCGAATATTAATTACAACGAGCTAGCAAAGGTCGTACTTCATGCCCTTTGTCATAAACCAGGACGGCTCACCGGAGCTGAAGTGCGGTTTATTCGGCAGCATTTCGGAATGACGCTTCAAGCATTTGCTACTCGATTCTGTGTCACTCATGTCGCGGTTATTAAGTGGGAACGAGTAAAAGACAAGCCCACTGCAATGGCCTGGACTACAGAAAAGGATTTGAGGTTATTTGTTTTGTCTAAACTTGCACACAAGGCTAAAGAAATTGCTGCTTTATATGCGGAATTGGAGAAAGAACGACAAAAGGCTGCATCGGGTGTGGATGTGGATGCAAAAATGGTGGCGTAAAGAGGATTCTCAACTGAGGTATGACTAAGCTGAAACTCTATGGTTTTAAGAAGGATGGCCAATGAAATCCAAAGTTGCCAGGGTATGCTCCCTCCACTAATATTTTTTTCATGAAAATTTTTAAATTCTTATTTTTAATCGGATTATTTTCAATCCAGGCTATGGCAGGAAAAACTGAAATTGCGGAAGAGGGTAACCGAGTTACGAAACCGGGTGTTCTAACCCTTTCCTCGAGCTGGGTTAAGGACAAAGGAAAAAAATGGGACATGGGCCTTAAGATTAAGAACGAAAATTCCGGGGACATCATCGTGAACGCGAAAGATTCCCAGTGCTGGCGTGGCGCCGTCAGTGGCGAGGTATCGGCTGGGGATGACGTCATCCCTCTTCGTCCTGGGCAAATGAAAGAGGTCCGTTTCACTTGTAAAACGGGCCAAAAGGCGAAAGGTGCCTATAAACTCACGATCACTCGAGTTTTCAGCAATCCTGGCGGTGATGAAAAAACAGTCGGCAAGGTAATCGGAAAAGATATCGCCTGGCAGGTTGAGATTGCTGAGGACTGAGCTCATTTCCTGCCTTTAAATAATTTACGATGATGCTCTACAGATGGCGAATAGCTTTGAGTCTCTGTCTATCCCTAATGGCCTGCAGTGCTCAAGCCGGTCTTTTTAGTGGTAAGAAGACGGTCGGTGGGCGGGACCATTGGATCAGGAACGAAGATATTCAGTTCATGGTGGGTGGGAGTTATTCGTTTTAAAATGGGAATGATTCGCAAAATTGAACCGATGGATACAAAAGAACTCAATCGAGTTGTCGAGATCGCAGCCGAAGTACACCTCTCGAAGAACCGGGATGTTTCTGGCGGCTTTTTGGTTTCCGGGTATGGTTTTCAAGAGTATCTAGAACGTGCGAATCGGGGAGAACTCTTCGTATATGACAAGAATGGAGCCATACAGGGCTTTCTCTCCACTAAACTTGGTCTCGAGAGAGATATACGTGTGGAAAAATGGATCGAAGAGGACAAAATTCCACACCTGAAATGGATCGAACAAGTGGGCGTTTCCCCCACTTCTGCACGCAGTGGGGTGGCAACTGCGCTATACCAATATCTTTTCGAGACTCAACCAGAAAAACATTTCATCACCTCCTTGGCTGAGAGCCCTTATTTTAACCAGGCCAGTCGCGCCTTTCACCTTAAGATGGGGTTTTCAAAGCTAGGCAGCTTTCAGTGTATGGAGTTTAAAGGGATTAAAAACTATCAGGGGGGATTATATATAAAAGCCCTAAAATGATTTATTGGTGAGAAACAGTCGACCTAGCCTTGAAGAACGGCGCTCCAATAATTGAAGACTAAAGTGGGGGCGGACGGGAAGCAAAGCCGTGCCTTCCTGCGTTGCAGGTAGGCGTGATGACTAACTTTGACTGCACCCTACTACGGAAAGCGGGCGATTAGCCGACGACGCGGACGTTGCTAGCTTGTGGGCCTTTTTTGCCCTGGGTGATTTCGTATTCCACCTTGGTGCCTTCTTTCAGATCGGCGCCACCGGTGTCGTTAGCATGCACGAACACATCCTTGCTACCGTCGTCTGGTGTGATGAAACCGAACCCTTTACCTTCGTTGAAAAACTTCACTGTTCCTTTAGCCACTTTTTTTCTCCTGAAGGCCGAGATAAATTTCTCGTCCTTATTTATACAAAATCTAAAACCAATGAAAGATGGCGGGGCGGACGGGACTCGAACCCGCGGCCTCCTGCGTGACAGGCAGGCGTTATAACCAACTTAACTACCGCCCCAGCGAATTCATGTTAAGTGGATAGGAGAAGGTACCTAGTTTGGACTCTGGTTGTCAATTGTTCGTCTTTATTCCACACTAATGGGCCATCCCTGTCCCTCGAGAGCTTTTCGCTCTCATAAAGTAAGGTTTCATTTCATTATCTGCCCAGCAGAGGTTGCAAAGGGCGTCGAAATGGGAGTGGGATTTAAAGTGTTTTCCACACATATCACACAGGCTCGTTTTGATTTCGCGTATTTTCCCTCCGGAAACGATACGGAATGTGGGGGCTTCTTTTTTAGTCCGTGACACAGTCGACTCCTTTCTTAAGAAAAATCGGGTTCTTTCATGTTTTTTATATTTGAATCGTTTGGCCGTTCTTCTTCTGCTCGACTTGGAAGTTTTTAGGGTTTCGAATGTCAAAATCTTGTTGAATGGTTTGCACCTCTCCAAGTTCGTTAGCCGCCGAACAGGAGATTTTCACGAGAGGCCCATTCTGACGATAATCATATGAAACGTTCCGTGCTTTGCCTCCCTGAATCACTGTTTCTGAGTAAACCATTTGTGTCGTCAAATCCAGCTTCGGATTGAGTGCGACTTGCTCAAAATTCCCAGCAATATCTTCGTTCGCTACGGAAAGTACTGGGAAGTCTTTCCAAATTTTATCGGGCTGACAAAATTCCATTTGCTGGATCTGCGAAACCCATTGCTTTGGATCGGAAACCCTTTGGGTATAAAAGGTATGGGGTGTCCAGAGGGTTTTTTTTCCATTGAAAGAAATTTTAGTCCAACCATTTAAGTTGGCGCGTACCAGTTTGAGGACACTATTAAAATCGATCGTCAATGGGCTTTGAAGCGTTAAAGGTTCTCCGCCATATCCCTGGGCGGTAAAAACGAGAATGGTTAGGATTGTAATAAAATAGTTTTTCATTGGTATTTTCTCCCCATTATTTATTTAGACGGATGATAGAGCCGATTTGTGAAGTAAATTTGGTGGTTTCATAGGCACCTCCAAAAGGACCTCTTTAAGGCAGTTATAAATAGTTCTTGTCGGGAAAATAAAAAAGGTGGCCCGAAGGGCCTTCATTAATAGGTTCCCGACAAGAACGTATCCTGAGGACGAAGTCCGAAGGATCTCATCATATCAAGCATTTACGATGAGATCCCTCGCATGCGCTCGGGATACGCCGCTTTCGGGAAAACATCAATGTGAGCCCCTTCGGGGCTATTTTTTTGATTTCCCGACAGCGACTAAATATAAAAGTAGGTGCACTCTAAAAAAGGTCAAGTCACTCAAAAAAATCAATAGTTTCAAATAGATATTATGAGTTGGAGCCGCTTCTCAAAATCCTTCTTTCCGGCTCTCCAATCCTGAGATGGTTTTCAAACTGGCTAGGCGATGTCCGGGTTTTTAATATCATCGTCTGTTGCCCGATTTTGAGTTGATGTGATGCGTTAAAAAGATAAGAGAGGCCCAAAATAAACCAAAATCCAAGGTGATAACCCATTCCACCCGCTAGGCGCTCCTCTTCCTCTCTGTTTTTAATTTGGGTAGATCCTAAAAGGAGTTTTAGATAGGTGGAAAGGCTTTTGAAGCTCATTTTCATCGGCTTACTCCTTTCTCTTTTTCTTTCTCAATTTTTATTTAGGAACAGCTCGAAAAATGTCAAGGGACGCACAAATCGGCATTCATTCGATTGATGTATTTCAACATGGGACTAAGATGATGTCTATTATGGGTCACAACCCAGGCTTTTCAACGTAAAGGAGATCGTATGGAACACGGCGATTGTTGCAGTGGGCATCACCACCCGCAGGATAAAAATAAAAAAAGCTCGAGGCCTGCTGCAGGGAATCAAGAGGCAATCTATACCTGCCCGATGCATCCAGAGGTCCGTCAAAAGGGGCCTGGAACCTGTCCCGATTGTGGCATGGCATTGGAGCCTTTAGAGGTTTCTGCTGCTGTTGAGGAGAATCCTGAATTGGTGGACATGTCCCGACGTTTAATCGGGGGTGTTTTTTTTACAGTGCCGCTGTTTGTTCTTTCGATGGGTGAAATGTTTTCTGGGGTGGCATTGAACTGGGTGCAATTTTTATTGGCGACTCCCGTGGTCTTTTGGGTGGGTGCCCCGCTTTTTCAGAGGGGGTATCAGTCATTACAAAATTTGAAGTTCAATATGTTCACGCTCATCGCGCTGGGGACTGGGGTTTCTTACCTCTATAGTGTGCTCGCTACTTTTCTGCCCCATCTTTTTCCCGATTCCTTGAGAGATCCCCACACAGGGAACGTGGCGGTCTATTTCGAAGCCGCCGCTGTGATCGTTACCTTGGTGATCTTAGGTCAGGTGCTTGAATTAAGGGCAAGGGGACAAACCAGTGGTGCTATTCAAGCTCTGTTGGGATTAGCCCCCAAAGTCGCTCGGAGGGTGAACCGAGATGGTTCTGAAGAGGATGTGCATTTGGAGTCGGTGCAATTGGGGGATCGATTGCGGGTGCGTCCCGGGGAAAAGGTCCCGGTAGATGGGGTGGTGATCGAGGGAAAGAGTGCAGTCGATGAATCGATGATTACTGGCGAGTCGATTCCTGTCGAAAAACTATCCGGAGATAGAGTGACCGGTGGGACGGTGAATGGAACAGGTGGTTTTTTAATGGAAGCAAAGCGGGTGGGATCGGAAACGTTGCTTTCGCAGATTGTAAAGATGGTCAGCGAAGCGCAACGCAGTCGCGCTCCTATCCAACGCCTTGCCGACCAAGTTTCTACTTACTTTGTTCCGGCTGTGGTTGCGATTGCATTTGTGACTGCGCTGGTTTGGGGGCTTTGGGGGCCTGAGCCTGCTGTTTCGTTTGCTCTGGTGAATGCGGTGGCAGTTTTGATTATTGCCTGTCCCTGTGCCTTGGGGCTCGCCACTCCGATGTCGATTATGGTGGGCACTGGAAAAGGGGCCCAGAATGGGATCTTGATAAAAAATGCCGAAGCTCTGGAAACTTTTGAAAAGGTGAATGTATTAGTAGTCGATAAAACAGGAACGCTAACCGAGGGAAAGCCCAAATTGGTTTCTTTTACTGCATTATCGGAAGTGAATGAAAGCGAGCTCTTGGGTTTAACGGCAGCGCTTGAAAGAGCGAGTGAGCATCCTTTGGCCGCAGCGATAGTCGCAGGGGCAAAAGAGCGGGGAATCGCGTGTTCTCAAAAGGTCGAGAAGTTTGAATCGATTACCGGAATGGGAATTAAAGGAGTGGTTGATAACCATGAGGTGCTAGTTGGGAATCAGAAGCTCCTGGAAAAGTTTGGGATCGATCCCAGTGCTTTGCTTGGGAAGTTGAAGGATGAACAGACAGCGATGTTGATTGCCATCGATGGAAAGGCGGCAGGGGTTTTAGGTGTTACCGACCCCATCAAATCGACCACAGCGCACGCAATCGGCAGTTTAACGGGATCCGGTATAAAGGTTGTGATGGTCACGGGGGATCGGCAAAGCACAGCCAATGTGGTTGCTCAAAAATTGGGAATTACCGAGATCCATGCCGGTGTCCTACCCGATCAAAAAATAGCGATTATTAAAGCGCTGCAGGAAAAGGGAAATATTGTCGCCATGGCAGGAGATGGGATTAACGATGCTCCGGCTCTGGCACAGGCACATGTAGGAGTGGCGATGGGGCAAGGGACTGACGTGGCGATTCAAAGTGCCGGGATCACGTTAGTGAAGGGGGATTTGATGGGGATTGCGAGAGCTCGTCATTTGAGCCAGGCGACGATGCGCAACATCCGTCAGAATCTTTTCTTCGCCTTCATCTATAATGCGCTTGGAGTTCCCGTAGCGGCCGGCATTCTTTATCCTTTCTTTGGTGTTTTACTTTCGCCCATGATAGCCAGTGCAGCGATGAGTTTAAGTTCAGTGTCGGTGATTGGGAATGCGTTGAGGCTCAGGAAGTTGAAGTTATGAGAAAACATCTGGTTTTGATGCTTTTTTTCCCTGTGGTGTCGCAGGCAAAGGTGGTTCATTACAATCTGGTGGCGCGGCAAAAAACGGTCAATTTAAGCGGCAAAGCAACGGTTGATTTCGCAATTGCCATCAACGATCAAATTCCGGCTCCCACTTTGGAATTCACCGAAGGGGATGAAGCAGAAATCGTCGTTAAAAACGAGGTTCCAAACCAAGAGCTTTCGATTCACTGGCATGGAATTCTGCTCCCTCCAGAAATGGATGGCGTTCCTTATGTCACCACACCCACTATTCATCCTGGTGAAAGTCTCACCTTCCGTTTCCGCATTCGACAGTCAGGCACCTATTGGTATCATTCTCACACCAATGTTCAGGAGCAAAAGGGGGTCTATGGAGCTTTTATCATTCATCCAAAAGTAAAACCTTTTGCCTATAATAAAGAGGTTGTCGCCGTTTTAAGTGACTGGGCTGATGAGGATGCTCTTTCCATTCTCAATCACTTACGCAAGGACGGGGATTATTACCTCTATAAAAAAGGAACCATGCGGTCGTGGTTGGGGGCGATCCAAGCAAGCTCCTTGGGGAACTATCTTTCAAATGAATGGACCCGCATGGGAGGAATGGATTATTCCGATGTAGGTTATGATGCTTTTCTCATCAATGGAAAACAGGATTCCCAGCTTCTCGAGGCAAGGCCTGGAGATAAGATCCGCATTCGTATCATCAATGCCGCAGCCTCCACCTATTTTTATGTCGCTTTGGGGAAATCTCCGATGAGAGTGGTGTCTGCCGATGGCATCGACATCACTCCCACATCGGCAAATGAACTTTTGATGGGAATGGCAGAGACCTACGATATTCTGTTTGAGGCCCCTCAACAGAAAAACGTGGAACTTAAAATCACCGCTCAAGATGGCACGGGCAGCGCTTCTGCTTGGATTGGCAAGGGAGAAAAAATTACCGCTCCTGTGAAACCCTTTCCCGATATGTATGCCAGCATGGATCACAGCGCTCATGGTGAACATCACCATCACTCAACGAGTTCAGTGGTGGAAACTTTCGGAGTCGAACAGATCCAAGCTTTGCAGAGCACCGAACTCCCAAAAGGGGCGCCCACTTATGATCTCACCCTTACTTTAGGGGGAGATATGGAACGTTATATTTGGCATCTCAATGGGAAATCGATTTCACAGGATCGCACGATCTCAATAAGGGAAGGAGATCGGGTTCGGTTTACATTCGTGAATGAAACGATGATGCACCATCCAATGCATCTGCATGGGCACTTTTTCCGGGTGCTCACCCAACAAGGGGCTCATTCCCCCTTAAAGCATACCGTTGATGTCCCTCCCCATGGGACACGGACCATTGAGTTTTATGCCAATGAACCTGGAGAATGGATGCTCCATTGCCATAATTTGTATCACATGAAAACCGGGATGGCGCGAGTCGTGAAATACATGAGCTATACCCCTCGTCCTGAAATCGCCCATATCCAGCACCACGATCCCCACAACCATGATCACTTTTATTTTTATGGAACAGCAGAGATGGCAACCAACCATGTTCAGGGAGAGTTTCGGGTTTCCCAAACTTGGGATCAGTATGAAGCCCGCATTGAAACCCGCAATTCAAAAGGGTCAAACTTTTCCTTCAAAGAGCCCTGGGAAGTCGAGGGAGATCTTTTTTATCGGAGGTGGTTCAATCAATATTTTAATCTGGTGGGGGGTGGGTCCTACTTCAATGAAAATCCGCGTGCGACAGTTGGAGTGAGTTATCTTTTGCCTTTCCTGATTGAATCCCAACTCTTGGTCGATCATCGTGGACAATTCCGAATAGATGTTGAAAAACGGTTCCAATGGGGTCGAGATGTTTTTACCGATGTCGATTTTACTTGGCGTCCTGCGCAGCAAGGGAATGTAGAGAGTCCATTCGAGTATGAGATTTCCTTGATGTATTCTCCCGCCTGGACATGGGCAGCAGGGCTGATGTTAACCGATCATGCCATCGGAGCAGGACTCCAACTCCAATTTTAATCACCTCGATTTGATTTGCGCGAGAGTAAAAAAAGAATAGAAAGAGTGAAAACAGCATCAAGAATAAGGGGGTATGGGGAAGAAAGCTTCCAGTGCCCAAAGATAGCGCCAGAAACCATTGCCAGTGTTGAAAATATTTTTAACTTGGGACGAATCACACGGTGATCCTCCCAATCTCGAACAGGCCTTCCAAAATATTTATTCATTCGGATCCAGCGGTGGAGCTTGGGGCTGCCCCTGGAAAATAGAAAGGCTGACAAGATCGCAAAGGGAACTTGTGGGACGATAGGGAGAAATACCCCAATAATGGCGAGGAGGATGGAAAATATCCCGGCCCCCATATATATTTTTTCTTTGGGAGATTTCTTTTTCCATTCTTTTAGGAATCTGCTCATTTCAAGCTTCTTATAGACTGAAATTTGATAAAAGACTAAGGAGACCTGAGAAATTATTCCGCTGACTATATCATTCATTGGGCCTATTGCCGCGCTTCTTGATTAGCAGTACAAGGGAAAGAGGAGGACTGCCTTATGGTTGCTGAAACCTTACCTGTGGATAGGCAGGATTCAAGTCTTAACCTTCTCGTGGTTGAGGATAATGTTGCCGACTCTAAATTGCTCATCACCTTCTTGAAGGAGGTCGATGGTCCGTTGGTTGCCCATCTCGTCACAGATGGTGAAGAGGCGGTGCGGTACTTGATGCGTCGGGGAGAGCATAGCCAAGCCCCAACCCCAGACGCTATTCTTCTTGATATTAATCTTCCAAAGAAAAACGGATTTGAGGTTTTAGCCGAAATTCGTCAAGATAGCCGTGTTTCCAGTATCCCCGTCTTCGTGATCTCCTCAACCAAAAATCCCGAGGATGTGCGAAGGGGGCAAGCGCTCAATGTCGCTGGTTTTTTTACGAAGCCTGCCGATATTCAAGACTACGAAAAACTGGCGGCTATTTTAGCCTTTGAAGAGTTTCCGAAATACATTCCTGGAAAATTTCCTCTCGCTCACGGATCTGGGGGAGTCAGCGAGTCCGTGAAACCGATGGCAAACAAGATGATGCAGACTGGTGATGCTGTTTTCCGACAACTCGTCGACGCGGTAAAGGATTACGCCATCTACATGCTCGATCTCCAGGGGAATATTCTGACGTGGAATGAAGGGGCGGAATACCTTCAAGGCTATCGGCCTTATGAAGTGATTGGAAAACATTATTCGATCTTTTACACCGAAGAGGCAAGGCGAAATTACCAGCCGACACAAGAGTTGGAAATAGCTACGCGTTCGGTGCGATTCCAAGGGGAGGGGTGGCGAGTAAAAAAGGATGGCTCCCGTTTTTGGGGTAATGTCAATATGACTGCCATTCGAGACAAAGGAGGCGAACTGATCGGGTACGTGAATATCACCCGCGATTTTTCCGAGCATAAAGAGGCTGAAAGGAAATTAAGGGAAAGTGAACGCCGTTTTCGAATTTTGGTCCAGCAGATAAAAGATTACGCCATTTTCATGCTGACGCCAGAAGGGATCATCGCGAGCTGGAATAGCGGAGCTGAGCGGATTAAGGGCTATCGGGCATCAGAAATCATTGGCAAGCATTTTTCTGTTTTCTATACCCAAGAGGCACTCGATAAAAATCACCCCGCCCATGAATTGAAAATAGCCATCGAAAAGGGGGTCTATGAAGAGGAGGGGCTGCGGGTTAAAAAAGATGGCTCCACCTTCTGGGCTAATGTCGTCATTACGGCCCTTTACGATGAAGAGGGAGTCCTGCAAGGCTTTTCAAAGGTGACCCGAGATATCTCTGAAAGGAAGCGGGGCGAAGAGGAAAAGCAAAAACTTGCTGAGCGGCTGGAGATACAAGTAAAAGAGCGAACCCAGCAATTGGAGATTTCTGAAAAGCAGCTCATCCAACAACGGGATCAACTGATTCGCTCCAACACCGATCTCCAGCAATTCGCTTATATCGCCTCCCATGACCTTCAAGAACCTTTAAGAGGAATTGTTTCCTGTCTGCAATTGATCGAGAAGCGCTATGCGGCCGATCTCAAGCCTGAAGCACAAGAGTACATGGACTTAGCCGTAGAAAGCTCCAGACGGATGAGGGCCCTCATTGAAGGGCTGCTGCAATATGGGCGTGTCGGGCAGGTAGCCCAGAGTCCAGGTCGTTTGGATTTGAATCAAGTTTTAAAAGAGATCTTAGTCACTTTGAATCCTGCAATCGCAGAATCCAATGCGTCAATTCAGATAGAAAAACTGCCTATTGTGCATGTCGATCCCTCACAAATTACGCAAGTTTTTCAGAATCTGCTCACCAATGCCATCAAGTACCGCAGTGATCAACCCTTAAAAATTGAAATTGGAGTCGAAAAAGGGAATGGCGAGTGGATTTTTAGTATTAAAGATAATGGGATTGGCATTGCCCCCCAATATTTCGAACGGATTTTTGTGATGTTCCAGCGACTTCACAGTAACCGGGAAAAATATCCAGGCACCGGCATCGGCCTTGCCATTTGTAAGCGGATCATTGAGACCCACGGGGGCAAGATATGGGTGGTTTCGGAGCCGGGAAGTGGCTCTACCTTCTATTTTACCCTTCCGATTCAACTTTGAAAGTGACAGACTTCATACAGGAGAGAGAGCCTTCGCTCCCTGATTTTTAGAAATTTCTCCATCGCCTTCTCTTTAATTTGGGTGTGAGAAGAGAAGTGATGATGAGTGATAGAATATCGCAGCAACAAGAAAAAAGCAGTATTCATGAAACTATTATCAATAGGCACACCATAGATCAGCTGTCCTCCGGGTTTGAGCACCCGTTTCATTTCGCGAAAGGCAAGCTCCAACTCCCATGGCTTAAGGTGCTCCAAGATGCTCACCGCCAAGATCGAATCAAAATAATGATCGGGATAATTGAGGCGAGTGACCGAACCCCTTTGAAGTTTTACTGGAATCCCCATTTTTCGGAAGAGCTCCGTGGAATCCTCGATGTTGGCTGTAGAGTCGACTCCATGAATTTCCTCGAACCAAGAGGAAAGGGTGATAAAACTGATCCCAGAACCAAATCCCACCTCTAAAACCCGGTTTCCTTTTTGGCATTCCTCCAGGCACATTTCGAGTCGCTTGCGGTAGAGGGAACCAATCACCGGCCAGAAATAGAAAGGAAGGGGATCCTCCTCCGGTACATAGCAGTAATCCCTTTTTTGTAGGAGCTTTAATGTATTCATATGACGAGGTTAGTGACTGAAACAGTACTGGAGCATTCGAAGCCCATCTCGCAAGGGCTGCATTTTTGAACTGCCGGTCCTTCGTTTTCGATAGTGCACGGGCAACTCTCTGCATTTCAATTTCAGTCGCGCGGCATGGATCATCCACTCCATGTCACCCCAAGAGCCAGAGGAAATAGGGAGAGTGGAGAAATCTTTTCGCCACATCATCTTGGTTCCGCAAAGAGCATCGGAACAATATAATCCCATCCTCAAGCTGAGCACCTTAGCCAAAATTCGGTTCCCCATATTTCTAAAACGATTCATCGCCCCCTTTTCCATTGGATAGACAAATCGAGTCCCCCAGACGAATTCGCTTTCGCCATTTAAAAAGAGGTTGTAAAAATGGGATAGTTCCTCGGGTGCCACCGTCATATCGGCATCTAAAATTGCAATCAGATCAGCCTCAGTGATTTGCATTGCCGCCTGAACTGCGATCCCCTTACCTTTGTTTTGAGGCTGTTTTACCAAAACCAATTTTGGGTATTGAAGGCTGAGAGTTTCCAAAATCGTTCCTGTGTCATCATCGGATCCGTCATCCACGGCGATGATTTCAGTGACCATTTCAAGCTGGCTGACGCGGTGTATGCATTCGGTGATGTTCGCAGCTTCATTGTAACAAGGAACAATGACTGCAAAGCTTAAGGGTGGAGTCGGACTCAATAGAATTCAGTATACAACACCCTAGAGTGAGCAACAAACTTCCACGCCGCTTAGAATATGAAGGCCTCGGGATTAATGATACCCGGAAGATTCTTAATCATATTGCTAATCAAGTACTCACATTCCTGAGTTTCATTTTCAAATGCCTTCGGGAAATGCTTGGAGAGTTTCTCGATGAATTTTTGGAATTGATAGAAACTATGCAGCGGGTTGAACAAAGGACTTTTGATCTCATCATAACTGAGGAGATCGATTTGAATCGATTCTCTCAAAGGCTGGTGAGTGATTTGAGAATTCAGGTCTCCTACCCTGTGTTGCTGTTCAAATTTAAGGATGTACGATTGGGTCGTCTCTTTTTTTCCCACAAACCGTTGCGCAAAGAGGGGATAACGAGGGGTTGCGGGATCTCGAAGAGCACAGGCCTCCTGGGCTAAGGTAGACATCTCCTTCTCAGAAGGGGAAATCGAGAGAGTCTTATAGTGATCGGCCTTTGGCGTTAATTGCAATACCCACTCCATCGTTCCAAGGTAGGCTTCACCGCGTGAGTAACGATTGTTTCTGAACTTAGGAAACATTCTTTGCGTAAAGGTTCCAGAATAGACCTCTGCGCCATGGATCCCGGTTAAAACCGATCGAATCGGGAGTTCATTTTCGCTCAAGTAATTGGCAAGCCCTGCTTGCGCCAATTTTATCGCCGGCACTTTTCCTGAAAAGAGAGCGGTCAATTGACGGACTCTCTTGGGGCTGCCTTCTTGTAACATGCTGAAAATAATTTCATGGAAAACAAGAGCGATCTTATTTTTCATGTCGAGCTTTTCCCAAGCCTTTTGATTGAGATAGACGGTTCGTCCGCTACGATTTGCGAGTTGAACAATCACCCCATCGGAGAACTCATGGATCGTTTCATTTAAGGGCAAGCGTTTGAGTGGCTTGGTGGTGAAGCTCCAAACATGTAACTCCATCGCTTCGCTAGTGGCCAATCCCAGTATCGGATCGATCATGTAAAGCTCAGCCATCTTGAGAGAGAGAGCTTCAACAAAGGGACGATCGAGATCCGAAAAAAGATCTTTTACATGCCATTGGAAAAATCGAACCAGCTTAGGGTGGTTTTTTAAAAGTCTTGTAGAATTTTCCATCTCATCCTGCTCAATCCCGGCCTCCCAGAGATCGAACAAGTAAAGTTTTTCACCTTCAATAATGCCATGGCCGCCATTCCCCACTTCGGTGGAAGCGGGTGGCTTTTGACCGGAGTCGGACAACTGAGGGGCATTGGTTTGAACCCCACAACCTATTAATATAAAAACCAAAGTAAAAATTAAGTTACGCATTTCCAGCCTCCTTTTCATCACTCGAAGCATTGCCTTCTAAATCGGTCAACGAGAAGAATTGAATGCAAAGAGCGTAGACCGCATTCTTTCGAGCTCTGAGTTTATATTTATTATCCAAACTTCTTCGAAACACCCGGATGTCCTCTGCGATCTCATCTAAATCTGAGGGATCGATCGGAATCGACATTGATGAGAAATCACGAGTTTCCATGGGGTGCGTTGTCAGTGAAATCTCTGCCTTTTGCAAAAGAGCTCGGTGATATTTCCGGATCGGTTCCGATGGGATATCACTGAAGACAGAAGGGAATTGGCGGGTTTTTATCCAGCCCTTAGCACCCATTTCTAACAATCCAATGGAAACCAAACGTTCAACGGCCCGGGAAGCTTCATCTTTGGTGATCTCGAGGCGTTTGGCGATCCAGTCCATATCGGGCACGAACTCAACCGTTTCCATGAGATCCAACAAAGCGAAATGGTACCAGTCCGAAATCACATTAAAGGTGTCGGCCCCTATCTTTTGAACCGTCTCAGTAATTTTTAATTTTTCTAAACGTTCGACCGCTCTTTTTCTTTGCGAGGGATTACGGGAGTGTTCCGCATCCACCATGGTGACAAAGAGCTGCTTTTCAGACTCTTTCAATTTGATCGTATCGGCAATGCGAATCGCCGTCTTTCGGCTCAATCCTTGCTTCCCGTTGAACACATCGCATAGATGGGAGGGGAAGAGTCCTAAGTCTCTAGCGAAAGCCCGCAAGGAATAGGAAGGATTTTTCTTGCAGCGAACCGCAAAAGTTTCTTTCAACCACTCACGATAATTTTCCATATCAACACCACAAAAACATTTGATTGATTGCGACCAGTGGCGTTCTTTTAGCAAAAATCGTGGTGGCAGATCAAGTAAGAAAAGAGAGCAGGAATAAATATTTACTTAACGTCACTGAACGACTCACTGAACAGGCTCAGAGGGCTTCGGCGGGAATTGTCACTGCCGAAAAATGGCCTAGTTCGTAGGAATGCTGGACCATCCAACAGATCCGTTTAAAGTCCACCCACTCTGCGAGAGAAGAGATTTATCTGCATCACTTGCTGCCGCTTTCCAGATTCCACCCGCTCCATTATCGATATCAAATCGCTGGACATCGGTAGGGGTGTAGGGAGTTTGTTTTGTGCAAATGTAGCCTAAAAGAACATAGCTGCTGAGGGCAGGTTCACCGCCTCTTGAAACGACAGAATGGTGGTAGCCTCGGCTATCGATATAATCACCTCGATAAAGAGGTGCGCTACAGACAGAGTTCCATGCGGAGGTGTAAAGAGTAAAAAATTTCCCCAGGTCTTGATAACCCAAACTTGCGATCTCACTCTGATTGGTGGTGATGTAATAACTGTCTAAAAGCCCTGAAATCAGTTGGCGGGCTTGATAGACGGCCACTTTTGTTGCTTCGACTACCGTTAATTGTCCGATGGAACTCTCGGTCCCTCCAGAGGAGTGGGCGACTCTCAAAATCTCCCCTTCAATCGCGCCATATTGATCGACCGTCGGGCTAGCGGTCACACTTACCTGACAGGTTGCTCCTGGGGCCACATCTCCACCGGAATCACAGGTGTTAGAACCGCTGACGAGGGCAAAAACAGAGTTAGCCTGGCTGTTGGAAATACTCGGTTTACCAGCTGATCCTCCAATATTAGTAAAAATGACATTGAAGGTTGAAGAGCGATTCCCTGCGAGGACATTCCCAAACTGAATTGAACTTGCGGAAAATTTTGGGTCCAGAACGGTTCCGGTGACGAGAGTTGCCAATCGGGATTGCCGATTGTTGTAGTTCACTAAGAGATAGTTAAGAACAGTAGCTGTACTGGTGATGAGTACGGCAACATCGACGGTACAGGATTCTCCAGCTGCGAGTTGGTTTTTGGAAAGGCAGGTCCCATTCACTGCTTGAAATGGAGATGGAATAGTAAGGCTAAAAGAGGTGGCCGATTGATCCCCCGTATTTCGAATTGTGACCGATTGGGAAGGGGAGAGTTGATTCACCGTCAGCATGGTAAAGCGTATAGCAGTGGGGTTGCTTGTAAGGGTGGGGCCCACTTGAGGAGGCGGATTCGTAAATTCGGCCGGAGGATTACTGGGAGAAGGGGGACTTGGGGGAGACGGTTGAAGGACAACCGGATCCTTAGTTTGAGGAACCAACACTCGACTGGGGCGGCTGTTACAACTCACCACAATTGCGAATATGCAAATCGTTGAAAGGATGCGATTAAGCATAAGAGATACCCCCTGTTCCTTTATCGGAAATGTGAATGAAAGACTGTAATTGAACATGGCTAGACACTTGTGCCTCGAAGTCGATCTATTTATTTTGACGTAAGATCCCTCATATCGATATGAACGTTTCAATTGGGAAGGGGGGAAAGTGAGAAAAGTTTTATTTCTAATCTTATTATTCTGTTATCAAACGCAAGCCGAATTACGAATCAATGATAGGTATGCAGCCATTGCCTATTCACTTTCGAGTGGAGAGTATCACATCGGCTTGAGTCAAAGCACCATTCGAGAGGCTGAGATTAATGCGATCGAGCAGTGCAAGAGCACCGATTGTTTTGTGAGAGCAGCGGTGCAAAACGGGTGTCTTTCCTTTGCACGGGATGCGATTAAAAAGAATTTAGGTTTTGGAAGTGGTTGGACCGCTCCCGAGGCGGAAGAGGATGCCCTCTTTCTTTGTCAACGTCCTTGGTCCAAGAACTGCGCCATCGTCATGACTTTTTGTACGCATTAAGGAGGTCTCAATGTTTTCACGTTTAATGATTATCACTATTTTGATCGCCAACTTTGCTCAGGCAGAAGACTATTTTGCCGCCATTGCTTTTTCTAAAAGCGCGGGCAGAACCACTACCGCCAACAATGAGCATACTCTCGAGGCTGCAAAATGGGCTGCCTTAAGATCCTGTGCCTATGATGATTGCTATGTTGCCGCCTATGTGCAGAATGGTTGTGTGGCAGCGGCCATTTCCCATACGAGTCTAAATGAAAAATGGCCGAATATTTGGTATGGATTTGCGGACCATCGATTGCAAGCCACCGCCGAAAGTTATGCCATAGAAATTTGCGAATTTAATGCGCAACAATATTGCAATGTCTATGTTTCAATCTGCACCCGCCCCCATGATGTTTGGGAACCCAAGGCTGATCTCGCGGAGGTGTTGAAGTTGACTCCTGAGGACAGCAAAGAGGCTCAGGGGATTTTGAAACTAATCAATATCGCAGCGGCTCGCTACCTTCGGGATACCGTGGGCCTTTCCGAACGGGTCGCGAATAAAATTGGTGGAATGAAGGTGGTGTTATCGATTACTGATTTAATCGCGGAATCTCAAATTGGGATGCGCGATTTTAAACTGCTCCTCTATTTTGCGAAGAATAATGGCTACATAAAATAAGAAGAATAGCCGTACTTCTGTCATAACGAACACTCTCCGAGAGACATTGGCATGTTAGTTGCTTACTGATCCCTAAGATAAAGGTTCCAAAATGGAACATATTTTTTAGGAGGTCATTGTGAATACAACTGCGTTTAATTCCGATACAACTACTGAAGCTCAATCTCATGCCGAAGGGAGGGTGGCGAAAGCGATCGAAAATCAAACGGCGAAGCTTCCGTCTGACACCTTTCTGTGGTTGGCGTTAGGATCGATCGGGGCTTCTTTAGGTTTGCAAGTGATGGGAAAGAAAGAGACGAGTAATTTTATTGGACAATGGGCTCCCACGCTGCTGATTTTGGGTCTGTATGACAAGATCGTGAAGGTAGCTGGCTCCGATCGAGTATCGAACGATGCTGAAATGGGGAAAAAGACAAAGATGGGAAGCTACGTCTAGGAGTACCGGCTACTTTGTCATTGCTGTAAGTGTTACGTAATTCGGTGATGGATTTTGGTTTAGGTTTATGGAGCTAGAACTGGAAAATGGGTTAGGGTAGATGACGTATCATGCCATAAATAATTCCCAGTTCTTTCTTTTGGACCTCCATCTTTTCTTCTTGGATTGGATGGTAAATAGAGAGCAGGTCTAGGCAGCCACTTGCTTCGGCAAGCGAGGCAGTCGCTCGATTGAAAAAACACTTTCTATCTTTTGGGGTTCTTCTGCCATTCCCTTCCACTAAATTAAGGACTGCAGAAC
>CAZRZK010000001.1:163345-308097 GCA_964604555.1 uncultured Pseudobdellovibrionaceae bacterium | reverse complement strand
TAAAAGGATGAGGAATTAACTCCATCCCAGCTCCACTATTCCTTCAAAATGCCGCGTTACCGTGGAAGCATGAAACGCATCTTATTTGTAACACTCATCCTATTTGGCTGTGGCAAACCGCAATCCCGAATCGAAACCCAATGCGAAGGGGACTTTTGCTATCAAGTCATCGACGGCGTTGCGGTGATGGAAGGGGATATTATTCTCCCTAAGAATGAACGCTCCGGTTTTTCGGTTCATCCGTCCCTGACATGGGCTCGCTGGCCAAAAGGAGTGGTCTTTTATTCGCTCTCCCCAAACTTACCAAACCCCTCCCGCGTCACCGAAGCGATGAAACACATCGAGCAATCGGTACGGGTCCGATTCATTCCTCGCACCAATCAAACTGCCTACGTATCGATCGAACGATGGACGGGGGGTTATTGCTGGGCCCATATTGGATACCAAGCAAAAAAACAAACGATGATGTTGGATGATCTCTGTGACAAACGTTCGGTCATTCATGAACTGGGCCACACCTTAGGAATGTGGCATGAACACACCCGCCCGGATAGGAATCGATATGTCCAGATCCAGCTAGGCAATGTCATGAAAGGGCTCGAATCAAACTTTAATATCCTTAAATCGGGCGTCAGAACCCTAGGTACTTATGATTTCCAATCGGTCATGCACTATCGCCCCTATGAACTCTCTGGCAATGGCAAACCCACCGTTACCAAGAAGGATGGCACCATTGTAGGACTCAGCAACAATGTAGGTCTGAGCGCAGGCGATATCCAATCCCTCTCTACTATTTACCCATAGCCGCAGTGTTGACATTATCCTCCCCTATTGTTTAGCTGTTTTTTGACTTATGGTTGGCAAAAAACACTCATTGCGGGGTTAAAAATGATTCCTCTTATTTCCAAGTTCTCAATGTTCTCTGTCGTATCACTGACTACTTTTTTACTCTTCTTTACAAGCTGCACGAAAAAGGAAGCGACGGTTGGGAATCAACCTGCTGCTGACGAAATCATCTTTGGGGAATACGGCTCCATGACCGGCTCTGAGAGCACCTTCGGAATTGCCACCCACAAAGGAATCATGATGGCGGTTGAAGATGCCAACGCCTCAGGGGGTATTAAGGGAAAAAAGATTCGAGTGGTTAGTTATGATGACCAAGGAAAATCGGATGAGGCAGTCACCACCGTTACGAAGCTCATCACCCAAGATAAAGCCACCCTCATTCTCGGAGAGGTCGCTAGCTCTCGGTCGATTGCAGCTGGAGCCGTGGCTCAGCAATACAAGATCCCAATGATCAGCCCATCTAGTACAAACCCTAAGGTGACTGAGATTGGAAACTTTATCTTCCGAGTTTGCTTCATCGACCCTTTCCAGGGCGCAGTGATGGCCAAGTTTTCCATCAATAATTTGAAACTTAAAAAAGCAGCTATCTTAAGGGATATTCGAAGCGACTATAGCGTCGGATTGGCCAATTTCTTCGTGGAAGAGTTTAAAAAGATGGGCGGCGAGATTGTATTGGATGAATCCTACGCCTCTCAAGATGCCGACTTCAAAACTCAGCTCACCAAGGTGAAATCGAAAAATTCCGATCTCCTTTTCATTCCTGGCTATTACACCGAAGTCGGCCTGATCTCTCGCCAAGCTCGTCAATTAGGCTACAAAGGCACCTTATTAGGAGGTGATGGGTGGGACAGCGAAAAACTCACCGAAATTGCGGGGGAATCGATCTTAGGAGGCTATTTCAGCAACCATTTTGCGCCTGAGGATAAAAATCCGGCCGTTCAAAAGTTTGTAGCCGATTACAAGTCGAAATTTAATGAAGTCCCCAATGGTCTGGCGGCCATGGGATATGACGCTGCTTTAGTGGCGATTGATGCTGCAAAAAGAGCGAAGGATCTCACTCCATCCTCTATTCGCGATGCGATTGCCGAAACTAAGAATTTCCAAGCCGTTACCGGAATCATTACCATCAACGAGCAACGCAATGCTGTTAAGCCAGCTGTGGTGTTAAAGGTGGCAGGAAACCAACTCTATCAATACGTAACGACTATTAATCCATAACCAGCCATAAGCTGATAAGAAAAGTAGAGAGTTGCAAGAGCTGATTCAAAATGTGGTGAATGGACTCGCCCAAGGTGGGGTATATGCCCTTGTGGCCTTGGGCTACACCATGGTCTATGGAGTTCTTCAGTTTATTAACTTCGCCCACAGTGAAATATTCATGATGGGGGCTTTTGGCGGAATCTACCTAGCGATTTGGCTCAAATGGATTGAATCACCCATCCTGTTATTAGCGAGTGTCATCATGGGCTGCATGCTTTTCTGCATTGGCCTTGCACTCACGGTAGAACGAATCGCTTATCGCCCTTTGCGAAGTGCTCCCCGTATCAATGTACTCATTACTGCCATCGGCGTTTCTCTTTTCTTGCAGAATTTTGCTCAGGTCCTGTTTGGTTCCGATCCCCGCCTTTTTCCCCAAATCTTAGAAACGCGATCCCTTATCGAAGGGGATCTCGTCATCAACAACATCCAAGTCATCGTGATCCTGCTTTCACTTGCTCTCATGTTCGGGTTGAATTGGCTGGTCCACCACACCAAAATAGGCGCAGCGATGCGAGCGGTCAGTTTTGACGTCGATATCGCAAGCCTGATGGGAATTCCTGCCGACCGAATTGTCATGTTTACTTTCATCATCGGCTCAGGACTTGCCGGAGTCGCGTCGGTTCTCTACGGCCTATCTTATCCGCGGGTGGAGCCTTTCATGGGCACTATTATCGGACTCAAAGCATTTGTTGCGGCTGTCTTTGGTGGGATTGGTAACATCATGGGAGCGGCAGTTGGCGGAATTGTGCTCGGACTCGCCGAAACCTTTGTGGTCTATTACGTTTCCTCTAATTACAGGGATGCCATCGCCTTTGCTCTATTGATCTTGGTTCTGCTTTTCAAACCGGCCGGACTCTTTGGAACCTTTCGCCAGGAGAAGGTATGAAACCCCTCTGGCTCAAAGAGGCCCTCAAAATTGCGTTGGTCCTGCTTCTCATTTTTGGATTCCAATTCGCCATCGAATCGAGCATCAATCAATACTATCTCCGGATCGTCATTAACTGTGGAATCGCCATGATTCTGGCCCTTGGCCTTAACCTTGTAAATGGCTTCGCCGGACAGTTCTCACTCGGCCACGCTGGATTCATGGCGGTAGGCGCTTATCTCAGCGCCGCCCTCACAACCGTGATCCCGAACAGTTTTTTTGCCCAATCTATTTTCGGTGTCCAGTTGGCCGTTATTATTGGCGGATTAGGAGCGGCCCTCGCCGGTTATTTAGTCGGGCTCCCTTCCCTTCGACTTCGCGGAGATTATCTCGCCATCGTGACTTTAGGTTTCAGTGAGATCATCCGCATCTTGATTTTAAACATTGAAATCGTTGGAGGACCCCGAGGACTTCCCGCGATTCCCAGAATGGCCAATTTTTTCTGGGTTTATCTTTGGGTTGCCGCTACCTTCTTTTTTCTCTATCGCCTCTTCCGATCCAGTTTCGGTCGCGCCATTCTTTCTGTCCGGGAAGATGAAATCGCCGCCGAAGCGATGGGAATTAATACCAGCAAATATAAAGTCCGCGCCTTCGTGCTGAGCTCCTTTTTTGCCGGCGTCGCAGGCGGTCTTTTCTCGCACTACCAAGGTTTCATCGACGCCAACTCCTTCAATTTTGCCCGTTCAGTGGATGCCATCATCATGGTTGTGATTGGAGGCATGGGCAGCCTTTCGGGATCGATCTTAGGGGCTCTGATTGTTACCGTACTCCCAGAAATGCTTCGTGTCTTTGCCGAATACCGTTTAGTGATTTTCCCCTTACTCCTCATCATCGTGATGTTAGTCCGTCCGATGGGAATCATGGGCCACCTCGAATTTTGGAACCTTTTTTCCTATTTTAAAAAGAACCCTAAACTGAAGGCCGCGGAGGAGAACGGTGGCAAGTAGCGGCCATTTTAAAATCAACAACCTCTCGATTCAGTTTGGCGGATTGAAGGCGGTCACCGGTTTTTCACTCGACCTGCCACCCAATAGCCTCTATGGCCTGATTGGCCCCAACGGCGCAGGAAAAACCACCGTTTTTAACTTGATTACCGGAGTCTATCGCCCCAACACCGGTACGATTCACCTCGACGACAAATCTCTCTTAGGCCTTAAGCCCTACCATATTGGAAAGGCCGGACTCTCCCGAACTTTTCAAAACATTCGACTCTTTAAGGATCTCACGGTTCTACAAAATGTAATGATCTCTTTCCACATGCGACTGAATTACCATTGGTGGAACTGGCTTTTTGCGGATCGAAAATTCCAGGAAATCGAAAAGGGCTGGCAAGATCACGCCCTCAAACTTTTAGACCTTCTGCGACTTTCCCATCGAAAAGATGATGTGGCCAAAAATCTGTCTTACGGAAACCAACGCCGCTTAGAAATCGCCCGGGCCCTTGCAACCGAACCCAAAGTCCTTTTCCTTGATGAACCGGCTGCAGGACTCCATTCGCAAGAAAAAACGGAACTGATGCACACCATTGCGCTCATCCGTAAAAACTTCAACCTTTCGATCCTTTTGATAGAACATGACATGAAGCTCGTCATGGGAATCTGTGAAAAAATTGTCGTATTGGATCATGGAGAGGTGATCGCCTTTGGTACCGCCAAAGAGATCCAACACAACCCCAAAGTCATCGAAGCTTATCTGGGGGTGGCCTAAGATGTTAGAGCTTAAACAGGTGGAGGTATGCTACGGACCCCTCGCGGCCATTCGAAAAGTCGATCTTTCGATTAAGGGCGGAGAGATAGTTGCATTAATTGGCTGCAATGGCGCCGGTAAAACCACCATCCTGCGAACCATTTCTGCCCTCCTTCGTCCTTCGAAAGGCACCATCGAATGGGAAGGGAAACCGATTCAAAAACTAAAGGCCCATGAAATTGTAAGATTAGGCATTTCCCACGTCCCGGAACGACGGGGAATCTTTGCCAACCTCACCGTGTATGAAAATCTTTTGATGGGGGGTTACATCCGAAAGCTTACGCCGTCTGATCTCGACGAGGTCTACACCCTTTTCCCAAGACTTTCAGAAAGAAAAAAACAGGTAGCAGGAACTCTTTCCGGCGGCGAGCAGCAGATGTTGGCCATCAGTCGTGCTCTACTCTCGAAACCGAAGATGATCCTCCTCGACGAACCTTCACTAGGGCTCGCTCCACAGGTCACCAAAGCCATCTTTGAAACAATCCAACGGATCAACAAACAAGGCGTAACAGTGCTTATCGTCGAGCAAAATGCACGGGCCGCCCTTTCGATTTCTCATCGTGGTTATGTTTTGGATGTGGGGGAGATTGTGATGGCCGATGAAGCCAAGTCGTTGTTGGATAATGATCAGGTGAGAAAAACCTACCTCGGTGAACTTTAACCCCACTCTGTCATTGCGAGGAGCTCGCGAAGCGAGCGACGCGGCAATCTTGCACTGTTGAAACCATCGCTTTTTATCCGATTTTGTCGGGTATGGGGCTGGCTTGACGTCTTCGCCACTTTACTAAACTTCTCCAGCACGAAAGTTAAAGAGCTCCAAAGCGCAAGGAACAAAGACCTCTCGAAGCTTCAGAATCATTGGCCTCGCAGATTATCTGAATTTCTACGTCAGCCGGCAGGCGAGTCCAAACCCGACAAAATTGGATAAAAAGCGATGATTTCAACAGAGCACGGCAATCTCATCGATATTTAAGAGAAGTCACCTCTTCTCCAATCGCCTGCGACAATCGAGAAAGAGCCATATTGTAAGCAAAAATCGTTTCGATATAGTTGCGCTTCGCCTGTCCATCTCCTTCAAGCGCCTCTAACAAATCTTTCGCAGGAGTGATTCCAATGGACCAACCCATTGCACTTTGCACAAACCATTTCTTCCCGATCGCCTTTCTTCTTTCTGCCACTTCTAATCCCGTTACCGCCTGCTCCAATTCCCAAAAGGCCTTTTTTACCTGCAATTCGATACCGGGAACCGCATAGGACTCTTTCGCCTGCAACTTCATCGCCTCGGCCCGCTGTTCCGCCGCCTCCGCCGCGTGCCGGGCGAATTCGAGATCAAACTTCAAACCAATTCCAGCGCCCCCTTGGTTTTGATTGAAATTATCCTGGGCATAAACTGAAGTCTGGCGATCCCTTACCGGCGACCAAGCCAAGGAAGCAAATGCCCCCACAAACAACACCGGATAACTCTGCGCCTGTTTCGCATCGGCCAAGGCAGTTCTTGCTTCCTGCCCAGCTGTTAAAGCGCGAAACTCGGGGCGCTTTGCTTTCGCGATTTTTAAATATTCCTCAAGTGTTTTTTTCTGAAATGCTTCCGGTTTCAATGGACTTTTCGATTTCATATCGAGCCCCATACCCGACACCCATGCCACCGCGCGCTCGGCCGTCTGCCGACCTTGAATGGCATAGAGCTGTTTTTGTTTGAGATCTTCTAAAGCACTTTTAAGTTTGAAAACATCGTGAGGCTTTACTGTTCCCTTTTTCTTTTTGTCTTTTAATTGATCTTCAGCTGTCGTGACCGCTTCCTCTAAAAAACCAATCAGATCGTCAACCAATTTTCCGAGATCCGAGGCCATCTGGTAGCTGTAATAAAATTCCTTCGCCGCCATCACCATCTCATCCCGTTTCACTTGGGCCAACTCACTCCTTGCTGTAATCTGACCTTCGGCCGCCTTTCGATAACTCCCAATCATCCCAAAGGTATAAAGGGGCTCCACAATCTGCACACCGCCGGTGATAAACGGCCCCCATTTGCCCCAATTCGAGGTGGAATTTAAAGCATTGCCGCGTTCTTCAAAAATAGGGGCCGCTAACACCATCGCCGAAGCTTTGGGCCACATCGCCGCCCGAGCTTGATCGAGTTGAGCGCGTGCGGCTTCAATATCCCCCACCGCCTCCTGGATCTGACCATTATTGGCAAGCGTGCTTTTTAAAATCGTCTCTAAGGAATTGGAAACACTGGGGTTTGGCGCTTCGATAGAATAAGCCACTCCGCAACACAACCCAAGAAGCGATATAATTAAATTAATCCCCAGCGCCCTCACCACAGTCACCTCCAAATGTATCCAGTTAAAATTTTGCTCCGTTGGCTACGGAGAGAAACGGCTTATTTACAGGCATCCGCTCGGAAATGGGAAATTCCCTACCATTCTAGTTTACTAAAATACGCCGACAATTACGAAAAAAGCTTTGGGGTTCCGATTAAAAAGATCCCCCTTCAGAGTTTTTGCGACGCACTGAAACAGTCCCGTCTCATTTTGTGCGGAGATTACCATAGCCTCCCGCGATCCCAAAGCAAGGCCTTAGTAATCCTCTCTCACCTTAAACAACTTACTGAAATCACAGGGAAAAAGCTAAAGGTAGCCCTCGAAATGCTTACCCCCAATGGCCTCCACCCCGAATGGTATTTCCCTAAAACAGGATATGAGGCAATCCTCCACTACTGTCACCGCCATCACTTGGAACTAATCCCTTTAAGCTGCAAAACCCCACTCTCTGAAAAAGACCGTAACATGGCCGCGCACCTGCTTCCTCACATCCAGCCAGAAACAGTAATCTTTGCTTTAGTCGGAGATTTTCACTTGGCGCCGCCTCACCTCCCCAAATTTCTTTCTCCTTACAAACCTTTACTCATTCATCAAAACCCAGATCCCCTCTTCTGGAAAATCTACCCGCAAAACAAAATCCTAGAATTTCGGAAAAACGAATTTGCCCTCTTTCACACCACTCCATGGGATAAGATCGAATACCATTTGAGGTGGATTGAAAATGAAACCGTCTATCCCAATATTGAAGAGCTCTATGAAAAATATGAAAGGCTAGCCGATGCCTTTCGAATCCTAGCCCCTAAGCAACCTGTCCCCGAAGAACCGGAAATAAAGATTATCCGATCCGCAACTCCTGCTATTTACGATTCCAATCGACAGCAGATCCAGGTCAACCCGATGCTACAACCTTCCCCTGTTTATGCAGCCGCCTGCCACTTTTTTAAAGATAATTTAAAGCAGATCCAGCGAGCGACCCGCCTCTTGGATCCTTTAGAACCCTAATCCCGTCTCCTCGATCCGAAGCAACTCATTATATTTTGCCGTCCGCTCTCCTCGGGAAAGGGAACCTGTTTTAATCTGACCACAACCACTCCCCACCGCTAAATGGGCGATCGTCAAATCCTCCGTTTCCCCCGAGCGGTGAGAGACCACACTTCGGTAACCATTCTTGCTGGCCAATTCCATCGTATCGAAAGTTTCCGATAAAGTTCCCACCTGATTTACCTTCACCAAGATAGCATTCGCCACCTTTTCATCGATCCCTTTTTTCAGCCACTGCGCTTGGGTTACAAACAAATCATCCCCCACCAACTGAACTTTCTTGCCCAGTTCCGTCGTCATCCTTTTCCACCCAATCCAATCCTCCTCCTGCAGTCCATCCTCAATACTGATAATGGGATATTTCTGCGTCCATTTTCCATAAATACCTAATAATTCCTCTGCAGAGATGGCGCTTTGACCCCAACGATATTTTCCTCCCTCATAAAAAGAACTCGAGGCCACATCTAATGCCAAATAGATTTGTTCTCCCAAACGATACCCCACTTTGGTGATCGCCTGGCTGATCAACTCCAATGCCTCGTCATTATTTTTCAATCTCGGGGCAAATCCCCCTTCATCCCCAACTGATGTAGAAAGTTGCCGTGAAGAGAGTTCCTTCTTCAACGCATGGAAAACCTCTGTCCCTGCCCGTAACGCTTCCGAAAAAGTGGGAAAGCCTTTCGGGACAATCATAAACTCCTGCACCTCGAGTCCATTATCGGCGTGCACCCCACCATTTAAGATATTCATCAAGGGAACGGGAAGCTTCAGATCTTTTTTCGCAAGCCCCATCCATTCATTGATCAATAAAAACAAAGGCTGCTTCGCCTCAACCGCGGCCGCTTGAGCGACTGCCATCGAAACCGCCAAAAGCGTATTCCCGCCCAACTTTGTTTTTTGAGCTGAGGGATCCAACTCCAACATCCGCTTATCCACTTCCTTAATATGGGAGAATGATAAATTCTTTAGAACAGGCAAAAGCGTCTGGGAGACCAACCCCACCGCCTTCTTAACCCCTTTTCCTCCATACCGAGGACTCTCAAAATCGCGCATCTCAAGCGCTTCACGATGTCCTTTTGACGCTCCGGAAGGAACAATCGCCCTTCCCTTCGCACCACTGGCTAGCGTGGCCTCCACCTCTAATGTGGGATTGCCCCGAGAATCTAAAACTTCACGCCCTAACAAATGAGAAATGGTAAATTGCATGCCCAACATATTGTGACAATTCATTTGGACAGGCAAGAAGCTATTCGCTTTCGAATGCCGCCAGACTTTTCTCTTTCAGGCGCTGGCAAACAGTGTCGAATTCCTTAGCATTGAATGCCGGAAACAAACTCTCGACTTGGTAGGGTTAGAAAGCATGGCCGTCGTTGATTTGAATGGGTTCCTGTATGGAAAGACTGTTGTTTGGCAGGGTAAAATACCTACAATATAAAGAGCCGCTTGCACTCACAGCACCCGTATTTCCCTCAACAGTAATTTGGGCCTCAAACAATAAGGTACCATTATAGCTGTTACCACTGCCGATGTTCCCCTTAAAAATAACCGTACGCCCGGGTTGAATGCTATTGCCAGCAGTGACTGGGGTGCAATCAGGAGAAATGCAAAAAGGTTGAAAAGGGACTGAAAATGCAACGGTAGTCTTGGAAGACGATGACACAAGCGAAAGGCTTTCTGAGATCGATACTGTAATGGCTAGGTTGCTAATATTAGTGACTCTTATGGTGGGGGCAAACTCGTAGATTGAGCTTGAGTTGCAAGAGGCAGTAACTCCGACAGTTCTTGATGCGTTGCTCGTTGCTGGCGCAAAAAAAGCCAGAATTAAAGCAATTAAAAGAATCGTTTTCATTCATTTGAATTGTACCATAGTTCCAATAAATCAAGAGAGGTGCCCCTTCCGTATCCACTTCTTCCGAATAAACCAAAGATAAATCGTTGCCACAGTCACCATCAGAATGCCCCATACCCCGAGATAACCATATCGCCATTCCAACTCCGGCATGTATTTAAAGTTCATGCCATAAACCCCTACAATAAAATTCATCGGTAAGAAAAAGGCCGAGAATATGGTAAGAACCTTCATCACTTCATTAGCCTTGATGCTTGTGCTTGCAAGTCGATTTGAAGCCAACGCCATTTGGATATTGAGCAAACTGCTCAGATCATCGAGTAAACTATCCGCAAAGGTGTAAAGGCTCTCGATCCTTTCACGGACATTCTCGCGAACCGGAAGGTTATGTTCCGAAAACGGCGTAAACTTTTGCACAGCATTCATGCAATGCCATAGGATCCGCTTCATTACCATCAACCGGCACTTGGTTCGGAATATCTTTTGCCAGTTTCTTCCTCCATCTGAATTAAGCAAGGCCGTTTCAAAATCATGAATCTGGATTTCAGCATCTTCTAATGGCTTATGGTAAGTCTCAACCGCCGCTAAGATCATTTCCAATAAAATCAATTGGAGAATCGCTCCCGATTTACCTTCGTATTTCGCCCGGAGCCCTTGAATATAGGCCGGATCATGTCGGTGGACCGTAATCAAAAAACCATCGCCTAAGAAAAAGGCGATCTTTCGAGTCATGGCTTGGATACTATCTTCATTAGGTTTGCAGGTATCATCAAACTGCCGAATGATCATGAAGGTGGTGTCTTCATATCGCTCATGCTTTGGCAGGTGAGCAGGCTCCATGCAGTCCTGCACTAAATTGGGATGGAGTTTATAGTTTTCCGCTATTCCCCCCAACTCCTCTGGAGTGGGATCTTGGACATCTATCCACTTTGGGATAGGGGGAGAACCCTCTTGAATGACGACCCGGATCATTCCCTCATCATAACGCGAAGAGGGTCAATTTCTAAGGTCTAATTCCCTTTTTCTTCGCGGAATTCAGCCTCAATCGGCTCATCCTCTTTTTTCTGTTCCGTACCACCAGAGGCTTCGGGGCCGCCTGGTTGAGGAGGCTGTTGAGCGGTCGTCTTATACATCTCTTCTGCCATCTTATGCGAAAGGGCATTCAACTTATCGAAGGCCGCTTTCATTGTATCGTGATCATCTTTTGTGACCGCCTCTTTCGATTCCTTCAATAAAGATTCAACCTGGCCTTTGAGATCAGCTGAGAGCTTGTCCCCATTTTCCTTGAAGAGTTTTTCGGTGCTGTAGACCAAGCTATCGAGGTTATTTTTAAGGGTAATCTTTTCTTTTTTCTTCTTATCCTCTTCGGCATGGCTTTCCGCATCCTTCACCATCCGTTGGATATCCGACTCACTCAAACCACTGCTCGCCGTGATCTTAATCGACTGCTCTTTACCCGTTCCCAGATCTTTCGCAGCCACGTGAACGATACCGTTCGCGTCGATATCAAATGTGACTTCGACTTGAGGAACGCCTCGAGGAGCAGAAGGCAGCCCCGTCAATTGAAACCGGGCTAAAGTACGGTTGTCATAGGCCATCTCACGCTCTCCTTGGAGCACGTGGATCTCCACCGTCGTCTGGTTATCCTCGGCGGTCGAAAAGACCTGACTCTTCCGAGAAGGAATCGTCGTATTTCGATCGATTAACTTCGTGAAGACATGGCCTAATGTTTCGATTCCTAAGGAAAGTGGGGTGACATCTAACAAGAGAAGGTCTTTTACCTGACCACTCAGCACTCCACCTTGGATCGCAGCCCCCACCGCCACCACTTCATCCGGGTTTACGCTGCGGTTCGGTTCCTTTCCGAAAAATTTCTTTACGATCTCTTGAATCTTAGGAATACGGGTGGAGCCTCCTACCAACACCACTTCATCGATTTCACTCGCCTTTAAACCAGCATCTTGCAAAGCTTTGCGGCAAGGCTCAACCGACCGCTCCACGAGATCTTCGGTCAGCTGTTCAAATTTGCTACGAGTTAATTTAATCTGAAGATGTTTAGGGCCACTCGCATCGGCAGTGATAAAAGGAAGATTCACTTCCGTTTCCATTGCCGAGGAGAGCTCGATCTTTGCCTTCTCGGCCGATTCCTTCAACCGTTGAAGTGCCATCTTATCTTTACTCAGATCGATCCCTTGATCCTTTTTAAACTCCTCAATCAACCATTGGATGATCTTTTGATCGAAATCGTCACCGCCTAAATGAGTATCCCCGTTGGTCGATTTCACTTCAACCACGTTATCGCCCACATCTAAGATAGAGATATCGAAGGTACCTCCTCCGAAGTCGTAGACGGCAATCTTCTGTTCTTTCTTCTTGTCTAAACCATAGGCTAGAGCGGCTGCAGTGGGTTCGTTAATAATGCGCTTCACATCCAGACCAGCAATCCGGCCAGCATCTTTGGTGGCTTGCCGTTGGGCATCGTTAAAATAGGCGGGAACGGTAATGACCGCTTCGGTCACTTCAGAACCCAAATAGTTTTCAGCACATTTTTTCAGCTTTTGGAGAATGAGGGCCGAAATCTCAGGGGCACTCTGGCTTTTCCCACGGATATCGATCTCTGCACCGCCCGAAGAGCCTTTGACTACCTTATAAGGGACATGCTTCGTTTCATCCCCAACCTCTTCAAAACGCCGCCCCATGAACCGCTTCACGGAGTAGATGGTATTTTCAGGGTTGGTGATAGCCTGGCGTTTCGCCACCTGGCCGACCAGCTTTTCATTGTCTTTGGTAAAGGCCACAACGGAAGGGGTCGTTCTGCCCCCCTCTTCATTGGCGATAACCTTCACATCATCGCCTTCCATTACTGCTACGACCGAGTTTGTAGTTCCTAAATCGATTCCGATAATTTTTCCCATAGTTTCCTCCGCTGTGTACGAAGCTAAGTATGGGAATCCTCTAAATGAAGTCAACCTGACTTGACTCGAAATTAATGATCCCCAGATTAGAGGGGTTATGCCTATCTATGAATATGAATGTGGGAGTTGCCACAAAGTCTTTGAAATAACCCAAAAGTTCTCCGATGCCCCCCTGGAAACCTGCCAGGAGTGCGGAAAGGGGCCGGTTTCGAAGCTGATTTCAAGGACTAGCTTCCATTTAAAAGGCTCCGGTTGGTATGCCTCGGACTATAAAAGCTCCCCTAAACCTAAAGATTCGGAATCTAAACCAGCCGCAAGTGAAAGCACTCCCCCCCCAGCAAAATGTACCTCCGGCCCATGCAATACTGCTGGCAAAACTGGCGAATAGTCAGCTTTTAAGGTAATCCCTAACCTATGTTTTCCGGAATCATTGAATCCCAAGGAAAAGTCCACTCCCGTCAGCCGGTGGGGTCCGGAATGCGCCTTGTCTTAGAATCCCCTTATGACGACCTGAAAACCGGGGAAAGCATTGCGGTCGATGGGGTCTGCCTCACGGTCGTGAGCCCCGAACAGGGTGGGCGCTTCGCCGCCGATATCTCCCCTGAGACCTTAGAGAAAACCCATTTTCAGGATCTGATGCTAGGAAAGCAGGTCAACCTCGAACGGGCGGTCACCCTCTCAACCCGCCTGAGTGGCCATATTGTGATGGGCCATGTCGACGGCATCGCCACTGTGAGCCAGCGCCAAGAGCTTGGGGGGTTCCTGAAATTGATCGTAGGGGAAATTGACAATGAATTCCTGAACTGGATCCTTCCCAAGGGTTCGATTGCAGTAAATGGGGTCAGCCTCACTATTAATGAAACCTCAGGGAATCAGATAGAGCTGATGCTCATTCCCCAAACCTTAGAACTCACCAACCTCAAAGAACTCAAAGAAGGGGACAAGGTTAATTTAGAATTTGATTGGCTAGGAAAAATAGTTTCTAAGCAGATAGAACTTTGGAAAGAAAGAGTTGAAAATGCCCTTCGCCCCCATTGAATCGGTCATTGAAGATATCCGTCACGGAAAAATGGTTATTCTCGTGGATGACGAGGATCGCGAGAATGAAGGCGACCTTGTCATCGCCGCGGAGAAAATCACCCCGGAGGCGATCAATTTCATGGCAACCCACGGAAGAGGGCTTATCTGCCTGTCGTTAGATTCAAACCAAGTTGATAAATTGAAACTTCCAATGATGACCCCTCACAACCGCTCTCCTTATTCCACCGCCTTTACCGTTTCGATCGAAGCGGCCTCGGGAGTGACAACCGGAATTTCGGCGGCCGATCGCGCTCATACGATCAAAGTGGCCTCTGATCCGGAAAGCACCGAAAAAGATCTCGTCATCCCCGGACACATTTTCCCTCTCCGTGCAAAAGATGGCGGAGTGTTAGTGCGTGCTGGGCAGACCGAAGGCAGTGTCGATCTCGCGAGAATGGCTGGACTGCGACCTGCGGGGGTCATCTGCGAAATCTTAAATGAAGATGGTACCATGGCCCGACTGAATCAGCTGATTCCCTTTGCGCAAAAACACGGACTTAAAATTGCGGCGATCAATGATCTGATCGCTTATAGAACCCATCGGGAATGTCTGATTAAAGAGGTCGCCACCTCAAAACTTCCAACCGATCATGGTGATTTTGAGATCCGAGTCTTTGAAAGCCTCATTGATCACTCCCAACATTTAGCATTGGTAAATGGCCCAACCGACCCGAATACCCCAACTTTAGTACGTGCCCATTCCGAATGTTTAACCGGCGATACCTTTGGCTCACGGCGCTGCGATTGCGGCTGGCAACTCGATGCCTCACTCAAGCAGATTGGTGAACATGGTGGCGTCCTGCTCTACATGCGACAAGAGGGACGCGGCATAGGACTCGCCAATAAGATCAAGGCCTATGCCCTTCAAGAAGAAGGCTTAGATACTGTCGAAGCGAACCATAAATTGGGTTTTAAAGGAGATCAGCGCGACTACGGAATTGGCGCCCAGATCCTCCGTTATTTAGGAGTACGAAAAATCAAACTCCTTACCAATAACCCCAAGAAAATTTACGGGCTGCATGGCTACGATTTAGAAATTGTGGAAAGAGTCCCTATTGAAATGAGTCCAAACCATACCAATATCCACTACCTTCGTACAAAGCGAGATAAACTAGGACACCTTCTGACCGATAGGAACCTTTTATGAGCTTGCCTTACCAATTTGCCATCGTCGTCAGCCGTTTTAATGAAGAGATCACCTCTCGACTCAAGCAAGGCGTATTGGATCGCTTCAAGGAGCTTTATATTACTGAAGAACAGATGTGCATCGTCGAAGTACCAGGCGCAGTGGAGATTCCTCTCATTGCAAAACTATTAGCCAAACAGGGGAAATGGAATGCCATCATTTGCCTTGGGGCGGTGATTCAAGGAGATACTCAACACTTCGATTATGTTTGTGATCAAGTCAGCCAGGGCTGCCAGCAGGTAGCGCTTGAAACCGAAGTCCCGATTATTTTTGGCGTACTCACAACTCCATCAGAAGAATTAGCCATGGATCGCGCCGGGGGCAAGGCGGGCAACAAAGGGCGTGATTGTGCCGATGCCGCCGTGGAAATGGCGCAGACCATTCAAAAATTGATCTAAGAAAACGGTTTATGTTCTCTCGTATATAGACGTACTTCTTCGATGGAAAGCCACACCGAGGATTAAGCAGGCCGAGACCATTCCAACGGAAACTATCCAGTCAGCTTGGTGGAGCGGCGATAGATGGAGCAAGCGAGCAAGGACGGGTACTTGAAGTAGTGCGACGGTCGACAATATCGTCATCCCAAAAATAACAATGGACGCTTTGTTTTTGAGCTTTGTCAAAAACGCCAAGACACCGGCGCTCCAAAAAGTAATGGTCACCATCGCCTTTGCCCTGCCATGACCGACATCGGAGGATTCATCTAGTCCAAGAATGAAGCTCAGACCTATCGCCGCTGCTGCAAGCAGCCCTAAAACAGAGATAGAGATGAATTCGCTTCGATTAAAAAAGGTGGTGTAAGGCTTTCGCTTTTTAACTGAGTGGTCGGCCGGACTCTGAAATGCGAAAAGCGCCGATGGGTGAATGATCAACTCTAGCCATACAATGTGCACCGGCAAAAAAAGAAGCGGGTATCCAAGGAGCGGAATCACTGCGGCCATAAGTACCAAAGGGATATGAATGAAGAGCAGGTACTTGAAACTCAGACGTAAGTTCTCGAAAAGTTGACGCCCTTCGCGAATAGCATTCACGATGGTGCTGAAGTTGTCGTCCGCGAGAATAATCGACGAAACTTCTTTTGCGCTCCTAGAACCTCGCTCTCCCATGGCAATACCGATGTCGGCGGCTTTGAGGGCGGGGACATCGTTCACACCGTCTCCCGTCACCGCGACGAGTTCCCCAGCTCTTTGAAGAGCGGTCACGATGCGCAGCTTTTGCATCGGGGTACAACGGGCCACGACATCGAGCGACTTGAGAAAGTGCGGGGCTTCGAGAAGCGCTTTCTCCTCGAACTTTTCCGGCTCGGCTTCCGCCGAGATTACCCTGGGTTCCGACGTGGTAAGACCCGCGTCTTTGGCAATGGCCGCCGCCGTGTCCGGGTGATCACCAGTAATCATGAGCACCCGGACATTGTTGTCACGGCAGTAGCTCATCGCTTCGGGGACTTCCGGGCGGGCGGGGTCTTCAAACGCAAGAAGACCACAAAATTGAAGCCCACTTTCGGGCTCTTGATCGGCTGCTTCGGAACTCAGTCCTTTTTGGGCAACTGCGATGACTTTATGACCGTCCTTGGCCCAAGTGGAGACTTTGTTTCTCCAGTAAAGCTTCCCCTCACGGTTGAGAGACGAAAGGCCCAGCAGCGTCTCGGGGGCGCCCTTCATGTAAGCAAATGCCTTACCGGTAGAGTCCAATGCGATACTCGTTTCCCTTTTCCTGTCTTCGGTGAACGGAAATGTCCGCATTCTTGTTGGCGCGTTCACGCCCTTACTTCGGCAAACTTCTTGAATCGCGCTATCCATCGGATCGGTTTCTGAGTTGGAAGCGACGAGGGCCGCAATCAGCATGCCTCTTTCGCCCAATCCTTCTTCCGCGTCGACATGAGTCAGCGTGAGATGTCCGTCCGTGATGGTACCGGTTTTATCGGTGCAGATTTGGGTGATGCGCCCGATGTTCTCGACACTCACGGAACGGCGAACGAGCACCTTTCTTCGGGTAAGTCGGAAGATCCCGACGCCCAGAAAGAACGTAAAGACGACCGGAAACTCCTCGGGAATCGCGGCGACTGCAAGGGTGCTCGCGCTCAGAAGGGCGTCGAGCCACCCGTGTCCCTGAAAGATTCGGACCCCCGCCAAGAGCGAGCAAAGCGCCAGGGCTGAGTAGATCAGAATTTGGACGAGACGAGTGATCGACTTTTGCAGTGGAGTTCGCTCGTGCGGCATCTGCGATACCGACTGAACAATCTCGCCGTAAGCGGTGCTCGAGCCCGTAGCAAGAATTCGAAGCCGCCCCCCGCCCGTCAGCACACGAGTTCCGGCAAAACCCAAAGTCTCCGAAGGAATTTTTACGTCCCCTTTATCCGCGAGGGCAAAGGGATCCAAAGTGGTCTGTTTTTTTGCGATGGGGAGAGACTCGCCGGTGAGAACCGACTCGTCGATCTGAAGGTCGCTGGTGGCTTGGAATACACCGTCAGCGGGCAACATCAATCCCGATTTCGCCGCGATTAAATCGCCCGGGACGAGCTCTCGGGTATCTACCTCGAGCTCCTTCGAGTCGCGCATTACTGTGACCCGACTACTTAGCTGACTCTTGAGGGCCGAGGTTGAGGCTTGAGTTCTCCAATGGAGAAAGGCATCCATGAGAAACAAAGGTAGGACGGCGACGAAGAGGGTAATGCCGTCCGTTTTCTCGCCGATGGCCAAAAAAATGGCGCCGATTCCGATGAGCAACCAGAGCATCGGATCTTTGAAGGTTTCGGCGACGAGTTGTAGCCAGGGATTTCCGGACACCTCTACGATGTCATTGGCGCCGTAGCGTGAGCGCTGGGCATCGGCTTCAGACTTCGAAAGTCCGCCCTCTCTTTTCGTGAGACCGTTGAGGCATTCGAAAGAAATCGATTTCGTCATTCGAGACTGCTCTTTTCTTGAGTTGCCGGAAGCAGAAGATCTTCTAGGAAGAAGGCTGAAAGTTCAGAGCGGCCGGAGATTCCTGCCTTGCTGTAAATCGCCATCGACTGAACCCGAGCCGTCTTTTCCGTCGTTTTTCTGATGTCCGCTATTTCCTTGAGACTCAAGCCCTTCAAAAGTAGGAAGGCGACTTCCTTTTCCGCGACGGTGAGATTCCATTTAGTGAGCTGCTGATCGATTGCGCGAGCCAACCCCTCCACGTACTTTCTGGAATCGGCCCTCCAGGCTTCCGCCTCTCGTTTGAATGCGGAAAAATTCTCGATCTCAGTCTGGAGTCGGTGACGAAGCGTGAACGTTCCTTGAAGCAGGTAGAACACCCCAGCTAACGCCGCTCCTCCAATAAGACCCTCGGAAAGCAGGTGCCAAACGACCACTCCCTCGCGAAAGTCGTTAAAAATATCGACACCGACTAGGACCGCTACGAAAAGGAGAATGGCGGAGATGACGAAGCGCTCGCGTTGGTTCATCTCTTCACTTCCTTAGTCGTCGTCATCGTGATCTTGTTCATGCCTTTCGCCTTTCTCTCCGTGCTTGTCCTCACCGCCCTCGCTTCCCCCCAATTGAAGGGTAGTTCCCAAGAGGGTCAGAGTCCCTCGCCCACTATCGAATCCGCTATTCAGGTAAAGCCCAAAAACCGCGACTAAAGCGAGGAATACGAAACCGGCGATTGGACGCGGTTTAACGGGTTCCGGTACCGGAATTCCGGACTTTGCCCCATCGATCATTGTTACCAGAATAGAGTCTTGGTGTCGCATGGCATGGAGGACGACCCCGGCGACGTGGAGGAGGACGACGATGAGAAATCCGTTGGCTAGTAACTCGTGTATGTCCTCGAAGGTCTCCTTGTGACCACTTGCTATGAGATACCCAGTAAGGCCGAGCCCCAACGCTAGCCCAAACATGATAAGTGCAGCCCAGCTCGATGCGGGATTGTGGCCTGTCCACTTTCGCTTTGCCCCCGAAAGCATCGTGGTGAAGTAGGTCATAAGATCCCGAGGGTGAAGTGCGAATGACGCAAAACGGGAATACTTCGTGCCTACGAACCCCCAGATGAGGCGAAGTAGGACGACACCCCCCAAGAGCAGCCCCGCCAGCATGTGGTACGAAAACAGCGACGACTCATCATCCACGGTCTTCGCGATGAGAAATGCTGCTACGAACAGCCCGGCAAAGAGCCAGTGGAACAGCCTGGTTGGCAGGTCATAAATAAGGTGTTTGTTCATCGGGACTCCTTCCCAAGTTTCACACCTTACAATTTCGGACTTTTGGGTGAGATTAGCTATTGGGCGAATGGCCTAGGCCACCTGATTTCAATGGCTTAGGCCATTTGCCCAATATCCAGATATAGACGCTCCCCGCAGGCCCCAGACATGACGCAGCGAGTAGTATAATTGATTCGTTATAGTTTTAAGTTAGCCAGATTATCGTCCTGCGGGAAATGGGGCTTTATACTGCCTTATCGTTACGGCGATTCTTTCTTGCAACTTCCACCGCGCTAATAAATACCTCTACGACGCCATCATCTTCCTGTCCTTGAAGTGCTAATACGTCATCTTGAAACCTTAGAATTAAAGCCCTTAAGGCTTCTACTGCAGATCCAGCTGCGGGTATACGTACTGTCGTTACGATGGTTCGCATGATGCGTTCCACCTCAGAGTGGTTTAAAAAGGCCTGTGCGGTCGAAAGGCTCCGTCGATTGAGTCGTCTTCCAAATTCATTCGCATTTTTTGAGGGAATTACAATATCGCGTTGGGTGTCCACTATCTTCCACTTTCCTTTTGCTTTTGATGCGAGACCCATCTCTGTCAATCGGTTCAATGAATTTTCTATCTCAGTAGGGGAATAAATTAAACGTGGGTGAAATGCTTTGCGAAGGTTTTTGACATCACTTTCTCCAACAATTTTTAAGGTGTCATAAAGCAGTGGAATTCTATCATCCTCAAAGAACTTCATTAATTTAACGCGACCCCGCGATTTTCTAATGTCAGAGAAAGTTGCTTCACTTCTTCTATCTATGCGATTAAAGACCTCTTCGGGAAGTAAAGTGCGTACTATTTTTTCAAATGCCATTCCCTCAATCCCTAAGACACTGCAAATACGAACGATGGATTGTGCGGAAAGCGTTTTTTTCCCCGCTAAAAATCGAGAGAGGGAGGTGTGACCTTTAAAGCCAATTTTTTTTGCAAGTTGCCGTTGTGTGAGCTTGCTTGTTTTTAGTTGTTCATGAATCAAGCTACGAGAGGTTTCTTGAGTGTTAGAGCAATGCATTATGCACCTCAATCTTTTGTCGGTGACTTTAGGTCACCAGGAATCGAGTGGCAACGAGGTTCGTTCTTGAGACTCTCAATTTTATCGTTTAGCTTCATCTTTAAAGGGGGGGGCAATGCACATTCGTAGAATCTTTTTAGCTTTTATTTTGTTTCTGTCCACTAAAGGTATAGCCGGCTCTGCTCATGGCGGCGGAGAGACCAATGATCTCAATAGATGCATGTGGTTTCAAGGGGAACGCACCATTAAGTATTGTCTCCATGTTGCCCCCGACTTTGGAACGACAGAGCGTAAAGTGGAAACCGCATTTCTAAATGCAGTAGGGGTCTGGAAAAAATATATCAGTGACCTTCTTACTATTCCTATTATGTATAAACCCGCAGTTATTTTTCAACGTGCTAGCCTTTGCCAGGGTGAACAGGATCTCGATCTCTATTTCGGAGTAGAACCGGAGAAGGTAAAAGCGGAAAAGAAAAACTATCTTACTCCCGTCGCTTTTACCAAAAAGGAAATATATGATATCGCCCATCATTGGAGTAAGGGCTATCTATGGGTTGCCAAGGGAATGTCAATTCCGATTGATGATGAGCGTAATACTCCTAAGATGGGGCCCGACTGGACGAGCTTCACTCGCCTCCAATCTATCTTGACCCATGAGCTTGGCCACCTCTATGGAAATGATCACATCAGCAATACTATTATGGACGACTATGTTCCTAAAATGGTGTTGAATTCACCCAATGAATCGATCGAATCAACACCACGCATGCTTGAAATAGATCACGGAGTCCATTTGTACCGTGACTCTCCTCGAAATGAGGTGCTCCAGGGGAAACTAGATGCCTATATGATTGCCTTGCCAGAACAGGATGCAAAAACCTTTCTGAAATTTTCGGGACAAGAAGCTGTCGGGCATGTGAAGACCTCTTTGCAGATTTTAGACGAAGGACGAGAGCCCACACTCTCATTACCAAGAATGACAATTTATCTTGTGGATGGAGTTGGAAAAAAGGCAAGGATAGACCTCCAACTCAGTAAACAGATGATGCCTCCTAGCCATACGTACACTCTGGGAATTGCCTTTCGGGGTGTTAGGATTGGTACTGATGGCACCCCTTCTAAATGTTATGGAAATTATCTTACGGGAGGGACTAGCTTGGCTAAAGCAAAAGATGCCAAAGGTAACTTAGTTAATATACTCATTTCAAGAAATTCGGGAAGAAGGGGGCCTGTAGCGGTTACCTATGAGGAAAATCTAGAATTCTTCCCACTTTTTTTTCAAGCAAATAACCCGCTCTTTTATGATGAACGATGATCTATTTTTAAGCAGCTTCTAGTGAAGAAAATGGCGAAATACAAAGAGTTTACCGGGGCTTTAGAGGAAATCGAACTTAAAAAAATTATCGAATAGGGAACACCCGATTTATTCAGTAGGATCGATCCATGTAAAAACCGCCCCTTCAAATTGGTATCTGCCATCCGCGTATGGAAAGATGTCATATTTTTTTTCACCATTGTCGTAAGTACAACGCGATTCCTTACATTTAAACATAACGGGGCTCTTAAAAAACTGACGAGCTTTTAGAGTAATCTCAACCAAGACTCCGCTCTTACACTTGGCTTGAAGTATCGTTTGATCTTTATAGAGACATTTTTCCAAACCAGGAAAGGCCACTTCATAGTCGCCGAGTGAAAGATTGCAACCTTGGGACTCTAAAGTGAGTTGGTCACCAGAAGCGTACGACACACTAACCAAAAGGAATACCATCGTTCCAAAGAAACATTTAAACATAAGACCCCTTAATTTATTGTTAAAACTATCTAAATTTGCAGCTTTGAGTAGAAAAACTGAAATTATCCATGCTACTTCCCTTACCTGTTACCCATGAAAAGAGTTCGATTTCGTACCAAGAAACACCTCCCTTAACATGCTCCTTCGTCATCTTGAAACTTCTCAGATGGAATGGGAATCCTGTTATGGCTTGTGAGTGGACTGTCATCGTCGGAGAAAGATCTTTGCAATCAAGAACTGCAACATTTTTCGGGCTTTGCAGGCAAGGAATCGATGTTTCTATCGTTAGCTCATGGATATGAGCGGAATTTAAGAATGTTTTTCCAAAATTGAGCGGCTTTTCTCGACTAAAAAATTCCAACACTACTTTTTTGCCGTCGCCCTGTATTACTAAAGATCGATTGTTCTGTTGGCAAGTAATGCTCCATCCAAACGCAAAGACGCAACTTATCATACAAGCGAAAAACAAAGATAATAATTTCATGATCTATTCCCCTATAAAGTTGAGTGCTTTGATTAAATGATCCGATACCTAGTTTCTGTTGTCACGATGGATAGATTCCAAATATTCGATAAAGTGTGGATATTAATTTCCACAGATGACCTTTAAGGATGTTCTGTGGGGGCCCTGGAGGAATTCATCGATTTATTGGACGAGTTGTGTTTATGAAGACAGATTATCGTCCTGCGCGAAATGGGGTTTTATACTGCCTTATCATTTGCAAACTTAAATGAGGACTCAACACCGCGGCCCTAAGTGAAGCAAAATGTGATTACAAATAACATGAGTTATATTGTATAATTATTTTAATAACTAATTGATATTACATATTTAAATGCAAGAAAATGATAACAAGATTTCACAATCTTTGTGTCGTTTCCTTCTCCTTACAAGCGTAAACTAAAATCATATGGAGAAGGAGGTTCGCCATGAAACGTAATGGAAACAAATTCAAGAGTGTTTATTTATTGGTCTTAGTTTCTTTTCTCAGTTGCGGAAAAAATGCTGGGATTCTGGAGCCAGGAATGACGTCCTTGTCGTTCCAGGGGACTCAACCACGAAACTTGAACGTGGCACGAGGCGCTTTAGCCTCGTTTGTTGAATCCAACCCCTCGCTTTCAGTAATCGATCGCGATGGAACCCAGGTGGGAACACTTACTTTGACAGATGTCCGACTGGCCTTGAAGGAAATCAAAATCAAGCTTGCAGATGAGGACGCGGACTCCTCGTCCGAGCAAGAAGAAAATGAGAACATTAAATTCAGAGGGCCTTACATCATCGATCTTATCAACAATAGCGTGTCCCCAGAACTTCCGCAGATTCAACTATCGAGCGGAATTTATAAGCAGATCGAAGTGAAGCTTGCAAAGCTAGAAGAGAGCGAAGTGTCTGCAGGAGATGCAATGGCAAATAAGAGTATCTATCTAGCGGGCACTTATACGGGTTCGACGGCAAGTGGCTCCGTGACCGATATGCCCTTTGTGCTTTCCTTTGAACTGGAAGAGGAATTTTTTCTCACACCGAGTGGGGACTCGTCCCAAGGATTTGCCATTTCTGAAACCGATCCCAATCCCATTATCGTTGCTTTCCGCTTGAGTCGCTGGCTTGCATTCAACGACACCGGGGTCAACGATAAGAATGTGGATTTTTCCGAAGTGGCAGTCACTGGCAACAGGATTGAACTCACTGAGGAATCGAATGGCAAAAATCAGAAGATCTGGGAGGTCATCCGCAGGGGAATCAAATTCTCTGCAGACTATGGAAAAGACGCAGATGGTGATGGCTCCCTCGAGAGTGACGAGGACGATGATCCAGAATCGGAAGATTCTATCGATGATTGATGACAGGAGGCTCTGTGGGAATCGAAAAGACTAAACGACGCCCCGATGTCTTTAGCTACCACGATTATCGCCTCTTCCTTAAGGAATGGGTGAAGTGGGTCCAGGAACAGCGGCAAGATTATTCGCTGCGAGCACTGGCAAAAGAAGCAGGTTTTTCCTGTGGTTATCTGCCGCTGATCCTGGGAGGACGGAGGAAGTTGACCGAAAAGGCGATGAGAAAACTCTTTCCGGTCCTCCATCTTCCTCCACGTGAGCGTTATTATTTTGAGCTTTTAGTTCGGGTAGAGGATGGCTCGCCGACCGAGAAAGTCGAGGCGATGGAGCAGATGCAAAGAATGCGGGCCTATCGCAAGGCGAACCCAAGAGAAACAGAAGTGTATCGCTACCTGACTCGTTGGTTTTATGTGGCATTGCGGGAACTTGCCGCTTTACCTGATTTTCAAGCGGATCCCAAATGGATTTATGGAAGGCTTCGTGGCGGACTTAGCTATGTCCAGATTGAACAGGCGATGATCTTTCTGCAGGAAAATGGATTTTTAAAGGAGGTTGGGGGAAGGGTGTGTCCGGTCGAAAAGGACATTCGTTGCATCGGGCAGGTTTTTGGGCCCGCTCTGCGGCAGTTTCATCACCAAATGCTTTCCACTTCGTTGCAAGCACTGGATGAATCGTCGGGCGAGATGCACTTGATCTTAGGTCATACGACAGCGATCTCGACGAAGAAACTTCCTCAGGTAAAGGAGATATTGCAGAATGCCCTAAAACAGATTGAACGCTTGGGTCAGGAGGACAAAGAGCCTGACTCCGTTTATCATATTGGCTTACTCGCGGCACCGCTAACGCGGTAAGCCTTAGGAGGTGTCCCGTGAAAAAAATTATTTTATGCGCATTGGTTATCGCCCTCCTCAGCAGGTGCGGAACGACGACCGGAAGCTACGGCATTGCTCTGATTGCACAGGGGACAAAGCCAGGTTCTTTGGCCGCCATTCTTAACGCTTTTGAGTCTTTCTCCTCGCTCTCACGCGCTTCGGTTTCTATCACGGCTACCAATAAAGACGGAAGCTCAGGCGGCACGCTAACACTGACAGACGCTCGCCTTGCCCTTAAGGAAATTCGTTTTAAGCGCGCTGGAGAAAGCGCTGGGGACATCAAGTATCAGGGCCCTTATATCATCGATCTTCTTTCGGATACGGTAAGTCCTGCTTTTGAAACCATTCAACTGCCTTCAGGAACCTACACCGAATTTGAGATGAAGCTCGCCAAGGTGGAGGAAGGGATCTCCGAAAGCGACGATATATTCGGCAAAAGCATTTATCTTGAAGGAACTTATTCTGGAGTGACGGGAAACAGCGGCACCGTGACTGATGTTCCATTTACTTTGGCCTTTGAGATTGATGAAGAGTTCGAATTAACAGCAGGAAGCGAGGGGTTTGATGTTTCAACTAACAACTTACAAACTGTGATCGTCGCATTTCGCATGGCGCGTTGGCTGGCATTCAACTCATCAGTGAATGACAAGGAGGAAGACCTTTCGGATGTTTTGATAAGTAGCGGCAGGATTGATCTTTCCGATGATTCTCCGACCACCAACAAGAACATTTGGGAAGGGATCCGAAAACTTGTCAAGGCCTCAGCAGACTTTGGTAACGATACTGACGGGAATGGAAAGTTGGAGAGCGGCGAGGACGATGACGAAGACAGCGAAGACGGATCAGATGACTAAAACAGATGCCGATGCTGTTCTAGGCGATGATATGCGGAATCGATCCGTCGGAATTTAAGGGCGGGATCGGTCAGCTCGGGGTGCAGATCGGGATGGTCCTGTTTCGCTATCGTGATTAATGGGAAACAGGAGCCCTTAAAAAGGGCGCCCACCATTGATGGGAAGGGTAAAAGCTTCATACTGGCCGACATACTTAACAATGAACTGAACCGCTACATTTCCTGTCATAAAACCTGAATCTTCCTGCACGGTAATTTCAAAATATTTCGGAAGCGGGGTTACTCCTGTCAGAGGTGTTTTGCAACAACCACTGGAATCCGCCCACACCCAAGCTTCACCAGGCTTGATCACTTGATTCGTGATTAATGTCCGTTGCGTAGTCGTAGAATCGATTCCATAAACATTGCTAGTTGTGCCATTAGTCGCCTTTACTGTGACCGTTTGATCAACACTAGAGGGATTAATCAAATGAAGTGTAATGGCCACTTGGTAACGAGTGGGATCTTGCTGAACGACAGTGAAATAGGTGGTGGGTGCGTGGATTACTCGCTGTGCATACAATGAAAATGAACTGATTATACTCAACAGAAGAAGATGGGTATGGCTTATTTTCAAAGTTCTTTTATTATATTTCAAAGCTACAGAATTCTCAATGAAGGCTTATGCGGAGGAAGATTCTAGGGTGGGGATCTGGAGCTGCATTTCACTAGGATTAACGCTAACAGGATCAGGGTGTTCTCAGCAGCCTAAAACAGTACATTCCCCCGCACGATCTCAGAGCAAATGCTGCCAGTTCTGATACGCCAACGATGGCCAATTCGGATAGCTGGAGCCCGGTAGCTGACCTGAAATTTTTCAGCATCCAATTCTACCTTTTCGACATACGCCCGCTTTTCCAATTCATTGAGCTTGTCCCGCTTCAAAAGATCTAAGGCCTCAAAAACGGCACTCCGTAGGTTCCAGCCTAAAGGCTTTAGGGCTTGATATAACTCCCGTTGGGTTATCGTCTCTACCCCCGCAATCCAATCCAATTGAGTCAGTGCAAGGGCATTGTCCTTCTGCTTCGCAAACTGAAGTTTTAAGGCAGGTTCTCCCTTTCCATTGGGAAGCTCTATCTCATAACTACTCACCGCCTTTTCCCAGCGGTAAGTCCCCGGTTTTCCCTTTTCCAATTTTTCAGTCAAAAACTCCATCGCCTCTTGCTGGGTAAAGAGCCACCTCAAAAAGAACCGGATTCCGGTTACTGTAGCCAGCACACTCGTCGTTTTAAAAACGAACATCCGGGGCCACTTCATCACCGCATTCACCTGATTCGGCCACCTCATATAGGTCGCCACCAGACCAATGCAAAGGGGATCAAAGCCGGGGAGTGTGATAATCACTCCCCCCAAAGCAAGGGGAGCACGAAGAATCCAAGGAAGACCACCCGCCTCCGCCACCGAATAAGAGGCGAGCGAAAGTCCCCCGATCGTTTCGGTGAGATGCGAAAGGCTCAGCATTAAGACAATATTTTGAGCATGATCAGCCGTCGTCATGTTCTGGCTCTGGAGCAGAAACCAACGGTAAGCATTGAGCCCTTTTTTGGTGAATCGAAAGTTTTCTGCCCACCGCTGAAGGCGACTTGCCCCTTCTTCTTCACCTTCAAGCGACTCATGTGCCTGATGCATTAACTCCCGCAACTCTTCAACTGTTGGGACTTTAACTTCTCCAGCTTCACCTGATGCAGGAATCGTAAATTCAACTGAAACCTGTTCCGGCACTCCATCTTCCGGAGCCGATTGAACAGGGACCGAGAGAACAATCAGGGACAGTAATGCAAGCAGCCACTTCATAATAATGAGACTCAGTATCATTAGCGAACTGCATATGGCAATCCCTCAAATTCCCAATCATTTTTTTATTTTGCTATAATACTGAGATGCTTTCCCGCCTCACGTTGCTCTTCCTCATCTTTTCTCTCCAAGCTCACGCAGTTCGAACCGTATTCGTTCCCCTAAATATTTTCGATCCGAATTTTCACATCTATTATATTGAAGTAAAAAACACGGGAACACTCGCACAAAACGTAACAATCGATGTGATTGCCTCATCCCGACTTAAGATCGATCCCCAAGCCCTGCTCCCCGTCTATCAAACCACAAACCTGACTACCATTACCTCAAAGACCGACACCAGTGTCGGCTCTTGGTGCCAAAAATATGGGGGAGTGTGGTGCTATTGTCCCATAACTGCCCCTCTTCCAACACCTCGTGGGAGCAGCTATTCCAGAACCGCATGCGGAGCCACGAGCATCACCTGCGCCACCGCTCAAAAATGCAGCACTGCAACCAACCTGGCCCCAGGGGCTCTTGCACACGCCCAGTTTTCCATTGCAAATAGCGGAACCAGCGGGCTCAATCCCGTGTATCTTTATGCAAAGATCACCGTGCAAGAAACCACAGGACAGTTAGAAGGCACGGTGATGATTCAGTCCCAGCTGAATCCTCCCATTACAACGATGGTCGGTTATTGGGAACATGGAGCTTTCAAAATCAATAATGGATGGCCTTTTTAATGATGCCTAAACTCCTTGTTTTTTTTATTTTACTTCCGGCGGTTGGATTGGCTTCTCGCTCGCTCACCATTCCGATTGATAATTTAAAGCAATTTCAGGTAGCCATCATAAACGTTGGCGGGATCCCTCAGACATTGACAGTGCACCTCGATGCAGGAATTGGCGGGGAGTTTCCTATGTCAAACGGAGGGGGTTATCCCTTTACTGCAATCGGATTGACCTATGCCTTTTCCTGTTCAGGGTCCAAGCCTCACCCAAATACCTTTACTCACTGTGAGACTGCTAGCACCCACAAGACTATTGCGGCGGATGCGGGAACTTCCTTCACCCTTGATGTCTATGGCTCTGTTTCTCTTAAATTTGTAGTTGATGAAGATGCAGGGGCTTTACAGGCCCAAGGACTCAGTTTTGCTCGAGGGGATAACTGCGCTACCTGTTCTTGGCTTGGAGAAGCGGTCTCCATCAATCACAACCATCCCTTTTAATCCAGCTTCAAACAATGGGCATAAATAACGTGGGTGTGGTGCTTCGCCTTGAAGGACATCGCCTCGCAGAGATTGTCCTGCTCTTTCTCTATTTTCCGATTGGAGAACTCGAAGATCGCCTGACAATCGAGACAAACGATATGGTCATGGTGTTCCTGCTTGAGCTCATAAGAAGGAAACCCTTCGATCGTATTGGGCCCTTCTTGTAAGATCCCAGATTCCACTAATAAAGGAAGAGTCCGATAGAGAGTCGCCCTTCCAATCTCAGGTTCTTTCCTCTCAAGCCGCGCTAAAAGCTCCTGGGGGGTGAAATGGGTGCAGTCGTTGACGATGACCTCCAGTATCTTCCGCCTGATAGAACTGCGCCGAAGCCCCTGGCTGTTACAATAGGCCTCTAAATCCTGTACTAGCTGCTTAATATCGGGAGCGACCTTAGTTTCTTTGGGGCGGGTCCTTCCACAGGGGAGTTTGTCTTGTTTCATCGCCTCCCCTTTCTATCAGAGTTTCTGGCAATATTTCAGCCCCTAGCCTTGACAAAATTTCATAAATTCACAATATAGCGCCACAAGGTAAACACCTGGATTTTTATAAAAAACTAGTTGTTCGTAGCTAAAACAGGAGAAAAACAATGAATATTAAGCCTTTACACGATCGGTTGATCGTGAAACGGTTCGAGGAAGAGGAGCGTACTAAAGGGGGAATTATCATCCCTGATAACGCTAAGGAAAAACCTCAGCAAGGTGAAGTCATTGCGGTCGGTAATGGAAAGCACCTCGAAGATGGCAAAAAGGTCCCCATGGAAGTTAAAAAGGGCGACCGAGTTCTTTTTGGAAAATATTCCGGCACCGAAATCAAGGTGGATGGAATTGAATATTTGATGATGAAGGAAGAGGACATCCTCGGCATCGTTGAAAAGTAATCTTTTAACTTAAGGAGTAATGAAAATGGCTGCAAAGGAATTACGTTTTAAAGAGGATGCCCGTAGCGCCATCCTCAAAGGTGTGAATACCCTCGCTGAAGCGGTGAAAGTGACCCTCGGACCGCGCGGGCGCAATGTGGTGATCGAAAAGTCTTTCGGTGCCCCTACCGTCACTAAAGACGGCGTGACCGTAGCGAAGGAAGTGGAACTTGAAAACAAGTTCGAAAACATGGGCGCCCAGATGGTGAAGGAAGTTGCCAGCAAGACCAGTGATGACGCTGGAGATGGTACAACTACCGCTACCGTGCTTGCCCAAGCGATCTTCCGTGAAGGAGCTAAGATTGTAACAACCGGAACCAATCCCATCGAAATCAAACGCGGTATCGATAAAGCGGTTGAAGCGGTTGTCGCAGAACTGAAAAAACTTTCTAAACCGATTAAGGATGAAAAAGAGATCGCTCAAGTCGGATCGATCTCCGCTAACAATGATCCCACAATCGGAAAGCTCATTGCTGAAGCAATGGCGAAAGTCGGAAAAGAAGGCGTGATCACCGTCGAAGAATCGAAGACGGCTGAAACCACTCTCGAAGTGGTGGAAGGAATGCAGTTTGATCGCGGTTACCTTTCCCCTTATTTCGTGACCAATCCAGAATCGATGGAATGTCAGCTCGATAATCCTTACATTCTGATTTACGACAAGAAGATCTCCAATATGAAGGATCTCTTGCCGCTGCTCGAGAAAGTCGTTCAAGCCGGACGTCCTCTCGTCATCATCGCGGAAGATGTGGAAGGGGAAGCCCTCGCCACTCTCGTGGTGAACAAGCTCCGTGGCACGATCCACGTCGCCGCCATCAAAGCCCCAGGCTTTGGTGACCGACGCAAGGAAATGCTTGCCGATCTCGCTACCCTCACCGGTGGAGAAGTCATTTCTGAAGATCTCGGGAACAAGCTTGAAAATGCAAAGCTAGATTCTTTAGGACAAGCTAAAAAGATCACGATCGATAAAGAAAACACCACCATCGTTGATGGTGCGGGTGAAAAGAAAGCGATCGATGGTCGTGTGAAGCAGATCCGGGCCCAAATCGAAGAGACCTCTTCCGATTACGATCGGGAGAAGCTCCAAGAACGGCTCGCGAAGCTGGTCGGTGGTGTTGCCGTCATTAATGTCGGTGCCGCAACTGAAGTGGAAATGAAGGAGAAAAAGGCCCGTGTTGAGGATGCTCTCCATGCCACTCGCGCTGCTGTAGAAGAAGGAATTCTTCCTGGCGGTGGAACTGCCTACATTCGCGCTAGCTTAGCCCTCGATGGTCTGAAGCTCAGCGACGAACAGCAGTTTGGCGTCAACATTATCCGCCGCGCACTCGAAGAGCCGCTCCGTCAGATCTCCCATAACGCTGGTTATGAAGGATCGATTGTGGTGGATAAGGTGCGCAACAACAACACTGCTAACTTTGGCTTCAACGCTTTAGCTGAGAAGTATGAAGATTTAGTGGCTGTTGGCGTGATCGACCCCACTAAGGTGGCTCGATGTGCATTACAAAACGCCGCAAGCATCTCTTCCTTAATGCTCACTACTGAGGCGATGATTACGGAAAAGCCGAAGGATGATGATCACGCAGGTGCTGGACACGCTCATGGCGGTGCCGGCATGGGTGGAATGGGCGGCATGGGAATGGGAATGTAATACCCGTTCCGACCTAATTGTTTCTTTGACGGCGTCCTCGCGGAATCGCGGGGGCGCCTTTTTTTTTGTCTTTTTTAGGCTCTTCGTCGGTGATGGCGTCGAAACTGGTTAGCGCCTCTATCTCCGAATTAACGACTACAAAAGGATTACGGGCAGGTTGCAGGGCTTTAAAGATCTTTTGGAAATCGGTGGAAACCTGACAATAGCGGGGTTTTTGAGGCAACCGGTTAAAGCTCGTCAGTACATCCACAAATTGGTTAATCCCACTCGATCCCACAAACTTTAACTTCTCCATATTGAAGACTACTTTGGTTTCAGGACTTGTTTTGGCGAATTCTTTGCATTTTTCACCCAGTCTCTGAGTGGTTTCAAAGTCTAGGTGTCCTTCGAGCTCAAAAATACAGAACAATCCTTCATTTCTTTGTTTCATTTTCATGGAAGTTGCCCTCACCTTTAGTATAACAAAGCCATGTCGAAATCTAAACTCTACGTCATTGCTACACCCATCGGGCATAAGCTCGACATAACGCTGCGATGCATCGAGACCCTCAAATCGCTCACCTGCTTTTTCTGCGAGGATACGCGTGAGTTGAAACACTTGATGCAGCTTCATAGCATTCCAATGGATGGGAAAAAGTTTTTCTCCTATAGCAGCCACAACATGAAGCAGGCGACCGAACAGGCACTGAATTTTTTGCAGCAGGGGGAATCGATTGGGCTGACTTCCGATCGAGGCACACCCGCTATTTCCGATCCCGGAGCTCTGCTCGTTCAGGCAGCACGCAACTCTGGAATCGATGTGGTTCCGATCCCTGGAGTTTCCAGTGTGACGAGTGCATTTTCGGTGGCCGGATTGACCGAGCCACATTTTCTTTTTACCGGATTTTTCCCGCAAACATTAAAAGAAAAGAATGGCTGGTTGGAGCGGGTGAAAAACTGTGGAGTTCCCGTCTGTTTTCTCGAATCGCCCAATCGAATTGCCAACACCCTTGAATTTTTAAAAGAAGAAGCGCCTCAGGGAAAACTATTCATTGCCCGTGAGATGACGAAGACATTTGAAGAATACCGATGGGTTGAATGGGAGTCCTCTGATCCCCTCTCAAGTTCTATTTCAACTTTGGGGGAGTTTACCCTTATTTTTATCCCCCCACCCCAAACCGAGACCTTTTCATTGGATGAACAAATTCAAGAGCGAATGTTGAGTGACAAGGAGTGGTGTAAAGCGATCGCACAAAAGCTAGGGGTAAAAGCTTCGGATATCTATGCTCAACTCGAAGCACAAAAGAAAATTGTGAAGAAAAAAACATAATCTACCGATAGAGGGGATGTGAGATGCCTCTTGCTCATACTCTTTTTTCTTACTCCTACCGTTTGGGGACGCAGCATTATCCAAGTCAATCGCGCACTGAAACAGAGCGCAAAAGCCCCTTTGCCAGAAAAAGATTATTTTCTTGATGCAGGATACCGAGATGGATACCGTCAGGGGGATATTTTGGCTGTGTATCGGATGTTTCCAGTTGCGGACCAAGGGGCGCACCAATTGATCGCACCTTTAAGAATTTTTATGGGTGAAGTGAAGCTCATCCAAGTGGGTGAGGCCACTAGTTACGCACGGCAATCTTCCAAAGCGCCTGAAGGAACGGTGCCCGGGATTGTTTTAGGTGAATTGATGCTAGGAGATGAGGTAGAATTAAAAAAGCCTCAATAGCGATTGCATGACAACAGTATTGTTACTCAACGCCAGCTACGAGCCTTTGAGAGTTGTTACATGGCAGCGCGCCTTTGTCCTTATCTTCTCTGGCAAGGCCGATGTGCTCGAGGAATACCGTGCCTCGATGGTACGATCGGTGAGTCGCGAATTTAAAATCCCCGCGGTGATTAAATTAAAATATTGGGTGAATCTCAAACGCCGTTTCCCGGTGATCCGATTTTCGAGAGCCAATGTCTACGCCCGAGATGAATACCGCTTCCAATATTGTTACCGTAAATTCCCAGAACGAGAACTCACCTTGGATCATGTGAATCCAGTCGTAAAAGGCGGGAAAAAAACCTGGGAAAATATTGTTGCCGCCTGCATGGGTTGCAACCAAAGAAAAAGTGACCGCACCCCTGAAGAGGTCGGCTTTCGACTCCTCAAAATTCCCCATTCGCCAAGTTGGCTTCCCGGAGTGGTGGGAAATGTCCGCACCAAGAGCATCCATGAATTGTGGGTTCCTTACCTTCCGAAAGAAGCGGTTTAATTCTTTTCTTTTAAAGCCAATTCAATTTTCTTGGCCAATTCTTTGGCTGCTTTTGAACGTTGGACATCGGCGCGATAGACGAGGCAGATCTTATCTTTAAATTCCGGGGTCTTCCCTTTTACGCGCATAAGATTTTGTTCAGGATGACGGAGGGCCACTCGGCTAGGAATGATTCCAATTCCTGCGCCCGCACTCACTAATGAAGTGACCACCTCGAGATTGGAAGAGTAGAGGGTCCGTGTAAAGTTGAGCCCAGATTTAGAGAGTTCCTTTAAGATCGCCTGGCTCTGGATGAGATCGGGATCGCAGATCAAGATCGAAGTTTCAGTTTTTGCGTCCTTCGATACAAAGAGCGTTACAATATCGTCGGTAATAGGGCGGATGACCAAATCGGGATGGGCAACCGGATTAACGACAATTCCAAAATCGATATCAAAAGTAACTACCCCTTCCACAATCTTCCGAGACAGATCATGAAAAAGACTGATCTCTAAACCGGTATTTTCATGGAGAAGTTTGGGTAGAAAATGGGGAAGTGAATAAAGGGCAACCGATGGATGGCAGCCTATCGAATAGCGACCCGAAATCTCATCCTCTCCCTTCATGACATCATTTTTGATATGTTGCCATTCCTGCAAAAGGTGGCGAGCATGTCGGGCCAGCCCTTTGCCCGCAAGGGTTAGTTTTACTCCCGCCTTGCTTCGAATGAGTAGGGGAGTGCCGACATAGTCTTCTAATCGTTTAATAGAAAGGCTGAGAGTGGGTTGAGTGATTCCTAAACGTTCCGCCGCTCGAGAAACATTCAGAGTTTCTGAAACCTCGATGAAATAGAGCAGTTCAGAAGGGGAAGGAAACATCCTCCCCTGGTACCTGGAATGAAATTTTAAGTCAACTGACTCAATTGAAATAGGTGCCCCTAGATTCAAGGATGGTTTCAAGGACCTGATACCCTTTCGCTTTGCACTTATCTTGAAAGTTCTTTTTTTGATCCGGCTCAACCAGTGCAATGAGACTGCCTCCTTGAGCAGCGCCACATACCTTTGCCCCCAATACTTTTTCGGATTGAAAAAAATTGAGGATCTGATCGAGTTGTGGAGTGTTTACCTCAAAGATCTCTTTTCTCACTTTCCATTCTTGATTTAAAAGCTGCCCAACCTCATTCCAAGACACCAATTTTTCCTGGAGCACGTGGAAGAGGCGATCGGAAACCCTAGAAATCTCCCTCATCCCTTCAATCACCTTCACATTTCCATCAATAAATTTTTGGAAAATCGACCAATTGGAAAGACCACTTTGATGGCTCTCCCCCGAAAAGATGATGACGATTCTTTTGTTTAATTCCTCTAGCACCTGTTCAGAAAAGGCGAATCGTTCAACGCCACCTATATTAAAATGAAAACTATTCACCCCTCCATGGAGAGCCGCTAAGTAATCCTGGAGACCGGTGGGGATCCTTAAAAAACCGGCTTCGATATCTTTGGCGATCTGGAGCAATTTCTCCTTGTCGTAGTTCAAGCCATACAGTTGGTTCAAACCGGAAAGGATCGCAATACAGAGGGCCGAAGATCCACCGAGGCCACTTCCCACTGGAACCTTTGCTGAAAGGGTAAGAGTGACCTTTCCCGCTGGCTTCCAAAAATGAGATAGAATCCAAACCGGAAATTGTAAGGGCTTCGCCAAAGTTTCTATTTTGAAATGAGGTTCCTTTATCGAAGTGGAACTTTGTTGACAGTGGATGACAAACTCTGTGGGTTGACTCGACTCCACCTGAAATTGGGCTGAGGCTGGCAAATCAACAGCGATGTTTATCGTTTTTGCCGGTTGAATCAAACAATAGATAGGCCAGAGATCGAGAGTCCCCCCAGCGAGATCGATGCGCGTTGGAGCATGAGAAGTAAACTTGGATGGATTCATGAAGAAATTCTACCACCATCCTTAGGGGCACCGCAAAATCATCACAGCAAGATCCGGCCAACTCAAGTGGCCTATTTGTCGAATAGAAAAGAAGACGGTACCATGGACAATCAGGAGAAAAAATGAGACCCGTTGCGTTAATACCCCTTTTTTGTCTCGCGGTTCTTGCGGATGAAAATTCAGATCATAAAAAATTTGACTCGCACGGCACAACGCTACAAAGAAAGATTCGTCTTTGTAGCATCCACCCTACCAAAGCCGCAACAGAGCCTATCGTTTGCAAGCCTACAAGCGCTAAAAGTACCTCTTTCGATCTCAAACTCAAGATAGAGGGAAAATTACTCGAAAAAATCACACGTGCAGTTCCCATTGCGAGCAATCGAATGTGCAACACAGGAGAGCCTGTCTCTGAAAGTGATGCTCAAAAAACATACTCTAAACACCTTCGCAAATTATTAATTGCAGAATGTGCTGCTGCTTATTGTGAAAGCTCTCAGAATACCTTGGGTGTTTCCTGTGAAGTGGCGGGGAACCACCTTCAAATATCGGAGACAGCAGTTGAGGATATGTTGAAAAATATAAAGGGGAAATTGGCATGTCCGGATGAAAAACTGCTAGAGATTGGAGCTGGATCTAGCCCTTTTGAGGACCTTCCTCCTCCTAGAGAAATCACTTCCCGCAAACTTGATTCTGTAGATGCTAAAGATCTTCAGAACCGTTTAGAAAAAAACTCCCTGCAAGGAATTACCACCTATGTGATTCACACGACACCAAACTGTCACCATTGTGGCCTATTAGAAACTGAACTCAAAAAAATACTTCCAAATATTCCGTCGAACAAAAAGGTGGAATTTTTTACCGTAAGTAATGCGCCAGGCATTCAATCTTTTCCCCAGGTTGAAAAAAGTTCACCTGATGGGACTAAAGAGGAATACCGTTCACGCATCCTTCAAGAGACCAAAGATTTGGCTTCCAGTCCCCGTTAGGTCTGAATGGCTCCGGCACCTTTTGGTACCAAAAGTCGATTGACCCCTTTTGGTATTATGGCTACACGCTACTTTTTTTCGGGCCACTTAATCAAACCCACTCCCACAAGAATCAAAAGGATGCCGATGGTTTGAAAGAGAGTGGGAACATGGTGAAATACGAGATAATCCCAAAGCAAGGTCAGCACTGGAACGATATAACCGATGGTGCTCGCCTTGATCACTCCCCAGCTTTTAATGAGATTAAAATAGACAATCCAGGCAAAGGCGGTGGAGCAGATGCCTAAATAGAGAAGCGAGGTCCAAACCTGCCACGAAAGATTGGGAAGGATTGAAAGGCTGGGGCGTTCCAGTAGGAAACTCACGATTAAAAGATAAAGGGCGCTGGCAACATTCTGATGAAATACATTGGCCTCAAAGGCAACTCCCGATTGGGGAGTGAGTAATACACGATTCATCAAACTCGCAATAGCGTAACAGACCGCCATTCCCCAAACCGCGAGTGCCCCCCAAAATTCCAGTGGACTTGTTCCAAAGTGGACCATGGGGCCAAAAATAGTGCAGAGTCCAACCAAACCAATGGTCAGCCCGATCCATTTTTTTAAGGTAAAGGTCTCTACATCTCGAAGAAATAGCAGTCCCAAAAGAAAAACCCAGATGGGGGTGGTTCCATTGAAGATCCCCGCTAACCCAGCTGAGACATGTTGTTCTCCCCAAAAAAGGAAGGAAAAAGGGATCCCCTGAGCAAAAAGGCCCGCTAACCAAACTTTAGGGATGGCACGGACTGGAACCCGCAGCGGTTTTCTTTGAAGGCGGTAGTAGAGGCCGACCGCTATTCCAGCAATCACGACTCGGACTGCAGCCCCGAACAGGGGGGGCATCGCCTCAATCACCCATTTAATAGCGACAAAGGAACCACTCCAAAAGCAGGCCACGAGGAGATACAACAACAGCAAAATCGGCATGTCGCTTCTTACGGGATTTCAAAGGTAAAATCTAGGGGAATTCGATGACGAGTTCACCGGGACGAACGTATCCCAGAGTCTGGCGGATCATGACCTCTTGGTGGAGCGGGCTATTCTGCAACGATTCGATTTCATGCAGAAGCTTGGACCGATAGGCTTGGGATTCAACCACCTTGCCTTTCAGTTCCGAGTTCTGTTTTACCATTCGACGGTAATCGAGCCACCCCCTGCGGGAGGAGATTCCAAGCGTGATGATTCCCAAAAGAGTGAAAATGAAAAAAACGCGAAAGGCGATGATAGGCATTTTTAGATCTGGTGGATTTTAATGGTATTGGTTGAGCCACTTCCCAGTTGCGGAAAGCCGGCTGTAATTACTATTTTATCCCCGCTTTGACAAAAGCGCAAAGCGAGGAGCCGCTGCCCAATCGCTTCGAAGACGGCCGTTTGGCTCATAAGCTGAGGCATATCAGGCATATAGAGGGCTTCGATGCCCCATTGAACGCTCAGCTGACGATAGGTCTCCAGCACAGGAGTGATAGCAATAACCGAAGTAGTCGGACGGCATTTCGAGACCAATAAGGCAGAACGGCCCGATTCGGTCAGGACCACCATTCGCTTGGCCTTCACGATCGAAGCGAGTCGCACGGTGCTTTGAAGAAGAGCGACTTGGTGCTGCCCTTCTTCTGATAGTTCCCATTCGTTCCAATGGATCGCAATGGGTCGATCTTCATGTTCCATTTCCAGGGCGATCTTCTCCATCATCTGGAGCGATTCAATGGGATACTCCCCGATAGCCGTTTCATTTGAAAGCATTAAAGCATCGGCGCCATCGACAACCGCATTCGCGACATCCGAAGCTTCGGCGCGAGTGGGCCGAGGGTTATCGACCATCGACATCAACATTTGCGTCGCCAGGATAACTGTCTTCCCACGCAAGTTACATTTGCGGATAATCTTCTTTTGCAGTACCGGCACCCGTTCATTCCCCACTTCGACCGCTAAATCTCCACGGGCAATCAAGATCCCATCGGACGCGTCGATAATCGCCTCTAAGTTGGAGATCGCATCGGGCTTTTCAATCTTGGCGACGACCTGGGTGCGTTTTCCCCGCGATTTTAAAAACTGCTTGAGATGTCTCACCTCTTGAGCGGTTCGAACGAAGGACATGGCAATGAAATCGACCCCTTGTTCGGTGCAGAAGAGAATATCGTCATAATCTTTTTCGGTAATACTAGGCGAAGAGAAACTGGCTTGGGGAACGTTAATCCCTTTGTTGTCCTTTAATAATCCACCGGAAACCACCTGGCATTCCAAACGGGTATCACTCTTACGGGCCAATACTTTTAACTCCAAAAGACCATCATCGAGCAGGACGGTAAAACCGGGATCGACATCCTTCACAAAATCTTTATAGATGGTGGGAATCAAGGCTTCGCCACTTGGTAGCAATCCCCCCTCGATATTCTCTACCGTAATAAAAGCCTTCTGACCGGCGGTGAGTTCAACGCTTCCACCTTTTAACTTTGCCACCCGAAGTTTTGGCCCCTGAATATCGGCTAATATTCCAACCGGCTTCCCTTCCTCTTTTTCAACTTTCCTGAGATTGGCAATCTGAACGGCAAACTTTTCATGGGAACCATGGGAAAAATTAAGACGGGCTAGATTCATCCCATTTTTCACGAGGGCTCGGATTTTTTCTTCGCTTTCGACGGCTGGGCCTAGGGTACAAACGATGCGAGTTTTTCGCTTGGGCGGGGTCGTAGTTTCAAACATGACATTCCTTACTGCACATAATAGGAGGTAAAGTGAATATCACGAACCAGCGGCCGCTTAAAGTAATGGTTTACTCTGGCGACCAAAGCCTCTTTAAAAAATAACTTGCCGGCGACCGTATTAAGCCAGTCATAATCCTGTTCTATGGCAGTGGTGATCACGGCATCTTTGACACCTGCCATTTTTGTTTCCAAAAGTTCCTTCCCTTCCGGTTCGAAGAGCTCCAGCTCCAGCTTCACCCCCAGAATATGCATCCGGCGATTCTCTCCTTGTCCTGCATTCACATTGGCAAAGACTTCATCCAACCCCATGATGGTGACCTGTCCACCACCACCGCCGCCTCCCCCACCTCCATGCCCCCCACCTTCCGCCGGTGGAGCGCCGTGCCCTCCTCCTTCCGGAGCAGGTGCCCCATGCCCGCCGCCAGCAGCCGGAGCGCCGTGGCCGCCACTTGCTCCATGAGCCGGGGCAGCTGCAGCGACCATAATGGCCTGGGACATTTGCGAAATCTGCATGAGGTAAAATGCGGTCAGACCTGTAGATGCAACAAAGAGTGCGACGATTCCAATTTTAAGGGTGTTCTTCACAAATAACCCCTCCCAATAAACCCATTATACGATACTTTTTCGCACTGCATTACACCTTGGCAGAAAAATCACATTCTTAGGGCTAGGAGTGATAAAATTGAAAATAGCTTCACAAATCCTTCATGAACTTCATCATTTTTCAGCTTACTCTTCAGCTTCTTTGGCAACTCGCAATTGCTGCCCCTCCGCAGGTGCAACAACCTTCTCAATTCCCTGTAACCAAGACTGAAACAGTCGAAGGGAAGGAGGAGGTCACTGCAGAGATTACCTACAACCGCAGTGATTACATTTATCCCAATAATTTAGGGCAGGCCGGAACCTTCCGTGTGCGTTCCGCTGAAAGCCTTCCGCAAGGAGCCCTCACCTTCGGAATTGGCGGTGAATATTACAACATTCAAAATGGACCGGAATTAGGAGTTGGTGATCGCCATGCCACCACCATCGCGGAAAGTCTATTTGTCGGTTATGCCCCCTGGGAAAACATCACCCTCTCCCTCATGCGACGAAACTCCTCCACCACCTTCGGCAATCCACAACAGCTGATCTCATCACTCGGTGATTTTACCTTCTCCACTCAGTATAGCTTTTGGGCCAATGAAGCTCTCGCGCTCGCCCCTTACTTCAATATCTTGGTCGCCTCCAATTTTAATAACCTAGCCCCCGCCGGATCCACCCTCAGTGCCGGCGGTGGACTCGCCGCCACACTCGGCGTGAACCGCGCTGGTGAGAACCCGATCTATTTCCATTTCAACATCGGCTACCACGCCCCCCAGGTGCGCACCAATAAAGGGCCAACAATCGAACCGGAAACCTACTTTAACTTCAGTCGCTTCAACACCGTCACGCTCGCCATGGCCGGAGAGATCAAAACCGGAAACTTTATCCCTTTCACCGAATTAAGCCAGACCATCCACGCCAACAGCGGACTCACCTACTCCGAAATGCCATCAAAGCTAACCCTGGGCACTCGCATCCTTCCATTCGAGAATAAAGGACTCTCCATTCTATTAGGTGGCGATATTGGATTAGGAAAAGGACTCCGAGCGGGCGTGCCCTTTAGCCCTGACTACCAGATCATCGGACAGGTGAGCTACACCTTCGGCCTCAACTCCACCGAAAGAAAACATTACATCAAAACCGCCGATGTCGCGGTGGTGGATCGCAAATTCGTCATTGGCCGGAACATCAACTTCCTCGTCGGCAGCGCCGAACTCACCCAAGACAGCCTAGGCGTACTCGATCAAATCGCCCAAGTGATCCAGCAAAACAAAATCAACAAGCTTCTCATCGTTGGCCATACCGACTCTTCCCACACCGAAAACTACAACATGAAACTCTCGGTGGACCGCGCCACCAGCGTGAAACGCTACCTCGTTTCGCGTGGCCTTGCAGAGGAGATCTTCATGGTCCAAGGCTACGGCAAACAACGCCCCCGCGCCTCTAACCTCACCGACGAGGGCCGCGCCCTCAACCGACGGGTTGAGTTTATTATTGTGGATTAGGGGGAATAAGGGCCCTCCCGAAACTTTCTTTCCATTTCTATTCTATTAGATAGTTCCTGTCGGGAAATCCAAAAAGGTGGGCCCGGAGGGCCCTCATTAATATGTTCCCGACGGGAACGTATCCTGAGGACGGAGTCCGAAGGATCTCGTCATCTCAAGCATTTACGACGAGATCCCTCGCATGCGCTCGGGATACGCCGCTTTCGGGAATACATTAAAGTGAGCCCCTTCGGGGCTGTTTTTTTGCATTTCCCGACAGCGACTAGATAGAGCATCAAAATAAGTTGCGTTATATAACACAACTTTTTTCGCTTCAAAAATTAGCCAGGATCAACCCTGCTTTCCCCTATTTGGATCGATTAAACTGTTGAGTTCAATGATTGCGGCGAAAACAAGCTTCACCTATAAAGTCGGAATTTATCGGACGCAATAATGAAATCCATTCGGACCAGTGATGGTAGTGAACGGGAGCTTTAATTCTTGGATAACGGAAGAAGGCGGTAGCGCCATAAAATGGAGTTTGACATATCCAAAGTCAGCTTTTCCCCCACCTGCAAATTCGGTGATGTGCCGTTCTAAATGAATTGCGCTGTATTTGGAAGAGACCTTCTTTATGCTCTGATCTTTGAAATGGAATTCAATTTCTGAGCTGATTTCGTTCTCGTTCAGCGGGCAGCGTAGAAGATTAAAAGGTTCCTTGTAATCAATCAAACATTTCTCGTTTAGCGGAGAGACGAGACGCCGAAAAACCATTCGCACCACAGGATTTTCAGAAGAGACCGCGAGCCCAATTGAAACGGCAAAGGGATTGAGAATGATAGAATAGGGGCCCTTGTAATCGAATACAATTTGATCCCCTTCAAAAAGGAGGCTAGCTGCTGAGTTATAAAGACCTCCTTCACAATGCATAATTGGATCTGCAGAGGATAAAACAGAGAGGACTCCAAAGAGTCCCCAGAGCATCCATTGATTTTTCATCAGTTCCCCCTCGATTGATAAGTACCAGTAAATAGGATATGGGGAAGATTAAGGTCAAACAACTCATCACAAGTATAAAGCGAAGTTATTTATCTGCCACAGATTTACAACCATTCATTCTGGTTCCAGGGCCACCGCAAAGTCGTTATAGCGAGAGGTCGAAGCAATCCCATTGTAGAAGCAATGACGACGAGATGAATTCGGCTGCACCTCACCATGACAACTTGGCCAAGGACTTTGCGGTGGCCCTCTGACCCTGCTTTTATTCGGAAGATGAAATCCTGTTGAATCCCGGTGGTGTCTGGGGCTCGTTAGGATCGAAATCGTGGCTGGAAGACGGCTCGTTGGGACCGGAATCAGGAGGCAAATAAAACTCAAGGAGGTCGTCTTCCAATCCCGATTTCCAAAGTTTTAACATAACGTTCGTGTGATGCTCCTTAGGATTAAATCTTGGATATCCCAGGATACCCGTTACCGGGATGTGTAAATAAAAGTGAGTATCGACCGCGGGATTAGTAAAATAAAGCTTACCTACGATTGTGGAGCCATGGCTTAATGTAACTCCATAATTTTCCTGAAAGACACGCTGGGTGAGGTCCCAGGATAGCTCGTAAGTTGCGGATAATGTAATGTCTAGAGAGAGTCTTTCATTCTTGTTTTGAGGACTCGTAAATTCAAGGAGAATTTTTTGTTCTCCTCTTAACCTCTTTGTTACAACCCGCCAGATAGGGTCAGGAAGTGGGTTGTAATCCTTCAATACTTCGGGAACCATTTCTAAAAGCTGGATAGAGCCCCCCTTTTCATGCAAGATCGGATTTTGGTACTCAACCAGGCCGGAATGGGTAATCCGGCTTTCAATCCCGAGCGACAATTCATAGGTGATCGCAGCGCAGGTTCCTTTAAAAGGTGGATTCGCCCCTTCCTGATTGGCACTTGCGATGGGGGCTAAAAGACATAAAACGGTAAAAATCTTTTGATTCATCGAGGATGACTTATATACGATTTTAGTTGGAAGAAAATATATCATCCCTGATTTTTGTGGCAGGAAATAGGACCTTCTGAATGTAGCAAGTATCTCGCCATAAAATCCAAGATTTCATTGAGGTGATCATTGCCAGTGAGTATTAGATAAAGGCTCAATTTGCGTGAGACTTCATGAAGGAATTTAAAGATTGGGATTTGATCTCGGAACCCGAACCGGTCCACGCAGACCCTTCTCATATCTTTCCCGATTTTCTGCTTCGAAACAGAAATGATCCTAATCAGACGTGGTTTCTCGAAATCATTGGCATTTGGATGCCCGATTACCTGAAAAGGAAATTCGATGCGATTCGAATGGCAAAACTGGATCGGTTCATTTTATGTATTGATCACTCGCGGAATTATTCTGATCAAACGCTTCCGCCGAATACTACCTGCGTCTTTTTTAAGAAGCGGGTGGCAATGTCATCGATTCGCAGTTTATTAACGACAACTGCCTGCTAAAAAAGAATTGCGTGAGCAGACCTTTCCATGGGGAAGGTATTCACCTTGATACATATCCTTTTCCTTAAAGTCTTCCCGCACTACTAAATTTCGATAAACAAAGCCCATTACTTTTTGGGTCCATTGACGAGCATCGGGCAGAAAAGAATAGCCCTGTTGTTCAGCTTTTTTCTTAACCGAATCCCCTGTTCCCACCACTACTGTGACATAACCTTTGCTATCCGGTTTCGATTTAAAATCGGGGAGGCAATTCAAGGTCTGATTTTTGGGAAGATTGCTGGTGCAGAAGGACCAATACCGAACCTGGCTATCTAAGGAAAAGATTCCCTTCCCTGAATGGGAATTGAAGAAGGTGGGAGCTTTGAATTTAACAACCACAACTTCATTGGTAGACAAGGGAGTTAAGGCAAATGCATATCCCGCTGCTTTGTTTAGCCCCGCGATTGTCATGTTTTCGGGTTGCTTGAATTCAAAGGGAGTGAAGAGAGTATAAATGCCGGCTAAGAATTGGGGGAAATAGAACTTGGGATCATTAAAGATAAAACGAGGGCAACTCGTGGATTGTCCGGTGTAACGATTATAGGCAAACACCCGAGGCAAATCTTTACGGGTCAGCTTGACTCCTTCATTCGGAGAATAGACCCGATACATGATCGCTTGAGTGAGCCGTCCCGATGGAAGGCGGAAAGTATTTACTCTACCTGCGGGTGGATTTTGCATCGCCCATGCGGTGTAAGAGCGATTGGTAGTCGCAATGTCCTCTCCAGGCAAAAAGGGATTCCGCGATCCCTCATTCGCCACCATTTCATAATCGAAAAGGTGATCTTCATTGATGGCAAGTTCGGTTGCTTCACTTTCAAAACTCAAGAAACGGGATTTAGGAAACTGTCCTTCGATTTTTAAAACCAAGTTGGGATCGCCCCAGTAATTAAAAACACCGTAACCGGTTGCTGTATCACCGGAAAGGTACTTGGAGTGTAAGGGGTTGGTATCAAAGTAAATATCCCACTGGTGGGTGCATTCTTGGGCATAAAGAGTGAGTGAAAAGGTGAAGATGAGCGCAAGTACCTTCATGTTTCCTCCGTGGGAGCTATATCGGGAATGCTAAGGCCAAACTTGAACCCTCCTGCGTCATTACATTAGAATAGGTTGAGTGAAATATTGTTTTTTAATCTTGATACACATTGGCTGCTATCTTCTGGCAGATAGCGGTGGTGCCATCAATCCCTATGCAGAACCTCGCGAAAGTGGAAGAGGTGGTTTTTCAAGTGAGGAGCGGAAACAGAAAGATACTTGTTACCTAAAATTGCTTCCTTCTTCAGAATCGGAGCATGCATCCTGTTCTGGAATTAAATACGAACAGCTTTGTAAAGAGAAAGGCATCTGCCGATGGCGGTCCGGTGGAGGTAAATGTATTGGAGTGGGCCTCGCCCAATGTCAGGATGTGCTGCGATCGCAGTGCGAATTTATTCAAAAGCTTCCGGAAGGAGACCTTGCTTCTCCCTTGAGCCGCAAATATTTATGCGATCCTTTAGCAAAAGGTTCAATATTAAAGTCGATTTAAATTCAATATGCCATCATATGATGTGATTACTGCCTTATCATGGTGTGATACTTTTTCCCTTGTTTTTATTTTTGCCATCGACTCTCGGTTCAGATAACTTGCATTGGTTATAGTTTCTTCTTACTTAGGTTCAGGGGGGGTGCATGCTAGCAATGTATTCGAATGTAATCACGATTATCTTATCGATGACGATTTTGCTTTCGGTATCGGAAGCCGTGGCAAGGCCAGCGGCTCCATTGCCCCGCAATAGTAAAATTACAGTTGCACAGGATGTGACGTTCTTTGCGGGCGGCAATCCCGTTACCCTATATTCCAACAACATCGAACACGCTCGATGTGATTTGGTGAATTCCAATTACGAATACGATCTTTTGCTGCGTGCAGGGAGTGTGCTTACAGTCACAGGATCTCTGCTGGAGATGATTAAGTCTTGGTACGAAAATGGAGAGAATGTGCGTATGGAGTTAGAGTACCGCTCGATAGTCGGCATTCTAAATCCACCCCCAAGTCCATACTACGAAAAAGTGAAACGCAGGTTTGATATGTTGTTTGCAGTTACGGATATATCGCGAAGGGTTTTAGACTCCTACGCAGTTGGTCGCTATGGGCTTACCACCAAGGATGGGGAAGTTATCAGCATGACATGCGCGGCAGAAAAAAACATCTCTGGTTTGAGAATCCCCTATGTAACAATACTGGATTCTCTCTCTGATATCTTTACTTTAAATATTGAATAGGAAAACCGGGACGACACATAAGACTTGCCTTTATGCTGCCTTATCGTCGTCTATTACTCTCCGCCCCCACCCGCACCAGGGATAACCATCTTAGAAGGATCGAGGATCTCATTCAGTTGCTCTCTCGACAGATCCAACGTAGCCTCAGCGATTTCACGGACCGTCTTATTTTCTTTGAAGGCCTTCTTCGAGATCTCGGCCGCTTTGTCGTAACCCACAACCGGAGCCAATGGAGTAGCCAACATCAGACTACGTTCCACCGTTTCGTGGATCCGCTCCAGATTGGCTTCGAGTCCTTTAATACATTTTTCGTTGAAGACATTCACGGACGTCGAAAGGATCTGGATCGATCCTAAAAGATTATGGGCAATGAGGGGCATCATGACGTTAAGTTCGAAACTGCCCGATTGTCCCCCTAACGATACAGCAAGATCATTTCCGATCACCTGGGCACATACCTGAAGCAACGCTTCGGGGATCACCGGGTTTACCTTTCCCGGCATGATGCTACTGCCGGGTTGCACGGCAGGAAGATTAATCTCGGCAAAGCCACAGCGTGGTCCGCTCGAGAGCCAGCGAATATCATTTGCCACTTTGGTCAAACTCACGGCAACCGTCTTGAGAGCCCCGCTCAACTCGACACAACCATCTTTAGAAGCCTGAGCTTCAAAATGGTTTCCTGATTCCTTAAAAGGAAGTCCCAACTTTTTCTTGAGCTGTTCGCTGACCAAGTGACCAAACTTAGCATCGGTATTGATCCCGGTCCCGACGGCAGTTCCACCGACGGCCAATTCATAAACTCCTTGAAGTGCCCCCTCGATCCGTTCTTTACTTTTTTTAACTTGATAGGCGTATCCCGAAAACTCCTGCCCTAACGTGATGGGAGTTGCATCTTGAAGGTGAGTCCGCCCGGTTTTTACGATGCCATCAAACTGTTTTGCTTTTTGATTAAGGGTGGTTTCCAATCCGGTGAGAGCTGGAAGTAACTTTTCCTTCACCGCAACCGCTGCGGCAACGTGAATGGCAGTGGGAATAATATCGTTGCTCGATTGTCCCATGTTCACATGATCATTGGGATGGACCGGTTTCTTGCTTCCCACGGCACTCCCCACCGCGAGATTGGCGATGTTGGCAGCAACTTCATTGTAGTTCATATTGGTGCTGGTGCCCGATCCCGTTTGGAAAATATCGACAACAAAATGCTCATCATATTTTCCTGATTCGATCTGTTCGGCCGTTTTAATAATGGCATCGGCAATTTTCGGATCTAATTTTCCGAGGGAACGATTCACCTCGGCACAGGCCCCTTTGATCACAGCAAGGACACGGATAAATTCGCGGCTAAAACGCCATCCGCTAATGGGGAAGTTCTCCACTGCTCTTTGCGTGGAAGCCCCATAGAGGTATTTCGAGGGGATCTTCATCTCCCCCATGGAATCTTTTTCAATCCGAAATTCTTCTGCCATTTTATTCTCCTTTAAATTGACGAGATTGCTTCGTCGCTCCGCTCCTCGCAATGACACTGACGGCGCACTTCTGTCATTGCGAGGAGCGGAGCAACGAAGCAATCTCCCCGCATGATAAAGTCAATGTCCGGGTTCGATGACCACTTCGCACGCCACCGAGTTTGCAATGAAACAATTGCGGTGGGCCTTGTCGTGGAGTTCGGTTAGCTTCTCCAAGGTAACATTCGCTCCTGGCGCAAATTCAACTACCGGTCTCAAGATCACTTTGGTCACCGCCAATTTTCCATTGGCATTTTTATCTAAAATCGCGACGACATTATCCTCATATTTATCGACCGTAAGCCGGCTCTTTGCCGCCACCGCCAAAAAAGTGAGCATATGACAACTGCCCAAGGCGGCTCCCAATAATTCTTCGGGGTTAGTTAGGCTCGCTTTCCCCATATATTCCGGGGCGGCCGAACTTTTTACTTGAATGCCTCCCGGGAAGGTGACCTGATGGGTGCGGTCATAGGTTTCATAGACATAATCGGGGGTCTCCCGTTTCCAGGTAACTTTTGCTTTGTGTTCAGACATGGTTCCCTCTAGCGGCCAAGACGTTGGTATTTAAAATCGCCGTTAAACCCTTGTAAGAATGGGCCTACTCCCAAGCGTTTGCGGCTCTCCAGCTGTAATTCAAGTAGCGATAGGATGCCATCGCCACACCCCACCTGTAAATAGGTTTGGCCGTCAGTTTTCAAAATGCCGGGAGGTTGCACTCCCGATATCTTTTCGGCCTTAAAAATCCGCAGGCGAGTTCCCTCAAGCCAAGTTTCCGCGACCGGCCACGGTTGCAGAGCCCGGATTTGGCAGAGGATCTGATCTGCCGACTGTTCCCAATCGATAACGGCATCGTCCTTCTCAATTTTACGGGCATGGGTAGCAAGCAAGTCGTCTTGTGCTTGAAAAGAATATTTCCCTGACTCAAAGAGCTGCATCGATTCTAAAAAACCGGTGATGGCGAGATCCCCAAGTCGATTCAGCAGTTCCATCGAGGTCTCTTTCGGCCAGATCTCTGTCCTTTTTTGAAGGAGAATGTCGCCGGCGTCCAGTTTCTTCACCATCTTCTGGATGGTAATCCCGGTCTGTTTCTCGCCATTCCAAATCGCCCATTGCACTGGGGCAGCACCTCGGTATTTGGGAAGAAGAGAGGCATGGACATTGAGGCAGGCGATTTTCGGAAGGTTGAGCAATTTTTCCTTTAAGATTTGTCCGAAGGCGACAACCCAGATCACATCGGGAGCCACTTTAGCAATCTCCGCGAGCATCTCTTCGCTGTTTACATTCTCGGTTTCGAGATAAGCAAGATTGGATTCCTTTGCCCATTCCGCCACGGCAGTGGGGGTCATCTTCTGTCCGCGACCCGCCGCTTTTGCTGTTTGGGTGATCACGAGCTGGGGTCTGTATTTTGAGGCAACACCTCTAAAAACTTGGGCCGCAATGCCGGGACTCCCCATAAAGACCATCTTCATAGTTCGATGGCCTTCGCTAGCTTCCTTTGAATCATCTTTCGTTTCAATAGAGAGAGTCGTTCCACAAAAAGCACCCCATCTAAATGATCATTCTCGTGCTGGATCGCAACACTTAGAAGTCCTTCTGCCAACATTCTCTGCTTCTTCCCACTTCTATCCTGATATTCCACCTCAATGGTTTCTTTACGGGAAACCGATTCGCTGACGCCGGGCACACTTAAACAGCCTTCTTGAAAGCTGATCTTTCCTTTGCCGTTCGAAAGACGGGGATTGATAAATTCGTAAAGCTTTCGCTCTTGATCCTCTTCCGAACCAAGATCAATAACAAAGGCGCGCAATTGCCGATTGACCTGTGGAGCCGCAAGCCCCACTCCATTGGCCGAATACATCGTCTCGATCATCGAATCGAGCAACGCACGGAGTTCAGGGTTGAACTCCGTCACCTCTTTGGAAATCATTTTAAGCCTGGGATCAGGGTATTTTAAAATTTCGAGTCGTGCCATCTAGAGTCCCAAATTATCGTTTGCCTCTTAAGAGCCAAAAGAACCAGGCTACCATAAAAATCAGATTCGGCGCCCATCCGGCTACCCAAGGCGGAATATTACCCCCTTTTCCAATGGAGGAAGTCATGCGCAGCATCAAAAGATAGATGAAAACCATTAAAAAACAGAAGGCGATACTCTTGGGCATCGACCGGTTCTTCAGAGGGTGCAGCGCAAAGGGAATTCCCAAGAGCACAAAGATGAGCGGGGTAAAAACCATCGCGAGCCGCTCATGATAATTGACCCGTTGTTGGGTCATGTCCATGCCATAGGCCTGATTACGATTGATATAGAGGCGCAGATCCCGCAACTTCATCATGTCCTCTTGGATTCGAAGCGTCCGAAAATCGGTTGGCTTTTCCGGAATCGCCCCCACCGATTCCTTGAATGGGGTTGTATTAGGAAAAGAATCATTGAAATCGATATCCACCCCATTTTCTAAGATCCAATGCTTTCGATCGGGATTGTATTTTGCAGTGCGAGCATGGCTCTGCTTGGCCAGCTGTTGATTGGGCAGAATCTGGTAAATATCGACCTGTTCCATGGTCGCCGTTTCTGGAGTAAACCTTCCAACGTGATAAATAATATCGCCGCTTCGGTACCAAAAACTCCCTTGAGTGGAAAATAGATTATAGTCCTGGTTGGCCTCGAGCCCTTGGGCCAACATTTTTTGTTTCTTATTTAAAGGGGGAACAAGGTGATCAAAAACTAAAAAAGAAAGGGCACTGATCGCCGCCACCGCGGCGACAAAGGTAGAGGCGACCCGAGCGGTGCTGATCCCCGAAGCAAATAGGGCCAAGACCTCATTCTGTTTCGACATCGAACTCAACACCAACAGCACCGCCATTAAACTCGCGACCGGCACAAACAATTGAAGTGCAGCCGGTAATTTATAGAGGTAATAGGTCAGGGTCTTTGCAAGCGGCCACTGAAAATTCCAGAAGTTGGAAAAAAAATCGATTCCGATAAAAAGAATAGCGAGCGCCAAGAGCACTAAAATGAAAAAGGAAAGAAACTCCTTGATCAGCAATCTATCCAGCGTGTCCAATAATCCACCGTTCTAGTTTTTCAAACGCTTTTGGAATCCCGTCGATAATCGTCCCTCCAGCCTGCGCAAAATCGTTGCGACCGCCACCACTACCGCCCACTTCCGAAGCGATCTCCTTGACCATTTCAGAGGCACTCCATTTGGAGACCAGATCAGAACTCAACCCCACACACAAGAAAACTTTTCCTTCGCTGTGGCTTGCGAGACAAACGACCACCTTTTGTTTCAATTTGTCCCGCACTTGGTCGACCAATTCGCGCAACACGTTGGCTTTCACGTCGTTGACAGCTTCGCGGACAAATTGAATCCCTTTGATATCAATCTTTTTATCCCAGAGCGAACCGCCTCCACTGCCCCCTCCACGAGCGAGCTTCATCTGCAACTGTTCGATTTCCCGTTTGTTCGATTTTAGTTCATTCTGAATCTGCTCGATCTTATCGCCCGCCTGTTCGCCTTTAGTTCCCAGCTTTTGTTCCAATCCTTGGAGAAGGTGGTGACGATCTAGCAGAAATTCGCGCGCTCGCTTCGCTGTTACCGCCTCAATACGACGCACTCCACTCGCAACCGAAGATTCCTGGGTAATCTTAAAAAGCTGCACTTGGCCGGTGTTGGTTAAGTGGGTCCCTCCGCAGAGCTCGACACTAAAGGGCTCCTCTCCACCAACCCGCACCACCCGAACATTGCTCCCATATTTCTCGTCGAAAAAGGCCAATGCCCCCGATTGAATCGCCTGATCATAGCCCATCTCCTGGACCTTTACCGTCTCCTGGCGATCGGCCGCGGCATTTACCATGCTTTCCACTTCCGCCAATTCTTCTGGGGAAAGTCCACGCGGATAGGTGAAATCGAAACGGAGCCGTTCCGAATCGACTAACGATCCCGCTTGTCGCACTCGATCTCCCAATACTTTCCGTAAAGCGGCATGTAGCAGATGAGTCGAGGTGTGATTGATCGCGGTCGCTTGGCGCCGCTCCGGATTCACCCGGAACTTTACCTTTTCCCCTTTTTTGAGTTCCTTACTGGTTTCCACACGGTGAGCAGAATTTGCACCAACCTTAAAGGTGTTGTGAACCACCGCTGCGCCCACAATCTCCCCTTTATCTCCTATCTGTCCGCCACTTTCCGCATAAAAAGGGGTTTGATCGGCGATGACAAAACCATTTCCTTTTAATTTATCAACGGCAGATCCCTCTTCATTAAATAAGTGGGTAATCGTGCCTTCGGCTTCGGTGCAGTCATAACCTAAAAATCGAGTGTTCGCCTGCCCACCGATACCTGCCTCGATTTTTGCTACCGGTTCCGGCCCCTGTCCTTTTAAAAAGGTGCTCTGGGAACGTTGGTGATCCATCCGTTCGTCAAAATCTTTTTGATCCAGATCCAGTTGGTTTTCCTTGGCGATCACTTCGATCAGATCCATCGGGAAGCCATAGGAATCATAAAGCTTGAAGGCCGCCTCACCGGAGAAGATCTTCGATCCCTTTTTCTTAGCCGCCTGAATTGCCTCTTCCATGACATGCATGCCACGGTGGAGGGTTTCATGGAATTTGGTCTCTTCCTCTTTCAGAAGGGTCGTCGTGAGTTGTTTTTGTTGGACCAATTCCGGGTATTCACTCCCCAAACTCTCCACGACCGAAGGTAATAATTCAAAGAGGAAGGGGGTTTCCTGTCCCAATTTCTTTCCGTGCCGAATCGCACGTCGCAAAATACGACGTAATACGTAACCTCGCCCTTCATTACTGGGACTGACTCCATCGGACATCAAAAAAGCGCCGGACCTCAAATGGTCGGCAATCACCCGCATCGAAACATCATCCTCCGACCTGGTCCCATAAGTCTTCCCTACCCTCTTAGCAATCGTTTGCAATATCGGTTGAAAGAGATCGGATTCGTAGTTGCTGAACTTCCCTTGCAACACTGCTGCCCATCGCTCTAATCCACCGCCGGTATCGACACTCGGTTTTGGAAGCGGCGTCAGTTTCCCATCTGAGCTCCTATCGAACTGCATGAAAACCAAGTTCCAGATCTCCAAAAACCGGGTTCCCCCATCATTCCCAGGATTACAATCGGGAATATCGGGACCAAACTCTTTCCCCAGATCGAAGTAGATCTCGGTGCAGGGGCCGCAAGGGCCGGTATCGCCCATCGCCCAAAAATTATCCTTTTCTCCGAGACGGGTGATCCAATCGGCTGGAATCCCCTGCCCCTTCCAAAGATTAAAGGCCTCGTCATCGTCCCGAAAAACGGTGACCCGTAAGCGGTCCTTGGGAAACTTAAATTCCTTTATCAGCAAGTCCCAAGCATAAGCGATCGCCTCCTTTTTGAAATAATCCCCGAAGGAGAAGTTCCCCAACATCTCAAAAAAGGTATGGTGACGGGCCGTAAACCCTACATTTTCGAGATCGTTATGCTTTCCCCCGGCCCGGATACATTTTTGACTGGTAGTTGCCCTTTTATAGCCAGAATCGACCTTTCCTAAGAAATTATCTTTAAACTGCACCATCCCGGCATTGGTAAAAAGCAACGTGGGATCGGCGGCCGGAATGAGGCTCGAACTTTTAACCCGGGTATGACCCTGGGACTCAAAATAACGGATAAAACGGCTACGGATATCGGCAGATCTCATCCCTTCAAAATAGCCCAAGCTACGCTCTGCTTCAACCTCACGATTTCCTTCTCATTTATTGGCTTGGTTTGGCCGATAGATAAGACAAAAGGGGTACTAAAATGAGATTCAAGATTCTGGCGCTTAATTTTATGTTTTTATTCTTCACGGGCATTGCTCAAGCCGAAGTTCCTGCCGGCCCCGGCACCGAACAGACAAAGCTTTGCGATACCTTGGAATGCCTAAAAAAACTCAGAGCGGCGATAGAGCTCTACCTCAATATCTGGAATAATTTTTCAGCCAATCGGGACGAAAAAAGCACCTCGCTCTATTCAGTTCAAAGAGTAATCGAGGTGGCCAATCTTTATTACAAAGATCTGATACCTGACGCCAAATGCAAGGAGCTGCTTTTCGGGTATGCAGCAGCGCTCAAAGAGCTGAGCCCCATGGAGACTCCCACGACATGGGATGAAAGCACCCGAGATCTGTTTTTTAGCCAACTTAGAACACTGATCGAAGATCTCGAAGCATTGTTAAAATCACTGGACAAGACGATCAGCGAAAATACCGAGCGCTTAGATGGCCATTCCATTCGTTGCAAAAAAGCCCCTGCTGTTCAAAGGAATTAATTCCCTGCTATTGCTACGCGATTGCCGCGTCACTCGCTACGCTCGTTCCTCGCAATTCCACCGGGTCTTCGGGCGACCCACAAGGGGACTAACCCCCACTCCGGAGCCGCGCGGAAAGAGTCCAAGCTTCTAGTAGTCAGATAGCCGCTTGGCTCGATTATTAGGCTGTACTTATGAGACTTCATTTCCCCAAAAATTCATCCTCATATCTTAAGGACTAAAAACTCCTCAAGGCACACCCCTGCCTTTTTACCCGGAGGGGTTAGCGAGCAATAACAGCGAGGTTACTTCTTAGGAACGAGGTGCGGGTAGTTCTGTTCCCACCATTTGATTCGCTCTTGAATGGTTGCGTTAGCCGGAAGTGGCGTTACAGGGTTTGAGGTGCGCACTGGTTGCGAAGGCTGGGGTGGAATATATGGCATCGGATCGATGAGCTTCGGGGTGACGACTGCCGGTTTTGTGGCAGGAGTCTCGGCTTTCTTTTTCTTTACTCGCACTAATCTAAAACCGGTAGTAGTGTCTCCATAATCCCGATTAAAGTGAGTTTTTGATGCCGAACGTAATCTGTCGGAAAGTGAATGATGGAATCCTCCCCCTCGAAGAATTCGATTATTGAGATAATCTTCTGAAAACATATCTTCTACCCATTGAAACGCATTTCCATACATATCGTAGAGTCCCCAAGGATTCGGTTTAAGAGAAGCCACAGAAGTCGTTTCCTTCTTATCAAACCAAGCATGCTGTTTTAATATCTCATTATCTTTGCCCGGATCGTCTCCAAAATAATAGGCGGTTTGAGTTCCGGCACGCGCAGCATATTCCCATTCTGCATCGGTCGGTAGGCGATAGGTGTAGCCGTCGTTTCGAAGTAGAGTAAGATCGAGGGCGAATTGATTGGCTTGAAGCCATGACACGTTTTCAACTGGCTTAATTCTTGCTACGCGAAGAGAAGGATTCCTGCCATTTACCTTTTCATATAACGACTGAGTAACGTGCGTCGTTTGCATTTCAAATGGCTCGGAAATGGTGACCTCTCTTTGCTTTTCCACAGGATCAGAATCTCTCCCCTTTTCCGTCTTAGGACTTCCCATCAGAAACTTTCCAGCTGGAATTTCTACAAATTCAAAATGGGGATCAAATTCTGGATGCTTGTGGATCTTTAAGGCGCCGAATTTATCTTTTCCATCACCGGAAAGGATGAAGCTAACAAAGAATTTGATAAATGTATCCCGAGGCAAACCGCCATTCTCAAGTTCACTCAACGCTTCACTGACCTCCACATTGCGTTTCGCCTCGGCCTTCAATTGCTCGATCGATATCCCAAGTTCTGCCGCGGCATTTTCTAAATCGACCGGAGCTTCAAATCGATCGACCAGAGTTCGAATGGGATCGAGTTTCCCCTCCTCTTTGACCCCGATCTTTCCGAGCGCCGCTTGATACCGTTCGATATCCTTCTTAAAAATGGCGGCCATTTCAGTCTGGTCCTTATAGGTCTTTTTTATGAGTGCGAGATCGTCCGCTTTAAAGGCGGCAGGGGTCCGTTCTGCATGTTCACGGATCGAATCGAATTTAATGTGAAGTCCTCCGACATGGCAGCCCATGCAGCTAATCCCATTGAAGATGCGGGTATCACGACGACTGGTATCAGAAACAATTTCGGTAGGGGCAATATCAAGACGAGTGCCATCGGCCTTTTCCAACCAATAGGCTTGCATACCATTGGGTAGACTGAAAATCACTTCCCCACCGCCATGATTAAATTTCTTGGTGGATTTATCGACTGCGGTAAAAGGGTTTTTAAAGAGATCCTTATCCCCGGAATTGCCGTCGAAATCGTAACTTCTCCAGTAATACCCTCCCCCAACAGTTCTATATAACTTTGTATCTAATTCATGGCGTTCGATAAGACGGTTGAAACCTGAAACATTCGATTTCCGAAACCCGGCTCGGGCCACTTTTCCTTCTTGGATATTTTTTTCGAAAGGACTCTCAAAAAAACCGGCCAATTGTTTCGCCGTTTTGGGAAGCTCCAAAATATCTTCATAAAAAGGAGAACGGCTTACCCTTTGGGCAAATGAATCACCGCGAACATAGGGAACGGGAACCTCCGGATTAAATTTGCTGAGCAGGTTGTAGATTGGTTCATTCAATTTACGAAAATAAGGATCGGTAGCTGCTAATAGATTCCAGTGCAAATCCTTCCAGCCCAAAGCAGCCTGGCTAAAGCGCAAAATCGTTTTGTGCTTATCTATTGCTACGGGGTGATGCAACCCCGACTTCCACGAAAGGCTGTTTAAAAGTTTAGTTAAGCCTTGTCGATACACTTCCATTTTCTGTTCAGACTCTCCTGCTACCCATAAATGGGTCAGTGTGAGATAGCGGGCATTCAACGCTTCCGCTTCAGAGAGACGGGTCAAGTCATTCAGGATCACTCTTAAAATCTGGAGCTCCAATACCTGTTTATGATCCTCAGGATCAATATCATCTTTCAGTTCTAGTTTTCTTTTCACGACCGGTGGTTTCACATCGGTGGTCCGTAACCATTCAGCCACCAGTGCAATCTCCTCCTTGGAGAGTGGAGCGCCACCTTTAGGCATTCCGCCACCGGGGGCGATGCGCTTGGGGAGTTCCAATTTCTGGGCAGCGGTCATTTTCAGCTGAGTCAGATCGAGATCCCCTTCAGCCAATTCCGCGTTATGGCACTTTTGGCATTTACTATTAAAAAGCGTGGTCACCTTTTGATTGAGTTGGTTTTCCTCTGCTCCGAGAGACAAAGCCATCAAAAAAAGAATCTGAAACATGCGTTCTCCAATGTTGAGCGGTGTATCGCAGTATTATCGCCTTGAGTCAAATTTCATTTACCTGGTTGTTGGCTAGAGTAATTTAGTTAACTACTCAAAATTAATAGTGAAAGTTGTTTCATTTTTTTTGAAACGGTTTATTTCATTTACTTGGACATGCGCGTAATTTTTGTTTAAAAGCTAGGAAATGGAAACTCTCATCACGGAACAATCCTTTCGAAACCATCGGCGATGGCTTCAGGGGGAGTTCCAAAGTCGTCAAAAGAAAAACCCTGCCCTTTCGATGCGGGCCTTTGCCGGAAAATTAGGGATAAGTCCAGCGACCTTATCAGGAGTGCTCTCTGGAAAACGACGTCTGACCCGAAAAATGGCCAAACAGATCGCCTTGAGGCTGAATCTCTCCCCTAAAGATCGCGCTGAACTTTTAAAAGCGGTCAATGCAAAGAAGGCGGCAACGGCGGAAGATATTTATCAGGTGTTGGAACTCGACACCTTCCAACTGATCTCGCAGTGGTATCACTACGCTATGCTGAGCCTCTCAGAGCTGCCGAACTCCAACTCCGATCCGGAATGGATTGCAAAAAAGCTAGGCATTTTAAAACGGGAAGCGGAAGAAGCATTAGAACGCATGAAGCGTCTGAAATTGATCGAAGAAAATGACGGAAAATATCGGCAGATCGCACCGCCCCTGGCCACTCAAGATACCTTGGCCGATCCGGCGATCCGAAACCATACCCAGGAATATTTGAAAAAGGCAGAAGAGGCTTTGGATAAGAACCTGCCGGAAGATTTGGCATATTACACCGTGGTGATGGCGGCCGACCCGACAAAACTGGAGGATGCCCGCCAAAGCATGAAATCATTTCGCCGAACCGTTTGCGAACAGTTGGAACGTGGAAAAAAGAGGAGAGTTTATGCACTTTCGATGCAGTTATTCCCAGTTGATATTTAGCCTCTGCTTAGTCCATTCAACTTTGATGGCCGGAAATGAATCGGGTGGAGATTGGATTGCCAATCGATATCTCGGGAAGGCCTATGAAACCCTTTCTCAGATCTGCAGAGAGGTAGAACAGAAGAAAAGTACTTGGACCTTGGATGAGGTGGTTGCATTAGAGAAACTCATCACCCAAACGTCGGTTTCTTCAAAGGCCGAAAAGAATGAGGCGGCCATCCAATTGGAAAAAACCAAGTGGGGAACCTTCTTTGATATGGAATTAGAGGTGCAAGAAGAGATCATGGCCCCCTATTTAAGCTTGATGAAAAAAAACAGCCTCCCTTTGAAAAGAACTGAAAAGAAAAATCCGACAATAACTCGAGATGGCGTCGTCAGTTGGCTATTACTTCCCGAACTTAAATCGCAAAAAGCAGGTGAGGCTGCCTGTAACGATGTGAAGTGGGTGATCCCTCAGAAAGAGGATATTCGTCCTTCGTTGGAAAAATTAAAGTTGTCTTTTAAAGAAGCCGGGGGGCTCACCCCTCGTCATTTTCAAGTTTGGTTGCGTGAAGACAAGGCTGTCTTTGACCTCCTTTCGGATAAAGAAATAAAGCAGGAGCCGGAAGTTCTTTCAGGCGTTCTTTGTATTAAAAGGAAATAAATATACAAACCAGGAGATTGCTTCGACCCCTATGGGGTCTCGCAATGACGTTGGGCGACGCGATTGCCATGCTCTGTTGAAATCATCGTCTTTTATCCAATTTTGTCGGGTATCGGGCTGGCTTGACTTCTTCGCCACTTTACTAAACTTCTCCAGCACGAAAGTTAAAGAGCTCCAAAGCGCAAGGAACAAAGACCTCTCGAAGCTTCAGAACCATTAGCCTCGCAGATTATCTGAGTTTCTACGTCAGCCGGTAGGCGAGTCCAAACCCGACAAAATTGGATAAAAGACGATGATTTCAACAGAGCACGATTGCCACGTCGCCCTTCAAGCTCCTCGCAATGACAGAAATATGACCGTCCTCTTCTACGGAATGTTTCAGATTTTTAGAAACAATATTTTTCAAAAAACAAAAATACCTTTTGATCTTAAAATTAATTTTCTGTAATCAGGCCTCCTAACGGAGGAAAAAATGAAAACTAAAATCTATCTATTCTTATTATTGGCAGTCACCTGTTCGATGGCAGAGAATCTGACAGTAAATCTGAAAGAGCCCTACAGCAAATGCTCTTACACGCATTGCTCAGAATGGGTCTGTATCGCGAAAGATAAACATGGCTATCGTTTTGTGGGCTCATCGACCAGCAAATCGTGGGCCATCGATCGTGCTAAGAATAAATGTTTAGCCCATAGCTACTGTTCCAGCAGTTGTCAGGTCACGACTTGTTATTTAGACTAATTCAAGAATCCTGACCACTTTCCCAGGACAATGAAAAGAAAACTTTTACTAATTGTCCTGGGACTGTTTTCAGGAATATTATTTGCTGAAGCGATTTTACACATTCCTTTTCGCTTCATTACTGCATTGTCACAGCTTCCCGAAGATAGGCCGGCTTTCAATACTCGAATCGAAGCCAATTACTCACCTGAATTTGGCTATGAACCGAAACCCCATTCGCGGTTTCTATACAATGAAATGTTGGATAAAGAAGGATTTCGAGGACCAGATATTCCCTTTTTAAAAAAAAGGGGGTTACTCGAATCTTATCTGTTGGGGATTCGATCGTACAGGGAGGCTCAAATTCATTTCCGAAAACATGTCAACAACAATGGCAACGAAAGAGGGGTGGGCCTCGCAATGACAGCTCATTTGTCATTGCGAGGAGACCGCCACGCTGCGCTCACGGCAGGCTCCGGCGACGAAGCAATCTCCTTAAAGTTGATTGGCGACGATTTCCATGACGTCCATCACGCCCACTTTTTCGGCTAGGCCTTTTTCATTCACTCCGCTGCCGATCATGATTTTGCAGAAGGGGCATGAAGTTGCGATGACATCCGGTTTTTTCTCCAGAGCCTGTTCGGTTCGGAGCACATTCACCCGTTGGTCGGCCGGTTCTTCCATCCAGACTCTTCCGCCACCGGCTCCGCAGCACATGCTCTTGTCTTTCGAACGTTCCATCTCGGAAAGCTGCACGCCTGGAATCGATTTCAACACATCACGTGGCTCGCTATAGAGATCGCTGAAGCGCCCGTAGTAACAAGAGTCGTGATAGACGATGTTTTTATCCAGGTTCTTGGTCGGCTTGATTTTCCCCTCTTTGACCAGTTGATTCACGAACTCTGCTGCCGCTATGACTTGATAATGGCCACCAAATTGCGGATATTCCTTGCTGATGGTGTTGAAACAATGGGGGCAATTGACCAATATTTTTTTGATCCCGTTGCTGTTGAGGGTATTCACTAAAGCCTCTGCCATCGACTGATAAAGGTATTCATTCCCCAATCGCCGGGCAGAATCGCCGTTGCAAAGTTCCGAATTTCCCAAGATGGCAAAATCGACTTTGGCAGCGTTTAAGATCTTAATAAAGGATTGAGAAGATTTTTTGCTGTTGGCATCGAAGGAGCCTCCACACCCGACATAATAAAGGTATTCAGGATTGGGTTTCTCCGAAAGTCTCGGGACACTTAATCCTTCCGACCAGGCCTCTCTCTCGGCGCTGCTGATGCCCCAAGGGTTCGATTGGGTCTCCATTCCTTTAAAGGCGCGATTCAACTCAGCGGGGAAGCGGGAGGCCTCTTGCACCAAGTGCTGCCGAATATCGACAATTTTATCGACGTATTCAATATTGACCGGACAGGCCTCTTCACAGGCACGGCATTGCACACAGGACCAAATCACCTCATCGATGACCGCTTTTCCTTCCCCTACTATCGTTTCAAACCCTTCAGCACCCGCGGCTGCTTTTAAAAGTTGGGGTTGTGCACCATATACTGCATCCCGGAGATCCAATAAAAATTGGCGGGGAGCGAGTGGCTTCCCGGTAGCTGTCGCAGGGCACATGCTCGAACAACGGCCGCATTCGGTGCAGCTGTACATGTCGAGCGCTTGCTTCCAGGTAAATTGATTGACGGTGGAACGTCCAAAAAGAGGATTGTCGCTCGTAAAGTCTTTCTTGGCGAGCTGCCCTTTGGGCTCCACCTTCCCTAAGAAGACATTTGCAACGGCGGTAATGATGTGAAAGTGCTTCGAACGCGGTAAAAGGTTCAAGAAAACTAAAATAACCAAGTTATGTACCCACCAAGCCGCACTTGCGATCTCGGGGGAGGCATAATCATATAAAAGTCCTGAGATCATAATGGTGGCGATAAAGCAAAGGATGAGGATCGCTTCACCGTGTGATTGAGAGCGCAATCTTTTCTCCGCCGGAAGAAATCCAAAAAGGCGGGTCGGCTTCAACACAAGCCATCGGAACAGCGCTACCGAAACAGCGACCAAAACGCCAACTTCAAAAGCATCGCGCATGTAATGGTATCCTGGGATAGGAATGTGGAATTCGGGAAACCACCCCCGAGCAAACATGGTGATGACTTGGAGGGAGAGGGTCATGAATCCCCAGAAGATCACGATATGCATTACGCCAGCTGGTTGATCGTCGCGGAAGAACTTCCACTGCCCGAAGGCGTATATAATTGTGTTGCTGATCCGCTTCCCAAAGGTTTTTTGACTGTAGTCACGCCCGTCATCTCGACGTAACTTTAGAAGCACCCCAAACCGCTGCCAGAGTTGCCAAGAGAAAAATCCAATACCCGCCAAAAAGCAGAGCGTCCAGATGAGGGAGGGCATATGAGCTCCTTTTGATTTTAGTGTAACGTCTCTAAATACCGTTCGGCATCGATGGCCGATTGGCAACCGGAGGCCGCAGCCGTAATGGCCTGTCTATAGATGATATCCTGAACATCTCCGGCTGCAAACACCCCTTTCACGCTGGTCGCCGTGGTGGGGCGGTTCTTCATGAGAATATACCCCTTCTCGTCGAGATCCACTTGCCCCTTAAAGATGGCGGTGTTCGGCTCATGTCCAATCGCCACAAAGACGCCATCGCAGGCAATTTCTCGCTTTTCACCATTTTGGGTGTTTTTGATCCGCACCCCTTTGACGCCGTCGGCACCCAAAATCTCCTCGATTTCGCTATTCAGCACAAACTCGATCTTGGGGTTATTTTTCGCCCGATCGAGCATGATCTTGGAGGCGCGAAAGACCTCTCTTCGATGGACAAGGGTCACTTTAGAAGCAAATCGGGTCAAGAAATTGGCCTCTTCCATGGCCGAATCTCCTCCACCTGCTACCACTAAAGGCATGCCTTTGAAGAAGGCGCCGTCACAGGTGGCACAGCTGGAAACCCCTTTTCCGAGAAGCCGCTTTTCCGACTCCAGTCCCAACCATTTCGTGGAAGCACCGGTAGAGATAATCACCGTTTTCGATTCGTAGGTTTCCTTCCCGACCATTACTTTAAAGGTCTTTCCTTTAAAATCGACGGCGGTGCAATCCTTCTGAATAAGGCGGGTCCCGAAACGTTCCGCCTGTTTGCGGAATTTTTGCATGAGCTCGGGCCCCATGATCCCTTCCGGAAAACCGGGGAAATTCTCCACGTCACTTGTTAACATTAAAAGGCCCCCTGATTGGTAGCCTTCAATCTGAAGAGGGTTTAAGTTTGCGCGGGCGGCATAAATTGCCGCTGTATAACCCGCCGGGCCAGAACCGATAATAATGAGATTTTCCATAAGTGGGCCGATAATAGTTATAATAAATTAAATAGTCCACCATGTACGCGAAAACTCTTTTCGATCCCGAGGCGCTAGAGTTACAGGTCAAACGACAAGAGAGGTATGCCTGGGATCTGGAAACAGGGGTTCCCTGGCATTTAGGGGTCGATCCCAATAAACCCTTCCTTCCTTTAGATGATGAAGCGATTGTCTTCCCCGGAGCAAGTGCCGAACAGCGACTGGCCATTTCCCAACTCTTGGGACTGCTCATCAACTCCTCTATTGGAGAGATGGAGGATGTGATCCATAAATTGAAGGATGCCGCCTGGGAAACGCTCCTGCGCCAACGACCCGTGGGCCCCGAGTTTACACAACTGGGTGAGCTTTTCTTCGAGGAAGAACAGAAACACTCCCGGGCCTTTTCGAAATACATCGAACTTTTTTGTTCTGCCAATGGGATGGACCGGGAACAACTCGATCCTATCCTTCCTAAGGTGTTTGGATCCCTCTTTTTAAGTTCCATCCGGGCCAATTCACAGTGGGGAGGACATGCTTTTTGGTGGGTGGTGGCTGCCGTTGAGGAGGTGTCGATTTTATTCTTTAAAAACCTCCAACCCGCAAAGACTGAAATCGATCCCCTCTATTATCAAGTCCATCTTAAGCACATGGAAGAGGAATCTCGTCACCATAACTATGCATTCATGATGTTGGAATGGATTGGACACCAAAATCGAGGACTCAGCACCTATTTTCACTCCAAAACCGACCTCATTTTTGGGCAAATCTTTTCCACGAGTTGGATGTTGGCGGAGATGGCCAAGATTTTTGAGGCGAAAAAATTCAAAAAGGCCCACCCTTTTTTCGAAGTGATCGCCAGTTGCGAACCTCTTTTCAAAAAACTCCCCAAATGGGAGCTCGCTCGTCGACTTTTTGTGACCGCTCCTCACGTCAGTTTGGTTTTAAATCCCCATTTCCACAAAAAAACCCAGCTCTCCGCCAAAAAGCAGGGGGTTTTTTCGATCCCTATGCCCCGCCCCCGTCTCTCGATCGCTTAAAAAATACGTCGATAAAAAGCGAGAGATTTTTTTCCCTAACCAAAATCTAAAAAAACTATTTTTTACTATTGCACCGAGTCACAAATTATGTTTTATGCATTTTTTACCCAGAATCGCGGAGTGGATTCGAGAGAATACGCGCCAAAACGGCCCAGACTCACCGAATCCAATCCGAGGCTCTGGGTTCCAACCAGTGAGGTGTTGAGAAGAAGTGAGCAAAAAATTATTTTTAGTCCTTGGTTTTTCCCTCCTACTCCAGAACTCTCTCCATGCAATCGAATATGTCTGCGCCAGAACCGCCAAAATGCTGGCCGATCGCACCATTTATGAAATTGCCGAAAGCCGATCCGAAAGAAATCGCCTTTATCAACGAGCTAATGAGGTCATCGAGGCCACCCGTAAAATCTGTGGAGAGGACCCTACCCCTAAGGAATTTGAAGATCAGCTCAAGGACTCCTTCAAAACCCTTGCGTTGCTGGATCGTGAAATCCGTACCGCTACGGAGGATCTGGATTACCGACGTTGGCTCCGTAATTCTCTCGATTCCATTACCGATCAGCTGATACAGAGGGCAATAAGGTATTGTGGCCCTAACTGTTCGGCAGCAGAGTTCCAAAATCACCTCCGCGCGGCTGTTCTTCAGGCAATTGCGGTGAAAACAGAGTTGGAAAAGGTGGTTCAAGAGGCCCGTGGCAGCCGTTCCCTCTCCTCTCAATGGTTCCGTAATACCTTAGAAAGTGTCGCTGACACTGCTTTAGACCGGGCCCTTGAGAAGTGTGGCCCCACCTGCCCGCCAGAGCAACTTGGTTCCTATTTGGCCGAATCCTTCAAAACGCTTCGGGACCTCGGCAATTCTATTAAAAAGGAACTCGAAAAAAACTCGATTCATATCAGCTGGTGGAGATGGTGGACTTGGAGGCCATTAGAAAGAGGGGCAAAGATAGCCCTCCAACGTTCTTTGCAAAAATGTGGAGCTTCTTGTGGTCCCGAGGAGCTTTCTAAAGAACTTCTCAACCATTTAGCTGTCATCTTAGAAGCAAAAAAGCAGATCCAGCAGTTGGTTTCAAAAGAGGAAGGATATTTCTTAAAAAGATGGTTGCGTAATTCAATCGACAAGTTGACCGATGTCGCAGTCGAGAGGGCAAAAAAACGTTGTGGAGAGGGCTGCGCCTCTGAGAAGTTCAGTGCCCACCTGACCGAATCCTTTCAAACAGTCATTTCCATCACCAAGATGCTCGAAGATCTCGCTAAGCAAGAAGATCGATGGTTCGTTCGCCGGTATTTTCGTGGTGCGATCTCAAAACATTCTTTAGAAATCGCCGATAAATCGCTGAAAGAATGCGGAACCCACTGCAATCAGAAGGAATTGCATGAAGTCCTGGTTCGTATCACTAAGCCGATTGCCGAACAGCTCCGATCCATTATCCCAACCCGAAAGGCGGTCTCTTACTTTGGACTTTCAGCTTTCACCGTCTCTGCCACTAATGGAGTCGTGGTTCTAAGCACAACTGATAGTGCAATAGGTGCCGGGGCAACGATTGCCGTCTCTATCATCTCTTTTCTTACCGCCCCCTTCTTGGTCGGCTACGCAATGCCGGTAGATGCCTTTGTTAAAAGTGGAACTTCAAAAAATGCCTATAATAATGGAAATAGAAGGAATGTCTTTGAAGAGCACTTTGAAGCCACTTTCAACCGACTGAGACAGGTTATTTCTGCCAATGCCGAGACGGGGGAATGGAACTCCAACCAAGTCCGCACCAGTCTGAGACCCGCTCTCATCCAACTGCGTTCCTATATGGAGCTTTCTAATTCGGATCCCTTTGCAAAAGTGATCGCTGCGGAAACAATGGCCCGATTCATCGTGGAAACGACCGCTTTTACCCCCGAAGTGGATCTCCATTTCATTGAATACCGAAAGACGATCCAGACCGAATTCAGTAACTATTGGATGCGGAATCCAAAGGAACGGGAGGAATTCGAGACGATGGTCCTCAAAGCGCTGAACGAAGATATTCCACATAGTGAAATTGAAAACTTGGACAAGATGATCCACTGGTGGCTGGAGCCAAAGGTCCGGAGATAAAAGCTATTTTTAGGGATTCTGAAGGGCATGATTGAGGATCTCTCGACAGCCCGAATGCGCATCTACTGCTGCATAGGGTGAGGGATTTACAGTTCCTATGATTGCCGGTTCATCGAAATAGGATCTTCCTAACGTCATCACCGCTCGGAATGGAACGGGATTAATGTTTTTCCCCTCCTCGATCTTGGGATACAAAGACACAACATTCGCAAGCACCGAATCCAAAACCTCTTTGTTTGGCCCTGAATAGACATCCTTTCGACCGGCATCTTTGTCCACCCTAATGATATTGAGCCAGTCGGCCGGAATTCTTTCCCCCTTTGCAAAGGCTTCATAGCGGGAACGGGGAGTGAAATAAGTGTAAACTTCAAATACAATTCCCGATCCCCCTTGCTCAAATTGCACCGTAAAACTTCGCTGTCCGCCCGAAGGCAATTTCGAATCCCTATTTCCATACTCCGTTAAAATCCCATTTTTGCCAAATTCCTCAACCAAAGCAGTCCCCTGCCGATTGAATAACCGAACCCGGATGGGCATGAGCTCATTTATCTCGTGCTTGTCAAAGGGGTACGTTAAACGGGTCACCAATCCGATCTCTCCACTGTGCAGCAATACGATTCCTTGAACCTCTTCTAAAACAACTTCCGAATCCATGTAATTAAAGGTTTTCACCGAAGCACACCGCGCTTTGAAATGATCTGGAAGACCGAAATCGAGCTGCGGGAGGAATTTTTCCGTTAAACTATTATCGATGGGATTAAGATGATATAAACGCGTGCTCTCCCGCCTATAGGAAAAAATATAGTGTTGCTGATTATAATGATTCGTTTCCGCCACCACTAAACGGTTTTCATCCAATGTCATTGCCATTTTCATGGAGTGGTCTTCCGGATCAAAGCCTTTGAGGAGCTGGATTCCTCCTGAACCGAATCCCCCATCCATTTTGCCATGGGGATCAAAAGCGATCAGTAATGTCCACCACTTTGGTTTTCTGATGTCCCGTTGCTTCAAATCCAACAATAGAAAATACCCGCCCTCCAGCCGGGCGATCATGTCATGGAGGTAAATATCGGATGTATCTGGAATGTGCATCCCGTACATTCGCCGACTGAGATCCAATCCGGAAAGAGTGGCAAATGCCTCTCCATTGGAAAACCGCAAATACAAATTTGTATGGTCAACGACTCTTTTTTTAACCGCATGCTCTGCAATTAAGATAGGCGCATCTTCATTATTCAGCGCTGCTACTCGAACCACCTGACGATCTTCAGCTATCGATAACGGCGCCATCAAAAAGGGGTTTAAGAAAACCAAGCCCAATATCCATTTTCTCATTGTTACTCCGTGCCGGCTAATAGCAGAGAGTGGATTGTTTTAAAAGACGGATGCATGGCTGCAAATATTACTCTCAGGCACAATTACTGCTTAAATAGAATCGATAGAATGTGTTCCCATTTTTGCTGGGAGCGGCTCCCCATTTTCTAGATTCATGACTTTTCCAGCCAAATCTGGGTAATCTCATCCTGTTATGCGGTTGGATTCCTTCATAGAACAACAGGCCACCTTTAGGAAGCTCCCCGTCCATTGGTATGAAGGGGGCAATACCGAAGGGCCAATCCTTTTCTTTTTGCATGGCTACCCCGATGGCCCTGAGGTTTGGGATTTCCAGACCGAATATTTTGCAAAGAGATTCCATGTCCTCTGTCCCTATGCGATTGGTACCCACCCCTCGACCGAAAAGACCCCCAATTTTTCCCGCCACCACCTCAACTCCTTATGTCTCGACTACCTCCAACTCTTGGAGAGGGTCGATCCCGATCATCGAAAAAGAGTTTATATCGTCGCCCATGATCTCGCAGGTCCCGTTGCCTGGGCATTGGCCGGTTATTTAAAAAAGCGGCTCGCCAAGATGGTGATCATCAACTCCCTTTCCCTGGGGCAACTGCGCTCACGTGCTAAAAGCCGACCCTCTCAATGGCTCCACTCTTGGTATATCTATCCCATGCTCATTCCCTATCTTCCACAAAAGATCTCGATGGGATTTGCCTCACCTCTTTTAAAGTTTGCCTATTTTATGGGGGGGCTCCATCCCTCAAAGCGGCCTCCGCTTCTCAAAAAAGGCCCCTTTATCTCAAACCCCATGATCCAATACCGTTCCTTTGCGAAGCAGCTTCTGTTGAGGGACTTCTCCTCTCCACCCATTCAATCGCCGGTAATGGTCGTTTGGGGACAACGGGATCCTTTCGTACTTCCCCCTTCCATCGACGAATTGGAAAAAGAGGCCCGCCATTTAACGGTGCGAACTCTATCGGGAGGCCATTGGATTTTTCGCGAAAACCCTGAGCAGATGAATCGGCTCCTAGAAAAATTTTTTGAGACGTAACTATGAAACTTTTCTTTCAACAAGCCTCTAAAATCGGTTCATTACCCGTCCTAAACCTTGTCTCCCCGGCGGCCAATCGAGAGGTGGATGAATCGAAAATGGCAGGACACCTGGCTGCGCAACGCCTTGCTCAGCAGGCGGTGAATGAAATTGCGAAAATGTTGCAGGAAGGCTGGACCGAAAAAGCGGCGGCCGATCTGATCGAAACCTACCTGCGAGACTCTGGAGTAAAGGCCTTCTTCCACCATCCATTCGTTTGGTATGGGGATCGTACCCGCTTTGAAGGGGTTCGCCATTATGGGGAATATGCTCCCAGTAAACGGGTCTTGCGCCCTGGCGAAGTTTTCATTTTAGATGTCGCCCCTATCTATCAGGGTTTTATCGCAGATATTGGTTACACCGGATCTCTGGGTGAAAATCAGGAGCTCCTCTCCGCCAAAAACTTTTTAAAATCGCTGCGGGATGAAATTCCCTACCTTTTTTCATCGGCTCTCAAAGGATCAGATGTCTGGAAGACGATTGATCAAAAGCTAAAGGCCAAAAACTACTCCAATGTCCACCAACTCTACCCCTTTTCGGTGCTCGGCCACCGGGTGCATGAAACGAATGAAAAACTACCGATGGGAAAATTGTTCCACTTTGGCTGGCAATCCTATTGGACCCTCCTTTCCCGAGGATTGCTCGGACAACTCATGACCCCTCATTTTGAAGGGGATATGAGAGGACTTTGGGCGATTGAACCTCACCTAGGCACCGCCCATTTCGGGGCGAAGTTTGAGGAAATTTTAGTGGTGACTCAGGACGGGGCCCGCTGGTTGGAGCGCTCGCCCCAATATCAGGGAGAATTTTTATGAAATCACTTATGGGAAAAACAGTGGTGATCACCGGAGCGGCTGGTGGAATTGGAAAATGCCTCACCCTCCAGTGCCTCAATCTGGGCGCCCATGTTTGGGGACTCGATAGGAATCAAAAAGATTTGGCTGCTTTAGAAGACGCCGCCTCTAAAGAAGGCCATTCCTTCAGCGCGCTTGCCGTTGATATTGCTAATCCCACCCAGATGAAAGAGGCGATCACAAAAATATCGGGACAAGCCAAACCTATCTTTCTATGGATCAACAATGCCGGTATCAGTGGCAAAGGCGATTTCATGCGGCAGAGTTTCGAAGAATATGAAACCACCCTTCGGATCAACTTAGGGGGAGTGGTCCTAGGAACTCGTCTTGCTATTGAGAAGATGGAACAACAAGGGAAAGGGATCATCGTGAATATTGCCTCGGTGGCAGGCCATATCAGCTGTCCCTACCTCACCTCCTATTCAGCCAGCAAGCATGCCGTCGTCGGCTTCACGCGGGCCCTACGACAAGAGCTCCAATTAAAAGATTCACCCGTAAAACTGGTGCTCGCCTCTCCCGGCTTTGTCGACACCTCCATGATTGAACGCGGGCAAAAGGGAGGCCTTCCCAATTGGATGGCCCCTTTTATCTCTACCCCTGAAAAGGTGGCCAAAGAGATTTTGGCAGGTCTCAATCGAAAACAGCTGGAGATCTTCCCCACCTTAAATGGAAAACTAATGCTCCGATTTCACCGCTTTATTCCCCGACGCCTGCTACTGACCAGTAATGTAAAAGATCTCTTTTTGTTTAGACTCAGAGAACCTTCTTAGGCTTAGGCAAATTTTAGAATGTGTAAACAGTCGTATTAAACATTGGCCAATCTTTGCAACACAAGTCAATTTCCGGAGGATCACGTTTTTACATATACAGCGGCGGAAGTTTCATGCTGCCAAGAGCTCATCGATGTCTAGTTCAGGAAACACGCGTTTGATCCGTATGATCGTTTCGAATTCCGGATTCGCGGTCTTAGAATTTTCGAGGCGCTGATAGGAATACAACCCTCGCAGCCCAAGTTGTTCTGCTGCCTGCGTCTGAGTGAGTCCCCTCTCGAGTCGATGTCTTCGCAGAAGAAATGCCAGAGCAACTTTAGGGTCAACCGGAACTGCCACTACATTTCTTCCAAGACAGCTTTTTTTTGGAAGAGAAAAGATGGCCTTAGAGTCAGCTGGCTCATCTAGGTAAAGATTAAGAGCCTCTCTCATATTTTCCAATAAGGACGCCTTAGATTCGGCCTGGGTTTGGCATCCTTTAAGCTCAATGCACTCTGCCCAAAAGCCACGCCTTTCTTTATGTATTTTGAAGTGGTATTTCATTTTCCAATCCTCTTGAGCAGCGACCTCTCAAGTCCTTTCTTTAGCTCCTTATGCATCGGGATGGTTTCGCGTTCGCCACCCTTCCCAACAATAACGTGGCTGCCCCTCTGCCGGAGTACTCTCCAGCCCTCTTTCTCATACAAACGCAAGATCTCCTTGCCCGACTTCGGCATCGACTCTCTCCCCTACATGATACCAATTATAGTTGGTATTAGCAACTGGAACTCTTGTCGGATAACCTGGCAATCCTGCTGGGAATTCCTCAGATTGTCCGCACTTGCCTACATTTGAAGCAATATCGGGACCATTAATTCAAGCGCGACCGCAAACCAATGGAGACCAATTCCTGGTCTCCAAAAGCCGAAGTCTGGACCTCGGGATTAAATGGCCAATATGACTAAAGAAAGAAGATCGAACCTGAGACAGATTCTATCCGGTATGTTTCTTTGCGCTACCGAGCGACTCAGTATTGGACGCAAGGCCAATAATTTGATCGATGTGAACTTCAAACCGACTTTGCCAGACAAGGGCTAAGCCATAAGAGTCAATAGAGGCTTTTTTCCACTGTTCCAGATTCTTCGGATAACAGTAGGTTTGGGACAAGCTGCTTAAATCTGCGTGATATCGCAACCTGTTCGAGGTATCGATAATAACCAGACCATAGCTCGGCATCTCGAAACTGACTATTACTTCAGGGGACTTATCCACGGGAGTTCCTTGCCTTGTTTTGCTTTTTCCCATGCCTCATAGATATCATGAGAATTCTTCTGGCACCATTGCTTGATAAGACGAGCTGCAGTAGGGCTAAGCACCCCTTTTATTGGATTTCCATCCAGGTCAAAGACAGCTTCCAGGCCTTGATAGCGTGCATGAAAATGAGGTTTCTTATGTTTCTGGGTGTCGAACCAGTACATTCAAATAGTGATCCCGTAGAATTCGGATATCTTTGGCACAATGTCCAGCAGAGCAATGTCGATGCCAAATTTTGAAGCATGGGGATAACTGAAAGAGACCATTTACTGGTCTCTAGGTACCGAGAATCAGTCATGTGAGCATTTCGAATTAATGGCCATTCCTTGCCATAGGCGTGCCGTTGGCACCAAACTAGTTTCTTCATATAAAACAAAGAAGGTTTTCGAGACTGAAAACTAGCCAGGGCAGTCCAATATTTGAACTCCTTCGGCTAGTTCATGCCCTTAAGTCTAGGCGCAAAACCTGCAAAATCACTTTCAGATATTGACATGTACGTAAAAAATACGTACTATAAAGGAGTTGTTTGCGTGGAGATAAGAGTCTCCGGAGGAGCACAGAAATCTTTAAGACGTGTGCCTCAGCACATCGCCAAAAAGTTCGGGTATTGGGTAGATATGATTCAATATTTAGGATTACTAGAGGCTCGAAAGTACAAAGGGTTTCATGATGAGCCCTTGATGGGAAAGCGGTTTGGTCAGAGGTCAGTCCGACTTTCCAGGTCTTATCGAATCATTTATCGTCAGTCAGGTTTTGATCAAATTGAGGTTCTTGAGGTAACTAAACATGACTATTAGGACAAAGGATCTTTCATTCGGAGAATTTATTAATGTGCACCGTCAGGGGGAAGGGCTCAATCAAACGGAGATGGCCAAACTACTCGGCATTTCTAAGCAAAGGTTGTGCGATATCGAGAAAAACCGATTCAATATCAGTATTAGGCTGGCTAAGTCGGTAGCCAAAACGCTTAAACTGCCACCCGAATGGCTTGTAAAGTTAGCCTTGCAGGATCAGCTTCGTATCGAAGGGCTTAATCTCAAAATAGGATGATAATGGCCAACCCACCTAAAAGATCAGGAATCGGTCAAGCGTGGATTCTTTGCAAGAATGTCTTTAGAATTTAGAGAATCTTTGGGACGAATACCCGCCATAGTCCCAAAAGAATGGTTACTGCCATTGCAAGGTTTATGACTACACCGAGAAGAAGCCAGCCAGAGCTCGCCCCTGGAAACTTTTCTTCTAAAAAAGGTAAGAGTATCCTGATTCATCAATTATTCGAACAAGCTTTAATTCGGTGGTTGTTTCATCATTTATCGCTCGGTAAATCTTCCTTTTTTTGAACGAGGCTTCATACCCTTCGTTTCTATTCTAATCCATCTCGGCACTGCGATTAGAAGAGCAACGCTGATGCCAACAATTCAAGTGTGATGGCCTTATAACCAGTCTGATTTTCGTTTGCCACAGGTACGAAATTCAGTCCCCGTACTTTACTGCTGACCAGTCATGTAAAAGATCTATTCTGGCTTAACCACAATGAACCTTCTTAGGTATTGCGTTTTTTATTCACAATGATACGGTGCATTAATGCGGGGCTTGATGGTTTGGTTTGGGCTTGCTTGCCCATTAGTTGTGGCAGCACCCAATTTTTCTGATATCCAGAAACTTTTTATCAAATACCAGTGCTTTGACTGCCATTCCGAAAAAGGGGAGGCCAAATTACGCCCTTTAAAGGATTACGAAACCCTCCTCAGCAAAAAACTGGGGATGGTAAAACCGGGTAAACCCAAAGACAGCACCCTCTATTTAAAACTGATCGATGAGGATGATCCCATGCCCCCTAGGGACAAGCGCTATGATCCGATTTCCGATCGGGACAAACAGACCATTTACGATTGGATTAAAGAAGGAGCAAACAAAGAATGAGCCTCTTTTTCCTCCTATTTTTCTCAGTTCAGGGTTTCACTGAAGACCGTTACATCCCAATAGAGCTTCCCAATGAGGAGATCGTTTCCAACCCAAAGGAACGGCCTAAAGAGGAATTTTATCGTCGAATCACTGCCAACCTTCCGACCCATAAAAAATTTCGCTGGATTCCGCCGGGAATGAAACCGGTTGAGGTAGAATATGAGATCAAATGGACCGAAGAGGCCTTAAAGAATCTAAAGTTCTTTAAGATGGCCACCCCTCTGACGGCGAATGTTCGCATATGGACCGATAAGGTTTTGCTTCATGAGAGTGGTTCCTATATTCAAGTCAAAGGAGAAACTTCGTCGAAAGTTCCCCTCGATTGCGTCTTTGTGGATGGACAGGATAATTTGGATGTTCACAAGACCAAACCGGCTCTCTACCCTCGTTTCCGATTGATGGTAAAACTGGGAGCTAATGATCCGGAATGTAAGGGGCCATTTAACACTAATCCACTGAACTACACGGTTTCAGATGACCTCTGGGAGACCTTTCTTGAATTCCAGATCCGGGATCTAGCTTCAAAAACTCCGATCCTTCCCCAATTTCGCTGGATCCACAATACCTATGCACTCTCTTACCATCCGCATGGAGATTTGAAATGAGATTGCTCATCTCATCCCTGGTCATTTGGACTTCGCTTGCACAGGCGGGGGTGATCTGGGAAGGGATGCCTCCTGAACGCTACTCCTTCTCCAAACTCTCAAATGATGAGGAGTTTCAAAAAGCGCAAAGCTACCTTTTCGCCTTTGATCATGGCCATGCTCTGCTTTACTCCCGACTCCTTCAGATTAAAGAGAGTAAGAAGAAATACTCTAAGGAACAGCTTTTAGCCCTTGATAAAGAATTAGTGATCGATATCCAAAAATTACTGAATCGCCATTTTGCCACGAAATCCTTCGAGGAGGACATCGCTCCCCACTATTCCCGTCTTTTTAGCAAGACGGTGAATGTTTTCGATTGGTCCCACTACCTCCACCAATTCTTATATGACGTGATGGCGACCCACACCGAACCGAAACAGATGATTGAGCGCGCCGAAGCCATTTTCACAGAATATAAGAAGCAATACCCCCTCTACGTGATTACCGATAAATGCCTTTCCATGACAATGATGGATGATCTCAAATTCATTCCTCAGATCGACACTTCAGATAAATATTTAAAAACGGAAGGAGTGACCTTCTCTAAAACTTTCAGCGAGACATTTCCATTCATGAATGATCTCATCTGGACCTACCATTGGTTCCAGATGGCGCTTTATGACGCCCTGATTGCCGAAAGCAAGGAAATGAAAGTTACTCAAGTAAAATCGGTGGTGAAGGAATTTGAAAAGAAAGTTCAAAACTTGCCTCGTCGCCTTAATTTTGCAATCGGCATGCCGGTAATGAAAAGCTCGGCCAGAAAATTTACTTATTATAAGGGAAGCGAAAAGGATCCCCTGCTTTTCGCTCGGATTGCGGTGGTGTTCGATAATCTCCATCTGCTGCATGACATTCTTTCCGATCTTTTATCGGCCGAAGAGGTCCCAGACGGAGACGAGCTCATTCATCAAGGAAGGTTTTTTACGCATAACCTGATTTTAAATCCAATGCAGCATTATTTCTCTAGTAATTGCCCATTGGAAGAATTGAAACCTAGGCTAAAGGAGAAAAAGTGAAAAAGGCGGCCATCATTGCTTTATTCTTAGCTGCAGGAATTCTCATTCCCCACCAAAAAATGCGTGCCGATGAAGATAATCCCTTCATTAAACTCTACAAAGCGCAAGTAGAGGTGGCTATAGCCAACCAAGAGCGATGGGAAAAAAGCCATGAAATTTTAGTTAAAATTCGAAAAAGAGCTGAGGACCTTTACCAAAGGGGATCGGGATCGCTGGAAGCCTTGCAATTAGCACAACGTGAAGAGGTGGTAGCTGCCGCCTATGCAAAAACTAGCAAAGCAAGGGTGAAAGGCACTGAGGCATTGCGGGATATCATCCAACAGAAAATCGATTCCGGAAAAGTGGATCTCAAGGATATTCCCATCTTCCCGGTAGGAGCAACCGAATGAAGCCACTTCTTTTGGCCCTGTTTCTTTTTTCAGGGCTCCTCTATTCCGAAGAGAATCCCGATACCCGTGCGCCTGATGGGTCTCCGGCCACTTCCGATCAGGCAGCCGACTTTGCGCTACACCTGATGGAAAAGCTTTCGATTGTGGGAGAGATTAAAGCTTTTTATAAGACCGGGTTCCAAAAGTTGGTGCGGCTCAATCCAGCCGAAGAGGAGAAAAAGGCTGGGGTGGGATACAAATATGTCCTTTCCACCTTTGTGGCTGATAAGGAACAACCCAATACATTGACCGTCCTTTTAAAAAATACCGGGGAACCGGTTTACGATGATAAAGATGACAAAGGAGTGGTTTCTGACATTAAAAATGAAAAGAGAGAAGCCCCGACTTGGCCCAATAAACGCTGGCATGCCTCTGCGCTTACCCGACAGGCGCTGCACGTGATTATCGATAATCGGGATAAAAAAGAGAGTTTTCTTCCATATAAAAATGATTTTCACAGTGCCACCCTGAAAAAAGAGAGCCAAGATAAGACAACAACGGCAGTAGTAGATATTCGATCCAACAAAGAAACCAAATTGATTCGCATCAAACTAGAGGCGACATCGGGGAAGGTGTTAAGTGCTGAAGCTGTGGATCCTTAATCTCATTCTCTTTCCAATCGTTCTCTTTGCCCACGTGGAGGGGGAATCCCCGGTTGAGTTTTTCTTCCCAAAAGGACGGAAGATCAAATCGGCCCCCGCGCAACTCTCCTTTAAACTGATAAACAAAATAGACGAAGAGATCGTCCCCCTGGAAAAACTTGAAAAAGTTCACCAGTACAAACTCCACGCTTTTTTATTCGACACTTCGTTAGAGATTTTTCAACATCTCCATCCTACATGCGATGAAAAGGGAAATTGGACTCTGCCCATCACCCTCGAATCGAAAGGAAACTATTATCTTTGGGTTCAAGGCACTCTCAAAGAGACCCAAACTACTTTTGCGGCGAATGCACTCATCACTGTTGAAGAGGGAAAACCGGGGGTAAAAATAAAACCCTTTCAGGAGTCGAAAAGAGGAAGCGTCCTTCAAAGAGAGGCTAAAATTAGAATCGATGCCTCACTCATAGCAGGTTGGGCCAACCCCACTACCATCGAATTACAACGCCTAGATAAAAAAGCATTTCAACTCCAGCCCCTTCTCGGAGAACCGGCCCACATTATTTTGATCTCTCAAGATGGCCGAATTTTTGAACATGCCCATGCGATGGATATCCTCCATCCCGGTGGACATGCCCACACCCTTTCAAAAAAGACGCGCGAAGAGGCCGAAAAACTCTGGAAAGAGAAGGGAATCCAGCTCCTTCAGGCCCCACTTGAGGTAAGTAAGGAGGGGAACTATCGAGTCTGGGTGCAATTCAAAGAATCGGACGAAGAAATGGCCATTCCCCTGGATCTGACCTTCGGAGGTGAAATAGCCTGGAAAAAGCAGGACCCCACTTTGCCTACCTCTTCATTCCAATACACTCCCGGAAAAGAGATCTCCTGGAAGCAATATAAAGAACGTGAGGCCGATTCCTGGAATGAGTTTAAAAAATTCAGGGAACGGGAATGGCCCCAAGCGGTGCAATCTTTCCAAAAATTCCAAGAGGGATTGGAAAAGGAAATCCTCCCGGCCCTTTTCTATGCTCTCAAAGATCCCCTAGCCGTCGTCAGTTACCAGACCTTTACCGATCCCAAGGAACGGCATCAAGGAAAATATGAGACGAGTCAAGATGATGCCGCCGGATTGCGGGTGGTTTGGCTTTCAAAAGTCCAATCTCGATTGATCTCCATTATCTTTTTCTTCGAGTTGGATCTTGCCTCTTTAAAAAATGGAATGATTCGATTCCAGCCAATCTCGCAGCAAGATGCCATGCGAGTGCGAGTGGAAGTAAAAGAGTTGGATCATATGGGACGTGGTTTTATCGGCCTCTCCTATGAAATTCATATGGATACAGGAAAAGTAAAGACCCTCTTTCCAGGGATCTATTTTACGATCGAAGAAAAACAGCCCGGTAAAGGAATCACCACTCACGCCCATGCCGACATGTGCCTGATGTGCCACCATGATCGCAGTTACTTTACTCCGCAACAACTCACCCAATCATTCAAAAATGAATTCGGCGAACTGCCTGGCTACATCGATTTTTTGTCCTGGGCAAGAAAGATCAATACTGACGAGAAGGTGATCACCGAGCTCAAGAAACAGCTCTCCACCCCTCGCAAAACATTCACTCTGCCCGGACTTCTTGAAGCGATCGCAAAGAGGGGCAATTTACCTTTGTGAATAGAGAAAAATCTCGGGGTAGTTGACCCAGAGAGAGTTCACCTTGCGGGATTCTAGAATTACCCGACTGGAAAGGGGTTCCCAGCCAATGCCATATTTCAGATCTCCGCAGAACCAACTTTTCTGCGGGCCGCAAAGGGGATCAGAATAGGGATCGGCGTGGATGTCTTGAAAATGGAGGGAGCCATTCACCTCAAATCCCCCATCCAGCTGATCCATGGGAATCGATTGGGATTGTGCCAGTGAAACCAGCTGCCAGCGGACTTCATTCCACCGGAAATAGTCATATTCTCCACCCCAGGAATAGAGCGCCAAAAAAATTACCGGAAAGGCAGCCTTTTTCCAGGAAAAATGAAGGGAATGGGATATTCGGGCCAGGAGCAAAAGCGCGGGTAATATAAACCCCATCAAATAACGATCGATAATCCCCTGCTGAAAGGCTTGAGTGATAATCAGGAACTGAATGCCGATGGCACCCAGAGCAAAAAGAGAAACAAAATCAAAGTGTTTTTTTGCGGGCAGAACCCTTTTCCAATTGAGGGCAACGATTATCAGAAGACATTCAATCAATATCCATATGGGCGTAAAATGGGGAAGCTGGGTAGGATAATCATTAGTATATCGATCGGTCAGGGTAATCGGCCCCAATCCGGAAGGGTTCATCACATTTCCCAAAAAAGGAAAGACCGCATGGAGATTGGCCTTCATCGGATACCTTTTTGTGGAGCCGATATAGACCCCAATCGCAATGGCGAAAAGCAGACCCAACACCCATCGGTATTTTTTTTCTTGGAAGGGAACTTTCCATTGCACCAGCCAAGGAGAGAAAAAGAAGGCTCCATAAACCAGGAATACAAAACCCTGTAAAATAAAATTCCCAACATTGGGAATCAACAGGGCCACCAGATTCCCTTCAAAGGCGACCGTTAAATTCTTGGTCTGACGGACCCAAACCGCAAACCCAACCACAAGGAGAGTAAACAAGAGACTCGGAAGGACCCACTGGACCGCTCTTTTCCAAAACTGCTTTTCTTGCCAAGCCAAAACCGCCTCCGCAAAAATCAGCGCTGGAAAATAGAGCGCGCACAATTGCCGAACCCAAAAGGACAAGCCCAATAAAATCGCCCCTATATTGTAGAAGATCCAGGAATGGGAAGAACGACGTCCATAAAACCAAAAGGCCACCCCTAAGGTCGCAAAAGCAAAACCATACGGTTCCGTCATAAAACTTAAAGCAACATGGACAAAGAGTGGGTTAAGAATGACCAACAGTCCTGCCAAAAATCTGAAAAGGGGAGCGACTTGCAACTCCCGTAGAATCCAATCGATGGCGACAAGCCAAATGGCCGAGATCAATAAGGTGAGCAATCGCAAATAGAGGTGATTGAAACCAAACCCCTGAATCACCCAACTCCCAAGATAGGATTGCAGCACTAACGACGGAGCGACCGGCAGGATCAAGCGCACTTTCCCATCGACCGCTAGGAGATGGGCAATCAGACTGTATTGCCAATCATCATTTAAGGGGAAGTTTCCCCAGGGGGCGATCCAGAATGAAAGCAGCACTAATATCGTGAATAAACCTAGAATAGGCATACCCACCCGCTCCCTCTGCAAAAATATTTATTTTTCATGGTTTTTCTGTAAAAATGGGCATATCCAATGAAAAGATCGGTTAGCCTTTCGACTATCATAGATGCCGATGTCAAACAAGCCGCTTCCGCCTACTGCAAACGTCATGGCATCAAGTTGCAATATTTGATTGAAAAAGCTCTGGTTGAGCATTTAGAAGATGCCATCGATCTCGAAGCATATCATCAACGGAAAGATGAGCCCACTATACTCCTGAACTCTCTTAGAAATAAAAAATCGAAAAAAACTTAACGATTTTTTTATCTGCTCTGCCACAAAATTGTCATTGCTGTAAGTGTTACCTAATTCGGTGATGGAATTAGAAATTTAATGGGTGTTGTTCTATGCAACGAACACCGTTATTTACATTACCCGCAATAGAACAAAAGTGTATAGCCTTCTGATAAGTAAGATACAAAGGTTTCTCGAAGATTTTAAAATGACTAACCCCGCCAAACATCCTGAATTCTACTGAATATTCTAGGCGGGGCTAAACCCATTAAATTTCTAATTCCATCACCGAATTACGTAACATTTACAATTGCGAGGAGCCGAAGGCGACGAAGCAATCGCGTAAATTCAACTTCAATAACGCGATTGCTTCGTCGCCTTCGGCTCCTCGCAATGACAATTTTGTGGCGGGCCTGATTCTACCGATAAGCACTTCCACTCGCTGGCACCAGGAAAAACCGACGAGGAGAACCTGCCGCCACCTCGACTCCATACCTAAAGGTGGGAGTGAAGGCCCAGAAGGATCCATTCCACCCTTCGAGCGAGAGTCCCGTCATGCCATTGATCACTTTAATATGAGGGCCGCCCCCTTTTCCGGCGGCCGTCACAATGTCATTCACTCCATCTCCGTCCATATCAGCCACCGCAACAGTGACTCCCCCAGTAAACTTCACGTCGTAAGCAAAGAAACTTTGTAATATTTGTTGAGTGGCTCCACTAAAGGCGGTTACGTGAGGTCCACCACCAGGGCCTGCACCCACAATGATATCGCCGAAACCATCCTGATTCAGGTCTCCCCCCGCGACTTTTACCCCACCACTGAAACTGGGCTCGAAAGCAAAGAAGCTCCGAATCTCATTACCGGTTCGACCATCAAATACTTTCACGTGGGGGCCGCCTCCTGCTCCCGTTCCCGTAATGATGTCAGCCGCTCCATCTCGATTGAGATCGGTAGAGGCGACGGTGACTCCTCCAGTAAAATTAGGATAGGCAAAGAAACTTCGAATCGCAGCGCCGGTTCTGCCACTCCAGACAATCACATGCGATCCCGCTCCGGGACCCGCTCCCGTGATGAGATCTTGCCGTCCATCGCCGTCGATATCTCCACACCCCACATTCACCCCACCTATAAATGAGGTGGCATAGGCAAAAAAACTACTCAAAGGATGATTTAATGCCTGACCATTATTCCCATCAAAGGCCCTGACGTGCGGAGGCGCTCCCTTTCCCGTTCCGGTCACCACATCGGAAACGCCATCTCCATTCAGATCACAAGCGGCCACATGCATTCCGCCCCTCACCTCAGGCGCATAGGCTTGGATGCGGGCCACATCTTTTCCCGTATCTCCATCTAACACCCGCACCTGGGAAAAGTTCGGCGTAAAATTCACCGGACCAATCGACTCTGCTCCTGTACAACGTTTCCAGTTCATCTGGTATTTCTGAACCAGTTCGCCATTGGTTGAATCAACGGTCATCAAAGAATTCGGCCCGTCTAATTCTAAACTGGTGAGCACACCCAAGCTCCGCTCTCCTCCACAAGGAGAATAAACAAGTGAAGAGATGGGAGCCGTCTCTTCATGGATATAGTCATCCGCAAAAGGGCCCGGGATCTGCTTTGCCAAAACCGCAAGCCGTTGACCACCAAAGGTGTAACGAGAACGCTGAGTTCCGATGCTGGTCGACGCAATATTGGCAAAACCCCGCACTTGCGTTTGAAAAAGGGCGAAGGACCAACCGGAAGGCACATGCAACTTCACATCGAGGGAACAGGCTTTAAAATCCCGTCGACTTCCCGATTCGGTGCTCGCACTAAAACGATCAAATAAAACGGTAAGGGCTTTTGCATCCCCAGAAAGAACGGAAGCGGTCGAACCAATCGGACAACCTGAACCATTGTGACTGAAAGATTCGATGTAAACTTCTTTGGGATTCGGCGCTTCATCGGCTAAGGCGAAAACACTGAACACTATTAAACAGAGCCAGTTTATCATCTTCCCTCCATGGTGTTCTCATATGGACACTCTAATTTCCCTATATTTGCAACTCAGGTGCCAGTGAAATAGGGCTTAAATCATGAAACGAAGCAGGGCCGTTTTGCCACCAGTCCTAATTCTTTTACACTGTTCAATCATGTTCGGAGCGGCACCAATGGAGAGTGTGACCTCTAACTAGTCGCGCATCCAAATCGGAGCAGCGCTTCTAGGGGCTAGCCTCATTCATAGCACCTTGACGTTTTAACGCTAAATCGCTACAATACCTTATATGAAGGGTTTATCAAAAAGAGCCACCGTCTATTTTGAGCCAAAGTTATTCAAGGCCATCCAACTGAAAGCAGTAGATACCGAACGTTCCGTTTCGGCTATCGTGGCTGAGGCGATTCAACGCTACTTGAGCGAAGATGCGGAGGACTTAGAAGCATTTGAAGAACGGGCAAATGAAAGTGGAATCACGTTTGAACAACTTGTTAAGAAATTAAAACGAGATGGTAAAATATAGCCTCATTGTTAAAAAATCGGCCCAAAAAGAAATAGAAAACCTTCCAAAAAACTATTTACAACCCATTTTAAAAACAATTAAAGGATTAACTACCGATCCCAGACCTATGGGCTCTGAGAAACTTTCGGGAGAGGAGAAATACCGAATCCGAAAAGGGCCCTATCGAATTGTTTACTCAATCCAAGACAAAGAATTGATCGTTTGGGTAGTAAAAGTGGCACACCGGAAAGAAGTCTATCGTTAAAGGCTCTCGTAAACCTGCCCCGTTTCCGCATCCGCCGCCCTTCCCCCATTCGGAATACTCAACTTCACTTTAGCCTGCCGTTTCGCTTTGCCACGAACATAGTGGAGGGTGACCGTATCGCCGATTTTTTTTTCGGAAATGTAGTCGAGGATATCGCGCAACGTACCCACCTCTTGATTATCGACTTGGAAAATCACATCTCCTCCGACTGGAATACGACGGAATCCCAGGATTCGCTCACCGGTTGCAGGCTTTAACCCTGCGCGATAGACAGGCGACCCGCGATCAAAGGCCAGAATCATCACCCCTTGAGAAATCGGCATGCCAAAAAATTGAAGAAGGTCACCGCCTAATCCAACCGCTTCAATTCCAAGATCGGGGCGCAACACTTGCCCGAACTGGATCAGCTGTTCAACCACTCTTTTCACCGTCTTCACTGAAATAGCAAAGCCGATCCCATGGCTGCCGCCACTGGGTGAAAAGATCTGGGTATTGATGCCGATGAGATTTCCCGAGCTATCCAATAGCGGGCCGCCAGAATTACCCGGGTTAATTGCGGCATCGGTCTGGATAATATCGCGGATCAACCGATCGGTCGTAGCCCGAATATCTCTTCCGAGCGCGCTGATCACGCCGACACTCAAAGATCCGCCAAACCCAAAAGGATTTCCAATGGCCATGGTCTTCTGCCCCACCATTAATTTCTCGCCATTTCCATACTCAACCGAAGTCAGCTTTTTTCCTTTAGGGTCGATCTTGAGAAGAGCGAGATCGGAATCGGGATCGAGTCCAATCACCTTGGCTTTGAACTGGGTTTTATCATGGAGAGTAACCTCCACATTCACTGCATTTCCAACCACATGGAAATTGGTGATGACATAGCCCTCTGGCTTCAGAACAACTCCCGAACCTTGCCCTTTTTGAGGAACCACATCTAAGAAAAAGTCCCGGCGGAGGGTGGTGGTCGTGATATTGACGACGGCCCCGTTGACTCGTTGATAAACATCGACGTTGTTCTGTTCATCTTGAAGGAGCGGAGCCGCGACGCTATTTAGGATGAGACACTTAATAATTAGGAACATTATTTATATATATCACAGCTGCGAGATTGCCGCGTCACTCGCTGCGCTCGTTCCTCGCAATGACAAACGGTTGGTCATTGCGAGGAGCAAAGCGACGAAGCAATCTCGTTCGTGCCTATAGTTTCTTGCAGGACAGCTTTTCTTTTGAGTTGCCGCTGCCCGATCCCAGATCTTTGTATTGAAAAAATCCGTCCAATTTTTCCAAACTGATTCCGAGCGTGTGTTCATCGGCAGTTGTTCCTAGCACCACGATCGAATAACCATTCTTGGCCTGGAACTCCTTGCTATACTCCACTCCCGTTTCCTCCTGATCGGTCGCAAAGAGGTGGAAGATCGATTTGGAATCGGCCTCAACAAAACGCTTATTATCCCAGCGGACCAACTTCCCTTTAGAGGTTAATTTCGCTTTCAGCTTGTGCACTTTTCCCTCTGTCGTCTTGCACTCCACCGTCACGTTTCCTCTGTCCTGGGTTTTGCACGGGAGAAAGACATAAACCTCTTCCTTCTTCCCTCCTTCATTGGTGATGAGGGCTCGAACCGTAAACTTCGCCTGAGCACTTTGTTTAATCGATTTCAATTCAGCAAAGCTATCGCCATCTCCATTGGCAGCGTCTACGAGTGCTTCAAGGAGGGCCTTTACCTCCTTGGTCTCGCCAATATAGCAAGCATCTTCGTAGTCGCCATCCTCTCTAAAATCTTTAATGGTGGGGTAGGTCTTGGGATTGTTATCGATTCGCGGTGTTCCTTTGGAATCGAGTGCAAATTTCACCGTTTTATGTTCCCCGTCAGTCGCAAGGATTTTGGCCCCCGCCCCGAAAGATGGAATCGAGAATAAAAAAAGCGCAGAAAGAATGGAATAATTTTTTAACACATGGCCTCCTATTAGGCCCTTGTCTCGCTGCGTTGTTTTTGTGTCAAGCCAGAAGAGTGTTGGGATTTGAAAAGCAAAAAAGGCGGGCCATTTTTTAACGGCACCGCCCTGATCATGACTGGTCATTGACCGATTAATGATTGAATTTTACTAATTCATACTGGGCGCCTTTGCCATTCACCGTGATCCGCTCAAAGAGACCATCATTTGGCTTGGTATAGGTGCCAAGATCGATCGTGACTGTGACCGGTTTATAAACCGCCGGGCAAACACGATGTGATTCATAACCTAAAGCAATGTCTAGATTCCGAAAGTCTTTCGAGTATTGAGTGATGGCAACCAATTCATCGGAATTGGGCACCACGCAAGAATTGCTGAAAGTAGCGGTGACCTTCAATTTTGTGGAAGGATGGCCTTGGCCAACCACCTCCTTGATCACAGAACCAACCCGAACCAGTTGGGCATGGCGCTCGAGTTTAGGATCATCGGCGAAAGAGAGTGAGCTCATCAGGAATAGAGTGGAAAGTAATACGTATTTCATAAAGTCTCCTAGTTAAATTCTGTCGCGTTTCGAAGAAATGCGACGGAATTTATCCTGAACGAAGTGAAGGATCTCGTCTCGCAGGCATAAAACCTTGCGTTAAGATCCTTCGGCTTGCGCCTCAGGATAGATTTTGTCGCGAATCGCGACAAAATCTAGTTAAAGTTGCTCTCTGTATGTGCAAGGGAGATGCCAGCACTGGCGTGCATAACAGGTGGTTCCTTTATGAAACTGGGTTCTAATATGGCGCTGGGTCTACCGAGATGACTCAGCCTTCATAATCAAGGGTGAGAGAATAATAAGAAATCGGCATTACGGCATTGGCGGCCCAGACTGAGAAGAATAGCTGGGTAAGTCCTAAGTTGACCGGAGCAGCGGGAACATGCCAATAGGTGCTGTGCCAAACCCCAGGTGGACCGCAGGTGAAACTACCTCCCTGTAAATATATATTAGGCGCCACTGCTACTCCTCCACATCCAATGATCCTTGCAGTGGTGTAGGTGGTCATCGTCGTGTCCACAATCCCGACGACACAATCGACGTAGGCATTCCCATCGGGGACATGCCAAGCACTCGCTGCCGAGGCCCCTATTTGTCCCCCATTCGTATAATAAAGCGAACGGTGTCGACGATTGTAAAAATTCCAAAGGAATCGATGGGCAGTATCATCAGTCACCTTGCCCGCTGCTGAAGTTCTCAGCGTTCCTAAATACCGTCTTGAAGCATCCGCTCCACTCACCCAGACTCCATCTTGACGAACCAAATTGGTAGTCCGAGCATTATTGCCCGCCCATGCCAATGCTTCTAAAGTAACCGTTCCACTCGAATCATAGGCAAAGATATCGTAATTGGTGCCACTCGCTAATCCCGCTAAAGAAAGCGAAGGCTCAGTAAATGAAAAGGTGGACCACTCCGAATTTGAATAAAGACTGATCTGATTGTGAAGATAAGCAGTGTAATAGAGAGTGGTCGCAAGTGTGGCGTCTGCCACCGGATTTCCCGATACTAAAGTAAGCCTTCCTCCAATGAGATGATTCGTCAGTGCACTATTTGCCGATTCCCGCATGACATTCGCTCCGTAATTGGAGGCATTAAAAGCGATCTTGCGTGACGAATTGGTCCCTGGGTTGTAGATGGGTTCAATCGAGAGTTTCACTTGGGGATTCACACAAGAACCCGCACAGACCGCCGACCATTTCACATTAAAACGTAACGGGCATGAATCATTGCCGGCAGCAGGAGGGGCGACAAAGCTCGTGCAAGGTGCCCCTTCCATTGTAAAGCCCCTGCTACTCGAGGTGGTGTCATAATAGGTTTGGCCAGCGGCATCCGAAACCACGTGAATGGGGTAGTCGGAGATGGCCACTCCCCCTCCACTCAAATCGGTCCCATTTGTGGTGCAAGGGGTTTTGTCTTTTAAGCAGTCCAGAGCAGATCCGCTGGTACGATTATTCGATGCCAATGCGATGGTCTGGTTCCATGCCTTAGAATTATTAAGAACACTCAGTAGGTTGCGACGCGTCACATCCGCCTGGAATGTTCCGGTGCTTTGTAACCTTTGTTTGGTCAATATCTTTGTAAAATTGAGAATCCCCACCATCAGGCCACCCAGCAGGGCGAATAGGCCCATGATAGAAAGAAGCGATTGTCCGGTCGATTTAGGAGCAAGGATCTTCACCTCCTCCTTATCGGTAAAACCCTTTAACTTTATGAGATGACTTTCGCAGCCTACCTCGATTAATCTTTGGGCAGATTTTTATCACAAAAGGAAAAGCGATTATGAGCGACCAGCACAAGGGTGAAAAAATCACCTACTCCCCTTCTAATAAAATTCAAGTTCCATCATACCCCATCATCCCCTTCATCGAAGGAGATGGAACCGGACCAGATATTTGGGCCGCGAGCGTGCGGGTATTTGATGCAGCGGTAAAAAAGAGCTATGGCGGCAAGCGCGGAATCGTGTGGAAAGAGGTTTTGGCGGGTGAAAAGGCCAGCAAACTTAAAAATGACTGGCTCCCAGAAGAGACGCTCCAGATCATTAAGGAGCACAGCATTGCGATTAAGGGGCCATTGAGCACCCCAGTTGGCGGCGGGTTACGATCGCTCAACGTAGCGCTGCGACGACTTTTGGATCTCTATTGCTGCATCCGCCCGGTTCGCTACTTTAATGGGGTTCCGAGCCCCATGAAAAACCCGGAGAAGGTCAATATGGTGATCTTCCGGGAAAACACCGAAGACGTTTACGCCGGCTATGAGTGGAAGAGCGGGTCCACTGAAGCAAAGCAAGTTATCGAGTATCTAAACACCCAGATGAAGACCAAGATTCGGGATGATTCAGGCATCGGGATTAAACCGATGAGCCCATTCGGCAGTAAGCGGCTCATTAAGATGGCCATCGAATACGCCCTTAAAAAGGGGGCTCCCAGTGTGACGCTCGTCCACAAAGGGAACATCATGAAGTTTACCGAAGGGGCCTTCCGCGAATGGGGCTATCAACTTGGTAAGGAAGAGTTTAACGCCCAGACCATCTCCGAAGATGAAGTCTATGAAAAATATGCCGGCAAAACTCCTGCGGGAAAGGTCCTCATTAAGGATCGCATCGCCGATAGCATGTTCCAGCAGGTGCTCTTGCGCCCCGATGAATACTCAGTCATCGCAACTCCAAACCTGAATGGCGATTACTTAAGTGACGCTATCACGGCACAAGTGGGCGGATTGGGAATCAGCCCCGGCGCCAACATCGGCGATCGAAGTGCCATCTTCGAAGCCACCCATGGAACTGCTCCGAAATACGCGGGACAGGATAAAGTGAATCCCTGCTCCGTTATTTTGAGCGGCGTGATGATGTTTGAACATATGGGCTGGCAAGAGGCGGCCGATTCGATCATCACCTCGATCCAAAAAACGATCGATCAAAAAACGGTGACTTACGATTTTGCAAGGCAAATGGCCGGAGCCAAAGAGGTAAAGTGTTCCGAGTTTGCTTCCAAGATTATTGATAACCTTTAAGAGTCAGGAGACTTCAAATGAAACGCCCCAAAATTACTATTGTCGGCGCCGGAAACGTCGGCGCCACCGCCGCTCATTGGATTGCCAGCAAAGAACTGGGAGATGTGGTTCTCGTCGATATCGCCGAAGGGATCCCCCAAGGGAAAGCGCTGGATCTTTTGCAATCGGGACCGGTCGAAGGGTTTGATCTCCGGATTACCGGTAGCAACGATTACGCCGCAACGGAAAATTCCGATGTGGTGGTGATCACTGCTGGACTTCCTCGCAAACCCGGCATGACCCGTGACGACCTTCTGAAAATCAATACCAAGATTGTGACCGAAGTCACCCAATCGGTCGTGAAGTATTCTCCGAAGTCAATCCTAGTTGTGGTCTCCAACCCTTTAGATGCAATGGCCTATGTTGCTAAAAAGGTGAGTGGATTCCCCCGAGAGCGAGTATTAGGAATGGCAGGAGTTCTCGATTCAGCTCGGTTTCGCACCTTTGTCGCAGAGGCCGCCGATGTGAGCGTGCAAGATGTACACGGATTTGTTTATGGTGGCCATGGAGACACCATGGTTCCCATGACCCGCTTTTGCTCCATCGCGGGAGTACCTTTAGAGAAATTCCTTTCGACTGAGAAAATCAATGAAATCGTCGAGCGGACTAAAAATGGCGGAATTGAAATCGTCAATTACCTCAAAACCGGTTCCGCCTTCTATGCCCCTTCGGCATCGGTAGTGCAGATGGTAGAGGCAATTGTACGGGATAAGAAACGGGTCCTTCCTTGCGCCATCTCCTTAGAAGGGGAGTATGGAGTGAAGGGACTCTTCGTGGGCGTGCTCGCAAAAATTGGATCAAACGGCCTTGAGAAGGTGATCCAACTCGATCTCAATGAAACTGAAAGTGCCAACCTGAAAAAATCGACCGAAGCGGTAAAAACGTTGGTTGATGTCATTGAAGGGCTCAAATGAAGATCCACGAATACCAAGCAAAGGAGCTTTTTAGAAAATACTCCATTCCAGTCCCACAAGGTAAGATCGCTTTTACTTTAGAAGAGGCCATCAAAGTGGCTCCCCAAGTGAACCCGAAAGGGCCTTGGGTCGTAAAAGCTCAGATCCATGCCGGGGGACGCGGCAAAGGGGGCGGCGTTAAGGTCGCTAAAACCCAGAGCGAAGTCGAAACATATGCCAAGCAGATCCTGGGAATGACCCTGGTGACTCACCAAACCGGGCCCGAAGGAAAAGTGGTCAAGAGGCTTCTGATCGAAGAAGGGGCTAATATTGCGACGGAAAACTACCTCGCAGTCACTCTCGATCGTGCCGTTTCCAAGCTTTGTATCATGGCCTCACAGGCCGGTGGAATGGATATCGAAGAGGTAGCGGCTAAAACCCCAGAAAAGCTCTTTAAGGTATGGGTCGATCCCACTTTAGGATTGCGGGACTTCCAATGCCGACGGCTTGCAACCCAGATGAACTTCCAAGGGGATGTTGCAAAGCAATTTTCGGTCGTTTTAAAGCAACTCGTAAAATTCTATCAAGAGAACGATTGTGAATTGGCCGAAATCAACCCGTTAATCACCACCAAAGAGGGGAAATTAATCGCCCTTGATGGCAAAATTAACTTTGATAATAACGCCCTTTTCAAACACCCCTCCTTCCTCGAACTGAATGACCCCAATGAAGAGGATCCGGCGGAAGCCCAGGCCAAGAAATTTGACTTAAGCTACATCAGCCTCGATGGCAGCATCGGCTGCATGGTGAATGGAGCGGGGCTCGCGATGGCCACGATGGACATCATTAAGCTCGAGGGTGGAAGCCCGGCGAATTTCTTAGATGTCGGTGGAGGCGCGACGGAAGAAAAGGTGCGTGAAGCCTTTAAGATCATCCTCCAGGATCCCAAAGTGAAAACGATCCTGGTGAATATCTTTGGCGGCATCATGAAATGTGACATCATTGCGAGCGGCATCATCGCCGCCGCCAAAGAATTGAAACTGACCGTTCCTTTAGTGGTGCGGCTTGAAGGAACCAACGTCGATCTTGGAAAGAAACTCCTGGGTGACTCAGGGTTGAAGATCATTACTGCCACTGGAATGGCAGAGGCAGCCCAAAAAGCGGTTGCGGCGGCAGGAGGCAAAGCGTGAGCATTCTCGTCAATAAAAACACCAAGCTGATTGTCCAAGGAATTACCGGCCAAGCGGGTGCCTTCCACACCAAACAGTGCAAAGAATATGGCACGAAGGTGGTCGGTGGCGTCACCCCCGGAAAAGGGGGCACCGAAATCGATGGGATTCCCATTTTTAATTCGGTCGCCGATGCCGTTCAAAAAACTCAAGCCAATGCCACCATGATCTACGTCCCCGCGCCCTTTGCGGCCGATGCCGTCTTGGAAGCGGCCGATGCCGGGATTAAAGTGATTGTCTGCATCACCGAAGGCATCCCTGTGATGGATATGGTGCCGGTGAAGAGCTACCTCAAATCGAAAGAATGTGTCCTCATCGGACCCAACTGCCCTGGAATCATCACTCCAGGGGAATGCAAAATCGGGATCATGCCGGGATACATCCATAAAGCCGGAAAAGTGGGACTTGTCTCCCGCAGTGGAACCCTCACCTATGAAGCGGTCCACCAACTGACCGTCCGGGGCATCGGCCAATCGACCTGTGTCGGCATTGGCGGCGACCCGATTCATGGCCTTTCCTTCTTAGAGACCCTGAAACTCTTTAATGAAGACCCCGACACCGATGCGATCGTCATGATCGGTGAAATCGGCGGGAATGCTGAAGAGATTGGCGCCGAATACATTAAAGCCCACGTCAAAAAACCGGTCGTTGGCTTCATCGGCGGCCAGACCGCCCCCCCCGGAAAGCGGATGGGCCATGCCGGTGCAATTATTAGTGGCGGAAGTGGCAAGGCTTCGGATAAGATTGCCGCCTTGGAGAAGGCAGGAGTCCATGTTTCAATGAGCCCTGCAACTATCGGTGATACGATGGAAAAGGCTCTTAAGAAGTAAGAAAGCGAGTAGTCTGTGGAAAAAACATTTGCAATTATTAAACCCAATGCCGTAAAGGCCAAACACATCGGAAAAATTCTGGCGATGATTGAAGAGGAAGGTCTCTCCATCGTCGAAGCCAAGATGAAATCCCTCTCAAAATCGGAGGCGGAAGGATTCTACGCCGAACACAAGGCACGTCCCTTTTTCAATTCGCTCGTCTCTTTCATGACCAGCGGACCCGTTCTTCTAATGGTGCTTGAAGGGCAAGGCGCAGTGGAAAAATACCGCAAATTAATGGGGGCAACGGATCCCGCAAAAGCAGCCCCACAGACGATTCGCGCTCTTTTTGCCGAAAGCATGGAAGCCAATAGCGTGCATGGTTCCGACAGCCCAACCTCGGCAGATAGGGAAATCAAATATTTCTTTGGGTAAAACTCGTTTTCCCAGTCTTGAGTTCCACTTACTTTCGGAGGCTGAGCTTCCATTTTTACTTTCAGTACGAAATGAGTGTCGTCATTTTTTACACGATTCCCGAAAGTTTACCTTAAAGCAATGTATTCATTGGTTTAAAACAACCAATCCTAATTTTTATATCATCCAATTGGAAAATAAACCTGTTGGATATTTTCGCCTATCGAATTACTCCCCAGCAGATCACTCTATTTACATTGGGTTAGACCTGGCCAAAGAACATAGGGGTAAGGGATTAAGTAAAGCGGCTTTTATACAATTTATCCCCTTTCTCTGTTCTCTACTGGAGCTTGAAACGTTGTATTTAGAGGTTTTGTCTTTTAACAAAGTAGCAAGGAGCTTATATACTAAAATTGGTTTTGTAGAAATAAGCCACCTTCCCTTACAAAGAGATGGTCTCTGTTTAGAAAGTATTAAAATGAAAAAAATGTTAGACTAATTCTGTCGTAATTATGATTCCCTTAACGATTTGCAGAGCTGAAATGGTTAGAAGTTCAGGGTTAGGGAATCGGCTTTTCCCATGGGCTCGCTGCAAAATTTTTTCCCATGTCAACAACTGCCCGATGGTGGCCCCAAACTGGTTTTTCTTTCGCATTCGGCCTTTTTTTAGAGGAGGATTTGAATATGCGACCGCATTTCGTAAAGTACTTGTTTACGATAATTTCGAACCTGGCAAAGAAGACTTGGTGGGAATTAAGAGTGAGTGGATAAAATATTTTAAACCCCGTTGGAATGAATCTGAGTTACTTTCACCTTTTTTTGAAAAGCAGGTTCTACCCAGGGGACAAATCATATTTTCTGGTAACGAGAGATTCTTTGGGGATCTAGTCCCTTATCAAAAACACCTCATTCAATGGCTTCGCGAAATCACAAAGCAGAAATACCTAAAACTAGATGAGACATCCCCCAAATTACTGCCCATCGTTTTGAATATTCGAAGAGGAAAGGATTTCATAGATGCACGTACTAAATCCGACTTCATCACGAAGGGAGGAGTTCGAACTCCGCTGACTTGGTTTGCCAAAACCCTCAAAATGGTTCGAGACGTACTGGGAAAAGTTGAGGATGCCTTTATTATCAGTGATGGAACCGCTAATGACTTGTTGCCAGTTTTAAGCTTGCCAAATACCCATCACTTAAAATCTCCTGCCGCAATTACTGATTTAATAAACCTGACTCGTGCTAACATCCTGTTAGGGTCTGGTGGTTCGTCGTATAGCGCTTGGGGTTCATTTCTAGGAAGAATGCCTACTTTCTCGATAAAAGGGCAATCACTTAACTGGTTTAAAATTAGTTCCGATATACAAACTCATTACGTAGGTGAAATTGACCTCGATAATGAGGAAGAATCCTATAAGATATTAGAATCAGCACTTTTAAAGCAGAAGAATCCGATGGACGTGCTCGTTCGGTAAAACTAAAATAACATTGCTATTTGTTTCTGTGGAGATCAGGGGGAAACGTATGGCCTCAGTTCAGAAAGATATGCCTGTAATGGAACCAGGACCTGATCGCATTGTTTTATTTTATCCATATATTAGCCCTGGTGGTATCCAGGAAGTGGCGCATACCCTCAACTCTCGTTGGATCGGCCAAGGTCCTAAAGTGGAACTTTTCGAGCAAAGATTTAGTTCCCGTTTTGCTCAAGGAAACCCCGCCATCTCCGTGGGTTCGGGTACTGATGCTCTACACTTAGCCTACCTTCTCGCAGGTGTATCTGCTGGTGATGAGGTGGTCGTTCCCGTTTTTACCTGCACCGCGACCAATATCCCCCTGCTCTATATCGGTGCAAAGCCAGTTTTTGCCGATATTCAACCCCATAGTTTAAATATCGATCCTAATCATGTGAGGCAGTTGGTTAATTCTCGGACACGTGCCATTGTTTGTGTCCATTATGGTGGGCTACCCTGTGACATGAATGAGCTTCGAATGATTGCTTCGGAATATGGAATTCCTCTTATCCAGGATGCCGCACATGGCCTTGGAGCTACATATTGGGAGAAACCAATCGGAATGCTCTCCGATTTTGCGATATACTCCTTCCAAGCAATTAAACATTTTACCACCGGTGATGGGGGAATGATCACTCTCAACAATCCAGGTTACACCGAAAAACTAAAACGCCTTCGGTGGTTTGGAATTGATCGGATGGCAAAACAGGCGGGAGTGTGGGAAAACGATATCTACGAAATCGGTTATAAATATCAGATGACTGATATTGCCGCAGCATTAGGAATAGCTGCTCTGGATGATTTTGATAGAATATTATCCCACCGTCGGTTACTACTCCACACTTATAAAGAACATCTTCAGGGCATCCCTGGCATTCAACTTTTAGGCGCGAGCTATACCGATAGAGAACACGCTGCTTGGCTAGCGACCATTGCAGTTGAAGATCGTAGACTAGACCTTCAGAAAAAACTTTATCAACATGGGATCGAATCTAATCAGGTTCATTATCGAAATGATCGCTATACAATTTTTGGGGGACGCCAAAAAAATCTCCCGAACATGGATACTCTGGAGGAAAAATATCTGGTTCTTCCCATCCATCACAAAGTATCAACTGACGATGTCCGCAGAATCTGTAAAATCATTCGTGGTGGCTGGTGAAATCGAGTTACGCCCGTTCAGTAACGTTAAAATTGTGGCAGTAATTTCATAATTGCTGTCTTAAGTACCCTCTCCGGAACCCGATAGACAGTCATGATTAAACGATGTCGATTTCTCCTTATTTCAATTTTATTAGTGGGCTGCCAGGATCCCGCAACCGAATATTTTTCCCGGATTGAAAAGCTGGGTTTCATTCCATTTAGGATTCCATTAGGAAAGGTGGGACCCGGCACCATTCTCCGTGGCAAGCCGAGTCAGCTGCTTCCGATGGGCCTTCCAACTCGCTGTTTCCCGGACGTATGGAATGGTGAACCAACCGAATTGCGATGGGAGTCGGATACCGATCTTCCTCAAACCCATTACAGTGCCCACCTTAAATTCGACGCCAGCCTCAACTTAATTACCTCCGTCGGAACCTCGCCTTTCACTTTCAAGTTCAACATGGAACACATCAAGAAAGTCGATTTCGAAGCCAAAGGGGCCTCGGTAGAGATGATCGATCAAATCCAATTGCACCGCTTTTACCAAAAGGAGATGGATGTGGCTTGCCAGGATTATCTCATCAACTACCCCTTTATCGTGAATGGACTCTTTGTAAAGGAGATGAGCTTTACTTTCTACACAGAAAACAACGGGAAGATAGAGATCGATACCGACAAGATTGATGAACTGATCGACTTCAGCGTTGATATCGAATGGCACATCGAAAAAGACTACAAACTGGTCATCACATCACCCAAATACATCGGTTACCACCTCGCGCAGCTCCGTGAACAGGATGGGGGCCTAGTGAATCAGATGAGCACGACGGTCGATAAAAAGAATGATCTCTACCTCTGGCAAGATTTGAATGAGCAACCAGAACTTAGCTTTTAGTTGGTTTACGCAAAAACTGTCATTGCGTGGCGGACAGCCTCGCAATGACACCCCTTTTGCTATTTGTCTTGAGCACTGAATAAGAAGCGATCAAATGCTTCCTTGGTGAATGGAAGCATCAATATTTCATCGTAAAGAGCGCTACTTTCGCATTTAGGACCGGTAACTTCGTGCGCAAGCAATACCCTTACCTTCCGAAAAGCGATTTCGGTCTTCAACATGCCCGCGACATCGGCCGAATGGAGCTTCTGGCTCAGTTCCGAAAGGATCACAAAGTGGGGTTTAAGATGAAAGGCGTAGGTCAAAGTGTCCACACCGTCATTGGCGAAGAAAAGCTCGTAGCCATTTTTGGCTAAATCGCCGTAATAGGCATCGCGCTTCTCAAGTGAAGGCTCACAGATCAAAATGCGCTTCGGGTGAAACTCTTCCAAATTTCCTTGAGCTATCGCATAAGGCAACAACACATGAAAAGTCGACCCCACTCCTGACTGACTTTCGACCCAAACGTTCCCGTCGTGAAGATTGGAGATCTGTTTCGCGACAGTTAATCCCAATCCTCTACCCTCTTGTCGTCCTGCTCCTTTGACCTGTGAAAAGCGATCGAAAATCTTTTTGATTTCCCCTTCTGGAATCCCTTTTCCTTCATCCTGAATGCTGACAATCACCATCGGGTGGGTGGGATCATTTCGACGTCGGCCCTGAAATGGTTTTACCGTCAATAAAATCTTCTTTTTGGGATCGGTGAATTTAACGGCGTTAGTGAAAAGATTTTGGAGTAGCTGACGGAGCCTGTCAGCATCCCCTAAAATACGCCATTGAGGGATCTCATTTTGGTATTCAAACCGAATTCCCTTGGCTTCACTTTCCAATTGGTGATCGTTCCAAAATTCCTTTAAAAGGGTATCAAGTCCCAAAAGCTCATAGGAAGGTTTGAGTCCTTGCTCCAGGGACATCACATCGAGGAGATCTTTAATCAATTGTATTGCCTGGACCGATTGCCGTTTCGCTCGGGTCAGTAATTCCTCCTGCATCGGCTGTAATTTCCCCGCTTTCAGCACCATCTGAAGGCTGGTCTGGATTAGACCTAAGGGAGAACGCAGATCATGTGCGCAGACGCTTAAGAATTCTTCTCGTTGCTTAATCTCCAAGGTGAGGGTTTCGAGCTTCCGTTCGAGTTCTCTAACGCGCTCTTCTTGACTCGGTATGTTAGTTATAGGGGCAGACTTCACCTTACCTATATCGGCTATTTGAAATTTTGGGTGTAGAGATCTTTCATCTGCTTGAGATAACGATGGGTACGGATCTCCAGCTCAGGCACCGGAGCAAATTCCTTACTCACACTTTCAAATATTTGCTGCGCCGATCCTCTATCGGGAATAGTGGCATAGAGTTTAAGGAGGAGCATCGCAGCGCGAATCTTATTATCCCCGTAGGAATATTGATACGCCTGTTTGGCGATGGGCAATGCTTCAGTGTACTTTTTGTCCCCATTCAGCATGGAAGCGACTTGATAATGAAAGGTGAACTCTTCGGGATAAAGCTTCCGGTATTCATTGGCCAATTTCAAAGCCTTCTCCGATTCCCCCGATTGAGCCAAACAATAGGCCCGCTCCAAATTGAATCCGCGATTGTCTTTCGAGGCCTTGTTTCCTTTCGCCAAGTTGCCCAAAAGTTCGGCGGCCTCGGCCCAAGCCTTTTTCGACTCAGCCTCTTTTCCCAATTTGGCCAATAGTTCCGCTTTCATTTGCAACAAATCCGATTTCGGGAATCCAGCCAAATCTAAATTTGGATTTTTCAGTATCTCCGAATATTTTTCTAGAACCTTTTCCACCTTCTCTTTTTTGGGTGCTGGTTTAGGATTGGCATCAAAAAGTCCTAAGTATTCCAAAGACCACAGGGGGGCAAAAACCGATTGGGGCATTTCACTCAGCAAACGCTCATAACCGTCTCTTTTAAGATCGGAATTTTTTTCATTTTGTACGGTGTAACTTCGAAGTTCCTCATAACGAAAAGTTCCGGTTTTTACCAGCCCTTCTAACTTCGGAATGGTGAGAGCCACACAGGAATCATTTTTGCGTTCGCGACAAACCTGGAAACATTGCCACAATGATTCTATATCATTCTGTAAACAGGAGTCCTGATACCCCTTCCCTTTCAGGTTGGTCACAAATCCCAGGATCCGGATCATCTCATCCAATGAACGATAACCCGCGACACGATAAATCTCGTCTCTAGATGAATTTAAAAACAATAAGGTGGGATAGCCACCGACTTTATAAAGGCTCTTTAACTCCCAGGAATCTTTTGCGTCTGCATCCACTTTAAGCAAAATGAAATTTTTCTTTGCCGCCTGGATAAAGCGGGAGGTTTCAAATACCGTCTCATCCAATTCATTACAAGGCGGACACCAGATCCCATAGAAATCGATCAGGATATTTTTTTTCTGGTTCTTGGCTTGTTCAAACGCCGCCTTTGGATCTTTGAGAAACAATCCTTTTCCAAAGAGCGGGACGCTGATTAAAAACAAAAAAAGAATTTTCATTTTCTTTTCTCCTGAAACGTTTGCCACAACCGAACCAAATTACTGCGGTGCTGGATCAAAACAATCGCCGATAAGAACGCAATCAAGATCACATGGGCCTGCTCCTTTGACATCACCCAAAGGTAGATAAATACACTGAGCATCCCCCCCAGAGAACCGATCGCACTGATTCGAGTAACCGCCAATAGAATTCCATAGACGATGCCTCCCACAAGCGCACCCCAGGGAACCAAAATGAGCAGGACCCCAAAACTAGAGGCCACCCCTTTTCCACCTTTAAACTTAAGAAAAACACTAAAACAATGTCCGATGACGATAGCGATTCCGATGATGGAAACAAAAAGAGGCTCATAACCCAGTTTTACAAATCCCCATACTGGAATGGCCGCTTTCAGAACATCGATGAGAAAAACCAAGATCCCCGCACTCCACCCAAAAACACGAGTGACATTGGTAGCGCCAATGTTGCCACTTCCCATTTCGCGGACATCGAGTCCATAACGATTACGTGTGAGTAGAACCCCAGTAGGAATGCTCCCCACTAAATAGGCTAAAACCACCCACAAAACATCCACTGTCATGGGGCTATTCTACTGACTCATTTTAAAAGGTCCAACCTAATCGTAGGAGGGCAAGATAAGGCAATATCGTCCTGCCTATTTGAAGTGCAGGACCATTAATATCGGAAACAAGGGCTTGGTAATCGGCCGTTTCTCTCACCTGAGGAAAGAAAGTATCTGCCACTGGAATCGAAATATTGGTACTGGGATCCAGTGGAATTTGGCACCCCAATTCCACTCCGATCGTAAACCCTCTTTGACTCACCCAAAACCAACCCAAATGGGGAGTGACGTAATAACTAGAGATGGTCAGCGTTCCAGTCACGGGTAGATTAAAGCCACTCGCCAGGGGAATATCTCGGGTTGCTTCAGCCTGGTATTTGCGAGTTCCTAACATCACCCCGATAAAAAAAGCGGCCCCAAAAGGATGGATTCGCCCTCGAATATCGTAATTCTCACTTGAAAGCCTGATATCATCACCGGTTTTATATTTATAGGTGTAATTAAAGAAGCCCATTGAAAAGCCGGTCGAAAAGGTACGGTTGATTCGGTAGTCGTACGCAAGGGTAATGGGGTGGGGCACTCCCAAAACTCCCGAAATGGAATGCTGGGGAATGAGCGATTCGGCAAATACAGGGCTGCTCAAGAACAGGAAAAGGGCTATAGGGAAAGTAGATCTCTGTATCATTTGATGGTAATCTGCGCCCCATTCAGTCGAATGGGGGCGGTTAGCTCAGTTGGATAGAGCACGTGGCTTCGAACCACGGGGCCGGGGGTTCGAATCCCTCACCGCCCACTTAATCCTTAATCTTAAAAAACGATTCATCAACCCACGAAAAAGAATTATGCCGAACCCATTCAACTCGGTCCCAAGGTTCGGTTTCCCCTTCTTTTAAAATGGTCACATTGTGTCTGGGAAAAGTCTCGGTCTCTTCCAAAGCCAAAAAAGGCGAGGCACGGTGAAAGGAAAATGTTTTTCGGCCCGGCTTCTCTGGTTTCTCCGCAAAAAAATTGATGGCATCACCCTTTTTACTTCCAATGAAAATGGGCGCTTCTGGATAGGCAAAAGTATCGACATGAGTTTTCAGGAAAAAAAGAAGCTTCTTCTCTCCCCATGAAAAAGCCACAATCTCACTCTCATCGGTATCAAACTTCGGAAACTGTTTTTTTATCTTTTCCAAATCGGGCGCCTCTAATCCGAACTTGGAAATGGGTTGCCATCCCATCTGAACAAAAGGCATCGTCCCCCCAGCCTTCGGCATGACTTCTATTCCACTCGCCAATTTTCTTTGGCTTCTGTCCAACATGTCCAATCCGACTGTATCGCAAGCACCAGTGTCGGTCTGGACCATCTGTTTTTCGACCCATTTTCCATCTTTTTCTAGGTCCTGAACAATTGCAAATGCCGGTACGCCAACTGCGGGCTCTCTTCCCTCAATCCACTTTCCCTTATAGAGGTAATACCTTTTGTCCTCTTTAATCTGGACTTCTCCCTCCTTGAGTTCCTGAAGATAAACAATCCGCATTTTCCTTTCGGGCTCGGTCAAAATAAGCTCGCCATCAAACTCATTGTGAGGCAACGAGGGAAGTTCTGCGATTAGCTTGGCAGTCGCCGGAGCGTGATCCCAACTATGGGAGTAGAGTTTTTTTTCTTGAATATAAAGGGTTCGCTTTTCTTTTGAGTCGAGCAAAATCTGACTCGGACAGGCCTTGGTTTGATGGAAGGTTTTTACCTGCTTTTTTTCTGCGTTGCGTAACATCCAATTGCAAGTCTCGCCTATTTCCTGAAGGTAAAAAGCTTGGGGGGCTGCCATTAAAGTAGTGAGGAGCAAACCTATGAAAGGCATTTCACAATTTTATCACAAAAGAAGACTGCCAGAGCGCCTACGGCGCTAAAGTTTAATCTTAATCTTGAGGTTAATCATTGAGTGTTATGGAGGCGGCACCCGGATTTGAACCGGGGAATAAAGGTTTTGCAGACCTCTGCCTTACCACTTGGCTATGCCGCCGAATCTCTCTTTATAAGGATTTTAGGGTCGCTTGCCAACGATTATATGGACCCCCTTCTTTCTTATGATACAATTAGAGAGTCTATCTACGTCCCCTGGCCCTTTTAGGAAAAATCCATGTCACGCAAAATGGTCTCCCTCAATGGTGTCGGCAAGCTTTATGCGGCGGAGCGTTATGCTCTTTGTAATGTTACTTTCGATCTCGACCGCGGCGAATTTGCCTATGTCACTGGCTCCAATGGTGCCGGAAAAACAACTCTTCTGAAATTGCTGTATGCAATGGAACGGGCGAGCGAAGGATCCATTCTCGTTAATAACCGAGAAATCTCGCAGCTCCCAAAAAAGAAGGTGTTTGAATACCGTCGTGAAGTGGGTTTTGTCTTCCAAGACTTTAAACTTCTTCCCGATTTAACGGTTTACGATAACATTGCCCTTCCACTTGAAATTCGCAAAATTAGTCCCTCTGAAATAGACTTTAAGGTTAAAGGGGTTTTGACCTTAGTAGGCCTCTCCGATCGCGGTCAAGATTTTCCCATGGGACTCTCGGGTGGTGAGCAACAACGGATTGCGATTGCCAGAGCCATTATTGGGAAACCTTCGCTCTTATTAGCCGATGAGCCGACCGGCAACCTCGATAACCAAACAGCCCGGGATATCATGCAACTCTTCCAAGAGATTCATGAAATGGGAACCACCGTCCTGATTGCGACCCATGATGAAATTTTAATGCAGGAATACCCTGCTCGCGTCATTGAACTCAAACGGGGCCAAGTCCTCGTCGATAAAGGGAATGAATAGCTATGATCAAAAATAGGGGCTTAAGACGGAGTCTGACCGACTTTACTCGTCATCCCTGGCTCCACTTCATCAGCATCTCCACCATCTGCGTCGCCCTAGTCATCTTAGGATCCTTTTTCATCTGTTCCCGAAACTTTGATCGCATGGCTGAGAAAACCTCCCCTCATGTTACCGGAACGGTTTACCTCAAAGAGGGATTGGTTGAAAATGAGATCAAAACCCTTGAAACCCGTCTCCAGACTTTGGAGGGAATCCAATCGGTCATCTTTAAAACAAGGAACGTAGTCGTTCAAGATCTCCAAGCGTTTTTAGGCGGCGCTGGCATGAATGTCCTCCCGGGAACAGAACTCTTTCCCGACGTGATCGAACTGCAAATGAATGCCGATACGAGTGAAGCCATCATTGCGAAGCACAAGCAGGAGATTTCCAGTTTCCAAGAGGTGGCAGAGGTCGATTTTTCAGAGGACTGGCTCGCTCAATATAAAAGGGTCCGCCAAACGATCAAGGTTTTTGGGTGGCTCCTGTTGATGGGAATCCTGGTGGGGTGCAGCTTCATCATCGCAAACTTCATGGGAATGCGGCACCAATCCCGCAAACATGAAATCGACACCGTTTGGTTGATCGGTGCCCATCGCAATTTTATCCTCGCCCCCTTTCTCTGGGAGGCTGCAATTGAAGGGATATTAGGAACTCTGATCTCATTGACCATTTTAGTCTTTATCAAAGGTCTCATGGCGACCCTCATCTCCACCCATTGGGTTTCATTGATGGGAATTCGGGAATGGCTCTTTTTAAGCCCAGCTCAGATAGTGCTGCTGCTTTTCGTCGGGATGGGAATGGCTTTCGCAGGAAGCATCACCGTTTTCCTACGGTTTCAAGAAAATTAATTCATGTCACTGCTCTTCACTCTCATTTTATCTCTTTCTCCCTCCATTCATTGCGCCACCGATCCAGCATCAAATGAAAAGGTGGAACGGGCGAAAAAACTGAAGCTCCTCATTCAACAAGAAAAACCCAAATTTGAAGCTCGCGAAACCCAGCGGAAAAGCCTCTTCGAAGAGTTAGATCGTCTCAACCTGAGCCAAAACCGCGTGCGCGAAAAATTAGTGCAAATTTCGGCCAATCAACAAGAGTTGAGTATGGCCTTGGAAAACATGGCCCTCGAGGTGAAACGACAAAAGGAACAAGAGCAGGTTCAGAAAGAACGGCTTCTGCTCTTGTTTAAGGTCGTCTACAAAGTGAAAAAAGACGGTATTTTCCGGTTTTTCATGCACGGAGAGGACCTCAATGCCATCACGAGCCGAATTCGGATTCTCTATCGGACTTTAAAGTCGCATGGTCAACTGACCCATCAGCTGGAAGAAAGAGCCAAACGATTGGGAGAAAGCGAACAAAAATTAAGCCGCGCAAGTGCCGCTGAAGCCGACCTCTTGAAAGAATTAAAAGAACAGGAAAAGATCTTAACTGACCTACTTAAGAAAAAACATTCTCTGATGGTCAATCTAAATGACAAACAAAATCAGTTTCAACAACTCAACCGGGAATATAAGCAAATCTCTTCACAAGTTTCGGCTCTTTTCCAAAACCTGGAAGCGACCCGGGATACCCCTGTTTCCTTTCCTCGCCCCGGCTCCTTGCCTCTCCCGATTGAAACCGGGACGATCGTAAAAAGCTTTGGTAAATCGATTCACGAAAAATTCCACACCGTTACCTTCCAAAAGGGGATTGAGATCGAGGCCGAGCACAACACTCCGGTCAGTGCCGTCTTAGGTGGAGTTATCGAGTATGATGGCTGGGTGAAGGGATTAGGAAATGTGGTAATTGTTCACCATGGGGGCGGATTTTATTCGCTCAGCGCCCATCTTTTTAAAAGCACTAAAGGACAAGGTACCAAAGTGGATCAAGGGGAGACGATTGGTTATGTCGGAGACACCGGAAACAACGAACACCCCAGTCTTTATTTCGAAATCCGCGAAAACGGAAAAGCCGTGGATCCAATGAATTATTTCTCATCCACTTCGTTAGCTTCGCTGAAGCCTCCCACCGATGCGATTATCGATAGTGCCTTAAATTAACGACGCAATTGCCGTGCTCTGTTGAAATGATCCCGATTTATCGGGTATCGGGCTGGCTTGAGGTCTGAGCTGTTTTTCCTGCGTTTTCCAGCCCGAAAGTTAAATAGTCCTAAAGGAGCATGGGACAAAGGCTTCTCGAAGCCTGAGGTAGCGTGGCCTCGCAGTTCAACTGTATTTCTGCGAAATTGGGCGGGCGAGTCCAAACCCGATAAATCGGAATCATTTCAACAGAGCAAGATTGCCACGGCCCATTTCATGGGCATCGCAATGACAGAAAAACCTATAGACAAAACAACGATTCCTGCAACAACTGACCCGTTCCGTCGGTAAAGCTCAGAGTTAAGCAGTCGCCCGCTTTAGCACGCTTCCCCACTGGCACTGAAAGGGTGGCAGCCCCTCCAGCATCCAACACCATTGAATTGCCCGTATATAGCGTGAGGGGTTCCTTTAATATCCGTTCTTCGGTCAATTGAATCGCCCAAGATGCCGGCGCATCTTTTGTGAAGGCTCCTTGAATGTCGATCCTTCCCTCCCCCTTTGCGATATCGGAAAGGGAACCGACTTCAAATGAGCTGTTGAGCTCTAAACCACCCGATCCCAGTCGATTGTTCTCCTTGTCGTAAACACGATAAGGATAATCGGTCATCAGATCGTAATATTCCTTCGAGGTTTTCACCGTGAACAGAATTGAGGAATATTGCTTGGCATCCTCCTCAGTCACCGTAAAAGGAACTTGAGTTCCATTTCCCTGGATCGTAATGGCTTTTTTCTGTGTATGTGCTCGCAAGCTTACCTTTGGAGTGAATCGCAGGGACCCAAAATTGTTTTCGATCACGAGATTAAGATCACCGTTGGGTTTCACTCCTTCCAATCGTGAAGTCAGACTCAAAGGCTGGACTTCAAAATCAATGTTTGCGGAAGCGGGGTTGGTTGCAGGTGCGACCCAATCCAATTCATAGACCCCAGTTCTCTGCAAACTGCCCACACAACGAAGAGAAGCCATCGGCAACGCACTGTCGGCTGGACGACAATCGATCACCTTTCTCCCTTCGCTATCCAAAAGCTGCCCCCAAACCATTGCCCCTTCACTCTTAACAGAAAGCGCGATGCCAGTGGTTCCCGCAGCCACCTCATAGAAAAAGCGTTGTGTTTGCCCGACCCGCAAAGTAGCTTTTTCTTTTCCCTCTTCTGGAAGTCTTCGAGGACTAATAATCGTCACTGGTACATCGAAGGCCAACTCACCGGTACTTTCGCTATAGGCAGAAACCTTGGCGGAATAGAGCCCTGCTTTTTCAAAGACCGCTTCTCCTACCTTAATCTGAAATGCTTTGGGTGTCCCATTTGTCCAGAGTGTGGGAGGCACGGAGATCCAGTCGGCCGAAGCGACCAACCTGAAGGTTTGGATCACTCCTTGGGGAGCCGATTGTGGAGAGACGGTCACATCAAAGACGCGAGAGGAGCTCTTTGAAGTCCGCAGGAAAACCCCCTTGCCTGTCCCATTGGGCAGAGCAGGATTTCTAACGGCAATCGTATATTCGACCCTGGCCGTATCCTTATTGAGCTTCCCCAAGAGTTCAAAAGCACCGGGCACATTCATCAGACCATGGCCTTGCTCAATCCACATGAGATTTTTCTGCTCCACCGCAGAACCATAGACCGCTTTTGTGACCGCAGCTCTATCGGTGGATAACGAGCTTTGTTGGGCTGCGCTTAAGATCAACGCCAGCCCCCCTGTGACTTCAGGAGAGGCCATCGAAGTACCCCGATAATTCGCATAGTTTTTATCCCAGAGCGGAACGCTTGAAAGGGCGCTACCCGGAGCCAACAAGGTGGGTTTCCAACCTCCATCGAAGAGAGGGCCTACCGACGAGAAAAACCAGGTATTGTTGTCTTCGACTCCGATATATCCGTAATTTTCTTGAGCGGTGTTTTTAGAAACGTATGCGGCGTTAGTAATCGCGAGTGAAGCCCCTGCCGGGGTTCCGATCGTTAAAAGGCCAGGCCCTTCATTTCCTGCGCTAATACTAAAAAGCACATTTTTTTCACGAGCCACTTTATCGATATATTTATCGATGGCACTTTGACCTAAGTTTGAACCGGCACGAATTCCATAACTCAGATTCAATACTTGGGCCTTTTGTTGAACCGCATAGTCGATCGCAAGCAACATGGAAGCCGTAGTCGTGGAACCACCCGATAAGCGGTTATCTCCAATTTTCACGCCGACAATCTTCGCTCCCGGCGCTACTCCTTGCAATCCTTTCGGATCGTACCCCGCTGCAATCCCCGCCACGTGCGTTCCGTGAGAACCATCGTCAAAGCAAAGGTTCACCGATTTGCCGACCGCAGGAACATTCACTGAAACGGTCAATGATCTTTTTTTCCCGATTTTCACGATCTTTTGAGATCGGGCGTAGTGAGTCAGTTCGGCTTCGTCATCGAAGCTTTTATCATCGTTGGTATCGATTCTCACTAGCCCATTTCGACCTCCTGCCGAATAGACCACCACCCCCAAATCGGAAAATTCATCCTGCGCAGCTAAATTTTCTGCTTCAACTAAAGATGAACCTTTAAAGATCCCTAAATGAAAATTCTCTCCCGCCAAAGTTTTCCCTTGATATTTGAGACCTTCAGGTCCTTCCAAAGTTCCGTCTTCTGCTTTTTTAACAGCGGTTAGTTGAACACGTCCTTCTCCCGAGAAATCATTGAAGTCGATAATTTTATTTTCACCTTGGGGTGTCGTTTTGAGCATGGGATGATCCACCTCCACTCCGGTATCGAGAATGGCGATCGTCACACCACGCCCATCAAAAGTAGGATGATCCTTTACAAAACTCCGCGCTCCGATCTCCTCCGCGGGAATTAAACGCAACAAGGTCTCCAGATCACTTCCATTCTCCGTGGGGCGTTCCAATGTTATTTTTTCATTGGGAACAGCCGCTGCTTCGCAACCCCTTAACTTTTCCCCATCGAGTTTCAGATCACTAAAAAGAAGTCCGTTTCCGTTGTCATAAAGGACTTTGCCCCCCTGAGCTTCAATGGCAGCTCGACATTTTTCTGGTTCCCCCTGAAGTGTCAGGATTGAGTTGACCGATTTCACGTCAACGGAACCCGGCGAATCAGGTTTTTGAACTGTGGTTGGCTTAGAACATTGTGTGAGTAAAAAGAGAGCAAAGACGAAAACGACGTGCATGGTTAAGACCCCTCCCCAGCCGCCTACTCTATGGAGATGGGCGCTAATTCACAGAAAAATGTTAACCGCCGGCATAAAAAGCTTTAACAGATTGATTCATTTGTCTGGAAATAACCCATTTACCTAACTGGATAGAGGGTAATTCCACCCATCGGTAAAGAGGGTAGGAGAGGAGTAAATTAAGGAATGCGAGGCCTGGGAAAATAAAAAGAAAGCGGAGCTCAGGCGATAGAGATTCGGAGCCCCAAGTGAGAGGAGGCAGCAGATCTAATATCCAAAGGTGAAGCAGATAAATGGAAAAGGCCTGTTTGCCAAACTGCCCCACCCAGCGGTTTCGCGCTAACTTCCCAAAGAGTGTGGTAGGAGAGGCCGACAGAATCAACAATCCTCCTAGAACCAAAACGATGACATAGGGACGAAAGGCAGGAAAGAGTAAAATAAACAAAACCAACAATCCGGAAAAAATGGCATGACGGGGGCGCTCCAAATTAAAATGGGATAGAAAAATACCCAAAGCAAAACAATACCAATAATGGAATGGAAGATCGATCCTCGAACTCCCCACCAGGATCGTCCGGGGCAATGTAAAATGGAGAAGGAGGGAAAACAGGAAAAAGAGGAATGCCGATCGCTTAGATTGGGTTGCAAAATAAAAAAGAGGAAAGGCCAGATAAAAATATTCCTCCATCAGCAAAGACCACTGCGAAGTAAAAAGCTCGTTCCCCCAAAATTGAAAATACATCAACATGCTGGCGAGTGTATCCAAGGGAGAAGCACCAATCGAAAAGGCATAGGCAAGACAGATCAGCCACCAGGTTGGAAAAATCCTAAAAAAACGACGGATGTAAAAACTTCGAAAAGGAAAGGCCTCTCCTTTTGCGCGCTCTCGATGGGAACGGAAAAGGGTAAAGGCACTCACGATAAAAAAGAGATGGACCCCATAGCCACCTTTGATTGCGAGTCGCAAAAAATAACCCATTTCAGATGAGGCTTGCATTCCCAATGCATGATCGACGGTGTGCATGGCAAGCACCATGAGAATTGCGATGCCCCGCATCCCATCGATATAGGCCTTAGTAACTTGCACGAGGTTGGTAAATACTTAAAAAAACCGCGCCAATAATTAAAAGAAAGGACAGGTAATCGTAAAAAGTGGGCTGTTCCTTTAAATAGGTAACACTAAAAAGTGCAAAAATTAAAAAAGTAATCGCCTCCTGAATCACCTTTAATTGAGCCGCGCTGAAATAGCCATGCCCTATTCGATTTGCGGGCACCTGAAGGCAATATTCAAACAACGCGATGCACCAAGACACCGCAATCACTATCCATAAGGGTTTCGATTTAAACTTGAGGTGGCCATACCAGGCCATGGTCATAAAGAGGTTACTCAGGAGCAAGAGCCCCACCGTTTTAACAGCGATTGGATTGAGCATTTCTTTTTATTGAACTGGTCTGCGCCTTTCGGGTCAAGCCGGATGGAGTTACAATAATAAAATGAATATTCTGGTCACCGGCGGAGCCGGCTATTTGGGTTGTGTCTTAGTTCCGAAACTAATGCGATTGGGACACAAGGTCCGTGTCTTGGATCTTTTCATCTATGGACAAGAGAAATTGTTTCCAGAGATTTCTATCAAAGGGGACATTCGAAATGCCGCCACGCTCGATCAAGCCCTGATAGGAATCGACACCGTTATCCATTTAGCCGCCATTTCCAATGATCCCAGCGGCGATCTCAATCCCAAGCTGACGGAATCGGTGAACATCGATGGTTCAAAACTTCTCATCGACAAATGCCGAGAAAAAAGAATTCGACGCTTTATCAACGCCTCAAGTAGCAGTGTCTATGGAATCAAACATGACCCAGAGGTAACAGAAGAGCTTTCGTTGGAGCCTCTTACGATCTATTCCGAATCGAAAGTGGCGATCGAAAAATACCTCGAAGCCAATAAAGGAGACATGGAAACGGTATCGGTTCGCTCCGCCACCATCTGTGGTTACAGTCCACGGATGCGCTTTGATCTGACGGTGAATATTTTGACCCAGCATGCCCTGCAAAAAGGAAAGATAACTGTTTTCGGCGGCACCCAAAAACGACCCAACATCCATATTGAAGATATTTCCGATTTTTATTCTCGTCTCGTCACCGCCTCGGAAAAAATCATCAATGGCAAAGCTTATAATGTTTGCGGAGAGAATCACACCGTCGCCCAACTGGCGGAACTGGTGAAAACGACCGTTGCCCCCAACTGTCCGATCGAAGTAATGGCAACTAATGATTTGCGCTCCTACCACATCTGTGCCCGCAAGGTAGAAAATGAATTGCACTTTAAACCCAGCCACTCCATATCGAAGGCAATTCAGGATATTGCCGGAGCGATTCGAACCGAGAAGTTTGGAAACCTGGATGAAGATCGTTTTTACAATGTCCGTTTAATGAAGGGGCTCATCGAAAAGAACGCATTGACATTAATGCAAAGTTAGCAGTTTTATTAACCCATGAAATTTTTATTATTAACTTCCTTAATTGTTTCATTTGGTCTTTTTGCAGCTCCTCGCAAAATTGAGATCTCCACGACTAAAGTTGGAGAGGCGGTCCATTGGACCCCTGAAAAGATCGAGGTGAAGGCCGGAGAGAAGATCGAGATCACGGCGAAGCATGATCTGGAAGGTGGATTTGATTTCCACGGACTTATGATCCCGGAACTGAAGATCAGTGAAACAGTGCAGCGTCACAAGCCGCTTGTGCTTGAACGAGATGTTCCTAAGTCCTTGAAGCCGGGCGAATATAAGGTCTCTTGCCAATTTCACCCCAAACATGTTCCGGCAACATTAGTTGTTAAGTAACTGACGTTTTTGGTCCCTTATTAAAATCTTTCGAGCCTAGTCGATCTTTCGGCATGGCTTGCATATCTGTTTTCCTGAGAGAGGTTAGCTTAGGGTTCAGATATGAAGCGTGCTTTATACCTATTAGCGATTGCCTCCTTCGCCATTCTTCTTTTTTTCTTCGTTCAAAAAAAGCGTAACTCCATCGCAATAACCCTTGCAATTCCAAAAGGTTACGCCGCAGCCTCCCCGCTTCCCTCAAGCTCATGGGAAAGCCCGCTTCTTGAAATTGAAGATGCTGAAAAAGAGACGACTGCGACCGAACCCTCAATCTCTAAACCCAAAGTAAAACCGGCAAAACGCCACCCCCACCGTCGTTCCCACAAACGCTTGCATAAACGGCGTCGTTTCCGCTAGATTTTGGGGCCTTGAACCAGACACTTGATCTCAACAACTTAGAAGTGGCCTTTCGCCATCGAAGCAATGCGGAACTGCATCGCGCCTATTGGCTTTTTAAACTGATGTCCGTCCCTTGCCTTGTTCCAGCCGGAGAGAAGGCGCTGAAACTTTCTCTTTCCCTGCATCTCCCCATCCGCTGGGCCCTTGAGCGTACCCTTTTCTGGCAATTTTGCGGGGGGGAAACGATTGCTGATTGCAAACCCAACCTCAAGCTCCTAGCCGATCGGAAGGTCGGCGCCATTCTTGATTACTCCGTGGAGGGATCGGAAACCGAGGCCGGCCTTGATGAAGTCGCAAAGGAAATTTTGTCCACCATTGAATATGCCGCAAACCATCCCCATGTTCCTTTTGCCGTTTTCAAAGTCACGGGACTCGCCCGCTTTGAACTGCTGCAAAAAATCTCGGAAGGGGTTTCTCTCTCTCCCTTAGAAAAGGATGAAGAATCGCGAGCACTCCATCGAATCAAGGCCCTGTGTCTCAATGCCGAAAAAAAAGGGGTTCCGATATTAGTGGATGCCGAAGAGAGCTGGATCCAACCGGTCATTGATCAATGGACCGAAGTGATGATGCTTGAACATAACCGCGAAAAGGCAATAGTCTACCAAACCCTCCAAATGTACCGCACCGACCGCCTGGAATACCTCAAAACTTTGCTCGAAAAATTTAAAGGAAAGACCCACCTGGGACTTAAGATCGTTCGAGGGGCTTATATGGAAAAAGAGCGTGCTCGGGCAACCGAAAAAGGCTACCCTTCCCCCATTTATACAACCAAAGACCTGACCGATTCCGCCTATGATGCCGCAACCCAACTCTGCTACCAAGAACGCAGCTGGGTGGCCCTTTGTATTGGCACCCATAACCTTCCCTCCACCGAAAAAATTGCACACCAGATTTTGAAAGACCAATTAAATCCCCAACAGGTTCCCATCTATTTTGGCCAACTCTTTGGCATGAGTGATCCCTTAAGCTTTAACCTAAGCGAATTGGGCTTCAAAACCGCCAAATATCTCCCTTATGGCCCCATTCCGAGACTGGTCCCCTATCTCGTAAGACGGGCCCAGGAGAATTCGGCCATCTCAGGACAATCTTTAAGAGAACTAGATTGGATAAATATGGAAATTTGTCGTAGAAGAAAAACACCATGAAAACGCAACTCGTCCTTGAAAATATCGGGGTGCAACTCCCCCAACGCCGCCTCTTTAGCGAGATCAACTGGACCCTCTATGACAGCTCCCGCATCGCCTTAGTAGGCCGGAATGGCTCGGGAAAATCGACTCTCCTCCGGATCATGGCCGGGCATGCCGAACCGACCGATGGGAACCGGACCGAAGTGGGGAAGGATCTGAAAATAGGCTTTCTCGATCAAAGCCTTTTGGACAAGGCGGTGGTCTCTGCAGAAAAAGAGGGGTTGGCTAAGCAATCGGCGGTCGATTTTTTGGTCCGCCATGAAGATGAGCATGGGAAAGTAGAGGCAATTGAGGAATGGGAAGTCCGAAAAATGCTTGATGGGCTGGGTTTCAGCGAGACTCACATGGAATGCCCCATGGAGAACTTAAGTGGAGGCTGGCTTCTACGTGTCTTTATTGCCAAAGCGCTGCTTGAAAAGCCGGATATGCTCCTGCTCGACGAACCGACCAACCACTTGGACATCTCTTCGATCCAATGGCTGGAAGATTTCCTGGTGAATGAATACCAAGGCAGCCTGATCCTCATTACCCACGATGTGACTCTGCAAAAACGGACCACCAACCAATTAGCAGTCATCCATGGCGGCAACTTCTATTTTATCAAGAACCTCAATGACTATCTCTCTTTCCAAAACAACTTAGAGGAGCAAAAAAGGATCATCGAAAAAAATATCGATGCCCTTCAAAAGAAGATTGATATCAACATGGAGTTTTTCCTGAAGTTTCGCGCCAAGGCCCAAACCGCCGCACGCGCCCAGGGGAAATATAAAGCAGCGCAGGACTGGCAAGAGGAACAACGCCAACTCAAGGAACGGCTCACTCAACTCCAAGGAGCCGCCTTCAACCTGAAATTTCGGTTTGCGCAAAGCGCGCCTGGAAGCCAATTCCCCTTAAGCCTCTACAATCTCAGTTTCCGTTATTCCGATAATTCTCCATGGCTCGTTAAAAACCTCAGCTTCGATCTCAAACGAGGTCAAAAGGTCGCCATCATTGGAGACAATGGCGTCGGTAAAACGACCCTCTTAAATCTTATCGCCGGACGACTCAAACCCAACGAAGGAGAGGTAAAATGGGGCCACGGCATGGAGTTTGGTTACTTCGGACAGCACCAACTCGATGAGCTCTCCCTCGAGGATACGCTCGATTCCAACGTTAAACAGGCCAATAGTTCACTCACCATCCAAGAGGTTCGTTCTTGGTTAGGAGCCTTTGGATTTTCTTCGGACACCGACGTGGCAAAAAAGGCGAAGATCTTAAGCGGAGGAGAACGAGCGCGACTGGCTCTGCTGCGAGTGCTCGTCAGGAAAATCAACTTCTGCCTCCTCGACGAACCGACCAACCATTTGGACATTGAAACCAAAGAACTTTTGATCGATGCCCTGAAAGAATACTCCGGCACCGTCGTGTTTGTCTCCCATGATCGGGAATTCATCCAAGGCCTTGCCGATCGCATTATCTTCATCTCGAGAGACCACGAAATTATCGACCACATCGGAGATTTCGAAAGTTTTGTCCGGAAATATCCTAAAGCGGTCCGACACCAAGATGATCCCACTCCGCAGAAAAAGGAGGCGGCACCCAAGGTAGTAGACTCTCAATCTTCTCAACTGCCTCAGTTAACCTGGGAAGAAAAAAAGAAGATCAAGAACCAGATCAAATCATCAGAACGCAAAATTGCCGACCTTGAAGTTGTGCTCCAACAAATCGGCGAGGAAAAGCATAAAATAGAAGCATCTGGAACCGACTTCGCAAAAATCCAGGAACTCGATTCCCAGATGATGAAAAAAATGCTGGAATGGGAACAACTGTCGACACTGATTGAAGATTTGAGGAAAAAAGTGGAATGAAAATATTGGTCTTGGGGGGAACCGCTTTTTTGGGACGCGACATCGTCCGACTTTTGAGAGCGGAAGGTAACAACGTCACCGTCTTCTCCCGACATCCCGCCGATGCTCCTTCCATGATAGGAGATCGCACCCAACGCGAAAGTCTTTCTAAAGCAAAAGACACCTGGGATGTAGTGATAGATAACATCGGCTACACCGCCCCCGAAATGGAATTGGCCTTAGATATTTTCAAAAACGCCAAACACTTTATCTTTACCAGCACCGTCTCGGTTTATCGTTACATGAGGACGCCCGGTAAAAACCCCATTCAAGAAAATGACGTTGATTTCACTTATCGTCCCAAAGAAGAAAATCTGAATAATATTCACTGGAGCTATGCCCGCGGGAAACTCGAGGCCGAAAAGACGGTCATTGAAAAATCGAAAGTCCCGTACACCATCATCCGTCCCCCTGTCATCTATGGACCCAATGACGAATCGGCACGTGGTTTTTGGTATCTCCTTCGGATCTTGGATGGCAATCCGCTCCTGATTTCCGATAGTGGAAACCAGGACTTCAGATTGTCCTATTCCCTGGATGTGGCAAAACTTTACCTTCGTGCGATTCAAAATCGGAAACAGGCCGAGGGACAGATTTACAACGTCGCCCAGAAAGAAATAATCACCCCCAAAGACTTCATTCAGGAAAGCGCAAAAGGCCTCGGCAAAACAACCCAAACCCTGGCCATCCCACGCCTAGCCCTGGGTGAACTCGGAGGCCCCTACGCCAACATGCCCTTCTTTATCTCCGATTTCTCCAAAGCAGAGAGGGAACTGGGCTTTAAACCCACCCCATTCGAGGAATTTGCTACTCAAACCGCAAAGTGGTTCCTGGAACAACCCCAGCAACAGTATGCTGAACAGCTTAAAACCCGCCCCCAGGAACTGGCCCTAGCCAAGCAGTGGCAGGAAAAACTTTCCAAAAACCCGAAAATGTCATAAGGTCGAGGAATTCTAAATATGCGGGACTAGCTCAGTTGGCTAGAGCGTCTCCTTGCCAAGGAGAAGGTCGCGGGTTCGAACCCCGTGTCCCGCTAATGAAAAAGGCGACTCACTTGAGTCGCCTTTTTCATTAGCGGGTTTTAAATTAAAGCGCGAAGCGCTTACCCTAAACGGGGTGAGAAGCGAAGGCGGTGGCGAAGTTCCGACCCCTTAGGGAGGAACAAGCCAGACAAAAGCCAATTGAATTTGGCTTTTGTCAGCCGGAGGGGAGCCTACGCAGCAAAAATTTCCAAAAGAAATTTTTGCGGAGGCGGAGAACCCCGTGTCCCGCTATTAATTTTAATCTTTATCATGCCCAAGCTTTATGAATACCTAGGTATTGTAGTTTTCTTCTACTCGAATGAACACGAGCCAGTTCACGTTCACACAAGATATGGACAGATTGAAAAGGCCCTTTTAAAAAAAGTTCCCGGAAAAAAAACCTCCCTTCCCCTCAAGCAAAGCAATTTAAAAAATTAGCTGGCGTGCTAGGGGACGAAATCGTTCAAAGTTGGGTAAACTACTTCGTCTACAACAAAAAAATTATCCCTAAAAAAATCGTGGGGAAGCTATGAAGAAGACCCCGAAAAATATCCAAATCGCCAATGCACAATGGATGGATAAACACATTTTAAAACTGCAGTTTTCAGATAAGACAATCCAATCTGTAAACTTTCAAAATTTCTTAGAAAACTCCACCCACCCCGAAATCAGAAAATATCTAAAAATCCACTTATTTAAAAAATTCAAAATCAGAGATGGGGAACTCATGTGGGGAGATTTCGATCTCATTTTTCCAATCGCGGATTTGTATCATAACCAAATCGAGAAACAGACAAAGCCACTTCGTAAGGTTTCTTAAATCAAGGCCACGCAAACCTTAATCTTCTTGTTTGTCTTCAATGGAAAAAGTTGAAAATAGGCAACTGGATCGAGGGAGAGGCCGACGGAAGTAGCAAGGAAAAAGAAGAAAGCGCAAATAAAAGTAAGAGCACCTGCCGAACAGATACCCTTACTAGATTACTAAAAATTAATGGCCTTCGCCTGCTGGATGTTCAGGAGTAGGAGCCACTTCAGTTGTCGTTTCGGTTGTTGTCTCAGTCTTTTTAGCTTTCTTTGCCTTTTTAGCCTTTTTGGTTTTCTTAGGTGCAGGATGGAAGTCTCCTTCCTGGTGTTCAGCGGTAGGAGCGGATGGGTTCTCTTCCGCAGTAACAATGTTGGTGAGACTAAAGAAGCCTACAACGAGAGCTATAATCCATAGTTTCATTTAAATTCCTCCAGTATAGGGTTTTAATTGCAGGCGCAGTGTATCGATTTTGAGTCTATTGGCAATAAAACACTGCTTTTCTGGATCGCTGAAGGGACGGGGGCTGCATACGCGGGCCTCGCAATGACAGGCTCATGTCATTGCGAGGGATTGATGTGCTAAGATTAATCCTGCTTATCGAATTCGCAGTGGGTGGTCTTTTTCTTTTCCCCTTCGTAAACATTCACCTCTACACCCATCTTCTTGTCGCCAACCATTTTCATGGTTTCCATGATGTAGATTCCTTCGCCAGCGTCATTGAGGGTCAGCTGCTTCTTTCCACCGGAGATGTTGATGTTCAACACATTCATCTCCTTATTCCATGAGGAACAGAGATCGCCACCAAATACGGTGCCCACTTTGCCCGGGACGGCACCTTTCACGCCAAAAACGCCACCGACAGGAAGAATAGCGTGATGCTTTTCATGGGTAACATCGATCATCTCGCAACCTTTTTGTTTTACGGTAAAGGTTTCCTCTTTAGAACTCCCTTCTCCCGCTTTACAGGTTCCTTTCCAGGTTCCGGAAAAGTTGGTGCACTTGTCTTGCTCTCCCCGAGAGTCTTCTACCGTCGGAGCGATTTGGAGCGATTCCAAAAATGTCGTCGCTTTTGCGCTGAGGGGGCTTATCAATAAACAGATTGAGAATGCCGTCATTAAATGTTTCATGTTCTTCTCCTTTTTAGGTTGGTACTGCTATTGAAATGCCGATGCTAGCGAAGGAAATCGAATGGCGCAAATTTTTATTATGTTACTATAGCGTCATGAAAATTTTGATTGCAGAAAATTTAACGCTGGGTCCGATCCTAGAAAGTGACAAAGAGAGTTATGTTCGCTTGCTTTCCGATCGTTCTGTTTATGATCAAACACTCCGAATTCCTTACCCATACCGAATTGAGGATGCCATCACCTGGGCAAAGTTGGCGCAAGAACTCGATCGAAATGTAGGGCGACAGATCAATTACGCGATTCGTCTAAAAAATGAACTGATTGGCGGAATCGGTTTTAATGATTATGAAAAAGGATCCCACAAAGTAGAACTGGGCTATTGGATCGGAAAAAATTGGTGGGGGCAAGGGATCATGCCGTTAGCGGTGAACCGAACCGTAAAAATAGGATTTGAAGAGATGGGAATCCAACGTCTCTCCGCCACTATTTTTGAAAACAACCTTCAAAGTAAAAGAGTTTTGGAAAAATGCGGTTTTGAATATGAAGGATTTTTAAAAAATTACTACTTCAAGAATGGGAAACTGATCTCCGCCCACCTCTATTCAAAATTTCCTCAATGATAAGGTAAAGCCCGAAACCTGATAGAATGGCAGGCATTGCAAGTGGGTGAACGAGCCCCACTAAAAGAGCGAACGGCACTGCAATCCTCTTTTTCAAGAAGGGGAGTAACATCCCCAAGCTCACGGCAAAGAAGGGGAGTCCTAACAGTAGTGAAACGCAAACTGCCCCTACCACTGGGATTGAACCGGCAAAAAGCTCAACTAATGGAACGAGCAAGAAAAATGGCCACTCCCATTTGGGAGCTGACAATATAAATGGAACTGAAAAAAGAAGAGAAAAGGTTATTTTTTTAATTCCCTCTCCCCAACTCAGTGGAAGTGGAACCCTATTCTTAGAAAGAAGCGGTTTCAACTTTTCCAAACGGGGCAGCCGATAGCTTTTTCGAGTGAGCCATGAGCCGACGGCCCCTCCGACCCCGGTCGGTACGAAGGCCCCTAGAAGTCCTAACAGAGTGATAGGGCTTAAGTTGGGCGGATAGTAAATGAGGTAGCTCTCCTCTTTTCTAGAGGGCTGGAATTTTTCCTTAAATTGATAGAGCGATTTGAATCGATAAAAAAGATCGACCCGATTAAAAACAAATCTCAACAAAGTATAAATTGCCCCTTCTATTCCTTTTTCACCTTTCGGTAGTTCCGCGAGAGGAGCGACCCCCAGGGAGATCTCCTTAGCCCCTTCTTTTTTTAGTATCCCCATTGCCTCCAGCATCAAAAGTTCTGTAGCCCCTATAGGAGCTTCAGGACTTCGAATCAAATCCACAAAATACCAACCATTCCTCGACCAGATCGGAACGGCAGCAATATAGGCCCAAATCTGGCCCTCATGTTGGATCCAAAAATACCTTTTCTCCTCAGCTAAATTCCAAGGCTCGACCCGATTCAAAAAAGAAAGTGGCGCCATCTTCCGAGTGCCCAACCATTCCTTCAAAAGTTCATTACAACGATTTTTTTGTGCGGCCGGGATCTTTTCGGGCCGGAACTCCTCGACCCTTGCCCCCTTATTCTTGAGCCCCCTGGATGAATCTGGCAGGTGCCATTGAGGTTGGTATTGCATGAGATCAAAATAGGGTTCGGTCCCAATTTGGAGGGCCTTAAATCCTAAACCCTTTGCCTTCTCCATGGTGGTCCGATCCACCGGTAAAATGAGGGCCGATTTTTTTTGGGTGACCGCTGTATAAACAAATTGGGACAAAACCTCGGAAATTCGATGCGGCTCCGCAAGGGGCTCGGTCGCCCCCACCCACGCCGATCCGCTTTCGACGTAACTCAGGCTTCCCCCACCTTCGGCATCAAAAGTTTGATAGCCCTCATACAGGGTTAAAAAGCCGTTGCTATTTTTTGCATAACGACGAATCGCCTCTTTTTTATGCATATTTCCACTTCCACTCTCGGGCTTGGAAAGCTTTTTCCTGAAACTCTGTTATTTGTGCGATGCGAATTCCTGAATGGAGTGTGTGGGGATTCAAAGAAAGGGCCTTCTCATAGAAATAGAGCGCCTTATCGGTTCTTCCCATGATCCGCCAAACATCTGCAAGGGCCTGATAACCTAAATAATATTTTGGGTCTATTTGCAAAAGACGTCGCGCTCTCTTTAATGCACTCCTCAACTCTAACCTTTTGAGTGCTTCACGATGCTTTCTAAAAAGATTCTGGTAAAGCCAGCCATGGCGATTCCGGAAATGAATCCGATCACAAATGGCTTTTGTCTCGCTTTCATTTTTGGGAAAAAGAATGAACTCATCGCAAAAGGTTCGGTGACTTTGTGAAACTTCACCTTCGCCTGTTAAACAAACAAAAGGAACCGCTTTCAACCAATTGCGTTTGGCCACGCCCATCCAATCGAGTCGTTTCCCTTTTCGCTGCAGGGAGAGGGCAAAATCGGCATCCCAGACAACGCCGCTGATCCGAGTATCCTTTAGATCACTCAGATTTCTTGTCGAATCCATTCCCGGAAGGGTGCGATCCGAGACGAGAAGAATTTTATTTTTTTTGATCGCTTCCTGTTCATGAATCCGGTGAATGGCTCGTTCAAATTGGGAAAAATGAAAGGGGCGGGTTAATGTGATCTGAGAGGTCCCCAGGAGAAGTTCTACGTTTTTTCCCTTCTCTTGCAGGATAAGAGCCGAATCACGCAAATCAACACAGCGCGGCAACATTTCTAAGAGGCGGTGCGCGAGAAATCGATCGGTGATAACAAGCTGCGGCCTCATATTTATCTTTTCGGCCGTGCGCAAGTTATACTTGATAGGTGGGCTACCTCTTCCTAATTCCTCTATTAATTCTCAATATTAATGCAGAGCATCTTATTCAAGGCGCTATCGGAGGGCTTGAAGGGGAATATACCCAGCGCCTACTGAGTCTGCTGGTGAACCACATGGAAACAAAGCCAAAGGAGAATGCTCCTCCATTTGATGCAGTTGAACTCAGTTGTCTAAAGCATCCAGAGAAAAAAAACTATGTGGGTGCCATCCAAAAAATGCGCATCCGGGCCCCTTTAACCAAGGTGGATAGTCTCCTTAAGGATATCGATCGCTATCAACCGATTTTTTCAGGATTCAAAGAGATCAAGGTGCAATCGAAAGATCAAAATCGCTGGATCACCTTCTGGGAGCAGATTGTCCCGGTCTTTTTTCTTCCAAATATCAAGTATGAAATGGTTTATCTCCTTTCCGATCCCAATCCGAAACAACGTGTCTTTCGTTATCAATTAAAAGAAGCGACAGGGGATCTTCACTCTAGTGACGGGTTTATTCTCCTCGAAGCAGAATCGAACGAGGTCACCCGTTTTATCGAATATGATATTTTTAGCGGAAGCTTTGGGATTCTATCTTTCATTTCCCCAAGCCGTATCTGGGAAGAGGCCCTCAAAGGATTTTATCTTTCCGACGCGGCCATTCGCATCAAAGCAGAAAAAAATCTCCCTGATGAAAAAATACGTGAACTTGCCAATCAAGAGTGGGAAACTGTCAACCTGGAGCGATTGCTAGAACAATGCCAGGTATTGCACCCATGAAATGGTTCACCCTCTTCCTCCTAACACTTCCCTGTTTTGCTGATTTTCAATCCCTGCCAGAAACCCGTCACAAGCGATTCACCACCTTTGGGCTTTTCTTCGAAGAAAAATCTTCTTTTTTATTGAGGAATGAAAACCAAGCACTCGGTTCTTTTGGTTCCTCGATGGCACTCATCGACGAGACCAGTTGGGCGACTAAGCCTCAGCTGGTTCTTACCGGCGGAGTTGATGTAGTCTTCAAAACAACCAACTATGTGAGTAACCTTCGCACCGAGGCCTTTGATGCTCGCTTTGGAATGGCGGTCGATCTCGAACTCTCCCCAAATCTCCTCTTCACTACCGGACTCCTCCATTATTCAGGTCACCTCGCCGATGGGAGCAGCAACACCGCACTGATGCCATTCGATTTAGGACACGACGCCCTTTATTGCCGATTGATTTTCGATGCTGGTGAGTATTTTAGAATCGGAGGGACGATTCGCGGGTTTATCCATTCCGATCCCAAACTCAAATTCTTTGGGGCCGATCAATTTGCGGAGTTTTTCCCTTTAAAAAATCTAAACTCAACTACTTCTCCGACCCCCTATTTCGCGGTCGGGCTGGAAGAGGGCGGCGCTCAACAGATCGACTTTACTTATCATTTCCAAGTCGGGGCTTATCTAGGAAACCACACCCTTCCCAAACGCCAATCGACCTTCCGCTTGGCGATGGGCTATTATAATGGATTAGATCCTCGCCTTAAATTCGCCCATTATCTCAATGCAAAGGATCATTTCTTCTACGGCGGCCTGTTGTTGAATTATTAAGAGGCTTTTTTGAGGGCCTTGGTGAAGGCGTCTTGCGAGCAGGGATCGAAGTCATCCGGTAAAATGAGCGACGCCCGTTTATCGAAGTTCTTGTTGAAGGACCTGAAAATTGTCGGATCGAATTTTCCGGGCTGCATCCCAAACATCATGTTCAATGCTTCATTGGGTTGCACCGCTTTGTGATAAGAACGATCGGTCGTTAGCGCATCAAACACATCGGCAATCATCACGACCCGGGCCAATTTCGAAATATCTTCACCCCGACGATTATTGGGGTAACCGGTGCCATCGAAATTTTCGTGGTGCTCATAAACTACCTGATGCACTTCAGGAGGTACTTTGGTTTCCTGTAAAAAATCTTTTCCATAACTTGGATGACGCTTAATCTCACTCCATTCATTCGGAGTAAGGGTAGAATTCTTGTTAATAATGGACCAGGGAATCTTTTTCTTCCCGATGTCATGGAGCATGCCACTCAAACCGGCGGTAATCAGCATCTCTTTATCTTCACCAATGATTTTTTTTGCCAAAACGATCGAATAGACCGCAACGTCCACGCAGTGGTTATAGGTATAATAATCGTGCGCCGAGAGTCGCATGAGTGAGGCGGCAGCCGCAAGGTCGGTCGAGATGAAATTAACCATCTCCTCAATTAATCCTTTCGCCTCGGTGATGACTGGCATCATGTCCTGTTTGGTAAAGAGATCCTGAACATGTAGGAATGCCGATTCCTTTAAAATCTTGGCTTTCACCTGGGGATTGGTGGATGGGTTATGGATTACCGATTTCAAGCTGTCTAAATAGGCCTGCCGCTGGTCTTCTGGAACCAGAAACTTGTCTCCTCCATGCTGGATCAGATCTTTTAAGCGATCGGAGGTAAGTACGTCTCCCTTCCTACGAAAGAGAGTAGGCTTTTGGCTCACCACCAGGAAAATATCAAAGGCGAGCGGAATTCCGGCGACGATTGAGTTCAACCGGATTTCGAAGAACTTAGATTGCCAAACTGAAGGATCTTTCTCCACCTTCTTCTTATCGGAAGAAATGGAACAAACTTAAACGTCCGCCACAACGGTATGGACTAATGGCTTATAGCTGACCCGCTGTTTAAAATAACGACGCATTTCGACCCTTAAGATTTCAGGGAGATCATGTTTATCGTAATAGTCATCGGCTACATCGGCGGCAAATTGAACGGCATCGCTCATCGCATCTTCAGGATCGATATCCCTCTGGAAAAGAAGTCCTGTCGCCTGCACGATGGGGTCAATCACCAGTCGTTTCGAACGCCTGTCCCGTACCACTACCACATTCACCACTCCCGTCTTGGAGATCTGAATCCGTTGGTTAAAGAGCTCGGCCGATCCCTGCATGTGCAATCCACCGACGATACACCCTTTATTGAGGGTGACCTGTTCGCCCAGTTCTAAATGTTCCTCTTCATCGAGATAAACGACCTGTCCATTTTCAATGATATGAACGCTGGGCACGCCGCATTCGCGGGCAAGGCGCGCATGTTTAGCCAAATGGCGATATTCGCCATGAATCGGAATAAAATGGCGAGGCTTCACTGCCTGCAACATCATTTTCAATTCATCTTGAAAGCCATGGCCTGAAACGTGGATCTGGTGGATCGATTCATACATCACATCAGCCCCCATCCGATAGAGCTGATCGATCATCTGGGTGATGGCCCGCTCATTTCCTGGGATAAATCGACTGGAAAGAATCACGGTGTCGCCATTCTTCAATTGAACGTCGCGATGGGTTCCTTGGGCGATTCTCACCAAAGCCGCTTGGGGTTCAGCTTGGCTTCCGGTGAGCAAAAAGATCATCGAATCGTCGGGGTATTTGGCATGATCTTCGATGAGAACCAAAGTATCGGCCGGGATATCGAAGGAATTGATCCCATGGGCGATGCGGGTGTAGCTGTGCATGCTGCGGCCACTGAGAGCTACCTTCTTTTTCTGCTTGGCCGCAATCTTTATCAATCTTTCCACTCTTTTGATATTACTCGCAAAGAGAGCGATAAAAAGTCGGCCTTTTTGTTTCGAGATTATTTTCTCAAAAGAACCTTGGATGTCCTTCTCAGAAAGGGTGTGCCCCAAGCGCTCGGCATTGGTGCTATCGGAAAGGAGCAGCTCAACCCCTTTCTTTCCCCACTTTTCAAAACTCGAAAAAGTGATCTCTTTTCCATCGGCCTTTTCATTGGGGTCATGTTTGAAATCTCCCGTATGGATAATCGTCCCCACTGGAGTCTCTATCGCAAAACCCATCGCTTCAATGATGGAATGGGCCACCCGAATCGGATGAAATCGAAAAGGGCCAATCTTAAAGGGTTTGTCCGGAACAACAGGATGATAATGAATCGATTTGATTCCCTGGTGCTCAATCAATTTCTGACGGAGTAACCCTTCCGGAAAAGGAGAGCAATAAACCTCCAATGGCATTTCTTTGAGCAATAACGGGATCGCACCCACGTGATCATCGTGGCCATGGGTGACGACGATCCCTTTGAGTTTCTTCTTGTGCTTGAGGACATATTGAAAGTCGGGGGTGAGGAGTTCTACCCCGGCATAGCTCGCATCGGGGAATTGGATGCCGCAGTCGATCAGGACCATCGTATCCTTCCACTCGAGGACCATGCAATTCATCCCGATCTCCCCAAGTCCGCCTAGAGGAAAGAGCTTTAAACCTTCATTTTTCATACCGTACCCTTATAACACACTGCGTATTCATCCTTTCTTTAAATCTTCCGAAAAAGACAAAGAGGCTGTCTATAGTAGGACAGCTTCGTAAAAAGGAACGCCTATGAACTTAAAACACCTACTCACATTCTTGTCCCTCGGGGCACTCACGTTATTCATCAGCTGCACCCGCCCAAATCATGATGGACTGGAAGCCGATGCCGAGGATTCAGAAAAAATCCAGATGGCTGAGGATAGCACGAATGAATTCGAAGCTAAAGCCGAGGAGGCCAGTGAAGAGGTCAGTAGTTTTGGTTCATTGGGTGAGAGTGAAAAGCCGGCGGAGACACAAGCAGCAGAGGCTCCTCCCATTGAGGCCGCTTTGGAAGACAACACCGAGGCCTCTTTCGAAAACTTCGAGGCGGAAGCTCCCAAAATAGAGGAAACCCCTTCTACCGAATTGGCCGAAGCTACGCCTACGATTCCTCCCATCGTTGAACCTAAAGCAGAAGAAAAGGAAATTGCTCCTGAATCGAGCCCTCGCAAATCATTCAGCGCGGGAAAAGTGCCTTCGATTCCTTCCGAGGCAATCTCTCGTAATGGAACCCAACTCAACCGCTTTTATATGGCCCGCAAAGGGGATAATCCTAAAAAAGTTTCAAACCTGCTCTATGGCGATGCCGCAGAAGCAAAAAACCTATCGCAATGGAACAAAGGCTGGCAGCCAGGGCAAGTGATCTACTATCGTTCTCCTGAAAATCCAGAAGATAAGGAAATGCGATCTTTCTATCAAGAACGCAATGTAACCCCCGATACCTACGTCACCAAAAAAGGGGACTGGCTCTCTCGAGTGGCAAAAAAAGAGTATGGGCATCCCGATAGCTGGAAAGAGATTGCAGTGGTCAATGGAATCCAAAAGCCCGCAACATTATCTGCCGGAACGAAGATCGCTCTTTATCCAAAAGATCTCACTCCTTTTAGTATCAAGAATGCTCCTGCAACTCCACCCGTTGCTGAAAAAGAGCCAGAACCCGTCGCTCCGACAGCTCCTGTTCCAACTCCGGCTCCTGTGGTCGCGGAACAAACTCCGCCACCAGTCATGCAGGAACCTCCGAAGCTAGAGGAAGCCCCCCTTCCTCCCCCCGAAGAAAAACCGAGGGCTAAGCCACCGAAGATGGCCGCTTCCGCTGAGGAAGGAACCGACTTCAGCAAAATGCTGGACCAGAACATGATCTTTTTTCTCATTGCTACCGCGGTCATGGTGCTTACCTTAGTGGGCATGAGAATGCGGAAAAAAGGAAAATCTAAACCGAAGCAGGCTGGATTTGATGACGGGGATGATTTCGAAGAACCCACTCCCGTGAAGAGCAAGCGACAATAAGTTCGACACTGGCTGCAGTGAATCCTGCTTCTCTTCGATAAATAGTATTCAAAGAGTTCACACGCATTTTTACGCACGATTCTGCGTATACTCCGACTCCTCTACAAAACTGCAAGCCTCTTGGCATTCCCATTGCACAATACAGAATTGTTGTATGGAGGCTTGCGTAATGAAGCGGCTTATTTTGTTGAGTGGAATTTTAGTTTCGATTTCAAGTTTTGCAGAACATAGTGGAGGTTATTATGACCCTTCACGAGGTTCATCGGGATCCGGCAGTGGTGGCGGCGCCCTTTCGGCAGATTCGTGCACAGTGCCCCCGCAGCAGGCGGCACCAGCACCAGTTCCCGTGCCTTCTAATCCTTTTCCTCTTCCCACCCCTGGGACGACCCCTGGTGCTGGAGGAACTCCTGGAGCCGGTGGAACAGCTGATGCTGGCAAGGACAAGGACAAGACCCCAGCTACAACCGATGCTGGCAAGATCATAGAGACAAAATGCGGCACATGTCACAATGGATCGGCACAGAAGCCTCTCATCACTGAAGCAGAGTTAAATTCAAAACCTGCTTTAGCGAAATCGATGCTTAAAGCAATTGATGAAGCCAAAATGCCTCCCAAAGATAAACCACAGTTAACTAAAGAGGAAAAGGACTCCGTAGTTAAGTTCTTACAAGAAAAAGTCGGCAAAAGCTCCTAAGAGTGTAATACTCAAAGGGTGAAGCTGAGTACCCCTTGTGTGATTTTAGCGGGTGGCAAAGGCACCCGCATTTCAGGCATCCATTCCCAAACCCCTAAATCCTTAATCCCCATCGCTGGCATTCCTTTCGTCGATCGCCAATTAACTTTACTTTCCAGACAAGGAATTACCGATATCCTTTTATTGCTTGGCCACTTGGGTGAAAGCATCCAAAACTTTGTTGGCGACGGCTCCCGTTGGAATATAAAGATATCGACTGCACATGAAGTGAACTCCTTACTTGGAACCGCCGGAGCCTTGCGAAATGCACTCGATCAAGGGAAACTCCCTTCCCATTTTTTTCTCCTTTATGGTGATAGCTACCTCCCCATTTCCTTTGCCCCGATTGAGGATAAATTTCTTACAGTGGGGAAGCTAGGATTAATGACCGTTTATCAAAATAAAAATAAAATTTTAAAAAGCAATGTTTCAATTTCTGGTGACCGTGTCATCGGCTACGACAAAGCCGCCGATGAATATGAATATATCGACTATGGCCTTTCTATCCTCTCCCGAAATGCGGTTGAACGACATGTAAAACCGGGGCAAACTACCGACTTGGGAATGCTATTTCAGAAGATGATCTCCGAAAATGAATTGACCTGTTTCGAGGTGAAAGAACGGTTCTATGAGATCGGTTCCGAAGAGGGGATTAGAGAACTGACCCAATATTTGGAGTCATCTCCATGAATCCTCCCTTAAAATGGGCGGGAGGAAAGCGGTGGCTTATTCCCACCTTGCTTCCAATTTGGCAGCCTTATTCCCAAGCCCGATTGGTAGAACCTTTCTGTGGTGGACTAGGGGTGGGGCTCTCTTTGAAACCCAATCGCGCTTTAATGAATGATACCAATCGGCACTTGATCAATTTTTATCAATGGATGTCTAAAGGGCTTGAGCTTACCATCCCCATGAAAAATGATCCCGAGCTCTATTATGGCCACCGCGATCGATTTAATACCCATATTCAATCGGGAACCTGGAACAAAGCAGAACCCGCACAACTTTTTTACTACCTTAATCGCACCGGATACAACGGCCTGTGTCGTTTCAGTAGGAAAGAAAAATTTAATGTCCCTTTTGGGAAATATGAGCGGATACAATATCGAAAAGATTTTTCAGAATACGGTCCTCTTTTTTCAAAATGGAAGTTCATTCATTCCGATTTTGAGACCCTGAAAATTAAGGAAGATGATTTTATCTATGCTGACCCACCCTACGATCAAACCTTCACTCAATATTCTAAAGGAGGATTTAGTTGGGCGGATCAAGTCCGAACTGCAGAATGGCTTGCAAAACACGCGGGGCCTGTAGTCGCCTCTAATCGTGCTACCGATCGGATATTGAAGATTTATCGGAAATTAGGATTTTTGGTGAAGACTTTGCCCGCACCAAGGCGGATCAACTCAACCGGAGATCGCACCCCTTCTCTCGAGATGCTCGCAACCCGCAACATTTATTAAAAGGGGTCAATCGACTTTTGGTAACAAAAGGTGCCATAGTCAGTAGATTAAATTGGCTATGGTACCTTTTGTTACCAAAAGTCGATTGACCCCTTTTAGGGATTAGTGACGGCGTTTTTTACCGTGCCGACGCTTTCCATGCTTATGGCGTTTTCCATGTTTTTTTGAGGCTTTGGAAATCGCCTTGGAAGAGGCCGAACCCGATTGGACCGCTTGCACGGTCTCTTGTCTCGGGGCCGGCATCATGCCACCCAAATTGGATGGGTTTGACGGAATCAAATTATCTAATGGTTTCGAAGCACCATTATCAGGTGCAATGGAAGGAGAAGATTCTGAAATCACTCCCTCTTGCTTCTTCGTGCAACCAATGGAAATAAGGGCAATTGCCCCAATTACAAAACACAACCGCTTCTGCATCTCGCCTCCCAGCTATTCGCATTTCACTACTCGCGCTATTGCGAGCAGAGGGATGGCAATGCAAAGGGCTTACCGAACCATTTTGTGGCTAAATAGGGGTAAAGAGGTGACAGAGATTGTCACTTGTGACGCTAAAATGGACAGAAACAGTTACTCTGCGACCTATTGTTGAGAAGGCATGAACGCGGGAGCGTCTTCCGCGGGTCCCGCATCAGAAGCTACGCCACGTCCCGGAGCGAAATGACGGCAGACCGTTGTGATGACCGCCACCTCCGTTTTACGACGGGATTCTTCAAGCCAGCTATTGGATTTGTGGCCAAAATTCTCAACTTCTACTTTATATGGAGCCTCACTGGTGTTGACCGAGGCTTGGTAGTTTCCTGGAAGATTATAATTGGCTGGGCTTCTCACTTCGAAGGATCCCAATACCTCTCCGTCTTTAGCACTGAAGAGACGGGCCACGAATCTCAATTGAGGGGCATTGAAGGAATATTTTGCTCCCGAAAAGCTATGGTATTCGGCTTCCGTGACTTCCCGAAACAACTCTTTTCCTTCGCTGTCTTTATCGATATTGAAAAAGCGTCCTGGGGTTCCGTCCTTCGACCAAGCCCATTCTTGAATTTGCAAAACCGCTTCGGCCCCTAATCGCCGAGTCTCTTTTAAAGTCTCTTCAAAATTAGTGGGGTTCGCGCCATCCTTTAACATATTGCTAGAAACGGTTTTCACTCCTCGTCGTAACAGCTCTCTTTCGAAAAGGGTCATTACTGTCTCGTATGAAGCTCTTGATACTCCCATGGGGGGAATTACCATCACCCGTTTGAAACTTCCCCGGGTCAATTCTTGTGTCACCGCACTCTCATCGATAGGCGCTTTATTTGCCGACATCTCCAATTTGGTAAGTGAAGAACACCCGACGGTTAAGGCCAAAGAGACAGTAAAAGAGCATGCGATTTTTTTCATACTCTCCTTTTCGGTTGTTTGGAGGGATTGATTTAGCCCTTTTTAGCCTCAAAACAGGCCACTTTCCACACGCTGCTCCCCCCTACCTGTTCCAGTATTGGAATCTCATTATTGCACCGTTCCACAACCCACGGACAACGGGTGTGGAAGGCACAGCCTTTAGGAGGATTCAGTGGAGAGGGCAATTCTCCTTGTACCGGAATCCGTTTACGGGCTCGCTCTAATTTAGGGTCGGGAATGGGAACGGCTGAGACCAATGCTTGGGTATAAGGATGTTTGGGTGACTTATAGAGCTCTTCTCGTGTCGCCGTTTCCACAATTTTTCCGAGGTACATCACCGCAATGCGATCGGAAATGTATTTCACCACCGCTAAATTGTGGGAAATGAAGATCATCGAAAGAGATAGCTGCTTCTGAATATCTTTTAAAAGATTTAAGATCTGGGCCTGGACCGATACATCTAAAGAAGAGACCGGTTCATCGGCCACAATCACTTTAGGTTCCAAGATCAATGCACGAGCAATCGCCACCCGTTGCCGTTGACCGCCTGAAAACTCATGGGGATATTTATTGGCCGCTTTCCAACTTAAGCCCACCATGTCCAAATATTTCCGGATCCGATCTTGGAGCGGTTGCCCCTCCATCTTCCGGTGGTAGCGCAAGGGCTCAGCAAGTGTATCGTAAATCGTCATCCGGGGATCGAGCGAGGCATAGGGATCTTGGAAGATCATCTGGATCTGTGTACGGGCTTTTCGCAAATCGGATCCATGCAACTTTAAGAAATCGACGCCGTTGACTTCAACCGATCCCGAAGTCGGCTTAGTCAGGCGCAGGAGTGCTTTGCCAAAAGAGCTTTTTCCACATCCCGATTCACCGACGAGCCCTAAGATTTCCCCCTCTTTCAATTCGATCGAAACGCCATCGACTGCTTTTAAAATCTTTGGGGTTCCGAAGTCGAACATGCCCTGTCGTAAACGGTAGTGGACCTTGAGATCTTGAATGCGTGCGATCACTGTCCCTCCAGATAGCAATAGCTTTCATGATCTTCGCCAAATTTTTTCACAGCGGGAAACGCGGTCTGACAAATATCCATTCGGTGCTCACATCGAACATAGAACGGGCAACCCGACGGTAACTTTGCCAGATCGGGTGGCATCCCCCCAATCGCAGGCAACTCCCCTTGAATGGAATCGATCCGTGGGGTCGACTTCAAAAGAGCTTGGGTATATGGATGCTTAGAGTTGTAAAAGAGGTCATCGGCCGTTCCCTCTTCCATCACTCTTCCGGCATACATCACCATGATTTTATCGGCGAGTCCCGCAACCACTCCCAAATCATGGGTGATCAAAATTATCGCCATACCGGTCTCTTGTTGCAAAGCCTTCAACAACTCTAAAATCTGCGCCTGTACCGTCACATCCAGTGCGGTGGTGGGTTCATCGGCGATCAAAATCTCAGGTTTCGTCGTGAGGGCCATTGCGATCATCACCCGCTGCCGCATTCCGCCGCTATATTCGTGAGGATAGTTTTCTAAAGCGCTGCGCGGATTCACGATTCCAACTTTTTCTAATGCCCCTTCGGCCTCCTTCATCGCATCCTTTTTCGACATGCGTTTGTGGATCATGAGGGGTTCGGTGAGTTGCGAACCAATGGTGAGATAAGGATTCAAGGAGGTCATTGGCTCCTGGAAAATCATACTGATTCGATTTCCTCGGACCTGAAGCAGCTCCTCTTTTGACAGAGTCAATAGATTCGCCCCATGGAAATGGGCAGAGCCACCTGAAATTCGCAAAGGCGGGGAAGGAAGCAGCCTTAAATAGCTCAGCTGGCAAACCGACTTTCCACTGCCACTCTCGCCGACGATTCCTAGCGTTTCTCCTCGGTGGAGCTTGAAATTGATCCCATTCACCGCTTTGACAATGCCACGGCGGGTGTGGAACTCAGCTTTAAAATCTTTTAATTCTAAGATCGGAGCTATTTTCAATCTTTCGCTCCTTTCGGGTCCAATGCATCCCTCAATCCGTCACCCAAGAAATTAAGAGACAAAATAGTGATCGAAAGGGTGAGGGCAGGAAACATTAAATTCCAAGGCGCATTTTCCATCACCTCGACTCCGGCACTAATCAACGTTCCCCAGGAAGACATCGGAGCCTGAACCCCTAATCCCAGGAAGCTTAAGAAGGCCTCTTCCAACATCACTGAAGGAACGGTCAGAGTCAGGTATACAATCACCGGCCCCAACGAATTGGGTATGAGGTGGCGAAAAATCAAAATACGCGAAGGCATTCCCATCGAGCGGGCCGCCTCGACAAACTCTTTTTCTTTGAGCGAGATCACCTGCCCCCGTACGATCCGGGCCATGGTGAGCCATTGAGTGAGCCCCAACGCGATGAAGAGAAGAAGAATATTTCGTCCGAAATAGACCATTAAAATAATCACCAAAAAGACGTAAGGAAGGGCATAAAGAATATCCACTACGCGCATGAGAAAATTGTCGAGCCTTCCCCCGACAAAACCGGAGACTGCCCCATAGACCACTCCAACCACCACACTCACGAGGGATGAGATAACCCCAACCGCCATCGACATGCGGCTACCATAGAGAAGGCGACTGAAAAGATCCCTTCCCAAATTATCGGTTCCGAACCAATGTTGCCAACTTGGAGAGGCTAATGCATTTTCCAAATCCTGCACTTCATATCCATAGGGAGCAATCCAAGGCGTAAGAATGGCCAAAATAATTTCGAAGGTAAGGAAGGCAACTCCCATAACGGCGAGCTTATTTTTAAAAAGACGTCTCCAGGCATCTTTCCAGAGGCTCTGCCCCTCCCCCTCTTCGATTAATTCAACCACCAAGGCGTTGCTACTCATATCGTACTCTCGGATCTAAGAGAACATAGACAATATCGACGAAAAAGTTGCAGATGAAAATCAGCAAGAAATAAACCAGGGCCGTTCCCATCACGACAGTGTAATCACGATTCAAAGCGCTATCGATGAAGAACCTTCCAAGGCCTGGAATGCTAAAGATGCTTTCAGTTACGAGGGCCCCAGTAATAATCCCTGCCAATGCAGGTCCAAGATAGGAAACAACGGGTAACATGCCCCCTCGAAGAGAATGTTTAAAGAGGACTTGCTTTTCCGGCACCCCTTTTGCTCGCGCGGTACGAATGAAATCTTGGCTTAAGATCTCAATCAATCCGCCCCGAGTGAGACGAGAAATATAGGCAGCATAGGCAAAGCCGAGAGTGAGGGATGGCAACACGCGATCTTGCCAAGTGTCCCAGCCCGCAACTGGGAACCATCCGAGCCATAAGGAAAAGACAAGAACCAGTAGAGGACCTGTCACAAAGGTGGGAAGACAAATCCCTAAAGTGGAAGAGGTCATAAAGAAATAATCAAAAATAGTATTCGGACGCATCGCCGCTATCGCCCCCGAAAAAACTCCTATGATGAGTGCACACAATAACGACCACATTCCAAGTTCGGCGGAGACCGGCAAAGCATCGGCGATAATTTCATTCACGGTCCGATTTGCATGCTTGAATGAAGGGCCCAGATCCAAATGGAGAAGGTCATTTAAATAACGCAGGTATTGTTTAAAGAGGGGCTCATCGAGATGGTATTTAGCATTGAGGTTTTCTAAAACCTCAGGTGGCACCGCCCGCTCACTGGAGAACGGTCCCCCTGGTGCAAAGCGGATCATGAAGAAAACCACCGTCACCACTAAAAAGAAAACCGGCACCATGACGGCCAGTCGTCCTAAGATGTATTTTAGTCCCATTACTCAATGCTCATGTATTTCATTGGGTGAAAATCAAAAAGATTCGGATACCAGCCCTTGATCTTCTTACTTACTAATAAAGATCGTGTATAGACGTAAATTGGAATCACAGGCAATTCCTCTAGAATCAAATCTTCCATCTGTTGAAAATAGGAAAGTCGCTTCTTCTTATCGATCTCCTTGGCTGCCAACTTATAAAGCTCATCATATTTGGGATTCGAATAATTGGCGTGGTTTAAGAAACTATCGGAAACAAACATGTCCAAGAAGGTATTGGGATCATTGTAGTCGCCAGTCCACCCCGCACGAGAGATCTGGAAATCATGAGTGCTTTGGCTGTTGAGGAACACCTTCCATTCCTGGTTCAGCAATTCGATTTTTACCCCCAGATTCTTCTGCCACATCTGTTGAATCGCTTCGGCAATTTTTTTGTGGTTGTCACTGGTGTTATAAAGCAGCTGGATCGATGGAAGGCCCTTCCCTTCAGGATATCCGGCTTCAGCCAACAATTTCTTAGCTTCTGCCAGTCGAGAAAGATTCGTTGGCAATGTCGGCTTAGGATGAAAATCACCCGCTCCTGGAGGAGTAAAGGCTTGGGCCGGTTTTTGCCCGCCACGGGTTACATATTTCACGATTTGTTCGCGATCAAAACCAAGAGCTAGTGCTTTTCTCACCTTGGGGTTATCCAGGGGCGCCTTTTTCACATTGATCCAATAATAATAGATCGATAAGAACGGAAATTGGCGAAACACCCCCGAGGTATCTTTTTGCCAAAATTCGAGGCGGTCATTCGGAAGTTCGTGCAGAAGATCAATCTCCCCTTTTCGGAACATCTTCTCTTCGGTGGCCTGTTTTTCAATGGGCAGAAAATCGACCCGTTCCAGTTTAATTGTCTTACGATCCCAATAATGAGGATTGGGGACTAGCGAAACCACCTTATTGGTTTTCCATTCCTTCACAATAAAGGGGCCATTGGTGACCATGTTCTCAGGGCGCGTCCACCGTCGGCCGTGCTTCTCAATGACCGATTTCAACACCGGAAAAAAGGGGCGATAGGCAATCACCTGGAGAAAATAAGGGGTGGGATTTTCAAGTTCGACCTGCAGAGTGAAGTCATCTACTGCTTTAACCCCGACCTGGGTGGGATCGGTAATCTCTTTTTTGTTGTATTTCTCCCCATTCTTAAGCAGGTAGCCCATGGTTGCGTATTGGGCCGCTGTGGCAGGATTCAAAAGTCGATGCCAAGCATAGACAAAATCCTTTGCAGTAACAGGTTCCCCATTACTCCACTTGGCCTCTTTTCGGAGCTTAAAGGTCCAGCTCTTGAGATCCTTGGAAACGGTCCAACTTTCTGCGGCCCCGGGGATCGACTCGAGCGTTTTGGGATCCCTCTCGGCCAAGGGCTCGAAGAGGTTTTCCATAATGTTGTTTTCGGGTTCTCCTGTTTCGGTTTGGGGATCGAGGTCTTTGGGTTCCGCCCCATTCCCCCGTCGAATGACTTGACCCGCTAAGAGGTTAAAACTGAACAACAACAATAGAATGGATGAACCAAGTTGAAACCGCATCAGAATCCTCCACCCTTCGTTATACCGAAGGCTGTTTTAATATCAAGCGCTGTCTGCTTTAAATTACCCCCCCCTCCTCCTGGATATTCTCATTGAAACCGGGACCGATTCGCACCTCACAATTACCATCCGAAAAGGACCGCCCCCTCTGAATCGTTAAAGCCTCTTTATTAATCTTATTTGCCGCCCAGAAACCCACGCAAATATAGCGGTAATGCTGGAAAAGCGGAACCAGGTGGTCGATCGACCATCTACTGTCACGAGCCGGAGATACTTAACCCAAAGAACCTCGGCCGGTTTGGCATCCAACTCGGTTGAATAGACCAAGAGGAAAAAGACCACCGATACCAAAACGCTCCCCCAAAGAACTCGTCGAATCCAAATGGGTGTTTGGTCATATAAAAGTCCCAACAGCAGAGCAAAAGCGGGAAGACTTGCCGAGAGATAACGAGGTCCGGGAGTGCTCCCGCCATGATAATTACCAAAAGCCGCGTTCATGATGAGCAGACAAAGTTGGGTGAGCAGCACAAAGCCAAACAACCAACGGTGTTTTAAAGATTTCAAATAGTAAAGGGAGAGAAAGCAAATAAAAAGAACCCAAGGCTGCGTGAACAGGAGTCCCCGATATTTGCCCAGCACCAATTCAAAAAGGGCTTTCGGATTGGGAATGAGTCCAATGATGCCCCAAATGGCATGGCGAGAACTCTCCACGAAAAGAGGGTTTTGATATTTTCCGGGTAGCGTGAAAGGAGAGCCAAAACAATAGGTGTGATAGCCAATCCAAAAGACCGCTGGAACAAGTGCTCCAATGATGATCGGGAATGCTTTTTTCCATTGCCGTGAAATCAGTAGATGTCCAAATAGGATCGGAATGACAAAAGCCGAACCATAATCGGCCAACAATCCAAACCCTGTAAAAAACCCTGCCCAAACAAATTTTTCTCTCAATAGCGCCCAAATCAAAAAGAGAAAGGCGACCGCTGCCATGCCATGACCAAAATAGGTGTTCATAAAGAGCGTTGCCGTCGTGCCATAGAGCAGAGCGAGAGTGGATAAGAGCAACGCCTGTTGCGAAACTTGTTGTTCCTGTAACCATTCGATGAGCAGCGCCGATACCAGGAGGAAAGGAATCACTTGAAACAAAAGGCTCAAAACTTTTAATAGGGTAAATCGATAGAGATCCCGCCGTTTATCCTTGATGGCTTTATCTTGAACTCCAAAGTTGGCCACGGAATCTACCATCCAGGTCAAAGGAAGGCCCAGAAGGGCCGGGCCCGGAGCTTTATTGGAATAGTAATGGCCATCCGGAGTTTTAGCCCAATCGATGCTGTAATGTTCATAGGAATCGATCCGGGGATTTCCATGCTCGATAAAACCCAGTATCCCGGCAAAACGGGAATCGGGATTGGTTCCGCCTTTCAGATCAAAAAAAAGGGTCACTGCTAAAAAAAGGTAAAACCAAATTCTAAGATGAACAGGGGCTCTATGGAAGCGCATGGGAAAAAGTTCGAAAGCGAGGGTGCCGCCGGATCTTGAAACGGGCTAAAAACCCTTCGATGGAACAGCTTAAAACTCCAAGGCCATACCAAACGCTTCGTCGGAAATTGATGGAGCTGGCTTCGTCGAAATATTTGGTAGGGACCGAAACCTCGCCGATTTTAAAGCCGGCAATGTGGCATTGGACCAACATTTGGTTATCGAAAACAAAATCATCGCTGTTAGCGGTGAAATCGATTGTTTCGAGCACTCGCCGAGAAAAAGCACGGTATCCGGTGTGGTATTCCGATAACTTCTGACCAATCAATAGATTCTCGATGAAGGTAAGCATCCGGTTGGAGATATACTTATAAAGAGGCATCCCACCCGTAAGTGCCCCCTTCCCCAGAATGCGTGAGCCCAATGAAACATCATAAGTACCAACGGTAATCAATCCAGCTAGAGCCGGTAAAAGACGGGGTTCATATTGGTAGTCTGGATGGAGCATCACAACGACATCGGCCTGCTGGCGAAGGGCCTCTTGATAACAGGTCTTTTGGTTACCTCCGTAACCACGATTTCTATCGTGCCGGATCACTTGCAACGGAAAATGTTCTTTGAGTTGATTGGCCACTACTAGAGTTTGATCGGAAGAGGCATCATCCACTAAAATATACAGATCAACGACATCGGCAGGAACTGCCCGAAGGGTCTTTTCCAACGTCTTCTCCGCATTATATGCTGGGAGGACACATACGACTCGCTTACCGTTTTGCATGGCATCACTACCCTAATGGAAATCCTTCAGTTCTGAAAGAAATAAGGTGTGGGTATTTTCAACCAGCGTATCCAGTGGAGGAAAGGGAGGGTGAATAGGATCTAAGTACTTAACTCGGATCGTACCGGTATTCCAACGGCCGTAATCCAGAACATTGCGGTATGGGGTGGCTAAAATGGGAACGAGCGGGAAATTGCACTGAGAGGCTAAATGGAACGCCCCTTTTTTGAAGGGGCCTAAACTCCCCGATCTCACACGCGTCCCCTCGGGAAATACGATAACAGAGAGCTTTTTCTTCCGGATTAGCTCACCCGCCTCATCCATCGCTTTCACCGCCTTGGTTTTATTGGCCCGATCGATAAAAATATGATCGGACAGCCAGTAAACCCACCCAAAAATAGGGACGAATCGGATGCTTTTCTTGCCGATACTGATGGTATTTATAGGTAAAATGAGGGGGAAAATAAAGAGGTCCACGACACTTTGGTGATTGGCAATAAAGACATAGGAATCTTGAGTCGAATAGGGAATTTGAGGACGAATGAACTTAATCCCTAAAATCCACAGCATGACTGGATTGCAGAGATAGCCAAAGAAATAGCCATTCTTTACGTTAAAGGGACGAAAGATGCAGACAATGAGGGAAATGATACTGGCGATGAAAAACCAGGTAACCGCTAGGATGAGTCGGATGATTACAAGGGGCCAGCCAAAAATACTTTTAGTCATTCACTCTTTAAGACCGCCAAAGCGGCTACGCCGCTCAGGTTAATCTTCATCTTAAGTTTAAACTTAAGATGAAACTTAAAATTAAATGGACGGGATGGGGATCGAACCCACGACCCTCAGACTGCCAGCCTGATGCTCTCCCAGCTGAGCTACCCGCCCACAAATTAATTGATTGAAACTGATACCATGCAGCCCCTCCATAGGCTAGGGATTTATTAGGCCGCCTCTTCCTGCTGGGCCGGCTCCGACTGCAACGCCACGAAAACGGCGTTGCGGCTATGTTTCTTAGCGCTGTACATCGCTTCATCAGCCATTCTTAGAAGCACTTCTTTGTCCTGGGTATGTTCGGGATAGGTCGCCACGCCAATGCTAATGGTGGCATGCAATTTTTCTCCATCGATCACAAAAACACGACGGTCGATATTTTTGCGCATCCGTTCGGCAATCACCTGCGCACCTTCTAATGAAGTCCCTGATAGAATTACCACAAACTCATCCCCGCCATATCGGAACACAGGATCGATCGCACGGACAGAATTTTTCACCGTTTTCCCAATCGCCACTAGAAACTGGCTACCAATCAGATGGCCGTGGGTATCATTGATCGATTTGAAGCGATCCACATCGATAAATAAAATAGAAAAAGGCTGCGCTTTTTGTTCGTATCGATGAATCGCGTTCGTTAAAGCGTAACGAAGGTATCGACTGTTATAGAGTCCCGTCAGATCATCGATAAAGGTCTGCTCCTTGATCGATTCGAGTCGCTGGAGGTTGTTAAGACTGATCTCCCCATGCTCCAGAATTCTCTTGGCATCTTCTAATTCTCTTCGACTGACTGGCTTTTCGATCCCCAGGATCCAGATCCCGCCATTGGAGTTGTGTTTACACGGGATCCAAACCCTACGCTTCCCTTTTGTATTAAAAATCTTAGTGGAAGAATAGCGTTGAGAAGAAAAGCTGCGTTGTTTCGCCTGCTGTTTCATCTTTCGGGGGCTGCTATTGAGCGCCTTTCCATTCTTGGTCCAAACCGCCTCTTTTCCGGCTAACATTTTTCGTAGGTAATCTAAAGTGGAATTGCGGACCAGTGAAGCAGTCGTAGCCGATGAGATCTGATTCACTGCCAACATGTATTTCGACTTCGGATCTGCGAGAGTCGCATGCTCCCATTGTTGAAGGGCTTTGCGGAGTGAAAAGGCCAACTGCTCTGGACTCACCGGTTTCAAAAGAAATTCATTGAGTCCACAACGAATGCATTGGATCGCAAGCTGGGCACTATCTTGCGATGAAAGTCCGACTAAAAGAGAATCTGGATAATAGGATCTTAAATCGATCAGCGTCTTTTCTATTTCAACCGCAGGGTTGATGATATCATCCAAATCAATTACCAAGGCACTCGGAGCATCTATCTTTAAGTGAAGAAGTTCATTGGGTTCGCGAACCCACATCACCCTTTCACTCACCGGAGTGAGCGCCGCTTCATAGGGATGGCGCATCTGCTCTGCAGATGAAAGAATTAAGATCGGCTGTTTGGATGCTCCCATGCCCTTTTTCTATTTTAACCCGGATCCAGGTTGCTACACTCCTCTTTTACTTATCGGTAAAGTAAGCACAATCCCCAAGGCGGGAGTCGGCCAACTTAACGCATGTCGGCATTGCACGGCCGATCTCCCCTTCGTCTGCAGTAACTCCCTTCTCTCCCGTTTCTCCCTTGGCTCCATTAACAGTTTTTGCATTGCAGCATGTTAGGTTTGAGCCAGGCTCACCTCCAGCTCCGCCCTCTCCGCCGTCTCCTCCATCTCCTCCAAGACCCCCACGCCCTGGCTCCACTTGAAATTGGACTCGAAGGGGTGAACTCTCTAAAACAGTAATGAGAGCGGGTGAACTATTCCCACCCATTCTCCCTCTTCCTCCGGGAAACCCCCGCCCCCCCTTTCCACCCCGTTCGCCATCGGTAGGATTTTGAATGCAGCTATTGAGAGGATCATTAGGTTTATAGGTCACACAACGGGCGTCACTTCCTTTTTTCCCGCGCTCCCCTGGAGCCCCTTGAATTCCTTTTGTACCCTTTCCGCCCCTCTCACCCGCGGTTCGAATAATCAGATCTCCCGAACCTTTCCTTGCCTTCACAAAAATAGGAGATCCGGATCTTCCGTCTTTTTCCGGAGTCGCAGTTTGTCCTCTGTTAAAACTTTCAATAACCCCCCAATCGGAAAGGATCTCGTCAACCTCCAGATCAAATCGATCTCCTTCGATTTGGATTCGTGAATCGCGCCGTAAAAAAAGCCGTTTGATCCCGGTGATGCTCTTTAAAGGAATGACTCCCTGGATCTCCAAATCCTTAGGAACTTCAATGGGCATGACAGCATGTAAGCCTTGAGAAGATCCTCGGGCATAATAAAGATAGTACCGGTATTTTTCTCCAGCTAATACGGTATCATCGGTATATTCCCGAGTCTGAATAGGAACTCTCGCTAAAGCCGAGACTCGGGAAAGGCTTACCTGTTCTCGTTGTAAAATCCATTCATCGCCGGTAGTGCTTCCCCCCATCCAACTCAAGTGAACTTGATATTGATTCGGTTTTTCGAGAGCCTTCGCTTGAATTTTAAGAGGCCCTTCTCCCGAAGAAGGAATCCCAGGATTGAAGGAAGAACGGGGTAGCTGTCCCTCTTTGGGATCCTTCTTCGTAAGTCCACAACTCGTCATTACAAACACCATAAAAATTGAATAAAGAAAAAAACGGTGCATACATCTCCTTAGTTTTCAGAATACAAATGCAACCCTCGGCCAACTCCATTTAGGCTGAAACTTTTATAAAAGAGTCTGAAAACTAGACCCCTGTCGACCGAATTACGTACTCTCACACCGTATTCGGCTTAAGAATGCAGGAATCATTTTTGCTACTAGTGAGAGATGATGCGAAGAGAGTGGTTCTATTTTTTAGTCTTAGTTTTAGCCTCGACAGGCTTTGGTAAGCCGAAGCGGTCTGGGAGATATGTTGAGCTGATGCCTGTCAACAGCGGGTATACAGCGGAGCGAACCCCAACCTATTCCTCTTCATCTTCTGCAAGTGACACTTCATTTGATCGTATCCGTCACCGCAATCGCCTTGGAATCAACTCAGGCTTATCTGCCCTCTCCACCTCCGGTAGTAATTCCAACCCCTTTTATTTGGGTGTTTTAGCAGAATCACATAGCCGATTCTTGGGATTTGAAGTGGATGGTTTTTACCTCTCGGGAAACTTAAAAAACAATACCACCCTTCAAAACGACTCTCTCGATCAGTTTGGAATTTTTGGAAACCTTAATTTTGAGATCCCTATTCCTATCCCCTATTTTTTAATCGTTCCTAAGATAGGACTTGGTTATGGGCTCACTCAGACCACCTGGAAACCCTTTACCAATGTAGTTCCTGCTCCGGTTCCCAACACCAAAGAATCGCTTCACGGCGCATACATCACTTTCGGTGGAGAAATTGACCCTCTCGATTTCATGATCCTATCGCTTGATTATAGTTTTTCCTTTTATACCAATGGCTCGCTATCCGGGGGCGGAACCACTACCACCGATATGTCTTTAAACAAGGACAACAGCAATTTTAATCGCCTAAGACTGGGAGCCTTCTTCCGATTGGGACGACAATTCATCCTGGGGGCTCAGTTTATCCGACGAGTGATTAACATCCAAATTCCTGCCACAACCACCACGGGCGGCTCCATCACCCAGGAACATTACCTCGGCACAATTGGAATTGAATTTTAGTCTGGCCTCTTCTAGCTTGGTCCCATGGACCTCAAAAAAATCATCGAAAAACAGCACCAAGTAGTTTCTGAACGGGATTGGGATAAATTTCACACCCCTAAAAATTTAGTCATGGCCCTCTCGGGAGAGGTCGGGGAACTGACTGAACTTTTTCAATGGCTCTCCGATGAAGAATCCTTCCAAATCACCCAAGGAAACAAGGCGGAAGCATTACGACACGAATTAGGCGATATCTTTTATTATTTAGTCCGCCTCTGCGACAAACTCGATATTGATCTCGAAGCGGCCTTCTGGGAAAAGATCGCGATTTCGGAAAAGCGCTACCCCGTTGATAGGGTTAAAGGCAGTGCAAAGAAATATAATGAATATTAAAATATCGCTCGTAGCGCGGCGAGTGCCCAATTTCGGCAAATTGCATACAGGATAATCGCCTCCCTCACCATTCTCATCCCCTATTCTGCTGGCATACCGATTGCTTATCTGGCCCCTGGCGAAGGAGTCGTATGCTCAAGTTGTCCTTTTTAAGTTTAATCGTTTTAGCTGGAATCGCATTAGCCGATTCCCCCACCACCCCATCGGTCACCGCGAAAGAATCGAAAAACCATTATTCTCATTCTCCTCTGAATGTGGGAGTGGATGTTCAATACGTCGCTCTCCGTTACAACAAGTATGATTGGGGAAACGGCCAAACTTCGAATGATCATGGCCATGGTTTCCATGCTGCCATCGAATGGATCTTCCTCGGCCCCGAATATGGTCGGATGGGATTGGGATTTGGAACTGGAATGGGGGCCATCAATAACATTCGCGTCGGGAATCGAACCGGCACCCTAACCACCATCCCCCTTGAACTCTTTTTAAGCTACCGGTTTGAATATTTTCACCATCAACCGCTGGTTCCCTTCGTCAAATTTGGGATGAGTAACGTCTTCTCGATACAAAGAGGAATGGAAGAACGAGAGCAATGGTATGCCTATAAAGGCTTGGACTATTCCTTAGGAGGAGAGATCTGTTTGAGCGGAATCACTCCCTCCCACTCCCGTAAATTGGATCTCACCCAAGGGATCAACGGCATCTATCTGATTTTTGAATATTTCAAATCCAGCCCCCTGAAACAAGGCTCAGGTCCTGATTTAAGCCACGATGAATATCGAATGGGCTTGCGCTTCGAGATTTAAGGACAGTTCGGATAATCTTTTTCCGTTTCCAACTCCTTCGCTGTTTTTTCTATCCATTCAATATAAGGAGCTAGGCGAGTCGCAAAACCGGACGTAGACACCTTGCATAGCTGCGCAGCCGAACGAGCAATGAACCTTCCCTGCTCAGTCGTTGCCGCTGGAAACTCCAAGAAGGAAAATAAAGCGAAGATGCGGGTTTTCCCATCAAAATATTTTAAAAAGGGGCCGCCGGAATCCCCGGCACAGGGCATTTTTCCCTCTTCACCCACTCCCACCTTAAAATAACCTTTCGGAATCTGCTTTTTATCCGATAACACCGCCGTTTTGTTCTCAATAAATTTCACCTTGCGAGGGCGCTGAGATTTAGAAATGCCCCCTCCATCGATCCCATAGCCGATTAAATAAAGGAGCACACTGCTATCAAATTCATCCTCTTTTCCCAAGGAAAGATAACTCTGCGGTTTTTTCCCATAGTCATCGGTAATGAGTTGAACGAGTCCAACATCTCCGCCTCCCAACACGCCTTTGTTGTTTGGAGTCCTAAAGCCTGGATAGGTCCGCGTTTCACTGGCTAAAGCGAAGGCCTGGGGTTTTTTGGGGGCATCAAAGACCTCTTTTTCCAAAGTAAACCGGATCGGCTCTTCCGTTTGTAGGCAATGGCCTGCCGTCAAAACTACATGAGGACTCAAAAGGGTTCCCGTGCAAACGTCATCACCCACCTTTAACATTCCTACTGTTTGTTTTCGAAGCTCCTCCAGATCGGAACCTTTCGGACATTTTTGAGGTTCGGCAAAAAGGGAATGAATCAGAAGAAGGAAAATCATGGGATCACCTTTCCTGGGTTGAGAAGATTATGGGGATCAAAAGCATGTTTAATGCGTCTTAAGAGTTCGATATGTTCAGGCGGATATCGATATTCCATCCACCCTTTGCGCAAAAGGCCCACTCCATGCTCCGCCGATAAACTACCACCATATTTTTTGATAATCGGAAACAGGGTCGCCTCCAGGGTTTGCGGGTTTTTAATCCCTAAAAAATTAAGATGAGGACTTCCATCTCCGAAATGGCCAAAGAGATAAGGATCCTCCTTCAATTCGGAGACTTCACGCAGAAAAGCAACTTCTTTGTCAATGGGAACGGAGACGTCAAACTTATAAGGAGGGCCCATTTTATGAAGGTATTCCGTAATCCCTTCCCTAAGACTCCAGAAATAGGCGCGGTCTTTTTCACTCAGCGCTAAATAAACCTGATTAACCCCTTTAATTTCGGAATTAACCGCTTCATCAACCTCACCCTCGATTTCAATTAAGACAAAATAATTCCCATTCCATTCCTTCTGCATCTTTTCGGGAGCCAAGCATCGGCTTGCAAAAAATTCAAAAGCCAATATTCGATTTTCTATTCTTCGAAAATGGGCAAAGACCGATTCGATCGTTTGCAAATCCTGGCAACAATAAAGCAGGGTTGAGACACGTTGTGGCGATGTGGTTAGTTTTAAGATGGCCTTCGTAATCACTCCCAAAGTCCCCTCGCTCCCAATCAACAGCTGAACGAGATCATACCCATTATTATTCTTTTGGAGGGCCCCATTTAAATTCAAGATGGTCCCATCGATTAAAACCACTTCGAGTCCAAGCACCCATCGTCGGGCCATCCCATAACGAATCACCCTCACCCCTCCCGCATTAGTCGAAAGATTCCCGCCAATCTGCGAGCTTCCCTTAGCCGCCAGATCTATAGGCCATAAAAGATCCTGCTCTTTACAATAATCGTGTACCTTCTGCGTGATCACACCCGCTTCCACTTCCAATGTCTTTCCGAGTTTGTCCAATGAGAGGATGCGATCCATTTTTTCCAAACTGAGAATCACCGCCCCTTCAGGAGTTGCTACCGCCCCACCACTCAAACCGGTCCGCCCCCCGGAAGGCACCACAGGAATCTTGTTCCGGGAGCACTCCTTTAAAATTTGACTGACCTCTTGGGTATTTTTTGGAAAATAAACGGCGATGGCCTTGCCCTTTATTTTGGTCCAATCGGTAGAATAAGGTTGGCATGCTATTTCGTCGGAGAAGGACGCTATTTTTTCAAGCATTCTATTATTTTGAGATGGGCTAGCCCTTTTGTCCACTCGAGAGGACTTCTAGCAACTTACGTGGTGCATCGGTGATGATCCCATCCACTCCCCAAGTTGTTAGCTTTTTCCAATCTTCTGGCTCATTGACGGTCCAGGGCAATATCTGAAGATCCTTCTGGTGAGCCTGTTCAATGATAGCTTGGGTGAGGAGTGAAAAATGGGGACCAATCCCATCGGCATTGAGTTCTTTGGCAATACTTACAAAATCGACCGATTTATCGAACAGGCAGGAAACAAAATAATCGGGAGCCAATTCCCGAACCTTTTTTAAAATTGCCAGATCGAAAGACTGAATGATGACCCGCTCTTTAAAAGGGGCTTTTTTTAAGAGTGAAATCAATGCTTCAGAAATAGGATTAGGATCGGTTTCCGGCTTGACCTCAATATTGATCCCGATCTTTTTCCCCTCCATCCATTTTAAAACCGATTCTAATGTGGGAATCTCGGCCGTACCTGCAACTCTATATTTTTGAATCTCTTCCACAGTGAGGGCTGATAATGGAATTTCCAGCCCAATCCATTGGGGAATCAGTCGCCCACTCAATTTCGGATCGTGGAAAACCATTGGGATCTGATCTTTGGAAAGATGGATGTCCACTTCAAAGAAATCGGCCCCCGCTAAATGGGCCTCTTCAAATCCTGGAAAGGTGTTTTCAGGATGGGTGGAACGAGAGCCACGATGTCCATGGACCCCGATACGGCCATTTTTTAATGTGATCTTGTTTTTTGCCATCTTCGGATCGCCTCATCGGTTTTTGTTTTAGCCCGTCCCATCGCCTCGTTAACTGCCACTTTTTGGGTCAGCACCTTTTCAATCGCATCACTCACATTCTCCCGAAGCTCAGGAAAGACACCAATCAAAGCCCCTTGGCTCGATGCTGTGGCAGGAGCAGCTTTGAGTTGGTTGATAGCCGTTTTTGCATTGGGATATTTTTGATAGATCCCCTCCTTTTCAAGCTGGGCAATGACATCGGCGCGCACCGGGAAATAACCCGTCCCCAGGTGCCATTTTTTTTGCATTTGAGGAGTCAGCATCCAGTTTAAAAAATCTGCGGCACCCTTCTTTTCTGCTTCCGATTTATTTTTTAATAACCACAGAGCATTACCGCCGATGATCGTCCCCCCTTTTTGTTTGGAGTCCTTCATGGGAAGGAAACCAGTCCCGACTTGAAAGGAAGCGCGCTTTTGGATTTCAAAAACATCACTGGTCGACGTAATGAGCATCTGCGAACGGCCCGCTAAGAAACTTTGCTGGGCCGGCTCCCATCCTCGCCCCACGTTGGCAAAATGGCCTTTTTCAACGAGATCCTTCCAAAGAGTAACGACTTCAAGCGCTGCTGGGCTTGTCAGGTTCGATTCACTGACTTGGGCCCCTCGACCATTCTGCGGCAGTACCAATAGTTCACCCTGGACAGCGAGAAGTTGTTCGAAAAACCAACAATGCAAAGGCCAAGTGATCCCAAAGGTCTTTGCTTTAGGATCGGTCAATTTTTCGGCCACTTTTTTGAGCTCCTCCCAAGTTTTGGGAGCTTCTTTGATTCCTGCTTTTTGGAAGGCGTCCTTATTATAATAAAGAATGGGATTAGAGGTCGCAAAGGGAAGTGCCTGGAGTTTACCGCCCACTTCATAGTAACTACGCAACTGAGGCAACAGCAGTTTTTTATCGACTGCCGATTCCACCGGCTCGACCGCCTTGGTGTCGAGCATTGTTTGGGTTCCCAGTTCTGCAATTTGCACGATATGGGGTTCCTGCCTTGCAAGGATCGCGGTGCGGGTTTTATTCAACCCCTCTTCATAGGTGCCCACAAATTGAGTTTTAACCTGTACTCCCCCTTTTTGGTTAAACTCATCGACCATTTCCTGAACCAACTTCCCTTTTTCTCCGGTCATGGAATGCCAGAATTGAAGGGTGGGAGCGGCAAAAGCAATCAAACTTGTTAACTGTAATATTAACCACATGATTAACCTCTCATTTCATACCGGTCATCGTCATACCACGCACAAACTGTTTTTGTGTCAGGATAAAAAGAAGAAGATTCGGGAAGATCAAAATCGCCGTAGCCGCCATGATCACCCCCCAGCTCATCGACTCATTCTGCGATCGAAAGATCCCGATCCCGATCTGGGCCGTCTGCATTTCGGTCGATTGGGTCACAATCAAGGGCCAGAGGTATTGATTCCAGGTAGTCACGAAAGAATAGATCCCAAACGAAATAATGGCGGGCCAGGAGAGGGGCACCAAAAACTGAAAGAGAAAGCGCAAGCGACCGGCCCCATCCAGATAGGCCGCCTCTTCCAGCTCTTTGGGAATAGTCTTAAAGAATTGGTAGAGGAGAAAGATCCCAAACCCGGAGGCGGCAAAAGGCAAAATGAGCGAAGTATAGGTGTTCAAACCATTCCATCTTGCAAAGAGAAAATAGTTCGGAAGGATAGTCACCTCCAGCGGGATCAGCATCGTCATCACAAAGAGGGCCAGAAAGAATCTATTTCCCGTAAACTCCATCCGAGCCAACACAAACGCCGCAAAGATGGAAGTAAGGCATTGAAAGAAAGTAACCGATGTCGCTACCACCACAGAATTCAAAAGAAA
>CAZRZK010000001.1:0-163335 GCA_964604555.1 uncultured Pseudobdellovibrionaceae bacterium | reverse complement strand
AATGGAGCGGTCTGGAGAGCGTCTCTAAAATTATCTAAAGGAACTCCTTTTGGTAAAAGCACGGGAGGAAACTGGATCACCTCTGCAGGAGGTTTAAAGGCCACACAGAGCAGGTAAAAAATTGGAAAGATTTGAATCAGAGCAGGAATGAGGAGCCCCAGAGTACAGAGCCACCGTTTTCTATCCATAGTGGACCCGTTTCTTCGAGATTCTTCCTTGCACTAAAGTGAGTCCCATCAAGATGCAGAAAAGGATGAGGGCCTGAGCGGAGGCCGAGCCCATTCGAAAGTTCACAAACCCATCTCGATAGAGGGAATAGACTAAAATTTGGGTCGCACCGGCCGGCCCTCCACCGGTCAGAATATGGATTTGTCCGAAACTTTGGAAGGAATTCAGGATCGAAACCAGCGTCACAAAAAACAAAGTGGGGGAAAGCAAAGGAAGGGTCACCCGAAAGAAAGTCTGCAGGGGAGAGGCCCCATCGATCTTGGCCGCCTCCATCACTTCCTTTGGAATGGAGGAAAGCCCAGCCAAAAAGAAGATCACGTTAAATCCGATCTCTTTCCAGATGGTTACGATACTCACCGCGATCAGAGCATAAGCAGGATCTCCCAACCAATTCGGCGTAAACAAACCCAAACTTTCTAAAATGTAGTTTAAATATCCGACGGTGGGATTAAAGATAAAGATCCAGAGCATCGCGGCCATCGCCGAAGAGATCGCAACCGGCATCAGGAATAAAGTTCTAAAAACCCCTCTTGCATAGGGATTTTGATCCAGAAACACCGCCACCCACAGACTCACCACTACACTGGGGATGACAGTATAGAGGAGAAAAAGGAGTGAGACCTTCACCGTTTGCCAATAGTCGACCGAAAAAAGAAGCTCCTTGAAATTATCGAGACCGATAAAAACGGAGCTTTGGCTAAACGGGTCGATTTCAAAAAAACTTAAATAGACCGACCTTAAAGCAGGCCAGAGGATAAAAACCCCAATTACGAATAGCGCCGGCAATAAAAGTGTCGCGATCAGGAAGGGGTGGGCTCTTTTCAAACCCTCTCTCCCTGCTCGGTGAAGTAGAAAAGGTGTTTCTCGGAAACCGAAAGCGGAATCAAGCTATCGACCTTGGGAATCTCTGAATTAAAATTCCCAATCAGCTTCTGCCCTTCGAGATCAAAGTGCACATGGCCACTGGCTCCCAAATTTTCAACGAAACTGACTTTTCCTTTTCCTAAAGGAAGCTCCCCTTCTCCTAAAATGAGAGACTCGGGCCTAAAGCCGATCCAACGGTTTTCCTTAAAAATAAAATTCATGGAAGGAGAACCAATAAATCCCGCTACAAATCGACTCTTCGGATTTTGGTAAACCTCGAGGGGAGTTCCCAGCTGTTCAATCTTTCCCCGGTTCATCACGGCCAATCGATGGCCCAGGGTCATCGCTTCGATCTGGTCATGGGTCACATAGATCACGGTGCACCCAAGTCGACGGTGCAAGGCTGCAATTTCGGACCGCATCCTGACTCTTAATTGGGCATCGAGGTTAGAGAGGGGCTCATCAAAAAGGAGTACCTTGGGTTCCCGCACAATGGCACGCCCAATCGCCACCCGCTGCTTCTGCCCCCCTGAAAGCTGGCCTGGTTTCTTGAAAAGATGTTGAGTGAGATCCAAGAGGCTTGCCACCTCCTGCACCTTTTTTTGGATTTGAGACTCGGGCACCTTTGAAATTTTGAGGGCAAAGCCGATGTTTTCCTGCACGGTCAGGTGGGGATAGAGGGCATAGTTTTGGAAGACCATCGCCACTCCCCGATCTTTGGGACTCAGATCATTTACCACCTTGCCATCAAAAGAAATATTGCCAGAGGTGATTCCCTCCAACCCGGCCACCATCCGTAGTAAAGTGCTCTTCCCGCACCCCGAAGGGCCCACCAAAACCAGGAATTCTCCGGACTTTATTTCAAGGGAAAGCTCACTGAGAACAATACTCCCTGCCCCATAGCTTTTTGATAGCTGATTGATTGAAACCAATGACATCCTGCAGCTACACTTCCCGAACCTCATTGGCTAGTAAATGCTTTTTGTGAAAATCGTGTCGATGATTAATCAATAAACTCTTGAGTAGTCACGCACGTGAGTAGTCTGATTACTCACTCAAATGTGCACAAATTATTGAAATGATATGGGTAAACTTCCTTTCTCCCCTCAAATTCTTTCCACCCTTTGCCGATAAGTTATTAGAAAACCCATAGAAGGTGTACGAATGAAAAAGTTCTTTAACTCAACCTTAATCCTTTCAATCACCCTCCTATCGCTCATTGCCTGTAGCCATACCCGCAATGAAAGCGCCCAAGGGGATAACTTTGAAGCTTTAAGTGCCTCCGCCGATACCGACTCGGAAGAGACGTCCGTTCCTTCTTCTAATACAGTCGAAGAAGCGAAACCGACCTCTGATGAATCGGCCTCTATTAATGAGGAAAACTGGGATGCCCTTTTCGCCGAAAATGAAAATAGCACTCCAGAGGAAGTTACCGACGGAGTAGAGACATTAGCGGCCGCCGCGGAAGCGGAAGCCGATTCAATGGAAGCCGCTCCTACTGAGGTAGCAGAAAATAAAGTTGAAGTGCCTCAAGAAGCGGCTACTCAAGTGGCTGAAGTCGATGCCTCAACTGCCCCTGCAGTCGTGGCACAAGTCGAAGCTCCCCAAGTTGAAGGAGCCTTAATTGCGAAGGCCGATGATTCAGCTCAAGACCTGGCTTCTCGAAAACGTAATAAAAAGAAGCGCAGTAAATCGAAACCCCACCCAATAGCTGAAGAGGCCCCTGTGGTTGTCGCTAAAAATGAAGTCGCCCCTTCACCAGCATTGGCTGCTCCTTATGAAGAAGAAGATTTAAAAGTAGCTCCATTACCTCCGAGCAAACCGATCTCAGAAATGGAAAAAGCAGAAGGACAGGCCCTTGCTGGATTGGATACTCAACCCACCACCGGACCTCGTTCTATTTTCTTGATCTGCACGGGACTACTCATCCTCTGCACCTTCTTCATTATGATGTGGAAGGGACGTAAAAAGGGTGGCCCAACAACCCTTGAATAACCGTTGCCAATCTTAACCCTTCACAAAGGTAGGCCGTACCTTTGTGAAGGATCACACTTGAAGTACTCAGTAGTGAATGGCATCATCCAAAAATAATGACCTTCGAACAATGGTTCCAGAAGGCCTGTCCCGAAATCCCAGTGAAAGGGGCATTGGCCGTAGAGCGTCTCCTCAATGAAGAGGCTACTATTCCCTTCATCGCCCGATACCGTAAAGAACAGACTGGAAATCTAAGCGATGTACAGATATTCGAGATCTCAAAGGCGCTTGATTACTATCAAACCGCGACCAAACGGCAGCAATTCATTATCGGTGAAATAGAAAAACAAAATGCCCTTACCGATACCTTAAAAAACTCGATTCTGACCACCTTCGATACCGAACTTTTAGAAGAGCTCTATCTCCCTTTTAAAAAGAAGCGAAAAAACAAAGCTTCTATTGCAAAAGAGGCAGGCCTTGAACCTTTCGCCAACTGGATCTGGGAGGTGGGACATGGAACTGTCCCCTCTTCTCAGCCTATCGATACAGAGGCCGAGAAATACCTTTCCCAGGAAAAAGGAATTGCAAATAAAGAAGCGGCGATCGAAGGCGCTCGCGACATCTTGGTGGAACGCTTGGTGCAAAACCCAGACCTACATGAGGAAGTCAGGAAAGGCTTCTTTGATGAAGGAGGACTTAAAACCACCAAGGGGGCCAAAGTAAAACCCAATAGCAAATATGAACGCTTCTTTGATTATTCCGAAAGCATCCAGTCGCTCTTAAAGCAGCAAAACTCTCACCGCTACATGGCCATTCGAAGAGGCTGGATCGAAGAGGAGCTAAAAATTGAGTTTGGGGTCCTTCCCAATGAACCCGATTTTGATCTCCGGCTCCTGAGCAATTACGAAAAAGCGGCTTGCACTGCAACCGAAGGAGAGGTCGTCCCCATTTTAAAAGAGGCCGCAAAAATCGCTTACCGCAACTATATCCTGCCCACCCTATTCACTGAACTTCACCGTGCGCTTCGATCGGTCGCCGATGACATGGCCATTAACGTTTTTTCACAAAACTTAAGAAAATTGCTCCTCGCTTCTCCCTTAGGACCTAAAGCGGTGATGGGAGTGGATCCCGGCATCCGCACTGGAAATAAAGTAGCGGTGGTGGACAGCGCGGGGAAATACATTGGCAGCACCGTCATCCAACTCAATACCGAGGATGAGAAGTCCCTCGCCAAAAAACTGATCTGTGAAATTATCAAACAGGCGCAAATTCAGGCCATTGCTGTGGGCAATGGAACCCATGGCCGGGAGACGGAACGTTTCATTCGCCAGACCCTTAAAGAAAATTCGATTTCTGTCCCCATTGTCATGGTCAATGAATCGGGAGCGAGCATTTACAGCACCAGTGAAGTCGCTCGTGAAGAATTCCCCGATCTCGATCCCACCATCCGCAGCGCCATTTCCATTGCAAGAAGGCTACAAGATCCCCTCGCTGAACTGGTAAAACTCGATCCCAAAAGCATCGGGGTGGGACAATACCAACATGATGTGGCCCCTCATCGCCTCAAAAAAGAACTCGATTTTGTCGTCGATTCCTGTGTCAACTCGGTGGGAGTCAATCTCAACACCGCCTCTTACCACCTTCTTGCTCACATCTCGGGAATCGGTGAAGCCTTAGCTAAGAACGTCATCCAATATCGAACTGAAAAAGGGCTCATTAAAAGCCGAAGCGCCCTTCAGGAAATTCCCCGTTTCTCCGAGAAGAGCTTTAACTTGGCTGCTGGTTTCTTAAGAATCCCTGAAAGTGACAATCCACTTGATCATACCGGCATCCATCCGGAAAACTATGCAGCAATCGAATCTGCCGCCCAAGCCACCCAAATTAATTTGAAGGACCTCATTGGCTCCGGCGCACAACAAGTACGCCAAATGACCGACCTCAAAGAAAAGGTGGGGCCCTATACCTTTAATGATATCTGCAGCGAACTTGAAAAGCCGGGCCGAGATCCCCGAGAGAACTTTGAACCTTTCAACTTCAAGGAGGAAATCAGCACCCTAGAAGATTTGAAAGTAGACATGCTTTGCCCAGGAATCGTCACCAACGTCACTCAATTCGGCGCTTTTGTTGATATTGGAGTTCACCAAGATGGACTCGTGCATCTTTCACAATTGAGCAATCGGTTTATTCGAGATCCCCGAGAAGTAATCATGCCTGGGGATCGTGTTGAGGTTCGCGTCCTCAGCGTCGATCTCAATAAAAAACAGATTGCTCTCACCATGAAAAAGCCGGAAGTGAAACGGGCTCCGACTCCACGGCCGGCCAACAAAACTCCCTCCCAGCCACGACAGCAGCAGCAGCAAGCACGGCCTCCACAGCAAATGAGAGAGAACCGGCCTCCCAGACCGAAACGCTCCTCTTTCTCCCATCAGCCCTTTGCGGGACTCGCAGCTCTTAAGGAACAATTGAAGAATAAATAATGGGGAGCCCCACTCTAGCCCTACTCATTACTTACCATAATGAGGGGGAACTCTTAACCGACCTTTTCAATTCTTTAGACCCTAACGATCCCCCTGATGAAATCCTTCTATTTGACGATGCTTCTACCATTCTCCCTCAGGCCTTTATTCCAAAAAACTTCGATATCAAAATCCTTCGCTCTGAAGAAAATGTTGGCCCAGCCCGGGGAAGAAACATTCTCTTTCAACACTCAAAATCGAATTACGTGCATTTTCACGATGCCGACGATCTTTTTTTACCTGACGCCATTACACAAATTAAAAAAAAATTAAACAAACCTGACGTTGAACTCTTATTGGTAGAGCATTCCTCATACCGCCTGGATGGCAAAGCACCTGCTCTTTCACTTGTTCCAGCTGTGGCCGGGTTAGAAAAGCTCCTATCTTCTCAAGATCTTTTAGGGTTTTCCATCACTCATTATCTTCTTCCAATCTCCGGTTTTTATCGGCGATCTTTAATTGAAAAGGCAGGGGGATATCCGGAGGAATATAAACAATCTGAAGATTACTGTTTCCACATCCGCCTAGCACTTTTGAATCCATCATTTGAGATTTGCACAACACCCTTTTCTTGTGCTCGGATTCGTAACAACAGTCGAAGCACCCAAGAGTTGCAAGTCAGACTAGATGCTAAAAAAATCATTGAACATCTATTACCCTCATTGCCCCAATCTTATTATTTGATCGCTTCAGAAAAGTTGGCAGAGTTGGGCAGTCAACTTTTTCAGCTAGGGTGCAATAAAGAGGCAAGTGCGGCCTTTGCTACGGCTCCAGTCAAGCCTCAATACTTAGGAAGGAATGTTATTTATCGATTCCTTGCGAGAAGTTTTGGTCCACTCCATGCCGAAAGGATTGCCTTTATTTATCGATGGGCGGTGGGGCATTGACGATCTTTTCTCTCTCCGATGTGCCGTAGCTCGGCCGGGACGATATCCACTCTTTGATATTTGATGGACGTAACTTTCACTTTCTCGTCTTCTTTTTATAAATGCTTCTTTGGGTGCTTCAGGTGGAATGAGTGCGTCACACCCATAACCAATAAGGTCCTTCCGTCCTGCCTCTTCAAGAGCCTTTCTCACCTCAAAATAATTTTCTGGTTTAAAAAACTGTAAAAGTGCGCGCTGTAACTTTCGGTTCCGAAGGTATTTATCTACATATACTGGTTTCTTAGTCATCGGATCCAGGCCCGTGTAATACATACAAGTAGCAATATCAAAAGGAGCTGGAATAAAGTCCTGCACCTGATCAGGGCGATACCCATTCCGTTTCAAAAAAAGAGCCAGCTCAATCATCGAATCGATACTAGAGCCAGGATGACTCGCAATAAAATAGGGGACTAAATATTGTTTTGGCTTTCCGACTTGTTTTGTGACTTGATTGAATTTTTCTGCAAATCCCTCGAAATTTTCTATCGAGGGCTTTTTCATCATTCCAAGAACTTTGTCATCTGCGTGCTCTGGGGCCACCTTTAAATGGCCACCCACATGATGTGCCACCAATTCCTTCATATATTCTGGTGACAATTGAGCCAGGTCCATACGAATTCCACTTGCTACAAATACTTTTTTTATCCCAGGCACCTTTCTGGATTTTTTCATGAGATCCACCAAAGGGGAATGATCTGTCCCTAATAGTTTGCAAATGGTGGGGTGAACACATGAAAGTCTTCGGCATTTTTTTTCAATATCTGGGCGAGTGCACCGCATTTCATACATATTGGCGGTGGGCCCGCCGATATCGGAAACCACTCCAGAGAAGCTTTTTGCTTGCATCATCGATTCAATCTCTTTCAATATCGATTTCTGAGAACGAGATTGAATAATACGCCCTTGATGGGTTGTGATAGAGCAGAAAGTACATCCGCCAAAACATCCCCGCATGATAGTGACTGAATCTTTGATCATTTCAAAAGCAGGAATTTTCTCAGAATAGGAAGGATGGGGTTGACGTGAATATGGCAGATCATAAATCTGATCCATCTCTTCCTTTGAAAGTGGAAGATCGGGGGGATTGGCAACTACCCACCGTCCCGCGTGTTTCTGTGCCAACCTTTTTGCGTTAAACGGGTTCGTATGGATATGAATCAACCTCGTGGCTTCAGCGAATGATTCCTTGTTTTCACTTATTTTTTCATAGGAAGGAAGCTCCACATACTCTCCCTCCATACTTTCTGAAGCCCCCATCGCATATGCCACTCCCCGCAACTCTCTCAAATCTTTAAGACTTGTCCCACAAGAAATCCTTTTCGCAATTTCAAGAATAGGCTTTTCTCCCATGCCGTGAACCACTAGATCTGCCTTGGAATCCAATAAAATGGAGTGCCGAACCGTATCACTCCAGTAATCATAGTGTGCTAACCTTCTCAAGGAAGCCTCTACGCCTCCTGCAATAATAGGAACTCCCGGATAGGCTTCCCGCGCCCTCTGACAATAAACATTCGTAGCCCGATCTGGTCTCAGGCCAATCTTCCCGCCAGGAGAATAAGCATCATCATTCCTCACCTTTTTGTTGGCGGTATAATGATTGATCATCGAATCCATGTTTCCCGCACTAATCGCAAAAAATAGGCGTGGTTTTCCAAACTCCTTCCAAGGTTCGCAACTCTTCCAGTTGGGTTGACTCAAAATTGCTACGCGATAGCCGGCCGATTCCAGCACCCTTCCTAAAATAGCCATGGCGAAACTAGGATGGTCGACATAAGCATCCCCAGTTACAAAGACAATATCAACTTCGTTATAACCACGATCCTTCATTTCTATAGAAGTAAGTGGCAGCCAGCCTGAAGTTTGGTTTTTATTAAAGGACCCCATATAAGTTGCCGGAACCTATCAGGTTTCAGAAAAAAATGGTATAAATTGTTTCTGGCTTTGTTTTACGCTGCAGGAGACAGGCCCCATTGCCTCAAATCACCTTTTTTACGACCGCTAAGCCATTTAAGGGCAATTTTGACCTTATCCAACGAAATGCCCTACGGAGCTGGCAACGACTCACCCCTTCCCCTCAAATTTTAATATTGGGAGATGAATTTGGTACGGATGAAATAGCAAAAGAGATCGGTGCCACTCACATTCCTTTGGTTGAAAGAAATGAGTTCGGCACCCCTCTCTTAAGTAGCCTTTTTGAGCTTGGACAATCCCACGCGGTAAATGACTTAGTTTGTTATAGTAATTCAGACCTCATTTTTACGGATGATTTTACCTTCGCTGTTGAATCGGTTTTCTCTCAACTGCCTAATACTCTATTCTTTAGCCAGCGCTACGATATTTCCCTAGAACATCCAATCAATTTTGAAGATCCACTTTGGCAGCAAAAAATCAGAACGGAAGCGATAAATAATAATCATCCTGAAAAACTACAAGGCCTTTCTGATTACTTTGTTTTTGCAAAAGGAGCTTTAAAAAATTTGCCGCACATGGCAATTGGCAGAACCGCCTTCGATAATTGGATTTTCTATCAGGCACGCCGCCAAAAAATGAATGTCGTGAATGCCACCGAATCAGTTCTAGTCATTCATTCCCGTCATGATTATTCTCACCACCCAAGCGGTTGGGAGGGCGTATGGAGGGGAAAAGAGGCTCGAGAAAATAAGACCCTCTCAAAAGGAACTTTAGAATTAGACTTTGGACTTAAAGACGTTACACACCGATTAACCCCTTTAGGGTTGATAGCTACTCCAAAATTGAAATACTTATTAAGACAACTGCAGCTAGCCCCTTGGCTCTACCAAATCCTAGCCCCCCTGAAGAGTTTTTATCTTTTTCTAAGAAAAATTTCTAATACGATCAAAAAAATACAAACAGGATTCGCCACTAGAATCCTTGCCGGTAAAATAAAGGGTGATTAAAGATAAAACTGCTTTTTAGCTGTGGATCAAATATGGGAGTACACGGTAGCGTAGATAACCAGCATTGATCTCCCCGTTCTGGAACAGAAATTCTTACACCTTCTCTAGTTTGATAAGTTTGCACCTTTACCTGTGAAAAGAGAGTCGAATCTTTAAACCAAATAGAAAAACCATCTCTGTGCTCCCAAACTCTTTTTACTATAAGCAAAAACATGAGTCCAATCACAACTCTTTTCGCTGCTATGTTCATGGATTTCACTACTAACAAACGGTAGCCAGACACACAAACCAATACAGGAAATGCCAATAAATAGGCATGCCCAAACCTAGGGTCAGGGGCGTTTAATAACCAGAATAAAATCGCTAAGGCCGACGCAATTATGGGAGGGAAAATCAACCGGTTTTGTTTAAAAAACAATTTCCAGTCTTTAATCAAAGCAACTGAAACTAACGCCATTCCCAAGAATGAAATAAAGATAAAAATTTGCATGGTCCTAATCATGAATGCTGATTTAACCCACTTTGGAAACCAAAAAATAAACCTTGGGGAATGTCCTTTTACTTGGCTTCCGCCAGAAATAGCATACCCTCCAATGGCTAATCGGTAGTTCTTCACTTCGTTCCAATCCAATGTCCAAGGCAAGGAAAGACAGCTCCATTCCATCGGAAAAAACAGGCAGCCGGAAAGACATACGTTATGAACAAACCAAACCAGTAAGATGAAAGTGCAAAATGCATAACATCGAGTCTTGAGAAAGGGTTTGTTACCCAAGAGTGCCCCTTTTTTAAATAAAGTTAAAAGTGTGAAAATGAAAAAATAAACCAGGGAACTCTGCTTCAACATGTAACAAAATACCGTTAACAAAATCGCTGCCTGTAGCGACTCATCTCGATGGCGGTCCCCATATGAAACTAAAACAAAGATGGAGTAAAATATCAGCATAGTAATCGGTAAATCAGTACTTGATGTTCCCAACCCTGCAACCACACCGCCATCAAATAACAGCAAAAATAAAATAAATAGCCCCAAAACATTTTCTGTATCTTTATGAGTGACAACATTGCACATCCTAGAAAACATTCCTGACAGGAAAAAAAACAGAAGCAAACAATTTCCCAACATAGCACTTTGAATTCCAGCACCCGGCAGCCAAAGCGTTGCCATTGTAGTAAACCAAATTGAGTCGGTGCCAAATCGATTAGAAAGATTCGCCAGCCCCAATGGCTGTGGGTAATTAACTTTCCACAACATAGACTGGAGATGGTATTGCCCGGTATCATAAAGTGGCTGGGAATTATTCGCGTTAAAACATATGAATAGCAGGGCACACAAGCAACCCGCCCACAATCTTACAGGATATAAATGAATTTGCCTGTTCACATTTTTAACAAAGATTATTGACCCAATAATCCAGATTACAAGGGAGTATAGATGATTCAAAGGCACCGCAAAATTCGCAAGCAACCCTATGCATGCCGTACAGATGATTCCCAAAATGCCCATCTCACCCATATTAGCGTTAATAAATCGGGCCTTATTTTTTGGAAATAAAATAGGGAACAATAGCTGTCCCCATCCGATCAAACTTGGAATCCAAATTAATATTAAGAGGAAATAGGCAAGCACTAGTGATTAATCAGATAAAAGGTTTTTTGATAATTGAAAAAACAGTTCTCGACGCAGAATCAAGAATAAATAAGACATTCCTTAATGTTGGGAATTTTGTTTCTCGCATTCCCCATCCCTCACCCTTCCATTCTATCAATGAAGGAAGATCTTTTGCCCAAAATCCCCCTAATATCCAAATTGTAAATCTTATCCAATGTTCTCTGATAAATTTGATTTGTTTAATTTTACTGTCCACGCGGAGGCAATATTTAATGAAATACGAGCCTTGGTAGTTCGCGATCGCATTGTTCACAACCTTGCTATGATAGGCTACAATCTTGTCCCACTCCAAACGCCCTCCAGAATCTTGATGATCTCTATAGCCACCAATCAGTGCATTTACTGGATACAGTTTGGAACCAAGTTCAAAAAACCTTACCCACAATTCAAAGTCGGCACCAACACTTTGGCGGCTATCTAGTCTTTCCCCAGCCCTTTCCCAAAGCGATCTTCTCCAGAATGTAGATTCTTGTTGTATCCATTTATTATGCCCAAGTATAAATCTGACATAAGAAAAATATTTCGGCTCCCTAATATCGGTGCACATCCCCTTGTCAGTAAACCCGGTAGCACGCCCCATTATCCAGTCGACTTCTGAGAGTTGATTAAAAACGGAAGCTACCACGTGCAACGATCCTACATGCAGCATGTCTGTGCCGCTAATCCAACCCATTATAGTTCCAGTACTCCTATTAAAGCCCTTATTAAGTGCATCATACATGTTGCGATCAGGTTCACTTACCCAAGAGGAAAAATAATTTTGGTATTTATGAATGATATCCAACGATCCATCCGTAGAACCCCCGTCTACTAAAATCCATTCTAAATTTGAATACTCTTGGGAAATAACCGATTGAATAGTTGATTCTAGATATTTAGCGGCATTAAATACCGGTGTAATGAGTGTTATTTTTGGCGGAACAATACTTGCCTTATTTGTTGATTCATCAAACATCAGACGCTGTTACACACAAATGCCAGCCGATAAGTTCTTGTAGTTTGTTAAATAAGGCCCTTGGTAAGAACCGAATAGGAAAAGTATAAACGTATTGATGCTTCCTATAAAATGACACTTTGTATGGAAAGATGTGGCGAACATCAACTTGTCCGACTGCCCACCCTGTTTTGTTGAGAATTTTTCTAATGCTCGCTTTCGTGTATGTATAAGTAACCGGACACCCAAACTGCGCCTCTGAATTGTCCGCTATCAATTGCGTTGGGCTCTTTAAGCGCCAGAAGTTTGCCAGCAGGATGGATAACACCTTCCATGAATAAAAATTATAAACCATTATTTTTAGGATGGTGCCTTTGCCTGAAAATTTTTTTAATTCACCGATGGCTCTTATAGGTGAAGGAGTATGATGCAAAACTCCAAAAGAATAGATCAAATCGAATTGTTCAGGTTGCATGACTTCGGAAAGTATTTCGACGTTCGCTTGTATAAATCGTATCTGGTGGGTCAAGTTAAAGAGCTTTGCTCTCTGTTTTGCCATATCCAATGAATTAGAAGAAATATCAACCGCGGTAACATGCGCTCCCGCCCTGGCAAAATTAATCGTGTCGGTGCCAATTCCACATCCTATTTCTAAAACTTTTTTTCCCTTCCATGATCCAAAATCAGCAAATTCTGCTATATGCGGTTCAACAAAATATTTCTTCTTTTCAACCTCATTGAAATATTGCTCACTTCCAATTGGTGAATGAGAGTGATTTACATTACATGGGCGCTTATCCCAAAATGCCCTCACACTATCAATATTTTGATGCAAAGTTTCGATATTTAAATTTTATAATCTGAATAAAGGGAAGGCAAGTTTGCTGAGCTGCTCAATAAAATGAATACATCTTTTCTTACTTACGTTGAAATACGAACCATTGGTGCTGCCAATGATTTTTGAACAATTCGATAAGCTCGAAACTTGGGTTCTCTCTTAACCAACTCAATGCCGCAGCTCTTTCACCTACTATTGGGCTCGCACGGCAAAGACGCCAGTCATCAAAATAAATTAAGCCCCCCGATTCGATAAAGGGACTCACAAAATCTAAAGCAATTTTTGTGGATTCATAGAGATCGCAATCAATCGCGCATATCGATATCGATTGTGACTTTAAATGATAATTGTTTGCTGAATCAGCTTTAAGGGTATCTTGATAATATCCTTGAACAATTCTGATTCGATCGAATGGAATTCCCAATAATTCCCCAACCGCCCTAAATGATTTTTTATTAAAACTATACGAATGCTGTCTAAAATCCCCAGAGGTGTAGAGCGTTTCTAACGAATCGGGCGATGACAACCCCTCGAATGAATCAAAGGCATAAAAATTGCCTTTTAAAACATTCGCAAAGCAATGGTAGGCAGAGAAAAAAGAGTTTCCCCAAAACACGCCAAACTCTGCATAATGTCCTTGCAAACCACTTCTTTGTACATATTCAAGAGCTAATTGAAGGCCTTCCCTATTCTGCAATCGAAGGATCGAAGGGGTAGCGGGAAGCACCAAAACATTAGCAGGAATAAAGCCATCCAGTTTTCTTAAGCAAGATCCAAAGCATTCCATTGAAGTTCCCCAAACTATAATCGAATCCAATCCACATTGGGACAACTCAGATTTGCAGATAGTTCGGAACCCAGCAAAACTCTCGCGATGTCCATCAACATCAACTACGAAATCGATACTCAAATTTGTAAGCTTTAGCAAAAGATTCAGAAACCGTCGACTGCCACCCGGGATGCAAAGACCGATGGTTCTTGCCCCTTGATTCCTCGCAAATGAAACCATAGATCTCAACCCATTTGCAGTAGTGGCTTGCTCTAGGTAAGAATGGATCTTCATAGGCGCTTCCAATTCCAAATTAAAAATATAATAGTATAATATTAAGCGTACGATTAGATAGGGGAAACACCATTTATCACAAAGTCACATCACATGTTAGATGAGCGCTCGGTAGCTGAATTTAATGAAAATGGTTATTTGATCCTGAGATCCTTTTTTTCCTCCGAGGAAATCAATTCACTTAAGAATTCATGGAAAGATCTCAAAACGTCCTTGCAGTCAAACTCGAACCCGATGATTAGACGCGACCGGTTTCTGCTGGGTATATTACCCCCTTTAATCGGCGAAATTTACCTCCATTCGAAACTAGTGCGCATTGGCCAACAATTATTGGGAACCGACCTGTCGCTTTACTTCATCAGAATGCTGATTAAGGATGCCACTTTTAATGGGGCCGTTGAACCCCATCAGGACATTCCCTACTTTCATGGCTCCTTAGATAAATTAAGTGTATTTATCCCCCTTGAAAAACACGACCGACAACGAGGCGGACTGCAGCTAGTCAAGAACAGTCATAAGTATGGCAATATGGGGGTAAGGGGAACAATTCAAATCCAACGGTTCCCTCATCTCGAAATAGAATCGCTGGATTTAGAACCAGGCGATATTTGTCTGATGCATATGTTGACCTGGCATTTTTCAGATCCCTGTGAAATCCTATGCGAAAGACCCTTGATCCAGTTGATTTACCAAAAAGCATCCGATGGTTCCTACCATAGCACCTATCTATCAAAGCCGACCCTAGTATGTGGACAGTGGAAAACCAAATACTTTTTAGATTATGAAGAGGGAATAGTAAGAGACAACGTCTTTATTCCGCCGAAAAATTCATTTCTGATACCGGAAATAAAAAAACTTTCATGGACATCACTAGCAAAAGCTGTCGCTAGAAAAACAGGGATCAAAAAATTATTATTGCAGACGCGATTAATCTTAGACCTCGTGAAAATCAAAATTTAATATCTGGACGGCTCATTTATTGATTTCATCCATAATAAATTGACTAATAATTCGATGGCCGTTTTGATTCCAATGCGCATCTATTAAATTATAAGTTGACTTGTGACTGGCTAAAACATGGTTCAACCTTTTAACATATAATCCATTCTCCTTGAGCCTTTGTTCCAACAGATCCCCCCTTAAATTAACTACTCTCTTGCCAATTTGGGGATTCCATTCAGACCAATAATCAACGAAATCGCTATCAACTTCTTCTGCAACAGGTATCATATAAACTCGCAGTTTAATTTGAGATTTTTTCAGGAGTTTGCTGGTTTCAAGCAGGTGTGAAACCGTACTATTAATGAGATTCTCAACCTCGCTCAAATTTGGTGGTGTAGGGTTTGAATAATAGATGCCATGCAACAAGCGCTTAATGGCCCACCCTTGTAACAATTGGTGATGAACCTCCCATTCATGAACCAACTTCCAAAGTTTATTACCACCCAATTTTAATTTCTCTTCGATGTCCAATCGATCAATGTCGGGGAAATAATATCGATGAATATGTGTCGACAATTGATAAAAAAACTCTATTTCACCTAATTTAGAAATTCTATTGAGTGTTTCTTGTTCTTGAGCCGGGGCTTGTCTAATTCCCAATCCATATTCAGATATTCCAAAAATATTTACTAAATGCCAGGAGAAATTAGGAAATGCAAACGCCATTAATGAGGGAAGTGGCAACTCCCGTAACAAACTAAACTGGGATGGATTAAAATAATCATCCATATAATCATTGCCCTCATAAAAAAATAAAAAAACTTCGTCTGGGGACAATGTGATTCCAATCCGCTTCATGCGATAAAAATAGTGCTCAGGCCCGGTTGCCGAAACTCCAAGGTTAATTAATTCTGTATTATTGCCTTGAAGCATTGCCCGTACATACTGAGAAAGGGCATTACAGTTTGGTCCTCCCTCCAGAAATGAATCCCCCAAAAAAACAATTCTCTTACGCTCTTTTTTAAAGGAATGCTCTTCATCCCTTAAGCCCCAACTGTTGACCTGCGGAAAATATTGAATGCTTTGAGCTACGCGAATCGGCCTAAGGTCTCTGGCGGGCCAAGAAGGAGTAAAAAGGCTGGCTACCACATCCCCGATTTTAAATATAGCGAATGAATAAGTTAAGAATGCAAAATGGATGAAGAGCACCTTTGACCAGTTTAATTTTCTACTGACCAAGATTGAAAACCCTGAACAAATAATTATCCCAATGAAAAACAGGGTAATGACATTCTCTATTTTTGTTCGATTGAGTGGAAAAAGAACTAAAACCCCTAAACCTGAGATCAAAAATGCGACAATCGACCCCAAGTAGATTGATTCAAGTTTAATTTTATTTACATGTTTTTCAATTCGATTTGATTTAACGCAGGCGAGCAATAAAAAAAATACCCCGATAATACTCGCCAACAACTTGCGATAACCAAAACCCGGCGCTGCTAATCGAGTAAATTTACCCCAAAAATATACTGAAGAGAGCAACAGCCCAAACAGCACAAACTGCCCCTTTAGACAGGTGATAAAGATCTGGGAGTCCGATTGCTTTTTTATAGGCATGTCATTGGCCTCAGCCACTTGTGGCAGAGGCTAATCCTAGAGAAATGTATGTCCATGATTCTGGGAGTTGTTTTTTCCCATACAATCTCCAAGGATCAATAACAACTTTTTTTCGTGACTGCATCAAAATTGCATCGAAAGCGATTTGAAGAAATAAGACATCTGGGTTAGCTATGATTATGACACTTGAATTTTGAAAACACTCCTCCAGGGAGTGAAAATATTTTATTGCCTTGCGAGTCGCTTTTACCAGTGGATCGAAAACATTTACGCAAATCCCCCTTTTCAACAATCTTTCTGCCAAGAGCTGGGACTGCGATCCCTCAGTTACCGGTGTTCCTGTTTTATATGATAGCCCTAAAATCCCCACCGATTCACTTTCTTTTAAATGAGATAAGGCCAATTTTTCCAACCAGCAAAGATGCTCATCATTCATCTTTTGGGTCGCGGTCGCTATGCTACTCGAAACCTCCATTCTCTCTGCTAGCCTGGAAAAGGCTATGGTGTCCCTCGGAAAACAAGGCCCTCCGTATCCCATTCCACCTTTCAAGTACTTAGCTCCAATCCGCGTGTCGGCCCCCATGGCCGCCGTCACTGCGTCGACATTGCCTCCCGAAAATTGATGGCACAATTGCGTCAACGTGTTCGCAAACGCAATCTTGGTAGTGATAAAAGTGTTAATTGAAAGTTTGGTTATTTCTGCATTCACCCAATTCATTCTCTGGATGTTGGGTTCATTTTCGCAAACAATTGAGTAAATATCAGAAAGCACCTCTCCCGAGTAGGGATCTGATTCTCCGATTAATACCAAATCGGGATTTAAAAAATTTTCGACGACTGTTCCTAACGCAATAAATTCTGGATTATAGCAAAGACCAAAATCCATTCCGCATTTTTTACCCGATTCTTTTTCAAGCAAAATTTTTAGCTTTTCTGTTGAACCCGGCATTACAGTGGAAACTAAAACAACCAAATGGAACGAATTCTTCATCCTTAGATGACGACCGATTTCTTCACCCACTTTCAACACCCTGTCGATCTCAAAATAACCATCCGCCCCCGAAGGCGTCGGAACAATGATGAAACTAACTTCGGTCTGATGAATTGCCTGAGTTAATGTATTCACTACTTCAAAATTATCTCCCACACTTTGCAGCAATTCCCCTACCCCGGTCTCATTCAGAAGGGATTTTTTCTGTGCTAGCAATGATAATGTTTCCGGATTGGCATCAAACCCTATTGTTTTATAACCCTTTGAAGCAAAACACAGTGCAGTTGGAGTCCCTAACTTGCCCAAGCCAATAACAGATAATTTTATGTCCTTCGCAATTTTCATGTGGTTCAACCATTTTATAGGGGTATCGCTTCTTTCAAAGTGCCTTTTAATGCGTGGTTCTGTTGTCTGTGTGCTTTTACCTGTTGATCAATCCAGCCATAAGTTTTCTCTAATCCGATTCTTAGCGGCAGCTTAGGGGCCCAACCTAACTCCGTATTAATCAACGAATTGTCCGAACAACGGCCTTTTACTCCTAGAGGTCCTGGAATATTTTTAATTGAAATTTTCTTATTGGCGATGGCTGCAATGCACAGAGCGAGTTCCTGAATGGTGATCATTTCACTGGAACCGATGTTGAGGGGGCGATGATAGTTCGATTTCATTAACCTTTGAATACCATCAATACACTCATCAATATAAAGGAAGGAACGTGTTTGAGTTCCATCTCCCCAAATTTCAATCTGCCCCCCATTTTCTGCTTCAGAAATTTTTCTGCACAATGCCGCAGGTGCTTTTTCCCTACCCCCTTTCCATGTCCCATACATGCCAAAAATATTATGAAAACGGGCGATGCGGACTTGGACACCATAATTCCTGCTAAAAGATTGGAAGAGTCTCTCCGAAAAGAGCTTTTCCCAACCATATTCACTATCTGGTGCTGCGGGGTAGGCAGATTCCTCGCTGCAGATAGGATTATTGGGGTCTAACTGATTATAGAGGGGATAAATACAGGCAGAAGATGAATAAAATATTTTTTCAGTTCGTTTGGTTTTACCTAAGTATTCCAATAAATGGAGATTAATCTGGAGTGAGTCCCTCATAATGTCCGCATCATTCTCTCCACTAAAAATAAATCCTGCTCCCCCCATATTTGCCGCTAGTTGATAGGTTTCCTGGTAAGACCTTTGACTCAATTCAATCCAACTGGATTCTTTTCTAAGATCCGCAATAATAAAATGATCGGCAGGCGAGGAGACAAATTCTGGATACTTTAAATCAACGCCCGTTACAAAACAGCCCTGCTCCTTAAGTCGCTTTGTTAGATGAAAACCAATGAACCCCCCCGCCCCCAATACCAACACCTCTTTTTCTCGACTCGTTGGTTTCATCTTGATGCCCATTTATTCTACCCCCTTAATTGTTTAAAATATACTTTTGGAATTAAGCGGGTAGGATCAGAATGTGCCGCCTCTAGTCAGTTTTATTGTTCCTAATTATAACTATGGCTGCTTTTTAAAAGAATGCCTCGATAGCATATTTTCTCAAAACCTTTCGATCCCATTTGAAGTGATTGTGATTGAAGATGGCTCCTCTGATGATTCTATTGGAGTTTTAAATCAATATCGAGACCCTCGTTTAAAAGTCATCATTCACGAACAAAACGAAGGTTACATTTCTACCTTTAATGAAGGATTCGCTCTTTCTTGCGGGAAGTATGTCTGCCGCATCGATCCAGATGATCGATATCACTCCAGTTTCTTGTCTGAAGCTCTTCCAATTTTAGAAAAAAATCCTAAAATCGGGATGGTCCATGCCAACGTCTCGTTAATTAATGGACAAGGACAAGTAACAGTGCCTGAAGACATCTCTCCAGGAACGTATGGTTCAGCTCCTGGTAATTTTTTTCTCCCCTTGCTTCAAAAGAATTTCATCTGCGCACCTACGACCATGGTCAGGAGGAAAGCCTGGGTTAATGCTTTTCCCGTTCCCTCTTATCTTTCCCATTCCGATTGGTATCTTTCCCTTAAAGTAGCTCGTCATTATGATATCCAACATATTCCAAAGGTGCTTGCCGATTATCGAGTTCATTCCAGAAACCACCACACCCTCATTACCTACAACCAGAGTGAAGAGCCCTCTACTTTTAAGATATTGGAAGAATGGCTGCCTCAGCTTTCCTTTTTTGAGCGCAGAAAAGTGCTGGGATGTCAGTATTTAGAATTGGCGATAAAATATTTTGGTATTGGATATTACTTCGATTCTCGACGCTGTTTTTTAAATGCTTTTTGGAATGCTCCTCACGAACTTTTTTCTCTCAGAAACTTGCGGTTGTTCTTCGCCACTCTTATGCCGCGTGCGTATCAATGGGTAAAACAAATGATTTCTTTTCAACCACACTAAAGTATGTTCCTCCACGGCAGATGATAAGGTGATCGACCAATGGAATCCCCATTGCCTGGCCCACTCGCTGAAGGCGTCGACTGAATTGAAGATCATGGTCACTAGGCCTTGGATCTTGAGAAGGATGATTGTGTGCCAAAAGAATTTTGGCTGCGTTAAACTTAAGGGCCCACCTTAATATTTCTCTGGGTTGTACCAGCGCACCTGTGAGCGTTCCTCGATAGATTGGCATAGTGACAATCACTTTGTTTTGCGCATTTAAAAAGGCAGCGCTCAAAACTTCTTGTTCTTCATAAGCAAGGTCAGCAAAGAGTTGGTAGGCCTGATCTCTATTTTCCACAATAAGGTCACTGGAAGAGTCATGGCACCATGAACGCTTCACTATCTCTGCAAGCGAAAGGAGCATTGCAGATTTAACATCTCCCAGTCCTGTAATCGTTTGTAATTCTTGGTAGGTAATTGCTAGCAACCCATTGAGCCCGCCCGAAAGAGTTAGCAACTGCTCGGCGAGAAGCAGCACTGCCGGGGTGTTGGTCTCTTCTCCCACTTTACGATGCCCAGTTCGCAAAAGCACCGCTAACAATTCTGCATCACTTAAGGCTTTTGGGCCTCTTGCCAATAATCTCTCTCTAGGTCCTTCAAAAAACATATGGAGTCTTATAAGCAAGGAATAAGCCAGCCTTTGCCGCATAGAAAATCGCTCCCGAGTCTGGTTTTTAGACTATACTGCAGTGATGCAAGACTTCTCTTCGCTCCTCCCTGAAGCCATTTTTGAAGCGGCCGAACATTTAGGAGGGCGGTGTACCGGGAGGTTCCTGGCTTTAAACGCGATGGAAAATCGTGTGTATGACATCGAATATGAAAATGGTACCCATTGTGTCATTAAGTTTTATCGTCCAGGAAGATGGTCCAGAGAAACCATCTTGTCTGAACATCAATTCCTCTGCGCTTTGCATGCTGAAGAGGTTCCCGTAGTAGCCCCTCTTCAAGATGGAAATGGAAACAGTCTCTTTGAAAAAAATGGACTTTTCTTTGCCATCTTCCCTAAACGCCCGGGAAGGCTCGAACCAGAGCTCAACCGAGAACAATTAATCCGAGTCGGACGTTACCTGGCTCGTATTCACAATGTTGGTGCTCGGATGAAGGGGGTGGCACGACAAAAGCTCAACCCTCAAACCTATGGCCGCGATTGTTTGGTTTATTTGCAACAAAATGGAGCGATTCCAAAAAACCTCGGAGAGCGATACAAAACCATCGTCTTTTCGATCTGCGATCGCATTGAAAACTATTTTGAACGGTTTGAGCCCATTCTGCTCCATGGGGACTGCCATGCCGGTAATATTCTCTGGCAGGGAGAAAACCCCTACTTTATCGATTTTGATGACATGCTCTATGCGCCTCCCGTTCAGGATATTTGGATGGTGACAGGAAGTGATGATGAATATGGAAAAGAGATGCGCAACATTCTCCTGGGGGCTTATGAATCGATGCGCAGTTTTGATGAGGAAAGTCTCCTCTTAATCGAGCCCTTACGTGCCCTACGCATGATCTATTTTTCCGCCTGGATTGCAAAACGCTGGGGGGACGGGGCTTTTAAAGCAGCCTTCCCCACCTTTGATACAGAGCGCTATTGGCAGGAGCAGGTCGAGGCCCTCAGCAATCAACTTGAAAAGCTTCCCTAACAATGGTGGATTTATGCATTTTATACTATCAAAAATAGGTGGATATTTGATATAGTAAGCTGTGTTTTACCACAGAACATGTTATGAAACACTCGTTCAATGGAAGCGTTCTAGCTCTAGAAAACCCCTTATATTACGAGGGGCTAGGCAGGTTGGAAAGTCCTCACTGATTGATGAATTCGCAAGAAAAGAGTTCAAAGAAATTGTAACCCTGAACTTTGAAGAGGATCCAAGTTGGAAAAGCCTCTTCGAAAAGGACTTTGATACCGGACGAATCATTAATCTGATCGAGGTGAAGACTCGAAGAAAAATTGTCCCCTCCAATACCCTTATCTTTTTCGATGAAATTCAACAATGTCCTCGAGCAATAACCGCTCTGAGGTATTTTTATGAAAAGGCAAAGCAGTATTATCTAGTGGCGGCCGGAAGCCTGCTGGAGTTTGCGCTCGAGGAGATTTCATTTCCAGTAGGACGGGTCGATTCTCTCTATATTTACCCATTCAGCTTCGAGGAGTTTCTCCTCGCAACAAATCGCAAGCTCTTGCTCCCCTTGATTCCCAGATTCGAGGGCTTTAAAAACCCCCCTGCGCTTCCAGAACTCATGATTTTGAAACAACTCGAGGAGGCATTTCAAGAATACCTGGTCGTTGGAGGCATGCCAGAATCGATCACAAAATTTAATGAAACTGGCTCCTACTTGGAGGTGTTCAAAGTTCAACAGTCACTGGTGGGTTCTTTCATCGATGATACAAGGAAATATGCGAAAGGAGATCGACAACTGGAAAATATTGCCGCTATTTTACAACGTATCCCAAGATTTGTTGGTCAAGAGGTGACCTACACAACTCTAGGAGATGGCGAGAATCATCAGCGCACTAAACGTTCTTTGGAGCTTTTGAATCGTGCTATGGTCATTACCGCCGTTCATTCTGCGTCACCTGCCGGCAACTCTCTCTCCTCCTCATTCAGTGAAAAACACTTCAAGAGCCTGTTTATCGATGTTGGATTGATGAGTAAAATCTTAGGATTGGAAGTTTTGCCGCAGGTAGAACAGCAGGAGAAGAATCCCCCTTCCCAAGGACCCCAATATGAACAGTTTGTGGGTCAGGAACTTCTCTGTCAGCAAAGATCCCTAGGAATTCAGGAAAGAAATCTTTTTTGTTGGATTAGACCGCAAAGGACTGCAAAGGCCGAGGTGGATTACTTAATCCACTTCCAGGGACAAACGATTCCTATCGAGGTAAAGAGTGGAGCGATCGGTAAAATGAAAAGTCTGCAGTTACTCCTCCATGAATATCCCAATATTCCTTATGGGGTCGTGCTTTCCAATACACGTACAGTCGAAAAAAATGGCAAAATAATCAAACTGCCCATATATACTCGCATGCTTTTATAGGGTTCATCCAATCTACTTGAAAAGCTTCCCTAGCGCTGATTAAGTGTTATTCAGTCAGGGGGACACACATGCGATCTCTATTTTTTGTTCTTTGTATTATTGGCTGCAGCCAACAACCAAAGTTCTATTCGGTTCCCGATCAGTCGCTACAACAACAGGAAGCAGAACAGGATGGGAAACGGATTTTTCGAAACGCCGATCGTCCACAAAAAATCGACGTTCAAAAATACAATCTCGAAGGGGAGTTCGATTGGGATCAGCTCCTGCTCAAAGCAACAGTAACGCTTCAAATTCTCCCGCTTGAAAGCTCCTATGAACTTATTCTCGACAGCCGAGTCGAGGTAAAGAGCGTCCTCTATAAAAATAAGAAACTCGCCTATGTTCAAAACAATTCAAAAGGGGAACTAAAAATTCTGCTCCCTGAAGTTCCTGCCGACCTTTATGAAATTCAGATCGCCTATGAAGCCTCAGGAGATCCCAACTCTGAACGGGCCCTCCATGCCGTGCCGCCCAGAAAAGGAGATCCCATTCAATCACGTGCTCTCTTTACTCTTTCTGAACCCTTGGGAGCGGCCGATTGGATGCCTTGCCACAACACTCCGCAAGATCGGGCTCTTTACTCCACACAATTTAAAGTGGCTCCCAATGAAACTTTTATTGCGAATGGAAAGGCCCTCCCCTCAGCGGCCGGAACCTTCGCCTACGCTACCGATTACCCGCTCCCCACCTATTTGATGGCGATTGCCGTCGGAGAATTTGAAAAGAAGGGGAAGGATCTCGAAGGACTCCCCTTAGCCATATACTACCGTCGAGGTTTGCCCATCGATAGCGAAGGGGTTCTTACCCAACTCTCGAATGTGATGGCTCATTATCAAAAGCTCCTCATTCCCTATCCTTTTGAAAAATATGCCATTGTTCTCCTACCTGACTATCGAGGAGGAGGAATTGAACACGCCGGAATCACTTTCCAAACCGAAGTCGGAAGCTCCCAGGTGCTAAGTTACGATTTTGGACTCATGGCCCATGAACTAGGCCATCAATGGTTCGGAGATCTCGTCACAGTCAAGGATTGGGATTCGCTTTGGATCAAAGAAGGCATGGCGACTTTACTCGCCGAAGAGGCTTCCCGCTCCTTTGAAGATCAAAACCAAGCCGGAAGGCTCTTTGGCAGAAACTTCTGGGCCCAATATGGCGACGCTATTATTGATCCTGAACTTGAGCCAGATCTTAAATATACCAGTGGGCCCTATGGCAGGTCCGCCTGGTTCTTTACCCAGCTCCGCTCCTTACTCGGAGAGGAAAAATTCTGGGGAAGCCTCCGCCAACTCTTAAAGAAATATGCCTTTGCGGCGATTTCTACTGATGATCTGCTCACTTTCTTGAAAGAACAACACCCCTCTTTGGATCTCGCTCGCCTGCGACTTGCATTAAAGGCGAAGGGACTTCCAGAACTGGAATTGGAAGGGACCCAGCTCACTCTACAAGATCCAGAAAAAGCTAGTTTTGTACCGCTATCCATTCTTCGGATCGATGGCGATTTAAAACAGCACGAGGTGTCGCTCATTCCCGGGGAATCGATCGAAGTCGATCCAAAAACAGGGGAATGGTGGATTTTGGATCCTAAAGATATCCATTCCCTTCCTTCCTTCGCTCGAAAAAAAATGGGCCCGATTTTGGAGAAGCAAGTCCCTATCAATTCGATGCAACTCAATCTCCTCTCGAAGTTGGGAGCAAACGTAGCTATCAATGCTTTCGAAAGGGACCAAGAGTGGGCTGCTTTATCGCCTGAAAATTTTGAACTTTTCCTAAAGTCACTCCCATCAGAAGAGGCTCGGTATGATGCCCTTCAACAAGGGTGTGAATGGGCAAAAGAAAACGGAAAGTGGACACCTGTTCTCCAACAAGCCTTCCAAACGCCGCCGCTCTTGGGAATCCCAAGAGTTAGGAACACAGGAGTGGCCCTCTCCCACTGCCCGGAAATCTCCGCACCCTCCGACTTGAAAGATGAAAAGCTGATGCTTTGGTACTCGCTCTTTCCGGCAGATCCTGAGAATAGTTTCAACTTTTGGGTTAAGGTTACGGAGTCTGCCGCTAGTGTGCGAATGAAGGAGATTGCGCTCTATCGCCTCCTCAAACATGCTCAGAATTTAGGAGGCTTCACCAAACCTAAAGCTGAGAATTTAGCTATCTGGAAAAAATTCTTTCAAGAAAAGCATGAACAAGAACAGGTAGTTGAGATTAAACCTGTGCTCGAAATGGCTCTTAAAGTTTTGCATTAGTGCCTACCTTACAAATCGGTAGGAACGTAACCCAGTGATCCCTGATAAGTAAGCCCTGACATATCATAGTCGGCATCCACCTTATAGTCGTAGGTATCATCGGTGTCTTCTTTCAACACCTGCAATCCATAAGCATTTAAAATGTCGGCAAGGCCAGGGACATAAGCTCCAAACCAGGCAAAATAGACCTGAACTCCCCAACTCTTTAGTTTATAGAGTCCGGTAAAATCTTTTTTCTTGCAGGAATAGCCCAAGAAACCATTATCGGCTTCGTCATCTAACTCTTCGGCGGTGTCGGTGCTCGCGCACTTTCCAATCTTTACGTAGTGTTGGAGATCATCATAGCCACTCACATTCACGATGGTCCAGGTTCCTGATGAGGAATGGCGATAGGTGCGCTGTTGCTTACATTGATAAAGTTTATTCACGCCACTGGTGCAACCACTCTTCACAGCATCCGATGCCGATTTCCAAAGTTGGAAGGCGGCCTCGTCAGAATCGGAACTGTAGCCCGATTCTTCATCTGCACTCAGGGTATATAAATTATCGGCATAGCCACTGGAGCGATATTGGTAGTAGATATTTTGCAAATCGACATCGGTACTCGATGCCGTTGTCGTGACTCCTTTGCCATCGTCATCATCATCTGAAGTGCTTGTTGTCGTATCACTGTTGACCTTTAACATACTGTCGATCAAGCTATACAGCTCCTCAAAATCGGCATCCGAGAGAGTGTCATCTTCAGGATCGACGGGCGGGACAGGCGGTGTCGGATCATCGTTGTTAAAATTCGATTGTTGTGGGTAGTTGGACCAAGGCTGGTTGGTCGAGATCTCTAGATTTTGGTTTTTAGGCCTCCCTGTACAGCCCACCACAAATAGGGCAATCACTAAAACTGAGGTCAAAGATTTGTTTCCAACCATATGGCTCCCCTTACCTTCCATCTTAAACGAGGGTGAAGACCTACTGTTTTCAGGGGGGTAAAAAGAGGTAACAAAATCTATCAAAGTCGATTAAAGTTGGCTTTATAATGAGCGAGAGCAAAAAACTAAAAGGCGCTATTGTCGGGTTTGGCTTTATAGAGTCCAAAGGCCATCTTCCTGCCTATTTAAAGCGAAAAGACGTGGAAATCGTGGCGGTGGCCGATGTTTGTGATGCAAGACGCCAGGCCGCGCAGGAAGCCCTCCCTGAAGCCCGCATTTACACCCACTATGATATTCTTTTAGAACAGGAAGATATTGATTTTATTGATATTGGAACGCCCCCCTCCTTCCACGCTGAGATTGCTAAAGCGGCCCTTAAAAAAGGGGTTCATGTCCTTTGTGAGAAACCTTTGGCGGTTAGCCTCGAAGAGGTCACCCTCATGATGAACTCGGCAAAAGAGGCGCGGCGCGTGCTCTTCCCCTGCCACAACTATAAACATGCCCCGGTCGTGAAGGCGATCCGGGAGGTGATCCAATCGGGAAGCATCGGCAATATCAGCTCCGTGACCCTTTCCACTTTCCGAAATACCCACGCTAAAGGCACCCCGGAATGGCGTACCCACTGGCGTCGGGAACATCGCTTCAGTGGAGGCGGGATTGCCATGGATCATGGCAGCCACACCTTCTATCTGACTTTTGACTGGTTAAAAGGACACCCGACTGCGGTCTCGGCCCGAATGCACAATTTAAGTCAGGCGAAGTACGATACCGAAGATAATTTTTCAGCCACCCTTACCTTTCCGAGTGGCTTGGCAAATGTCCACCTGACATGGACGGCAGGCGTACGAAAGGTTATCTACACCATCCAAGGTGAAAAAGGGGCGATCACCGTCGATGACGATGAAATGCAGATTGCCACCCAGAAACAGACCGATGAACCCGATGTAGCCCAGGGAAATGTCACCTGGAACGTAGAAAAACGTTCGATCAGTTCACACTGGATGGATGCGAGCCACGTGGAATGGTTCAATTCCCTTTTTGACCAATTCTTAACGGCGATCCACCAGCAACAATACATCAACCTGGAATTGGTGGATGCCTATTACTGCATTCAGCTCATTGAGGCGGCCTATCAATCGTCTCTGGAGGGTGGGAAGGAAAGAAGCTTGCCTTCCGTACCTTCTGAACTATTGTAGGGACCAGAGTGCATAACGACCTTTTTTACACTTTAGTGCTGATTTCTTTATTTGGAGCAATGACGGCTGCCTATTGCATTCGGCTTTTGATCCGGGGCCGCGCCCACTTTGATCGCGTCAATAAGCAAGGGGGAAGTGTCCTCCTCGGTAAAGGAATGATGGAAATGGCCTACTGGAGTCTTTATCCTTTCGGGCGATTCCTGGTTTTACTCCGAGTCACTCCTAACCAAATATCATGGGCCTCACTCGTCACTGGAGGCTGTGCTGGGGTTGCATTAGCCTATGGCTCTTTTGGATTTGCAGCTTTCTTAGCCACCTTCTCTGCTTTGCTCGATTCTCTGGATGGAATGGTAGCGCGCATGACCCAGGTCAGCTCTGATGCCGGAGAAGTCCTGGATGCTACAATCGATCGTTACGTCGAGTTTTTCTTCTTAATGGGCCTGGTCCTTTATTACCGCTATTTTCCTTTTTTACAGTTGATCGCTTTGATGGCGATGGTGGGCTCCTTCATGATTAGCTATTCCACCGCCAAAGCAGAAGCCCTCCACATTCCACCGCCTCCCGGAATCATGCGACGGCCGGAACGGGCCTTTTACCTCATTTTAGGGGCGGCTCTTTCTCCCATCCCAATGCCTGGAATTGATCATTTTTTCCAATCTCCTATTCCTATTGGTTTTCCTATGGTTGTGGCCTTAATTATGGTAGGGGTTCTCTCTAATATTGCCGCGATTGAACGGTTTTATACCATTGCCCATGCAGTCAGAATGAGGGAGCTCGAGGCTGCTGCTGCTCATTTTAAGGAAGAGGAAGTCGTTGAACATGCAAACGAACCCCACACAACCGAAGAATCAGAAGCCCACTCTTACTAGCGCGATTCCTGGACCCAAAAGCAAAACCCTCCGACAACAAGAAGATCAAAGCTTAGCTCCCGGACTCCAGGGTTTTGCCCTAATGTCGGGAATTGTTGTCGACCATGCGGAAGGAAGCCTGGTCACCGATGTGGATGGCAACAGCTACCTCGACATTATTGGCGGCATCGGGGTGAATGGATTGGGCCATAGCCATCCCAAATATGTGAAGGCGTTGCAAACACAATTAGAAAAAGCTTCGGTGGGAAGTTTCACCTCGCTTCCCCGCATTGAGCTCCTCAACCAGATCGCGGAACACCGACCGGCGCCCAATGTCTGGCGGACGCAGCTTTATTCGGGTGGTGCAGAGGCAGTTGAATCGGCGCTGAGACTTTCAAAATGTGCCACTCAGAAAAATGAATTCGTCAGTTTCCACGGAGCCTTCCATGGAAAAACAATGGGGGCGCTTTCACTCATGGGCTCCGATTTTAAACAGGGCATGGGGCCGATGATCCCAGGCAACTTCCAAATCCCTTATGCGAATTGCTATCGATGCCCCTTGAAACTCAAATACCCCGATTGCGGACTTGCCTGCGTTGAGATTGGCCGCGAACAACTGAAAAATAATTCCTGCCGCAACATTGCGGCCTTCATCATCGAGCCAATGCAGGGAACCGCCGGAAACGTGATCCCGCCCGATGATTTTCTCCCTGCTGTGAAATCACTCGCCAAAGAATTTGGTGCGCTTTTGATCGTGGATGAAATGATCACCGGCTTTGGTCGCACCGGTAAATACTGGGGCGCCCAACACTCCGGTGTCATTCCAGACATCGTAACGCTAGGAAAACAATTTGGCGGCGGATTTCCCATCAGCGGACTCATGGCCGATGAATCGATCATTCACACCAAGCCCTGGGGAAATCCATCGGGATCCTCTTCAAGCTACGGAGGCAACCCACTTGCCGCCTCCGCCGCCCTGAGTGCACTCCAGATCATTGATGAAGAGAACCTTGTTGAGAATTCGAAAGAGGTCGGGGCCTATTTCCTGAAGAAGCTGGAACCCTTCGTCGATAAGTTCCCATTCATCGGAGAGGTCCGCGGACGTGGACTCTTCTTAAGCATCGAGATGGTAAAAGACAAAACCACTAAAGAACCTCTTTCTAAAGCCGCTTGTCAGAAAGTTTTCATGGCCTGCTTAGAGCGCGGGCTTTTGACTATGTCCTATGCCCCGAGCTTCCGCATCCAACCTTCCATGACCATCGACACTGCTACTGTCGATACAGTCGTGGCGATTCTGGATGAGGTCTTTTCGGAGATTGCTAAACAATCTTTATACTAGGCCACTTCATCCATTTCATAATCCGGAAATAAAATGACAGAAGGGTGCACTCTTAATGCTTTTGCCAAAACGATCGCCCTTTCTCTTCCTATCTGTCTCGCACCTGTTTCAAGGGCCGATAAGTTAGATTGTGGTATTTTCGCTAACTTTGAAAGTTCAGCTTGGCTTAAGCCTTGAAGTTCCCGAAGCGTTTTTAACATTTCCGCTGGAGTGACCCTCACGTTTACTCGTGCCCGTACGAACTCTTTTTTATTGATTTTTTTCATTCCTAATCCTTTTTAATAAACGTGGGGGTTCACTTCAAAAACATAGACTTCTAAGCTTTCTCTCTTAACCAAGTAAATAACCCTCCACTTAATTCCTAACCGAGAAGAACGGAATCCTTTCCATTCCCCTTTCAGCGCTTCATCGTAAAACCCTTTTATCTCTCTTAATCCTTCGGGCCCCTTCATCTCAACAATTCGCTTCCAGGCTTCATATCGGATAACTACCTCTCTAGGAGCCTTGGAAATCGCCTTCTGAACCTGGTGCTTTTCTAAGATGGCCCACATACTCAATTGAGTATATACTCATTTGAGTGTTATTGCGAGCTATTTCTAGACTACAATCCCTTTACGCTTAAAGCGGTGATTCCAGTACATATCGATTACAAAGGCGACGGCGAGCGCATAAATCGAGCCCACTAGAACATCTAAAATATAGTGGTGATTGAGGTAAACGGCAGAGAAACACATCAGCAGATAAAAGCCCAAGGTTAGAATCCGAAGCGATCCAAATCGTAAAGCATAATAAAAAGAGATGAGCGGATAGGAGACATGCAACGACGGAATGGCACCATGCACGTCGGCCGATCGGCCATACCAATTGGCAAAGATCGGCATCCCTAATAGGGCATCGAAACGAGCACAGCCTGCAAGATTCGCCGGAACATCCAATCGCGCAGGACCCAATCCATGGAGAGCCACATACCAAGGGGGAGAGGCGGCATACCAATAATAGGTGGACCAGCCGATTAAATTGACCCAAAAAAAGGCCCAAGGGAGTTCTTCTGAACGTAAAGCAATCGCTTTACTGGAAGAAAATCGACTTCCTTTTCGGGGCAGGATGAAACGGAAATAGAGGCTCGTCGATACAAAGACCGGAATAAAAATAATGTAAGCAAGGCCACAGATAAAATCGAGAACGGGATAGGTGTGGAGCTGCCACCATTCATTCGGCGTCTGTCGGCCATTGGGGGTGTTGATACCAAACCATTTCAACTCCCATTCATAAGGCTCTCGCACGTGAATGGGCCCCCGAATGAGATCGGCATAGTAGCGCTGGCTGTCGTAGAAAATGCTCACCAAGAAAAAAGGGAGCGCGAAATTAAAGAGAGGGCGAAAACGGGGGCCTAAATAATAAAAAATGAGGGGGAGTAAGCTGGAGGTGACGAGATCATCCCGTAACCCTCCCACTGCGTAAAGAATCCCCCAATAAGCCAGAACTAAAAAAAGGGGAGCGTAACGAAAGCGCAGTCCCGTCCACCACTGCTGCCACTCTAACTTATAAGTCGAAACCAAACCCGAGCTTCCATTCATTTGCATTGTTGTTGGGCATCAGGAATCGGGAATAGCCCAAGAAAAGCCGATGGATCGGCCCTGGGAATCCCGTCACTGCATAGAGACTCAAAATGGGGTGAGTGCCTCCATTACCAGACCAAGTGGCCAGCCCCCCTCCAGCTTCGATCGTAAAGACCGCAGGAATAATGGGCAGGGTTAAAAACCCTTCATAGTTAAACGCAAAGAACCGGCTCGAAGCCGCATTCTTTAGAAGAGTCACTCCTAATTCTCCTCTTAAGCCTACTCCTCCCAATCCAATGCTCGGGATCCAAGCCGCTTGCGCGGAATAGGTTTCCCCACCCGCTACTTGGTAAACCCCAATTCCATTGATTTGAATCGCCGTTAAATTGATAAGATCGGCCGACACAGAAAACGAAAGGACTAAGAGAGAAAAAAGTAGTTTCTTCATAGGAACGTACCTTAGCAGCTTGCCCCGGAATTTGTCGACTTTCTTGCAAGGACAGAAAATTCATGCCCGATGGGTGAGAAAAAGGGTTCTTTTCCCTTTTCCCGATCATTGAAAAAGCCATAAACGCGGGAAAGGGTTCCCCCCCCAAGCCAATGGTTTTTCACCTGAGCGGGATTATGTTTCCATTGCGAAGTCACCCTAGAGCGGGAATGGGAATCGATCTTAGGCAGCTCCTGCTTTTCAAAATGATGAAACTCCTGATGGCCCAACCCCTGCCGATGTTGTTTGAGGCCAAATTTATAACCATCCACCAAATCAAATCGGTTTTCATTCAGCATCCGATTTAAAGTTTCGGGCAGAAAATAGTGGAAATGGTTTAAGAGTAAAAGAGCGCGGCCGCCGGTTTTCAGAAACCGTTGGTTGATGAGCCAAAAATCTTCCTTCCCATTGGGAGTGATAAAAAAGATTTGTCCTTGAGGAGAGACCATTTGGCTTGCATTTTTCAAAAATAAAACAGGATCGCGAGCATGCTCTAAAAGATCCCGAAAAAGAATCAGATCAAATTTTTCACCCGAAAAAAGTTGGGGCGAAAACTCCCCAGCCATCGCACGGCAACCATGATGTTCTTGGTAATAAGGGATCAACTCCTCAACAATATCGAGTAGCGTAACTTTTGCCTGTGGAATCTCCGATTGGATCCCCATGGAAAAATAACCATCCCCTGCCCCAACTTCTAATAAAGAAAATTCCTTCTTACTTTGCTTAAGATACCGCCGAGCAAAGGCAGAGCCTCGACGAAAAGATTTGGCAAACCCTCGGACAATCTGCTTTCTATTTCCCGCTCCATAACCCGAGGCATAGAGAAGCGTGCACCCTTCCTTCACCACTTCTTCAGCGGGAACAGGATCGATACTAATGAGCCCACATTCCGGACATTGGATCATATCGAAATCTTCCAGACCGAAATAGCTCACCTGTCCCACTAAATTTCCCGATTCTCGGCAGCAGAGTAGGCAAGCCGACTGTCTCTTTTGACTTCCCTTAAAAGGAAACAAATAGAAGGCTGGAGAGGGCATTTGGGCTGAATACCCTTGGATTGTTTTTTATTCAAGTTGTGGTAAATGGGGCCGATGAAAAAAAGTTGCCTGTTGTTCCTGTTGCTAGCCTCAATCGCCTCTGCCAATGATGTTTTGACCTTTAAAGACAGAGGAAAAGAGCTGAAGAAACTGAATCTATCTCAACTTCAGGAACTCCTTAAGCCGATTGAGGTGAAAATCGATTCCCCTCATTTGCCCCAAAAATCAGCTGTCCATATCGGTTTTTTGACCACAGCTCTTTTAGATAAGGTCTATGGGGAAAGTTGGCGAAAACGACAAGAGGTGCTGTTCACCTGTGAAGATGGCTATCAACCTTCCGTCCCTATCTCCTACTTGCTCCAATATGAAAGCTTCCTCACTTATAAACTTGATTCTGGGGCCTTTGAAATTCCACCGAAAGATAAAGATTCTGTCCCCACTCCATTAGGTCCTTACTACCTCATCTGGAATAATCTCAAGCAGCCGGCGCTGAAAGCCGATGGAACCGGCTACTGGCCCTTCCAGGTGGTCTCAATCGATCTCGTCAACTTCGCCGATCGTTTTAAGACCATGGCCCCACCCGAGTCGGCCAGTGCCGATACCATCCGAGGTTTTTCTCTTTTCAGAGCTCGTTGCATGGCCTGCCACACCATCAATGGTGAAGGCTGGAAAAAGGGGGTGGAACTCAATTACCCTGTGAGTATTACCGAATATTTACCTGAAAAATGGCTGCGCAAGTGGATTACCGATCCTTCTCAAATGAGATTCAATGCAACAATGCCTCCATTCGATACCTCTTCTCCCCATTGGAAGAAAGATCTCAATGATATTCTGGTCTACTTAAAAACGATGGCGAAAAATAAGAAAAAGCCTATCTAGAAAGGACCCAACAATAGTAAGTGGTGGGTTTGTTATCATCCGCCCTTTCATATTTAAAAATCCAGGATTTCGTCAACTGTCTGGCCAAAACCTTTTTGGGATTGGTTGGAAGATTCGCAAACTCTTTATCCCCCGATTTGTAACCCAGTTTCCCAAACCATTCGTAATAGAGCTGCCATTTTTCCAAAATCTCGTCATAGCCTAAATGAAATTCGCCGCCGTCATCATATTTTTCATAAGTGATGGCCGAGGTGTCAGAATCCACCATCTTGATAATGCAGCTCAGCAGAACCAACGAAAAGCCGCTTTTAAAGCTGGTTTCATTAACGGAGGCCTGACTAAAGGCCATTTCCGCCTTTTGAAAAAGTTCTTCATTGGAAAGATCGGCAAAGAGAGGGGTCGCATACAATAAAAGTGCAATTAGGTATTTCATAGAAGGATAACTCTAAAAAAGCGGGAGTAGTGAGTAAATATACCCTGCACCAAAAGGAGCTTTACTCTTAGGGATTTTCACAAAGGTACGGCCTACCTTTGTGAAGAACTGTCTTGCGTCTTCACAAAGGTAGGCCGTACCTTTGTGAAAACCCCTTGCCCCTAGGGGAAATACCCGTTAAACCTTAGTCAAAGATTGTGGCTCGGCCCTGCGCGACAAATTCTTGCAAATCCCGTCAGGTCCGGAAGGAAGCAGCGGTAGCACAGATATTTCGTGCGACGCAGGTAACCCGAGCCTCTTCTCGACTCTTACGATAATGGCGAATTACATCCCAATAGCTAGAAAATGGCGCCCCCATTCTTTTACCGCACTTGTAGGACAAAGCCATGTCGTACAGACCCTCAAAAATACGATTGAACTGAATCGCGTGGGCCATGCCTATCTCTTTTGCGGAGCCCGCGGAATTGGGAAAACCACCGTCGCCCGTATTTTTGCAAAAGCGCTCCGGTGCCCTAACACCAAATTGGGAGAGCCCTGCAATGAATGCACCGAATGCCAGCAGATCAGTGATGGTCGTGCCGTTGATGTGATGGAGATCGATGGAGCCTCAAATAACGGGGTCGAGGCGATCCGCACCCTCCGCGAAAATGTCAGCTATGGAGCTGCTTCAGGATTTTACAAAATTTATATTATCGATGAAGTGCACATGCTCTCACTGAGTGCCTTCAATGCCCTTCTTAAAACCCTGGAAGAGCCCCCTTCCCATGTAGTCTTTATCTTTGCAACGACCGAAACGCAGAAAATCCCGCTCACCATTCTTTCTCGTTGCCAACGTTTTGAATTCCGTCGGTTTTCCAGTGATCAGATGGTGAAGCGACTCCAAGAGATTATCGCGGCCGAAAAAGTAACTCTCTCCGAGGGAGGGCTGCGCATCATCGCCCGCCATGCCGATGGAAGCTTAAGAGATGCCTTGTCCCTTTTGGATCAAGCACTTTCTTATTATGCCCATGAAAAAGGGAAAGAATTAGGAGAAGCAGAGATTACCCAAGCACTCGGAGTAAACTCCTCTTCATTGCCCTTAGAATACCTTTCTCACATCATCGGCGAAAACCAGGACAAGTTGCTTCACCTAATCGAAGAGACCTACCTGGCAGGCGTTGATCTCAAATACCTTTTGCAAGGCGCCGTGGAAGAACTGCGCAACCTTTACCTCATTAAGATTTCAAAACAGGCTTCGGCCGAATCGCTTGATATTGCCGCCCAACATTTTGAACAGCTCACCGCGATGGCCCAGAAGGTGGAAACCATCCAGATAGAACGGATGGCCCAAATCCTGACCAAGACCCTTTCCCAGTTGAACTACAATCCCTTCCCCCAGTTCTTGTTGGAAATGGCTTCGATCCGAATGATGAAACTCAAAGGACTTTCGGAGGGGGAAACGACTCAGACCATAGAAGTTGAAGAGGTGGCGGCCCCTGTAAAAGTAGCCGCTCCCGTTCAGGCCCCAGAAAAACCTTGGGAACTATTTGTGGGTGAAGTCTCTAAAAAACGCCCCTTGCTGGGGGCTATTCTTCAACACGCCCAATTTAAATTAGAAGGCAAGCAGATCTCTTTGACCTTCCCCAAAGGAAGCTTTTATGAAAAGCAGGCTCTAGACACCCGCAACCGATCTGAAATAGAGGCTCATCTAAAACAGCGGTTTGGGCAAACAATGATGGTAACTATTCAATCCTCTCAAGGAGATAAAATTGAGAGTCTGGAAACGGCAAAGCTGACAGAACAGGATCTTTTGCGAAAAAAGGTACTGGAACATCCCCTCACAGAGAGAGTAAAATCGGCTTTGAATGCAGATCTTATCGACATCAAAGTGGGCGACTAATACATGACGCAAGACCCTCTCTTAAGGCTTATTCACGCCTTAAAACAGCTGCCTGGCATTGGGGAAAAAACGGCGACCCGTCTTTCCCATTTTATTTTGAGGCAGCCGGAACATTTTGCCGAAAACTTGGCGGTGAGCCTCGTGAATGCCCGCCAACACCTCCATACCTGTCAGGAGTGTTGTAATTTTTCAGAAACCCCAATCTGCACTATTTGTAATAACCCGCAGCGCACCGATGACATCATCTGCGTCGTGGAAAGCCCCTCCGATCTTATGGCCTTTGAAAAGGGGCGTCACTTTCAAGGGAAATACCATGTCCTCCATGGAGCGATTTCTCCCTTGGATGGAATTGATGAAACGAAATTGAAGATCAAGCAACTTCAGGAGCGGATCAAAAAAGGAACCACGCGAGAGGTGATCCTGGCCACCAACCCGACTGTCGAGGGTGACACTACTGCGTTGTACATTGCCCGGCTCATCAAATACAATGATATCAAGGTCAGTCGAATTGCACATGGGATCCCGGTGGGCGCCGAAATCGAATATTTAGATGGGGTGACCTTAGCCAAGGCGATCCAAAACCGGGTGGTAATGTAAACATGTCCTTCATTAATTACGCCGCAAAAGAGATTAACTGCAAAATTGTCTATTATGGGCCGGGCTTGGGAGGGAAAACCACCAACCTGCAATATATTTACAACCAAACCCACCAACAACATCGCGGGAAGATGATCTCTCTGACTGGAGACACCGAACGGACCCTCTTTTTCGATTTTTTGCCCTTAAATATTGGCGAAATCCGCGGCTACCAAACTCGCTTCCACCTTTACACCGTCCCCGGCCAGCATTTTTACGATGCCAGCCGCAAACTCGTGTTGAAGGGGGTGGACGGCGTCGTTTTTGTGGCCGACTCCCAAGTCGACCGGATGGAAGAGAATATCGAAAGCTTTAAGTCCCTCGACCAGAACCTCCGGGAGCAGGGATATGACCTTCGGCACATGCCCTTTGTCTTCCAATATAACAAGCGGGATCTCCAAAACCCCGTTCCCCTTCCGGTGCTCCACGACTACCTGAACACCTTTGGAGCCCCCGAAATCGAAGCGGTAGCGGTGAGTGGGGTGGGGGTATTTGATACCCTCAAAATCATCTCCAAATCGATCCTCAACTCGATGCGGAGCTAATCCTTCCGTCATTGCGAGATCTTATTTACAAATATAGAACGCTTTGTCACTATAGGTCCGATTCCCGGGTAGCTCAGTCGGTAGAGCAGGTGGCTGTAACCATTGCAGCTTTCCGCTGAAAAGCGGATTGAAAAATCGGGTGAATTCAGGGAAGCCCTCGCCGCATCATCAGCGGAAGGGGAATCCTGAGCGAAGTCTGGCGAAGCATTTTGAGTAACCAGAAACGTGCAGAGACTAGGGGATGAGAAGTGCGATCAATAAGCCCCATTAGCGCCCGACACCCTAACGTAAAGTCGAGGGTGATGAGATAGTCCAGACCTTGTGGAGAACACGAGGAAAAACTGTAACCACCCTGTCGGGGGTTCGAATCCCTCCCCGGGAGCATTTAATTTTAATCTTCATCTTAAGTTTAATCATTCATTAATGATTAAACTTAAGATGAAGATTACCCTTTCTTAATTTAGAATTTTTCCCCTAATCCATGGTTCTCATCCTCACAAACACCCATGAAATGCTTTTGGAAGAATTTGGGAATGCAGAATTACGTATTCCCAATCCCCAAATAGCCACCCTAGAAAAATTAAGAGAGCATTTTGGAAAAATTCAAATTGCGCTCCCTGCCCCGGTCGGCGTCCAACCGCCCAACTTCGTTTTTGTCTTGCAAGAGAACCCTGAGGTTCCTCCCGGTTATCAGTGGGTTTCCCTTATGAAAGCCCCGACCCTTTTAAAAGACCATACCTACTGGAAAACCTACGTTAACCTGATGCTGGGAGGTTACGAACCTCCTTCCAAGGAAATTGACGTTTTCTCATTTGGAAACACCCCGTTGATGGCAGCTCAACTTGCTCACCTAGTTGCAAAGGGGAGAAAAAGAAGTAGTTCCGGTAACATCGAAGCCCTTCAAAAACTTAACCTGACAGTGCCGTGGAAGGGCTTAGTCTCTATCGTTACCGATGGATTTGGTATTCCAATCTGTTGCATTGAAACCGAGCGTACGGAGCAACGGAAATTTCGGGATGTCCCCGAAGAGGTTGCCCGAGGGGAAGGAGAAGGTGACCTCACGCTACACGATTGGATCCAAGGCCACCGAAAGTTCTTTTCAGAAGAGGCACAGCGTCTGGGAATTGTATTTAACGAAAATACAAAAATCATCACGGAATGGTTTCGAGTTCTCAAAGTCTTTGGAAAGGAAGATCAATATGGATCTAATTAAAGAACAGGGCATGTCACAATCTTCAAACAACTCACCCCGTATTGATTACGATGCGTGTTGGCGTCAATGGAATGATTTTATTCGCTTTAATCCGGGTGCCCGCCATCGACGTCGTTTGATCCTCTCTGCCGCAGCTCGGGTAAGATTCCAAACCCTGCTCGATGTAGGCTGTGGAAATGGTGAGCTGCTGCAGGCATTCCAGTTCTCTTTCCCCAAAACAGATTTCTTTAGTGGAGTAGACCTTTCGCAGGAAGTAATCACACGCAATTCCCTTCGTTTTAACGACATTCTCTTTCAACAACTCGATATCACTCAGGGCATGTTGAATCGTACCTTTGATCTCGTTGTATGCTCGGAAGTCATCGAACATATCTCCGATCGGAAGCAGGCATTTGCTAATCTGGCTCGCATGGTGAACACGGGAGGTCATTTAATCCTCACATGTCCAGTGGGCAGGGTTTATGCCACAGAGAGAGCTTTTGGCCATATTTCCCACCCCACTTTGGAGGAACTCACAGCTTACGCAAAATGCGAGGGACTTGAGATTATTCTGGTCTGGAATTGGGGTTGGCCGATTTATAAGATATTGAAGTGGACTACTAATCTCTCGCCTGAATGGTCAGTACGAAACTTTGCACAAGGAAATTATTCGCTTTGGGCCAGAATGATATCTCATGCTTTGTATTACGCAAACTTCATGAATTTGAAATTTTCACGCTCTGGATGTCAGTTATTGCTTCTCTTTCAAAAACGTTAAAAATTCGATCTCTCAACCTAAGGAAGAATATTTTCCTTTTTCATCCACTGATCCAGAACAACAAGTGCCCAAAGGGACTTCGATCGATCGCAACGGCGTTCTTCGTGTTGTTTTTGCCAAACTCGAAAAGTCGCACGCGAAAGAGGACTGCTCGCCCCGTGCGAGCGCTCCCAAAGTGGGGAATCCGAAATACTTGTTTCGACACAAGGTGCTAATGGACCACGCACCCACCTTGAAAGTGGAATAGCAAACCCTCTTTTTTTTCGGTTCAAAATGGTTTTTGGAAGAAGTCGCTGCCCAGCACGTTTAAGAAGAAACTTACTCAATCCTTTGTGGAGTTTCAGGTGGGAAGGAAGAGAAAAGGACCAATCGATAAAATCGTTATCTAGCAATGGTGGTCTCACCTCCAGTCCGTGAGCCATTGATGCCCTGTCCACTTTGGCTAGCACACTCCCAGGAAGGTAACCGCCAAAATCGAGAGCCAAGAGAGCATTGATCCGATCCCCAGCAATATCCAAATTCGGCAAGAGAAGATGTGGAAGAGAATGCAAGCCGAGTACCTGCTCCAAGTCAGGCAAATCGGTGCTGGACATCCAGCGATAATGGCATAGGGCGGGATTTTGATCCCAACGCTGCACGAAGCGTTTCGCTTTCCATTCTAAGCTTTGATAACCATCCTGTGCTCTCACACGCCGGCTCCAGAAGTCCAGCATCTCCCGAAAACGCGTTGGAAACCGTTTATAAATTTCTCCCCAACGGACTGCCTTGTATGTTGGGTAACCTGCCCACAACTCATCTCCACCATCCCCTCCCAATGCAACTTTTACGTATTGGGCAGCGAAGGCGGAGAGGAAATAGGTAGGGATGAGAGAAGGATCGGCAAGTGGTTCATCGAGAGCATTCAGAGCCGCTTGTACGTGAAGCAACAAATTGGCTTCACCAAATTTCTTCTCACGGTGTTGGGATCGAATATGTTTAGCGACCATACGGGCATATCGACTCTCATCAAACCCCGGATCTTCAAACACGATAGAAAAAGTCTGCACCGGCTCTCGGCAATTTTTTTGCGCAAGGGCCGCGACGATTGAAGAATCAATTCCACCACTCAGGAAAATACCTATTGGAACATCGGAAACCATCTGACGGGACACTGCCACCGACAGTCGCTCACTGAGATCTTCCTCAAGTTTTTCTACCGAGAGATGGGACACTTCCATTGCATGAAGATCCAACCTCCAAAATGGTATTTCTTCCGACAGCACACCATTTTCCCATATAACGTAATGTCCAGGAGAAAGTTTGCAAACATTCCGAATAGCACTCATCGGGGCCGGCACATAATCGTGAAAGAAATAATACCCCAATGATTCGGTGTTCAATCTGTGTTCAATTTCTGGGTGTTCAAGAAGTGCTGTCAATTCAGAAGCAAAGGCAAGCCCCCCTTTCGGCAAAGGACTATAGTATAATGGCTTCACACCTGCTCGATCGCGCGCAAGGAGCATCCGTGAATTAAATTTGTCCCAAATGGCAAAAGCAAATATTCCGTTCAACTCACGAAGACCGGCCAACCCAGCATATTGAAACCAATTTAGAATTACTTCGGTGTCGCTTCGAGTTTGAAAATGGTATCCAGCCATTTCCAAGATATTTCGCAATTTTTTAAAATTGAAAATTTCGCCATTGAAGGTGATTTGCAACGAATCTTGTTCATTTCCCATGGGTTGCTGGCCAGTCGACAAATCGATAATCGCCAGACGACGATGGCCAAGATGAATGCGCCAGTCCATGCTCTGCGCGGTATATTTACCATGGCCATCCGGCCCCCGTTGCACGAGACGGCGGAGCATCCCTTCCAGAATCTGGGGGCGCCCATGTCGATGGATAGGTTCAATATAGCCAGCGATTCCACACATGTGTTTCCTCGCCTACGCCGTTATATTCCTTGGGCTTTTGTTAACATCCCTGTGAGGCGATAAAATTTGCCCAAATCCCCTTGATTCAATCACTGTATAGGGCTGCATGTTTTGCGATTCAAAGTAAGTTCGAATGAGGATTTCCGCTAAAAGCCCCATGCCCAAAAAAAGGACTCCGATAACGGTGAACATCACAGAAAGAATAAAGATTGGATTTTTGTGAACCCACACACCACTCATGAATTTTTCATACAATGCGAAAAAAGCCGTGATTCCCCCTAGACCAAGCAACCCAATTCCCGCACCCCCGAATAGATATATTGGTTTGGTACGATATTTGTGAGTGAACCAAATCGTCAGAAGATCCAAAGGAACCTTTAGTATGCGGCTCAAACCATACTTAGACTGACCCCAAATTCGGGGTCGATGGTTCACTTCGATTTCCGCCACCCGGCCCCCAACACCTTCGACTAGCACTACTAAAAACCGATGCATTTCTCCATAGAGGCGGAGTTCTTTTAGGACATCGGAGCGATAAGCTCGGAGCGTACAACCCAAATCACGAACATGGGTACCGCTCATCAATCGAATGAACCAATTCGCAATGCGTGAAGGAATTTTTCGCGTGGCCCAACTATCCCTTCGATGCTTCCTCCAACCCGTTACACAATCAAAACCTTCCTCAAGTTTGGCTAAGAGCCGTGGAATATCAGCGGGATCATTCTGGCAATCTGCATCAAGAGTGACAATGACTTCTCCCAAAGCATATCGAAATCCGGCGCTCAAGGCAGCCGTCTGCCCCATATTACGTCGGAAAGCGACCCATTTGAGATGAGGATTCTCATTAGCCAATTCCCTTATGATTTCACGACTACCATCTTTACTCCCGTCATCTACTGCAATAACTTCATACCTCTTGGCAAGCGGACTCAAAGCCTGTTCAATTTCGCGCATAAGGGAGGGTAAATTCTCCCGTTCATTGTAAATAGGAAGAATAATGCTGATATCCATCTTGGATTTATCATCGACCATAAATGAGGCCTTGAGTTCTATACAACAACCTAGTCTTAGCAAAACGCGGTTTGGACCACCAACCCAGAAAGAAAAGAAAGGGATAGAATGAATAGTTGCGCCTCTCTTCACAGAGCGCAGTGAATGCAGTAAGACAGGTATAAAATAAAACGGCGCAAATCATTAGAAGAGGAAGCCATCGGCGGGAAGCAAGTGATAACGACGCCAAATAACACCAGAATAGGTTCTGCGAGTGGTAAATAAGCACTAGAAATACGCTTGGCAACCAGTAAAATAAAACGTGTAAAATACCTTGTTTAACCTGGTCAAAAAGACTTGCAATAGTGGCCTTTTCTATTCCCCACCTCCATACTGGACCAACATCTGACCACAGAGCTACTGCCCGTTTAAATGGTAAAACAAAATAATTCTGAAAACGGTTTTGTCGGACACGTTCATGTGCCAAATTGGAAAGTAACCTATCATATTCCTCAGAGGATATCTTGGCATTAACTACATCTGCTGACCATTGGAGAACTTTATTTCTTTCTCCTTCCGAAGAAAATGCAAGCCGGGGTGCATTTCTCAGTAGACTATTCGCTCCTCCGAAAATGTAACTGAGATCAGTTCCCGTCGACCAAGTCCTAAACCATTGGGTAAAACCCCGAGTGAAAGCTGAATTGGGAAGCAGGTAATAAATCGTGGGCTGAATCCGACCGGTTCGATGGTAACAGTCGAGCTGCCATGGGATCATGGGAGCAAGCCAGGCTAAAAACAGCATCGTCATAAGCTGCTTTTTTTTTCGTTTCTTCCATAATAGATAGGTCAATAAAGCAAAACCCAGGGGGACAGTTGCGGGAGCGGTTAACATTAGAGAACTGATGGATAAGCCACCAAAAATACTCAGAAGCGGCCCTTCTGTTTCGAGCTCGAAACGGGAAAGACAATAGACTACACAACTCGATAAAAATATTGATAATGGCTCAGACAGAACACACATCATAATCCGTCCGGTCCAGGGAGAAATAGCAAAGGCAACCAAAGCAATATAGGCGACACCTGAATTTCTAGGTTTCAAGGAAAAATAGACGAGATAACACGACACAATTGATAACGCTAAATGGCACAAACGGAGTAAAACGTCAGAATGCGCTATGGTATAGACGGCCGCAATAAAAATTGGATAGCCGGGCGGCGGAGCCGAAGCTAAAGGCGCCCCCAATGAATCGAAAGACGGATAGCCCCTTCCTGACATCAAGGACTCCGCTTGCTTGATATAACGAAAAGAATCTGGTGTGTACCCCGCGAGGTATTGGAGATAAAAAAAAGAGCGACATGCTATTGGCAGGATCCATACCCATACAGGGGCTTGAGAAAAAAAAGAAACTAAAAAACATTTTAGCCCAGCACCGGATTTTTTCGATGGCACGGTGCTGAGTAGAGTCATGAGTTGCGCTGAATGCCTCCGGCCAAAACTCCAACCGCTTGAAAAACGCAAATAATAGAACTTCCTGGAAACGTCTTCGGGCAGACCCTCGATTCCATGTAAAGAAGAATTCCTATAATTCTATTGATCCCGATACTGAAAATCGAATTTGATGCATGCATCATTTCTGACCGCTTCATTTCTAACAACTTAAGAACTCTTGCAGCAAAGTAGAGTACATGACAAAAGAAGATTTTATCAATTCTAACCCCACATCATACGAACCGCAACCTTAGGTTAAAAAGCAGCATTCAATTCACCCCCAGGCGAATTGAATGCTATTAATAGAATTAAAACCCTCTACAAGAGACTCCTAAACCATCTGCATCGGGCTTGAGCGATGGATGCTCCACAAACAAACTAAAAAGCTTTCCCACTTCGACCTCCGCATCGGAGTTGTAATACTCCTCTCGCTCGTTTCGTCCGATATTGATGGCTGAGTATTGGCCGTCATAATAAACGTAGACCCCGTACGTTCTATCACCGATTTTCAATTCCTCCTCGACAAGATAGTATCCCCCCTTGTTCTTCGCCGACATTTTTACATCGACCCCTTGGTCTCCTTTAAAATAATAGGCTTCGCAGTCGAAACCTTTCATATGCGTCGATGCCTTTGCCACCCTCCCTTTTCCTCCCGATTCAACATGGATGGTGCCGATCATCCCCATCGCCTCATGCTTGGTGCAAATATATTGATAATGTCCGGGCACCGTAAAGGTATGGCTGAATTTTTGTCCTTGCGCGAGCAGACCCGAATCGAATGTCTCTGCTCCATCGGGAAGGATCACATTAGCGGGATCTTTGGCCTTAGCCGGATCTCCCGTGAAAGAATGGGGAAACGAAGAATTGTTCGTAAACTCTACCGTATCTCCCACCTGAATAATTAAGCTTTTGGGCATAAAAGCCATTCCCGACACGTTGAGTTCCACCGTTGCACCCATCGCCGGTATTGCCCCTACTATTAAAGAAATGATGAATTGATTGATGTTCATATATCCTCCTTACTTTCAAGTTAATGAAAGAAAGAGGGTCCCAACACGAACAGCTCCTGACATTTGATGATGTGATTTGTTATGATTTAGACTTCTGTCATTTTCCCCATACTTACCTTTTTCACCTCAGTGAAATGAATCTCCCGCACGTAAGTCAGATTTCCCCACAACAGTTTATATCATTTAAACTTTCGCAGGAAACCAATACGCTTCTCCCAGCACCTTATTTCCTCGGGAGCAGCCCTGCGCCGCTCCCCGACTTTCCCATAGAGTCGAATTGCTGGTGGACTACCAAACTTCCCTTTAACCAACGAAGTGATCCAAAACGCCATTCCACTCTTCGTTGCCAGCACACAAACGTTAGGATTCGATTCTAAATTTTTGCGAAGTGCTGAAGCAAAGAGATCAAAGTAAAATCCCTTGGGTTCATGCTTATCTAAGATCAAAGAGCCAATCGGTGAAACGTGAGGAGTATTATTAGAATTTATACTGGCAATAGCATAATGGAAGGAACTCGCAAAGCTGTCTCGGAAGACTTTTCGAATTTCGGGCCACTGCTCTTTCAAGTCTATTTTTTGATACGTATCCAAAATACCTCGGTCACATCAGTGGAGTTATTCCTATAATGAAATATAACCCTCAAATTAAAAAAGGGTCGCTCACGCAACCCTTTTTTAATTTGGAGGCGATGGGGATCGGTTACTTCGTCGAAATCCCTTTAAGGGATTTCTCCTGCGTAACCTCCCCTCCGGCTAAAAAGAGCTCGATTGACTCGCTCTTTTTTGGCTCACCCTCGCTTTTCGCTCGGCCTCACCACCGCCTACGCTTCGCTCCCCACTTTCTCACTCAAATTAAAAAAGGGTCGCTCACGCAACCCTTTTTTAATTTGGAGGCGATGGGGATCGAACCCACGACCCCGAGCTTGCAAAGCTCGTGCTCTCCCAGCTGAGCTACGCCCCCATAACTGGTCTTATATTAGAAGCCGCAATCTGTATCACAGTCTAAAACGCTTCGTCAAAAACAACCGCCTGCTTGGTGGTACCAAAGCCCTTCTGGTATTCGGTGACCCTCTTCTCGAAGAAGTTGGTCAGAGGCTGCACATCCTGCAGCACCATAAACGGGAAAGGGTTGCGGGCGTTATAGCGTTTCGCAAAACCCAATTGGGTGAAGCGTTGATCGGCACAATAAAGAAGGTATTCCTTCATCATCGCAGGTGAAAGGCCGCTGATGCCATTACAAAGGACATCTTCACAGAAGGCCATCTCCACCGAGATCGCCTCTTCGATCATGGTATCGACATGCTTTTCAAGGGTCTTGTCAAAGATCTGTGGGTATTCCTGCTTAATCGCCGCAATGGCCATCATGGCCGCTTCGATGTGGGTGGTTTCATCCCGGAAAACCCAATTGGTTGCAGTCGCTAGTCCAGGCAAAAGCCCCTTATTCCTTAAAAAATAGACGTAAGCGAACGACCCGAAGAAGAAGAGTCCTTCCACACAGGCAGCAAAGCAGATCAGGTTCTGCACAAATTGACGGCGCTTTTCGTCTGTATCAGTCCGGTCAAGGGCATCGATCGAATTCATGTACTTAAAGCAGAAATCAGCTTTCAACTTCACCGAAGGGATACTGCGATAGGCATCAAAGGCCTCGGCCCGTTCCTCAACATCAGGGAGGTAATTATCCACCAACAAGAGGTAGGTCTCCACGTGGAGCATTTCATCGAAAAGCTGTTTCCCCAAGAACATGCGGAACTCGGGGCTGTTCACATGTTTGTAGAAATTGAGCACCAAATTGTGTGCAACCAGATTGTCTGCGGTGGCAAAAAATGCCACAAGACGCTTAATCAAATGGGCCTCTTTGGGATCCAGTTTGTCGCGAATGTGTTCATAATCGACGGAAAAATCAAGTTCGTCGGTGGTCCAAATATTTTTGATCGAGTCCTTGTAAAGCTGGAAGAACTGCGGATATTTCATAGGACGTAACGTCAGGTCGAGATCGGGGTCAAGTAGCATGGGGCTCTCCGTTTATTGGCAAACTTCGCAAGTTTCTGGGTTCTCAAGCGAGCAGGCTATGGCGGCTTGATTTTCCAAATCATTGGCGATGGTGGTTTTCTTAATTGAGGTCTTCGCTCGTGAACGCAGGTAATAGGTCGTCTTAATTCCCTGCTTCCAGGCATACATGTACATCGATGAAAGTTTTCCCAATGTTGGGTTTTCAATAAAAAGATTCAACGACTGGCTTTGGCAGATAAAAGCGCTCCGCTGGGCGGCCATATCGATAAGGCTCTTCTGGGAAATCTCCCAAACTGTTTTATAGAGGTCTCTCAATTCCTGCGGAATCTCTGGAATCTCCTGGATCGACCCTTCCGCCTCTAAAATTTTTGCCCGAACGGTGGCATTCCAAAGCCCCATTCGCTTGAGATCCTCAATCAGATAGCGATTGATGGTTAAAAACTCCCCGCTCAGCGTCTCCCGTTTAAAGAAGTTGGAGATCTGGGGCTCGATGCTTTCATAGCACCCGGAAATCGACGCAATGGTAGCAGTGGGTGCAATAGCGATGAGTAGGCTATTACGAATCCCATTGGTCCTCACCTGTTTCGCTAAATCATCCCAATTAAAATGAAGTTCCGGCATCGACGGTTGGTTCTCCTCCGCCAACTGGACTTGCAATTTCGAGTCCGCATATCGAGATTCATTAAACATGGGGAAGGATCCCTTCTCCCGTGCAATCTTCATGCTGCTCGTAACCGCCTGATAATAGATAGCTTCCGAAATCTGGGCGGAGATCTTTTTCCCCTGTTCCGACTCAAAAGGAATGCGCATCCGGAAGAGGGCATCTTGAAGCCCCATGAGACCCAATCCCACCGGCCGCCATTTCTGGTTGGAATTTTTGGACTCTTTGGTGGGATAGAAGTTGATGTCGATAACACGATCTAAGAAGGTGACCGCTCGATCGACCACCTCTCGGAGTTTTTCAAACTCGAATTTACGTTCAGAATTTACAAATTGCCCGAGGTTCACACTTCCCAAGTTACAAACGGCCGTCTCTTCTCCAGAAGTGACCTCTAAAATTTCGGTGCAGAGGTTGGAGCTATGGATCACATTCCCGGGCTTTGCTGTCTGGGCAGAGCGGAGATTGGCCTTGTCTTTAAAACAGATCCATCCATTGCCGGTTTCAGCGAGGGTTTGCATCATGCGCGAATAGAGAAGACGGGCAGAGACCTGTTTATAGGCCTTTCCCTGCTCTTCATAACGAGCATAGTGCGCTTCAAACTCTTTCCCAAAGGTATTTAAGAGCTCAGGCGCATCTTTAGGAGAGAAGAGGCTCCAGGGCTCATCCGATTCGACCCGTTTCATAAAAAGATCGGGGATCCAAAGGGCTAAATTAAGATGGTGGGTCCGTCGTTCTTCGGAACCGGTGTTATTTCGCAACTCCAAAAAGACTTCGATATCGGCATGCCACGGCTCTAAATAGATTGCCGCCGCACCTTTGCGCTTTCCGCCTTGATTCACGGCATGGACCGAGGAATCAAAAACCTTTAAAAAGGGAACTACCCCATTGCTGAGCCCGTTAGTGCCTTTAATGAGCGATCCACTGGCCCGAACAGGGGTCCAATCGACCCCCAAACCACCGGACCATTTTGAAAGCTGTGCGCAATCGGTGATGGTTTTATAGATCCCTTCTAGACTGTCATCGGCAACTGTAAGCAGGTAGCAGGAGCTCATTTGGGGATGGCGTGTCCCGGAATTAAAAAGGGTTGGCGTTGCCGGCATGTAATAGAACTGGCTGATGATTTCGTAGAACTCAATCGCTTCAGGAATGTTCTGAGATAGCCCTAACGCCACTCGCATAAACATCCACTGGGGACGCTCAACCAGTTTGCGAGTTTCCGGATGGCGAAGCAAATAGCGATCGACCACCGTTTTTAAGCCGAAATACTCAAAGAGGTCGTCCCGCTCATGTCGAATCGCGAATTCGATGGCCTGGATGTCTTGCTGAGCGAGGCCTAACACATTGTCGCTTAACACGCCGAGTTCGGCGGCATCTTTCACATAATCCCGAAAGGCCGAATTTCTGCCTACCTCTTTACGGATATTTTCTGAAAGCATGCGGGCGGCCACTTTCGAATAGTTGGGCTCATCCACCATCAGCATTACCGCGGTGGCGATGGAGAGGTTATCTAACTCTTCAGTCGTGCTTCCATCGTGAAGTCCATTGATGGTGCGTTTGGCGATTTCGAGACTCTCAACATTACGAATCCCTCGACAAGCTCGGTTGACGGCGTGCAGGATTTTCTCAATCTTAACTTCCTCTTTTGTGCCGTCTCTTTTAACTACATGCATAGCGTTTCACCCCATATTTTTGAGAAAGCAAACCCCTCTATTCCACTTCTGCGCTGACTTCTATGCGCTCTTATGTCTTGAAAACCAGAAGGAGGTGGCTTGTTGCTGGTAACTTATGACTTCACTGGCCAATAAATCCTTATTGGCCGCTATTAAAGCCCCCAAGCGTCTACTTTAGACTAAAATTAAACTTCAATAATTTTACTGTCAATTATCCGATCATCGATCCACCCATTTGTGTTCCTCCTAAGAGATGCAGGTGGAGGTGATAAATTGTTTGACAACCATGATCTCCGCTGTTGAAAACCGTCCGGAAGCCGCTTCCAGCAATTCCCATTTGGGAGGCAATATGTTGCGCGGCAAAAAAGAGATCCTGAAAAATCTCTCTATCGTCGAGAGTGACATCCAGTACGTCGGTAACATGCTTCTTCGGAATGATCAGCACATGCACCGGCGCCTGTGGGCTGATGTCTTTAAAGGCGAAAACCTTCTCATTCTCGAAAACTTTTTCTGAAGGAAGGGTGCCCTGAGTAATTTTACAAAAAATACATTCTTTCGATTTTCTTCTATCATCAGGTCGCATAGGGCTGATAAGTTACAGCCCGGATACAGGGATGTAAACCGGATGAACCATTTTTTCGAAATGCTGCGCGTGACCTTAACCCAGGAGGAAACGGTCACCCAAACCGGAGTGCTGGTCCCTTTGTGCTGGGATCCCAACACCCAAACCTTTTCGCTACTGCTCACCAAACGCACCACCACAGTGGAGACCCATAAAGGACAGATCTCCTTTCCGGGAGGCTATCGAGAGGAAAGCGATGAAGGACTCCTAGAGACCGCCTTAAGAGAGGCCCAGGAAGAAGTAGGAATTAATCCGAAAGACGTAGAGATTGCGGGGCGCCTTGATCCGGTACTCACCCGCGGAGGAATCCAGATCACCCCTTGGGTGGCGAAACTCCAAATGCCCTATGTTTTTACGATCCATCCCGAAGAGGTCGAAAAACTCCTCTTTCTTCCCTTACAAAGAGTGATCGATGATGGACTTCAGCAGGGCCAACTCCAAATTGATGGAAAAGCATTTAAGACCCCCACTATTGAAGTGGACGGGGAAATAGTCTGGGGGGCTACTGCCTCTATTATCCAACAGCTGCGTTCGCGATTAATTGTCTCCCGATAAAGAAGATCTCTTTGCTGTGCTTGCGGGTGCTCTCCGGGCGCAATCGTTTCACCTCTTTAAAGGCCTTTTTCATCCGCCGATCAAACTCTTCAAAAGAGTCACCCATAAAAATTTTTACCACAAAATTCCCACCGGGTTTCAAATGCTGAATCGCCAGGGTCAGCGCCATCTCCGACAACTCCAAAGAATTGGCAATATCGACATCGATCATCCCCGTCGTTTTAGGAGCCATGTCACTTAAAACGAGATCATACTTTTCCGGTTGGGAAAGATCGGTTTCCAGCGCAGAGCCTTGAACGAAGTGGAGTCTCGGATCGGAAAAAGTGAGGGGATTCAAATCAATTGCTACAATCTTGCAGGAGTTGTTTTCTTTCAGGCAATACTGACTCCAGGAACCCGGACTCGCCCCCAAATCTAAAATCAATTTGGCGTTCTTCACCAAGTGCTCTCGACGGTCTATCTCCTCGAGTTTATAGACCGAACGGGCCGCAAAGTTCTCCTTGCGGGCCTTCTTCGTAAAGGGGTCATCATTCCACTTCTTCAAGCCAGTTCTCCAAAGGGAGCAGTCATACCGGATTAAGTTAAATATGCAAGGGCTCAGAATAAGGTTATCATCGCTCTCGGGGAATATTATGGAACTTACAATAAAATCAGCGTGAATGGGATAGTGGCTAAGTAAGGTTATATAGAAAAAGAATCCAAACTAAGCCCCTGCATAGAGAGATGGCACAAGGAAAAATCGTAACGAATCGGGTCTTCCGGGTTTAACTTTCGCAATCTCGCCGTAGCCGCTTCCGCCACCTTCCAATTGGCTGTTTTAGAATCGGTCCATTTCAAAAGCTTTAATGTTTTCAGAATATGCGTATCAACCGGTAAAAGAAGATCTTTGGGCTCCAAAATCGACCATAACCCCAAATCGATCCCGTCGGCTCTACGCACCACCCACCTCAAGAAAAGATTGAGACGCTTACACGCACTCCCCCGTTCGGGATCGGAAAGGAGGTAATGGAAACTGCGTCTATCGGCTGCAGAGAGGCGTTTGGCTTCCATTGCACAATTCGAAATCTGTCGCACAAAAAAGGAAAGCTGATCCTTTAAGGTATTTCCTGGACCTCTGGAAAAAAGTTTTTCTAATGAATCCTCTTTTTCCAAATGGAAATGGAGCGAATAAAAGAGGGCCTGAAGCTGAGCTCCCGAAGTAAACCGATGGCGGAATCCATTTAACTCTGGCCAATGCCCCTTTTGTCGAAGGGCATCATATGGAGATTCTCCTAAAATGGATAAGACTCGATCGAGGCTGTTTAAAATGGTCTGTACATTTCCATAAGCGAGCAATGCGGCCAAGAAAGCCACGATCTCCTGATCTTTTTTACGATGATAAAGGTGAACCCTGCCCACCGGATCCCTTTCCCGCCGAAAGGTGGTGTGAAACGCGCGGTAAGCCTTCTCGAACTCCGATTGCATTTTCTTCCTGTATCACATTATGCTCCCAGCATGAAACCTGTCATCCTCGCTATCGACCAAGGGACCACTGGAAGTACAGCACTCATCATCGACTCTGAAATGAACGTCCTGGGAAAATCGACCCACGAATTCCCCCAGCACTTTCCCCAAGCTAATTGGGTGGAACACGATCTGAATGAAATTTGGGAGTCGGTATTAAAATCAACGCGCGAAGCGGTTCAACGCTCTGGCATTTCGAGTAATCAAATCGCCGCCATCGGCATCACCAACCAACGTGAAACCACCTGCTTCTGGCACAAGGATGAGATCGGCACCCCCTTTTGCAAGGCGATTGTCTGGCAGGATCGCCGAACTGCCGCTACCTGTGAAAGTCTGAAAAAGAAAAAATTAGAGACCAAAATCTACCGTAAAACAGGTTTGCTGCTCGATCCCTATTTCAGCGGGACTAAAATCCAGTGGGTTTTAAAGAACATTCCAAATGCCGCCAACTTGGCAAAAGAAGGAAAGATCCTTTTTGGGACGATCGATAGTTTTCTGCTTTACCGGATGACCGGAAGCCACGCGACCGATGTCTCCAATGCAAGCCGCACTCTGCTCATGGATCTCAAAACCTGCAATTGGGACAGCGATCTTTTAAAACTATTTAAGATCCCCAAAAACATCCTGCCGCAAATCCTTCCTTCGTGTGTGGAATATGGAAGGACTCAACGATTTTTAGATATTCCCAACGGCACGCCCGTGATGGGAATGATAGGCGATCAACAGGCCGCTCTCTTCGGACAGGCCTGCTTCAAACCCGGATCGATCAAATGCACCTATGGCACTGGTGGCTTTGTCCTGATGAATACCGGCAACCACATCATCCCCTCTAAACACCGCCTCCTTACCACGGTCGCTTGGAAACGGAATGGAAAAACCACCTATGGCCTTGAGGGAAGTTCATTCATTGCTGGAGCTGCCGTTCAATGGGCTAGGGATGGTCTTAAACTGATCCGAAACGCCTCTGAGATAGAAGCGATGGCCGCTTCTGTCACTGATAGCGATGGGGTTGTCTTTGTTCCGGCATTGAGTGGGATGGGAGCCCCTTATTGGTTGCCAGAGGCCACCGGACTTTTTACCGGCATCACACGACGAACGACGCAAGGGCACATTGCCCGTGCCGTGCTTGAAGGGATTGCGCTTCAGATTCATGATCTCGTTGAGGCGATGTCAAAAGATCTCAAACGAAAAATTGCGATGGTAAAAGTGGATGGCGGCGCCAGCCAAAATAACCTCCTGATGCAAACCCAGGCCGATCTCCTGAAAGCAGAACTGGTCCGACCGAAAATGGTGGAGACCACCGCTTTGGGAGCCGCATTGCAGGCCGGGCTTGGCATCGGCATATGGACCAGCGAAGAGGATATTGCCCATAAGTGGAAAGCGGATCACTGCTTTGAACCTCGAACAGAATCTGCAGATAAAAAGAAACGGGAGCAGCTCTTGCAACGCTGGAGCCGAGCGATGACGGCCGTTAAATCCCTTTCGTAGCCCGTTAAAGAGAGCTCTTTACATCTCTTTCTCTTGGGTTCGAAGCCATTCCAAAACCAATTTCCCATCGAGAGAGTCTTTAAAATTCTTATGAGCCGGGGGCATCTTCCCGCTTTCTAAAACCGCAATCATCTTCTTTACCACCATCTTGTCACTCAAGCCCTGCTCGCCGAGGAACTTTGCCCCGGGATGGTCCTTTTTCTGATGACAACTTGAACACTGTCTCCAAAGCACATGAAGAGCGGCTGATGTGGGGTTTTTCTCCGGTTCTGTCTCTTTTTCCCTTTTCAACTCACCCGATTTCTCCCTGATGATGATACTATCCCCTTTAGTATGACGTATCTCTTCGGCTACCAGGACCGGTTTTTTCCCCAACTGAATGCGCAACCCGACGATAGAAAGCGGTTGGCCACGCGTTATATTTAAATCTCTCTCCAAAACAAACCACCGCGGGCCTAGATGAATATCAAGATCCCTCTTCCCAATCTGAAGCTTAACCTGAACTCCAGGTTCCATTCCAGAAAGTGGGGTTACCTCATCAAAGGAAAGAACGTTCCCAGTAACAGTTTCTCTTGCACCACTTTTTAACTGTTTTCCATATTCACTCGACTCTCCCCATCCCCCCGATGTTTTCGTCACCGCAGGGCCAGCATAAAGCAAACAACCCCAAAAAAAAGAAGTGAGTATCGTTAAATTTGTCAGTTTCATCTTCGGAATCCTGAAGAGTTTGAATCCAATTGTCAAAAGCAACGCCGGGGAAGAGTCATCGAATATACGGAATCAACCCCTGAATATGCTCCACAGGTATAACCGTTTCGATCATTCCCTTGGGAAGTTCCTTGGCTTGAGCCGCAGGGATATAGGCAGTCTTCATTCCGATTTTTGAACTCTCTTTCAATCGCTCAACGATTCGAGGAACACTACGGATCTCCCCGCCCAGTCCAAGTTCCCCCATGAAGACTTTATCGCTTTCTACTGCTTTGCCTTCTTGGCTCGAGAGGAGAGCCGCTGCCACTCCCAAATCGACGGCCGGTTCATTCACGCGAATGCCTCCGGCCACATTTAAGTAAACATCTTGATCAAAAAAACGGTAGCCGGCCCTTTTTTCCAAAATAGCAACGAGCAGTGAAAGGCGATTGGGGTCCATTCCTATTGCTGTTCTCCTTGGAATAGCAAGCGATGTGTGAGAAGAGAGGGCCTGCACTTCTATGAGCAAGGGTCGGTTCCCCTCTAAATTGACCGAGATCACGCTGCCCGGAACATTCTGTGCTTTTTCCGAAAGAAAAACGCTGGAAGGATTGTTTACCTGCTTCAGTCCATCGGAGATCATTTCAAAGACGCCTACTTCATTGGTGGCTCCGAATCGATTTTTAATGGAACGTAAGAGTCGAAAGCCTCCCGCTCCACCCGCTTCAATATAGAGCACCACATCGACCATATGTTCGAGCACCTTGGGCCCCGCAATGTTTCCCTCTTTCGTCACATGCCCCACTAAAAAAGTGGCGATCCCTTTTCCTTTTGCAATCTCCAGAAAGCGATAGGTGCACTCTCGCAACTGCGCTACGTTTCCGGGCTGAGATTCTAATTCGCTGCTATAGACGGTTTGAATCGAATCAATCACCAAGATCTGCGGTTTAGTATGTTCAATATGTCCCAGAATTTTTTCAAGATTGGTTTCAGAGGCCAGCAAAATTGAATGGCTATCTATTTTGAGTCTTTGCGCCCTTAATGAGATCTGGGAGGGGGATTCTTCACCGCTGACGTATAATATCGACTTTCCCGATTTTGCATAGAAATGGAGCACCTGAAGGAGCAAGGTCGACTTTCCGATGCCAGGCTCTCCTCCGATCAGCACCAAACTTCCGGGAACCAATCCCCCACCTAAGACCGTGTCAAATTCACTGAGATCGGTTCCCCAACGCAGCACCTTCTCTTCCGATATTTCGGTAAGAGGCTTCGGGGTGGTTGAAAAGTGGGAGCTGCTCACACTGGCGGCACGGACTTGGGTAGCCGTTTCTTCGACCACAGAGTTCCATTGCCCGCACTCGGTACAGCGTCCCATCCATTTGGAGAACTGACTCCCGCATTGCTGACACATGAAGACAGACCTATCGCGCTTCGCCATAATTATTTAAAAAAACTCCATGATATAGAGGCTTTGTTCAAAAGTACCAGATGCAAGGAAGCCGGGGGACTTTCACAAAGGTACGGCCTACCTTTGTGAAGAGCCTGTTTTTGCTTCTTCACAAAGGTAGGCCGTACCTTTGTGAAAGTCCCCGATGACAATGCATATGGTATTTTTTCAACAAAGCCTCATGCACAAGATTACCTATGGGGATTGATCCGGCAAGTAGGTGGGGTTACAATAAAGGTATCCCCCAAATTCCCCTAATCTAAAGAATCCACCCAACAAAATATGCAAGCGATTAAAAGTGAGCTATTGGAGCTTTTTCGTCGTGAAGATCTGTTAAGAGCAGCCCTCTTACTGGGAAAAATCGAAAACTCAGCCTTCGATCCCACCCCTTTCGCCCATCTCTGCCTGGAGCTAGCCTCCGAAGCATGGGAAGGGTGCGCGGGCTTCCGGAATGATCCCGTGATGAAGGCCGGGGCCATTAAAAGGGTGCTCTTTGATAATTTTGGATTAGAAGGAAAAAGCGATCTCCACAAGCAGATCATCGATGATCCCAATCGCTACTACCTCCATTCCCTGCTCCAACACAAAAAGGGGAATGCTCTTGCCATTACGGCACTCTACTCCATTGTGGCCGATCAGATTGGACTCGAGCACCAAATCCTTCTTTTCCCTTCACATTACCTCTTGAAGATTTCCGATGTGAGTGGCGATTTCTTTATTGAACCTTTCGATTCGGGAAAGTTGATTTCCCAAGCCGAATTCCAGAAGAAATTTAAATCGGCGCTCCAAAAAAACCGGATGATTTCGCCGAATCTTTACGAACAGATTGCCCCGATTTACCTCGTGGCACGACTTTGCCAGCAATTGAAAAATGTCTATATCTTGAAGAGCAAATCGCTCGAAGCGGTGCGATCGGTAGAGCTTTTGACGGCGATATTCCCCACATCTGCGGAACTCACCCGGGATCGTGGTGTCCTCTATTGCGAGATGGAGTATTTCTCAAAGGCTGTAGAGGACCTCAATAGCTACATCTCACGCAAACCCGATGCTGAAGACATCCGAGAGATCAAAAAACTGACCCACATGCTGAAGGGCTATCGCGAGATTATGAATTAGACTTTACTGCATTCACAATCGCCTTCGCCGAAAGACCATACTTCTCATATAGAGCGGCGGGATCACCCGACTCTCCATAGGTATCTTGCAATCCCAATCGAACTAACTTCGCTTTGGCCCCGGTTTCAGCCATGACTTCAGCAACAGCCGTTCCAAGTCCGCCGATCACGTTGTGATCCTCGACGGTAAAGATCTGCTGGCATTCCTGTCCCAGTTTCTGGATGAGAGCGGCATCGATCGGTTTTAGAGTATGAAAATCCACAATCCAAGGATTGAGATTCGAAAGTTCTTTGGATGCCTTTAAAATTTCCTGAACCCCTGCACCTGTTCCTAACAGGGCGATGGATCCACCCTTTTGCACTACAGTTGCCTTCCCCACTTCAAATGCAGCTTCAGAGGTATGAACCCCGGAAAGTTTTTGGCGTGTGAGCCGCAGATAGACGGGTCCCACATGTCGTGCAGCCCATTTCACGGCGGCCCGAGTGGAAACGTCATCGCAGGGTTGCAGGATGGTCATTCCGGGAAGACCCCGCAACACATTCACATCCTCTAATCCCATTTGGGTATAGCCATCATCGCCAATACCAAGTCCGGCATGAGTGCCGACAATTTTTACATTGGCGCGAGAATAGCCCACCGAAACCCGAATCGTCTCATATCGGCCCGCGACGAACGCGCCAAAGCTGCACAGAAAAGGAACAAAGCCGGTAAAGGCCAAACCTGCCGCCGTTCCCACCATGTTCGATTCGGCAATGCCCATCTGGAAAAAGCGATTCGGAAACTCTTTTCCAAAGAGCACGCTTTTGGTGCTGACACTCAGATCGGCATCCAACACCACTAAGTTGGACATCTCTTTGCCCAGGTCTCTTAAAACTTCGCCAAAGGAATCACGGGTTGCTTTATCGGCCATTGGAATCTCCTCCCAGCTCAGCGAGTGCTTTCTTTAATTCCTCGGCATTGGGCGCGACCCCATGCCATCCAATGTTATTCTCCATGAAGGAAACCCCTTTTCCTTTCACCGTTCGGGCAATAATTAAACTAGGCGCTTCGTTCTGCTTCTTCGCATTTTCGACTGCCGTGCCAATCGCATCAAATTGATGGCCGTCGATCTCTTGCACATACCAACGGAAGGAACGCCATTTGTCGGCAATCGGTTTGAGATCCATCACTTCATTCACATGGCCATCGATCTGACCATTGTTGTTATCCACGAATGCGATCAGATTGTTGAGTTTAAATTTGGGGGCCGACATCGCCGTTTCCCAAACTTGCCCTTCTTGCGTCTCTCCATCCCCCATCACACAAAAAACCCGCGCATCCCGTTTTTGCAGTTTCAACCCCATGGCGATCCCTTGAGCGATGGAAAGTCCTTGTCCGAGGGATCCAGTGGAGGCCTCTACAAAAGGAAGCAAATGACGGTCAGGATGTCCTTGAAGCCGGGAGTTAATCTGACGCAAAGTAGAAAGTTCTTCGTAAGGAATGACCCCCTTTTTAGCTAAGATGGCGTAAAGAGCAGGAACCCCATGCCCCTTTGACAGGACCAATCGGTCCCGATCCTCCCAATAGGCATTTTTGGGATCCATTTTCATTTCATTGAAAAAGAGGTAGGTGAGCAAATCGATCACCGAGAGAGAACCCCCGGGATGGCCGCTCTTTGCCGTCGATAACATCTTTAAGATCTCGATCCGGCAACCTCTTGCAATCTCTTGTAACTGTTGGGTGCTATTAGGCTTGGTCATAAGATGGGCACACTATAGGCGCAGCCTATCTGAAGTTCAAGAAATAGCACCTCAGAAAAAATACAGGTACATCTACAAATGGCTTTCTTGCCAAATAAGGTGAATTTATATATTGCCTGCTGAATATCGAGGAATGAGAAGGCCAGGCGTAGTTCCCTCTTGAGGTGCGATGTACTTTTTGAGTTTCTTTATTCTTTGCCTTTTGGAACTTCAGGCCGGCGCATCGGTAAGCCTTTGGGTTCCCTCAACTCTTCCTGACTCTGTCGAATTACGGAAGGTAAGAAACCGTTGTCGCTGGGTGCTAGTAAAAGCAGCTTTTCCAGCCGCAAAGACCCATCCTATAGCCGTGGGGTACCCTTCCCATCTCCGCCCCTTGCTAGAATCGGTTCACGCCACTCCGAGGCATATCGATACGATTCTCGATCAGTTGCATACTCTCCGGGAAAAAGGGCAATCCCCCTTAATCCGCCAGGCCCTTTCGGCAATGGACACCGCTCATCATTCAGGTCGACACCTTCTTGGCATTCTTAAAAAAGAGAGTGATTTTAAAGCTGCGATGGCCCATTTTTTCCCCGGCCCGACTCATCCCGAGTTTTCAAGTACAATCCCCAGAAAACTGAAAGTCTGCTCCCAATCCAACCCAGCGTATCCCCCACCGCGCCTTTTTGTGGAAAAAAGTGGTCGAGGCCACCAAAATTCCCTTGTTGTCATCCTGCACCCGCAAACTCATGTTGAAAAATACCCAAAGGACTTTTGGGCATCTACCCTTCTTCACGAATACCTGCATAAATTTGACTACGATAGATTGTTACTCTGGCTAGATGCCAATCTCTACCTCATCAAATCTGGGTTGGCACCCGACACCTATTTTTTGAAAGCGACTCGGAAAATAAAAGAGAAGTGGTTCCTTTTTGACTTTTTTGTGGACAGCTATATCGAGCCCCGAGCGTTAATTTTAGAGTGGGAGATCATGCGAATTCTGCACCCTTCATACGCTGATGATTATTATTATTCACGTGTCGAGACAGTCTGGGATCTGTTTTCCAAAACTCCCGAAGAATTGCTTTTGGAGTTTGGAATTACCGAAGCCAGTTATATGGACTGGCCTCGAATCGATCAGGTCATTTCATCGACGATCTACCGTGCCGAACTACACGCCAGTCGGCTCCCGTTATATTTCATTGACATCCCGCAATAAAACTCGGATACCCCCTAAACAAGGGGGGCCGCATGTCATTTCTCATTTCAATCTTAGCAGTTTATTCCTGGGCCGCTGAGCCCACTCCAAAGTTTTGTGAAAGTTTTCCTGAATGCCGGGCTCAATTCCAGGAACAATCTAAACCTCTCCTCCAAAAAGTAGCTGGAAGCCGGGCTTCGACCGAAAAAATTGACGACTGGAAAAAAGATGAAGATCTCGGCACCGATATCGTTTACCTCCCGGCTTCCGATAACAAAAAACAGAGCTGCTTGGTGGTCGTTACCTCCGGAGTCCATGGGGTTGAGGGCTATACCGGAAGTTATGTCCAAAGCTTGATGCTTGCGGAACAGGCAAATTCTATCCTCGAGCAGGGCTGCAGTTTGCTCATGGTTCATGGAATCAACGCCCATGGATTTAAGCACCGCAATCGCTACACCGAACGCAGGGTAGACTTGAATCGCACCTGGTTTGTGGGTGAAAAATTTCCCAAAGATTTGGATGACGGCAATTATGATTATTACGACTCCCTTTTTAATCCTAAGAAGAAGGCCAAGTTTGGCCCAATCGATTTTACCCTCTTTGCGACGTTAGAACTTCCTTGGTGGATCCGCAGTGCCACCAATGGCAAGCTCACGAAAGCGGCCGGCATTGGGCAATATAAATATCCAAAGGGGATTATCTATGGCGGGAATGATTTTGCTCCCCACCGAACGATGTTATCGCCCACTTTGCAGACCTATCTTCGCCAATATCGACGAGTTCTGGGAATGGATATCCACACCGGCCTCGGGAGAAAGCAGATGCAGCTCCTTCCCAATCCTCCCTATAACAAAACGATTGGAGAACTGCGGAAAAAGGTATTTGAAGTGACCCCAGAGGGAGAAAAGCAACCGCGTCGGATCGAAGGAACCGGCGGCGCCGATTTCTATGCTTCCCATGGCGATTTTTCCGACTACCTCTGCCAGCTTCATGCCGAGGAAAACAAAGAGGGAAGTTGCGCCAGCATGCTCCTTGAAATTGGAACGCTGAAACCGGCTATTTGGGAAAAATCGGGAGTTTTTTCAAAAATTACCGATTTTGGCGACCAGGCCTATACCCTTTACCTCACCATCCGCGAAAACCAACAACACCAGCACGGTGTGAAGAACAGTAGGGACAAAACGGAGATCTTAGCCGCCTGGAGTGATCTCTTTTATCCCACCGAGAAGGGTTGGCGCCAAATGGTGACGAAAGAGGCCAGAGCCCTGATTCCCAAGTTTGTGGAGCAGTTCTTAAAAGAGGTGAAATAACACCAAAAATGGGGTAATTCCTCATCGATGTCCCAGTTTTTTTCACTCTTTGGATGGCTCTGTAACCTCTGCTTTTTACTGACTCTGGTTTCGGGTTACTTTCAGCTCTCTGCAGTCTCCCATGTCCTTCTCGGACTCTTTAATGGGGTGTTAAATGTTTCGCTCCATTGTTTGGTGTTTGGCATTTTCACCGGCGCCGGAAAAGATGCACGCGAGCTGGTCCAAGATCTCAAATTGGACGCCCGCTATATTGAACTGACCAAATCATTCCGCAAAAAAACTTTTCCAGCGGCGCTTTATTGCATTTTCCTCATCATGGCCACCATTCTCATTGGTGGAACCATCGTCAAATATCCTCTCTTAAGGTGGGGCCACCTTACGCTGGCTATTTTGACCTTTCTTTACAATTTCAAAACGATTCGAATGGAAAGCGCCTCCGTAAAGGAAAATGCGGCCATCTTAAAGGAGCTCAACCTTAAGGCGTCGAATCGATTGGAGACCAATCCTGAAAACAAAAAAGAGATCCCGGAAATCGCGGGCTACGTCAATGCCGCAACCGAAACGCTGGATTGGAATTCGCATGTCCATGCTTTGGGAAAATTTCTGTGTTTCTTGGGATGGAACATCTGGCTTCCTTATATTTACCTGCGATTTGTGATGGGCCACTACTGGGTATCGGTGATTCCCTTTGGAGTTAGTTCACTATTCCTTTTTGGATTTGGTTACTATCTTCGACTTCGCTATCATCCTGCAAAATAATCCGTTTCTGCAAGAGTTCTAGCTTTCCAGCAACCCCCGTTTTTTGAGGTTGGGCTTCGGTGAATTGACTGAAGAAAGATTCCAACTGGTCTTTGGAGAATTGCGGGTGGAGTTCTCGCAAGAGACGAATAAAGCTGTCATACGGCAATCGTTTTAGCCATTGCTTCGGCAAGGGAATGAAATTCTCCATGCAAATCCGAACCGCTTCAGAAACTTGTGCGGGCTCCAGACGAATAAACGTGGGACTCAAAAAGGAGAAGAGTTTCGGCGTGAAGCGCGGTTTATCTTCTGCATTGAGATTAGCAAATTCGTGAAGCGCAAATAATTTTGCCTGATCATTGCAAGGATTAAGCTCGAGAATGGTCAGATAGTGACCGAGGTTGCAACGTGAGGTCCCAAAAGCGCGGAATTGATGCCATTCTAATTGAGTGTGGATCCAAGCAGGCCACCGCAACAACTGCCGAAGGGCAATGGCGAGCACCACACCCGATAAAAACCCGACGACATGGGCAACATGATCGGTCGTATCGATGCGATTCGGAAAAACCTGCCCAACCGACAACAAGATCTCGATCAAGATCACATCGATAAAAAAGAACCAGGAGGTTTTAAGGGCCAGTTGTCGGCGTTGCGTAGGGAACCAGAAGAAATAACGGGTGCGATAACGGAAATTAAAAACGTAATAACTTCCCATCAATGCAAAAATCCCGGCGCTCGATCCCACATGGGGAATATATTCGGAACCTAACGGAGTAATAAAAAGACTCGCCCATAAACCCAATGAGCCTCCTAACATATAGATAATCAGCAATCCCCAAAAGGGGAGAAAAGTGCTACATAAGAGTGCTCCCGCCATCGCCCCCACTAAATTCACCAGAAGGTGGGGCACACTTCCATGCACAAAATTGGCGAGCAGCAGCCGCTGAATATCCCAATCGGCACGGGCAGGAGAGATTCGAAGCAGCGGACGCAGCTTCAACACGGCATCATCCGGCTTCGTCTCTTTCTTTGCTTCCATCGCCTTGACGTAACTATCGATAAAATCGAGATCATCATTGACCGTTTTCACGCAAAAAATTTGGGCGATAGCCAACAAAAGCATAAAGAGCAGACCCGGCCACCATCGAGGCTTTAACCTCTGTGGCACTTCAGGTGAAATGGGAACAAACAACACCATAACTCACCACACCCCTTGCACTTTCTTCACCACCGATCGCCCGAGTTGATCAGTAATCGTTTTTTGAGGCCTGGGATATCCTTTATGCAGATAAGGAAGGAGCAAAAGGCCAAAACTCAAGAGCCCGATCGGTTTACCGACCCACTCTCTCAACATCGCATAACTGATGCTCAGGTTTTTTCCGGTTTTGCTATCGATCACCCGCAATCCCATCAATAACTTTCCCGGGGTTCCCCCAAACAGATGAAGAGGGATGACCGTGTAAAGAAAAAGGGCAATGAAAAAAAGCCATTGGGAAGCAGACACGACTATCGACAAGATCGGAAGGCCATGAAAAAGAGTCGTCTTTTGGGCGACAAAAATAGTGATCAAAGTCGAAAGGGATTGAAGCTGTTGGATAGCTCCAAAAAGAAGCCACAAAAAGAAAAGGTCGATCACTGCGGCCGATATTCGTAATTGCAACGAGGGCTCCGGACAGTCCAAAAAATGATCCCGTTCCGCTTCATGCAATGCCTCTTCAATAGTGCGGGGAGGGCGCTTCCAGCCTTGTAAGTAGCGTCCCATGGCTAACCTTCCTGTAATGGGCTGGTTTGGAGCCACTGGAGCAACCACTCCACATCTTTTTTTATCTCTTCTAATTTTTTGAGATCCACATTTTTCATCTCCATCCAATGAGATTCAGAGGTTTTGTGTAGACGGCTGGCATGGACCAGCATTTCGGATAAAGAGGTGGGCTGAACCTTAAATAACCCGACGGAAAAGAAGGAAAGACAAGCAAGATCCAGGATCTGAGGCTTGAATCGTTCCACATTTTCAATCTGCTCCAAATATCGCAGGGAACGCTGGAGGCTTTTCACCGGAAGTTTTCCCTCGGGCAGGATCGATTCCAGTTCGGCCTCTAATTTTATTTTAGGGAAGCTTTCTTTGATGAAAGGCTCCAATTTCTTAAGCCATTCCAATTCCAAGGAGGTGCAATAGAGCCTTTGACTGAGAAAATATCGAATCTCCTGCGGCCATCTCCATTGTCCACCCAGGTGCTGAAAAAATTCCCCGATTTGCCAGAGCTCTTGGGCCTCAGGATGGGTAATCGGTAGATTTTCGAAAAAGAATTGAAGATCCAGTGGTTCCTGCACAAACAGGCCAGGGACCTGCTCTGCCAAGGACTGAAGGGGAATATTTAAAGAAGAGCGCCCTTCCATCGTAAACAGGATTTGCGAAAAAATTTCGATACAGCGAGATCGGCTTGGAGAATCAGGAGCTGCATGCAGAAGGCTTTCAATCGCTCCCAGCGATTGGGTTGCGAAGGCCCCCTCTTTTGCTAGGGGCTCCTGCAAAAGCTCCTTCACCCATTCCCGAAGTTGGATTGGGTTATGTTCTGCATTTCCCTTCATTGACGCACCTGAAAAGCAGAGCGAAGAGCCTGCGTGAGTTGTTGTTTTGCATTGGAAATAATGGGGGAAATCTCCCTTTCCGGAATTTGAAACTGGAGACTCATCTGCGTGGGAGTTTGACCTTGAAAATAGGCCTGTAAAAGGGAACGTTCCACCTCTCCCAATGCACCCATCGCCACTTCAAACCGCTTCCAAACTTCCTGACCAGCCTCGGCTGAAACAGCCTGCGAAACCAACTCTTCCACTTCCAGGAGCCATTTTTCTTGTTTAGGCATATGTTAATTCTCCGCGTTAGACACACTGCTTCTCGGACCCTTTGCCGCTTTGCTTAAATGGAAAGTTTTTCACCATTCGGTTTTATGGTAGGGTCAGGCTCAAATGATTACGAAATTCAAGGATTGTGCTGTTTTCTTCATTTTTTTGAGTGGCCTGTTACTGGTTCAATGCTCTCACCAAGAAACAAAGGGGGATGGAGCAGAGGCCTTATTCCAGGAGGCAGAGGAATCCTTCAAAGATGAGCGCTTTCCCATTGCCGTTGAAAAATATCGAGACCTAAAAAATCGATACCCCTATAGCAACCGAGCGGTGGATGCGGAACTCCGCATTGCCGATGCCTATTTTGAACAGGAGAACTATATCGAAGCGGTGAGCAGCTATGAAATTTTCCGGGAGCTCCATCCAAGCCATCCCAAAAGTGATTATGTCCAATACCGTATCGGACTTTCCTACTTTAATCAGATTCCCAGCAACACGGCTCGAGATGTCAGCCAAGCCTACCGTGCCATCGATGCCTTTACCTTATTGGTTGAACAATTTGGGAACTCTTCTTATGCAACCAAAGCTCGGCAACACCTCATCGATGCCCGCAAAGCAATTGCTGAACAGGAGGAGTATGTAGCCCAGTTTTATTTTGATCGGGAACACTACCTTTCTGCTTCTTACCGATACGCAGCCCTGCTCCAAGATTTTCCTAATATGGGATTTGACGAACAAGCCCTGTTTCGATTGGGCTATTCCTATTTCCAGATCAAAATGTTTAGCAATGCCAAAGACACCCTCAGTCAATTTGTCCGAAAGTATCCCAATAGCAGTTGGACCTCTGAAGCAAAATCACTCCTCTCCGATATTCCAAAGCGCTAAGCCCTGGTATAATTCAATCATGGATGCACGAAATCTTGACTCCGTGATCAATGAATACCTTCGATTGGCCAAAGAAGATCTGGCTCGTAGCAGCCTCACCTCTGCGGAGCGTCATTTAGAACAGGCCATAGCTACCAACTCAAACTCGGCTGAAGCCTTCTACCTGCTTGGAACTCTCTACGTTAAAAAAGGGAAATTCCGGAAAGCGACCCTCGCCTTTGAAAAAGTTTTGCGATTAGATCCCAATCACACCGAAGCGGCGATTGCGGTCAGCAGTCTTTACAATGATCTTGGAAAATACAATGAGGGAGCGGAGGTTTATAATCGCGCCAAAGTCCGTCTCGATAAAACCCTTCCTGGATTTGATCCTCGTATCAACCAAGGCATCGCAGAAAAACATTTTGATGTGGGCATGCTCTATACTCGATACGATCGATTCCAGGAGGCCTATCACGAGTTTGCAAAGGCCAGTAATTTGGATCCCCACAACATCAACTATGCCGTTCAACTGGCAAAGTGCATGGGAAAAACCGGCGACAAAGAAAGCGCCATCCGTTGTTTGAGAGCGGCAGTAGAAAAAAATCCAACCCACGTCGAGGCCCGTATTCAATTAGGCATCCTGCTCCATTCGGTCCAGCGTCTTTCTGAGGCCTATGATCAATGGAATGAAGCGATCCGGCTTGAACCGGACAGCAAAACGGCGCAAATGTATTTGAGTATGTTTGACTACGAAAAAAGTGCGATCCGCCCGCGAGCCTTCTCATGATCGCCCTGCTCCTTTCCATCTCGCTGCTTTCGGCCGCTCCTCAATGGAAAGGAAGGGATTATTTTGAAAAACTGGGTACGACCAAACAAAAAGCTACCCATTCCGATTACCATTTTCCTTTTCTCTTATCGGTAACGGGAATCGTTGTTGAGACCCCCTTCGATTCGTTCAGCAAAAAATTGTTGGAATTCCTGAAAAAAACGGCGATCACCTTTGACCAAAAAAAATTTCCATTTCCCGAGATTGTTTTAAAGGAAGGGCAACTGAAGGCAATCCTCAGTTGTACTAAAAAGAAGTGCCTCGTAAAGTTAAATGATCTTCTCGAAGCCACTCAAATGGAGGCCGCTCCCGACAAAGTCGAGATGTACCAAAAAATCCTTTTTAAGCGGATAGAGGAATGGCAGAAACAGCGTAAGTTTGTGGGGTATGAGGACAGGGCCGACAACCGGCCCATTTACAAGGATCTCTTCAACAGTTTCGATTTCTTCAAATTAAACTACCCTTCTGAGCATCAATGTTTTACGGGGCCTTTATGGGAATCCAAAAAATGTCCCACCTCCCCCAAAGAGACCTTCTTTCGAAATGAGATCGTAAAATTCGACAGCAACTTTTTACAACCCATCTGGAGACTGGGAAATGATTTCGTCTATAGTTCACCCGACTCTCTATGGGTCGTTGAGCTCCATGTCTATTCGAACCACTATCTCGACTCTACTATCCGAATATATGAAGTGAAGGCATTGGATGACAAACGATCCATTTTAGTAGTGAATGACATCATGGAGTTGGATGAACTGAAAACCTCTGGATTTATCCGCGCCCTTTATCAAGGCAAAATGGAGAATGCGGTTCTCGTTGCCCAAGAGATGTTCATTGATGAATTACTCCAATGAAAAAGCCCTTTCTTCTCATCATCTTATTTCTTATCTGCAGCCTTTCGCCTGCCAAAACCCGAAAAGTTCCTAATCAACCCAAAAAACCGGCCGTTGGACTTCAAGAATATGTCCCACCTGTAGTGACTACCAGCAATGCAATATCCACTTATAAATTCCAACAATTTTTCGGATTGGCGCTGCTTGAAAAGCCCGCGATCAACATGGGGTTCCACCTGGGCCATCGGCTTTGGGAGAAAAAAAGGTACTACCTTGGCCCCTGGATCGATTTCTCATTGGTAGATATGAACACCAAGCTTTTACAAACCATGGGTTGCGTCCTCTTTGAGTTTGAGGATACCCGCCCCTCTCGGTATGAATTTATTGTGGGAGCGATGGCTGGAGTTGCTTTTTCTCAGGGGATGAGTTCTCTGAACAATACCGGTTTTGCGACCTCACTTCTCTTCGAGATCACCAAAGAGATTGATGATCTGGCCTCCCTAGGGTTGCTCCTGCGAGCTGGATGGCTACAAAGCCGCCTTGCCCTTTTTGCTGGAGCAAGCGTGACGTTTCGATTATAAGTATTCCATGCTCCACACTCAGCGCGGTTTGACCTTTGACGATGTCCTATTGGTTCCTGGCTATAACGGCATTAAATCGAGGCAAAATGTAACTACTACGGTGTCGATTTCGGGACGTTCCTTCGAGATTCCTCTTATCAGCTCCAATATGGACACGATAACCGGACTCGAAATGGCCAATGAAATAGCTAACCTAGGCGGCATGGCCATTCTGCATCGTTTCATGACCATTGAAGAGAATGTGAAGCTCTTCGGAAAAATTAAAAAAAAGGAAAAGGTCGGAATTTCGATCGGTCTTGGGCAGGATGGCCTCGATCGAGCCAATGCCCTAATCGCGGAAGGGGCCGAGATCATCTGCGTCGACGTGGCGCATGGCCATTCGAAAGAGGTCAGCCGAACCATTAAGTTGCTGCGGGAAAGCCACAAGGGAAATGTTTTGATCATCGCTGGGAATGTCGCCACCTACGCAGGGGCCGATTATCTGGCAGCAGCAGGAGCAGATGCCATTAAAGTGGGAATTGGTTCGGGATCGGTTTGCACGACCCGCATCAAAACCGGTTTTGGAGTTCCGCAAATGACCGCATTGCATGAATGCCGCAAAGTGGATCGAGTGATTATTTCGGATGGCGGAACCAAAGTTCCAGGGGATGCAGTGAAAGCCCTTGCCGCGGGGGCCGATTTCGTCATGTTGGGTGGACTACTCGCCGGAACCGATGAAACCCCTGGAGAACTGAAAGAAAAAAAGTTGCCCGATGGTTCCACAGTGAAAGTAAAACGATTCCGAGGAATGGCCTCTCGGGAAGCTCAAGATGATTTCATGGGAGGTATGGCAGAATGGAAAACAGCTGAGGGAGTAGCCATTGAAGTCCTATCGAAAGGGCCGGTGAAAGGAATTATCCTCGATATGATGGGAGGAATCCGCTCAGGCCTGACCTATTGCGGAGCCGCCACAATTAAAGATCTTCAAAGAAAGGCCCAATTCATAGAAATCACCCAGGCGGGGCGGATTGAGGGGACCCCTCACGCACAGGGACGACTCACGATTTCCTAAAACCCTGTTTTGCCACCCTTAATAAATAGGGATAGAGCGCAAAAAATATTTTTGAAGGCACTATTAATCCAATCAATGTGCTCGTGAAGTAATTCCCATACAGTAAAATCCAATGCCTTGACGAACTGACCACCTCTTTTGGATAGGTAAATCGAGGCAAAAAGGCCGATGCAAAACCAACTGCATATGACCAAGAATAAGATCGCCGATATTCAAACAACCAAAAAAGATAGGTAAATCGATAGAGTTGGCGAAACACCCGGTAACCCAAATCCGAATGCTTTGACGTCGGCGCATACCGGTACAACGTAAGCAGAACTAACCTTCCCAACTGATGAATCGGTAACACCCTTTTTTTTATTTTAAGCACATCCTCAGGAATTTTATTTAAATAGCTTTCCACGGAATGATTTTCAATTTGGATAGAGCGGGCAATGAGCGTTTTAGGAATTCCGACCAAGAAACCGCCCATTCCCAAAACTGAGCAGACCAGGTAAATTTGATACATTTCGCTGCCATCCCATTGACGGTTTGATACCGATTGCGCCTTTTCCCGATCCAGAACAATACCACTCACAAAACTAAAATTCCGAAACTGAGAAAGTGCGGTTTCTACCCCAAACCCCAACCTTCCCGCTCCGGTTACCCTCACAAATTCTTTTTTAGATGTGAGGTCCATGAAATTGGAGAGGAAAACATGCCCCTCAGGATAAGCCTGAGTGGCCTGGTAAAAATCTTGAAGGGCGTCGGAACTGGAGAACGTATCGTCATTTCCCATCAGAAGAACATATCTTCCTTGTGCAAGAGAAATCGCTTCTCTTAGATTTCCATCATATCGCAAGTTGGTTGGCTGAACCTTGTACTGAAAAGAATTCGAGTTTTGATTCAACCAATCCAAAACCTCTTGTTGTCTCCCGTCGGAAGAGTGATCATCTGAAATGCAGATTTCGAAATCTTGGAAACTTTGTTCCCTTAAACGCTCCAGGCTCTCCAACAAAAAGGGAGTCCGATTGTACTGCGGAATGCAGATGGAGAAATAGGGAGGTTTCATCCTAAACTTACCTCGAGAATATTTTTTACCCGGTGAGAATAGGTGTGCTCTTTATGAAGGCTCCATTGAAGAAATCGCTCCCGAATTTTCCGGCGGCGTTCTGCATTTGAAAGCAACCCTCTTGCCTGTTCAATTAACTCTATGGCTGTTTTAAAATAAGGAACGATGTCATCCATCTCTTGAAAAAGCTCCCGATGCTCTTCCGTCTCTTCAACCAGCAGACAACCTCCTTGCGCGGCCAATTCAAAACTGCGCATCGAATGGCCGTCCCGATTGGCTCTCCTCACCAGGCAAAGCGAAATCCGCGCATCCCGGACCAGTTTTCGATGCAATTCTGGATGAGCGTAACCATGGTGATAGCCCTTCAGCCTATCCGATCGATCCCAATAGTCTCCGTAGAGCCGAAGCCGAAAATTCGCCTTCGCCATCTGCTCAAAAAGTATAATCCGCTCGGCATCGGCTCCCCCAGCAAAGAAAAGATCACACTCAAACTCCCCTTGTTCAGGTACGGAATGATTTTCTTCAAAGTGGAGATCGGGTTGATATCCAAAAGGAAGGTAAGAGGCCTTTCCCTGGATGATTTTTTCGATCTGTCCCAGGTTTTGTCTTCGAGGAGTAAAAACATGATCGTAATTTGATAGAGCCTCGAAAAACCACCTGTTTTGATGTGCTGGATTCCAGGGATCGTCAGTCAGGAAAATGGCCCGTTTTATTCCCATCTGGCCGATTTTCTTGAGGACACCAGCAGAAACGGGAGCAATTCCAACCGTCAAAACCAGATCAGGTCTCTTCTCCTGACATGCCGCTAGAACCCCCTCACTAAAAGCTCCCAGATGTGTGGGCCTTTTATCCCACCACCAATTCGCTTTCTTCAACCAAATCGGCGCTTGATAAGCTACGGACACACTATGAAATTCACAAGGAATTTCAAGGGTTTCTAACCCTTTTTTGAAATGGGAACCGACCGTAATTTCGTTGGAATCTCCTACGAGAAGGATCTGCACTTCATTATAGTAGCCGAGTTTGACTCCTATAGGAATCGCCACTACGCTGGCGCGGCCATGAAACGGCCAGTCGTTTTGATCACTATTATCGCTCTTTTAGGATGCTCGAAGCCCCCGTCCATCCCCGAGCTCCCGTCCTATCAGAAGCATCCCATTGAACAGATTATCCTTTCAAATCAGATTACCGTTTCCGACTTCCGTAAAATTTTTGCCGCTCTTAACCAAAATGGAAAACTCTCGAAGCTCCAATCTTATTTGAATAGGCTTTCGGATGAGGATCTTTCTCAAATCGCCCCGATCTTTTCGAAACACCTCTATGAGCGGGCATTTGATCGCGGAGGCCTTATCGAAATATTGAAAAAAAGAGTCGCCGATCAAAGTTTTCACACTTTTAAACTTGAAAACTGGACTCCGCAAAAAAAACAGTGGCTCACCTCGACTCTAGAATGGCCTGAATTACCAAAGTTAATCGCAGCTAATAAAGGGTTAATTGAGCCCACTTGGAGTGACGCTCTTTTTCTATGGAAAGAACGAACCTCTCCATCCCCATCCAGTGGCATCACTTCTAAGGAATGGATTGTAGATTTAGAAAAATTTTTGGACTCAAAAGGGCCAGAACAATGGATTGAACTTTCCCAAAAACTCAACCACTCCCACTTGGGATATGCCTTCATGGATTCTTTAGGCGGTATCCATCAGAAATTTGGAAGAAATGGATTTGATGGATTTACCCTTACCCTTCAAAAAATGATGCAGGAGAAAAAGTTTGTTGGCTTCCTCGATCTGGTCAACCAACTGAATCAGCCCAGCGAAGGACTCTTCATCGCGGCCCAGGAAAAGATCAAAGAGCCTGGGTTTGTGGATGCCAATATTGCCGTCTGGGTGAAACCCTTGAGCTATTTGATGGCCTATCAATTCCTCAAAGAAGGACTTTCTTCTTTAAAACCCAAAGAATTGAGCACACGAGAAACGCTTTTTCCGATCGTTTTGGAATCGATAAGAAAAATAGTTGGAACCACCAAAACCCACGAGTCTAAATCGGCACTTTATCTCAACTCCTATGTTTTGGCCGGATGGATTGAAAAACTGCTCACCCTACACAAGGGGGAAGAGGATATCTGGAAGGCAAAGGTAAAAATCCCTTCTTTTAAATGGTTCGCTTTTGATCCCCACCCAACTTTGGAAGGGAAAAAAAGATTGTCAGAGGTAGTTTCAACCTATTCAGAGTCTGAAGATTTTATTAATGAATTGACCAAATTAGGTCCCTCTGACCTTTTGGGCGATTTCAATTATAACTTTACCCAGGATCTCAATTCGCTTCCTTTCGATCAGGCCCTCAAAAAAATGGTTCAATTGATTTCGGTTGTGAGACCCTTTTCCGATGTGGGAGGGTTTGTTCATGCCTTTGTTTACCCCCTCACACGCCCTTCAGGCCCCTATCCCTCCCTTTTAGAGCGCCTAGAAAACGATAACCTGTTCGTATTTTTCAATCAATTGATGAATGCGGTTCCATACTCCATTGTAAAACAGATCCATCATTCTGTTTTCGAAGAAGTAGGCTTTTTACACCTGAATGAATCGGACTCTGAACTCAGAACCGTAATATTAGATCTCTTTGCCGACTCTAAATTGAAACCCAAAATCGAAGGGCTCTTAAATGCGATCCCTTATTTTTATGGATTAGATCACTCCGTTCGCTCCCTTCCCAGCGGACTCCAGATTTACCATGCTGCCCTCTCCTCGATCCCAACGAATGAACTTCCTGCTCTAGGGAGTTTGCTCGGCTTCGCCCATCAATCGGAAATTTTTGCCCCCGAGAAACACCCCACCTTGGTGCGATGGGCCTCCACCACACCCCAAATAGCGAGTTGGACCGCGGCTCTCGGGACCCTTTCTCGAAATGAGCGCCATTCCCTTTGGCAAGGCCTCTCCCCTGCCATCACCGATCAAAAAGGTATCCGTTACCTTTTTGATCTGCTGAAACGCTGGCTTAGCCAGTCCCGTGCTGGACTGGAGCAACTGATCGATTCATTCGATGGAGAATCTGTTTTTTCCATTTGGAAAAAGGTTACCAAAGAAGAAAAAAAATGGGCGTTGGATGTCATCGACGAAGAGGACTTAGCTGCCCTCCACCGCATTTTCCTGAAAGCGGGGGGTTCCTCCAAATTTAAGGAAGTCGTGAATGAATTAGCGGAACTGGAAAAAAACGGCATTTTGAAAGAGGCCACTGAACTGTTATTACGCCTTCAAAACGATCGCATTCACCATTCCACGACCGTATTTAAAGAGGGGCTCCAAAAAGGCGAGGTTCGCGAACTCCTTCGATTCCTCCAAGAAGCTTTCTAAGCTGCTAAAACGGCTCCCACCACCGCTAAAATAACCGCCGCAATTTTCCGACGAGAAAGTGGCTCCTTTAAAAAAATAGCGGCAAAGATAACGATGAAAATAGTCGATAACTGGTTATAGATCGCCGCCCTCCCCGCCAACGTATATTTAAAACCTAACAACCAGAGCGAAACCGCCAGAATGGTTCCTGTGAGGGTTGCCCAAAACGTTTGGATAAGCAGCGGCCTATTTTTGAAAAGCTTTTTCATCTCTTCAAAATGAGACCCTCGTAGAGAGAGTGGAACGAAGAAAAGACTTCCCACCATAAACCGGAAAGCAAGCACCCACACCGCCGATTGGGAGCGCAATACCGGACGAATGCAAACCACCGCAAAACTCATCGCCGATTCTGAGAGCATGATGAATAAAATCCCTATGAGTGCCGCTTTAAAGGTGTGGGTTTTTGCCTGCGCATGGTGACTCGCCGAAAGGAGAACGGCCACGATCACTAAGACTCCGCCGATCAAGCTCTTTGCGGGAATCTTTTCATCAAAGAGCAGCCACGCAAATAAAATCACCATCGGGACATAGGAAACAGCAGCAATCCCAGCCAAGCCGGCGCCAAGCCGACGCAATCCTTGAATATAGAGCATGTCCCCCACAAAAATACCCAACACACTGCTTGCTAAAATGAGCCCCCAATGTTCCCGTGAGAGCTCAGGAATGAACGGGCTTTGTTGAATCAATAAGATGAGAAAAAAGAAAAGAAAGCCGGCAAAGGTCCGAAAAGTATTGAGCGTTAATGCCGACAGTTGAAAGGTGCATTGACGAAGGAAGATCACTCCCATCGACCAGGTCAAGGCCGAGCCAATCGAATAGATATCGCCAAGCATGGAAGTAGACATGCGCCCTTCTAACACAAAACTTGCGCTTCGATAATCTCTCGGATAGGCGTTGATTATACGAGGAGGCACAATGCGTTATTTAATTACCCTGTTAACCCTATCTTTTGCTGCTGTTACCAGTTGGGCGGCAGAAACCAAAACCGATTGTTACAAAGAAGAAAAGCCAGTCCCTTATCAATACTGCATCACCTATACCGAAGGCAGTAAACATGAAGAGGTTCTTTATTATCTTCACCCCATCACTTTTGGTCCGAAGGCATGGAGCGAGGATAAACAGATCCAATCGATCGCCGATGAGTGGAAAAAACTTAAAAAGGAACTCCCCACCGTCGTCACGGTTTCATTTGGTCCCATTTGGGTTTTGGCCCCTAAGCAGGCCGATCTGCCCAATAGCGGCCTTCTTGAAGTCTTTGTAAAGGATGTCCAACCCACCATTGAAAAGGACAAGTTAAACACTAAGAACCCTAAGCGGTTGTTGCTTGGAAAATCGATGGGCGGGCTCAATGCTTTCCAGCTCTATACAGAAAATCAAAAGGATTACGCCAAAGCCGCGCTTATCTGCCCCGCAATTTCCTCCGTCTCCCCTTTCATTACTGATGAAGAATTGAACACTTTTGCAAAAAACACCAAAGGGGCCAATAAATTCTTAGTCATCCAGGCTCGGGGCCTTGCCAAAAAATACTTTACCGAAGCCAGCTGGAAGAGTGATAGCCCCTTGGCCCGTGCCGAGAAGGTGCTAGCTAAGGATAGCCCCCCCCTTTACCTCTCTGGAGATACCCTCGATCAATGGGGCTTTTATCCCGGTGCATTGGAGTTAAAAAAGATTGCGGAAGGCAAAAAGCTAGACTTCAAATGGGTCAATCTTGAGGGCGCCCATTGCGTTCCCGGTGACTCTGCGGAAGTTGCAAAATTCCTGGCTGAATAATCCGCACCCGTCATTGCGAGGCCCGCACAAGCGGGCCGCGGCACCCCCGTCTTATCGTCGACTTGCAATGAAGGGGCTTTGCAATAGCGAACTCCTGTGCTAGTTTGTGCGCGTCATGACAAGTCTTCTTGGCGCGCTCTTTCCCCTCTTTATTTCCACTTTTTTGATTGCGGACGATAACATCCCCAAAATCCCTGAGGCGGCTCCCATTAAGGAACACACCGGAGGAAAATCGGCCGAAGAGTTTTTCAAAGAACGGTTTGAATCGGCTCCCTGCAAAGAAGGCTTTGAAGCCTATTCCAAACAGAGAGATTCTTTTGAAAAGAAAAGATCGGAACTGATTCAAAGAGTTGCAAAGAAAAAGGATGAATCGGAAAACATTGCGATTGCTGATCTCGAAAAAAGCATGCTGAGTGATCGGCGCGAGATGTTGAAATACCAACGCGCCTGTGGAGAGTGTGTTGTCAGCGTTCAAAAATCCCCAAAGGGCCAGGGGTGGTATGAATCGGTGGGAGTATGTGTCCCCCGACAGGAATTTAAGCCAGCCAATAGCTTCAAGAAAATTTCGGAAAGCCTTCAGCAACCGAAACGCTATGCTCGCAGAATCGATGAGGGATCTAAGAGACTTGAGATAGACTCGATGTCCAATCTCTTTAACTTTATTGTGACTACCGATCCTGCCAAAGGGGAATTAAAGCCGGTTCCCCAGAAAGATGAACTAGCGGTCATAAAAGATAATAGTTTCTATTCTTTCGTCTCGGTCGCAAGCCCCTTTTCAACGGTGTTGAGTTATCTCGGCAAAAATGAAGTCACGTTGACCGAAGATTCCTTGCATATCCTCTACACGCGTTACGAAAAAGTAATCCCAGCTGAGTTTTATAAATTTCTCCCCAATGGAAAAACGATCCAAAAATATACGGCTACTGGATCCACCTCCAATTTATCGTCGGTAGAAGATACCTTCTTAAAAAATAACAGCCCGCTTATTGCCAGTTGGTATGTTAATAAAGAGGGCTATACCCGTTATTGGACCGCCGCAAAGTTCACGCAACCTGATGTGATCATGAGCGCGGGGCACACCCTCGCCGAAGGGATCCTTCGGGAAACAGTCTTAGAGGTTACAGAGAGAGCCTATCGTGATTGAACGCTATAGCCGACCCGCAATGTCCGCCTTATGGTCCCAAGAGGCGACACTGCGCACGTGGCTAGATATCGAAGTATTAGCGTGTGAAGGCTGGGCTAAACTCGGAAAAATCCCCGAAAAAGATCTCAAGAACATTCAAGAGCGGGCTAACTTCAATTTAGAAGAGATTTTGGAGACGGAAAAAAAAACCAAACACGACATGGCAGCCTTTGTTTCCAATGTCCAAAAATATATTGGGGAGTCAGGAAGATTCCTTCATTTAGGAATGACGAGCAGTGATGTACTCGATACCGCCTTTAGCTATCGGCTTGTGAAATCGATTGAGCTGATCTTAAAAGAGATTGAAGGATGCCTTGAGATTACTAAAGTTCGTGCTCTTCAAGATAAAAAAACGATCCTCATTGGTCGTACTCATGGAATTCACGCCGAGCCTACCACCATGGGTGCGAAGTGGCTCTTATGGCACGATCTTTTGAAACGGGCCAAACACCGAATTGAGCAGGCCAAAGATGAGGTTGCGGTCGGAAAAATCTCCGGAGCGGTTGGGAACTACGCCCAGATCCCCCCTGAGGTTGAAAAATATGTCTGCACCCGTCTTGGACTTAAGGTGGACAGCCTTTCCACTCAGGTGATCGCAAGGGATCGCTACGCCAGCTATTTTTCTGCCTTAGCACTTTTAGGATCGGCGATCGAAACGATTGCCACCGAGATCCGTCACCTGCAACGGACCGAAGTAGGGGAAGTGCGGGAAGGTTTTTCACGCGGGCAGAAGGGCTCATCGGCCATGCCTCACAAGCGGAACCCCATTCAGAGCGAGAATCTGACTGGCCTTGCCCGATTATTAAGGGGGATGGTCATTCCAGCCCTAGAAAACTGTGCTCTATGGCATGAAAGAGACATTAGCCACTCCTCGGTGGAACGGGTGATTGGGGCCGATGGAAACATTTTGGCCGATTTTATGGTCTCCCGGCTCAGAGAAGTCCTGGCCAATTTGGAGGTCTTCCCCCAACGGATGCAAGAAAACCTCGAACAATTGCAGGGGGTGGTCTATTCCCAAACCCTCCTCATTGCTTTGGTTGAACGTGGCCTTTCCCGTGATGAAGCCTATGAAATTATTCAGGATAATGCCCTAAAAGCACTTGATGAAAAGCGTCCTTTTAAAGCTTTTTTAAGCAGCGATTCCCGCTTTACAAAAGTTATTTCAGAAAAGGAACTGGATGTGCTAATGGATGCCAACTCCTATTTGAAACACAATGATTACCTATTCCAAAAGGTATTGGAGCAAAAGAAGGACTGAATAATGGATAAGGGCCCTCAAATCCGTGAAGGAAAAGCGAAGATCTTATATGAAACGAAGCCCTCGAGTGATCGGCTCATCCAATACTTTAAAGATGATGCCACCGCCTTTAACGCCCTAAAAAAAGGGACTATCCAAGAAAAAGGAATCATCAATAACGAGGTCTCTTCTGGGATTTTTAAATACCTCAGCAACGCCGGAGTAAAAACCCATTTTGTTGAGCGGCTCACCGACAGAGAGATGCTTGTCCAAAAAGTAGAAATCATTCCCGTCGAAGTAGTGGTCCGGAATCGTGCCGCAGGAAGCATCCTTAAAAGATTGGGACTCGAAAAAGGGAAGACCTTCACACCTGCATTAGTCGAATATTTTTATAAATCGGATGCCCTTGGAGATCCCCTCATCGGAGAAGGACACATCGACTATTTTGGTTGGGCCACTCCCAAAGAGATGGCCTTCTTAAAAGAGCAAAGCCTACGCGTGAATGAAGCCCTTTCGAAACTCTTCCGCGAAGCGGGAATTGAGTTGATCGATTTCAAGTTGGAATTTGGCCGAAAAGTGGGAACAGGCGAAATTTTATTAGCCGATGAATTTACTCCGGATGGTTCCCGTCTTTGGGATCTCAAGACCGGCGAACCAATGGACAAGGATCGGTTCCGACACGATTTAGGAAAGGTAGAAGAGAGCTATCAAGAGGTTTTAAAACGATTGCGCCCTCTTCTAAACACAAAATGAAAGCTCGCGTACATATTTTTTACAAAGATTCGGTCTTTGATCCCCAGGGAAACACTCTCGCAGGATCGCTTCAGAAACTGGGTTACGGCATAGTAAAAGACGTTCGCGTCGGCAAAGTAATCGATGTCATGTTGGGTGAAGGCACGATGAAAGAACAGGCCATCCGTGATGTCCAGAAGATGTGCGAACAGCTCCTTTATAATCCCGTAATTGAATCCTTTCGCTACGAGATCCTCGAATGAGCATCCAGACGGCCGTCATCACCTTCCCAGGTTCCAACTGTGACGATGACTGTGTGTACGTACTTGAAAAAGTTTTGGGGTTTAAAGTCGATCGACTTTGGCATGACACCGCACAAGATTTAAGCTCCTATCGTTTAGTCGTACTGCCAGGAGGCTTTTCTTACGGCGATTACCTGCGCTGCGGAGCGATCGCTTCACTGGCCCCCATCATGCAGAACGTAAAGGATTTTGCGGCAAAGGGCGGCTACGTAATCGGCATTTGCAATGGCTTTCAAATCCTTTGTGAATCGGGGCTCCTCCCCGGAGGGCTTGCCCGTAACAGCCAACTTAAATTTATCTGCCAAGATGTGGGACTTGAGGTTGCAAATAATAATTCCCCTTGGACCAGCCAATTTACTGTTGGAGATAAGATCCAGCTGCCGATTGCCCACGGGGATGGCCGTTACATCGCCGATGAAATTTTGTTGAAGGAATTGGAATCGAATGGGCAGGTGCTTTTGAAATACACCGATAACCCCAATGGAAGCACCGGGAACATCGCCGGCATTTGCAATACCCAAAAAAATGTCTTTGGACTGATGCCACATCCGGAAAGAGCCAGTGATCTTCGAAGCAAAGATGGAATGAAATTTTGGGAGAGTCTTAAGGGGCAACTATGAAGATCAAAGACACCCAGATTATTTCTTTAGAAATAGCCCGGCAATTAGGTTTATCGACGGAAGAATACCAACACATCTGCCGGAAATTAGAACGCACTCCCACCTACGCCGAAGCCGGCGTTTTCTCGGCAATGTTCAGCGAGCATTGCTCCTATAAATCTTCGAAACCCTATTTCAAACGATTTCCTACCGCCGGAAGATATGTGCTCCAAGGTCCCGGGGAGAACGCTGGAGTGATCGACATCGGTTCTGGTTGGGCAATCGCTTTCAAGATGGAAAGCCACAACCATCCTTCTTTCATCGAGCCCTATCAAGGGGCGGCCACTGGAGTCGGTGGAATTCTGCGAGATATTTTCACCATGGGGGCGCGTCCGATTGCATCAATGAACTCCCTTTGTTTTGGTCGAGCCGAAGCCCCACGGATGAAGGGGCTGGTCAAAGGAGTGGTGAAAGGAATTGGGGATTACGGCAATTGCGTTGGTGTTCCCACCGTTGCGGGACAGGTTTTTTTCCATCCTTGCTATGACAAAAATATTTTGGTCAATGCCTTTACCCTTGGCATCCTGAAACACGAAGATCTCCACAAAGGAATTGCGAAAGGCACTGGTAACTGGATGGTCTACGTGGGATCCAAAACCGGACGCGATGGAGTCCATGGTGCCACGATGGCCTCCCAGGAATTCTCCTCTGATAAAGAGGCGGAGCGCCCCACCGTTCAAGTAGGAGATCCCTTCACCGAAAAACTCTTGTTAGAAGCAAGCTTAGAAGTGATGAAAGCAGGTCTTGTGGTCGGTATCCAGGACATGGGAGCTGCTGGCCTAACCTCCTCTTCATTTGAGATGGCCCACCGAGCGAAAGCGGGCCTTGAATTGGATCTCGATCAGATCCCGGTCCGTGAAACGGGAATGTCGGGCTATGAACTGCTTCTCTCTGAATCCCAAGAAAGAATGCTGCTGGTCTGTGAACCGGCCAAGTTTGCTGCGATTGAAAAGATTTTTGCCAAATGGGACCTCCATGCAGTGAAGGTGGGGGAAGTGGTCGAAGGCCATCGCGTGAAGATGACTAAAGCGGGTGAACAGGTCGTTGATCTTCCGGTGGAATTGGTGGTCGATCCCCTTTTCCCCGAGAGAGCCAAAGCAGCTCCCACCGATCTGCGCCAGCGTTGGTTTATGGATCGTAACCGAATGCTCGTGGGGTCCTTGGACGCGAAGTTTGAAGCCCTTTTCGAAGATATCAACATCGCCAACCCCACCCCTTTAATCCGTCAGTATGATTCCACAGTAGGAAACCGCACCGCCGATGGCGTGCTCGAAGATGCTGCCATCATGCGCATTCGCGAAATCGAAGGGAAGCAGGTGCGGCTCGCACTCAGCGTCGATTGCAATCCGAAGGTGGCCTGGCTTTCCCCCCGGGAAGGTGGCCGAAGAGCGGTTGCCGAAGCAGCTATCAACTTAGCGATGAAAGGTGCTGAAGGAATTGGAATTACCGATTGCTTAAACTTCGGAAGTCCAGAAAACCCAGAGGTGATGTGGCAGTTTGAAGAGGCGATCGAAGGGATCTCCGAAGCCTGCGAAGCCTTAAAAATCCCGGTCGTTTCCGGAAATGTTAGTTTTTATAACGATACCGACGGAAAGCCGGTCTATCCCACCCCCATGATTGGGATGGTTGGAAAGCTCGATGAATCGCAACGCATCCCTAAGGGGAATTTTTATTCCACCGACTTAGAAATCGCGCTTCTCGGAATACGGGAAGGTGGCTTAGGCGGAAGTTCCTTGGCCAGCCAATGGTTCAAACGCGATTGCGGAAAACCGGACGACACCGACCTTGCCTCTCTTGAACGCATGATCCGTTTCTGCATGAAGCTAGGTAAAAAAAGAATGGAATTTGCGATGCATGACATTTCCGATGGGGGAATGGTCACCGCCCTAGCTGAGATGGCCTTTAAATCTCCTCACGTTTCGGTGATTGGAATGGAAACGGAAATTCCTCGCGAAACCGACATCGACGGATTTCTGTTTGGCGAAACCATGCCACGGGTGCTCGTTGCATACGAACCCTCTGACCAAGGGGAGTTAGAAACCTTCGCGAGCCAATGTGGAGTGCAGTTTACACGCATCGGAAAGACAACCGATTCGGGCAAGTGGATCTTTAAACAAGGTGGCGCTATTATCCTGGAGAGAAAAGTGGCGGACCTCCAGCAAAAGTGGCATTCCCGCTGGAATGGATTTTTTGAGTAAAAGCTAAACTATGTGTGCAATCTTTGGCATTTCTGGAAATGACGAAGCAGCTCACCTTACCTACCTCGGACTGCATGCTCTGCAACATCGAGGACAGGAAGGCGCAGGGCTCGTTTCGACCGATGGAGAGAAGGTGTATCAACATCGTCGCGCCGGTTTGGTTTCCGAAGTCTTCGGAAATGGAGTTCTTCAGCATTTAGGCGGGCGGCATTCGATCGGCCACACCCGCTACTCCACCGCTGGAGGAAGCAGTGACGCCAACCTCCAGCCGATGTTCATGAAATGCTCTTTGGGGTGGTTGGGAATCGCTCACAATGGAAACCTGGTTAATGCTCCAGAACTCACCCGAGAGCTTGAGAAAAAGGGGGCCATCTTCCAATCGACCAGCGACACCGAAGTGATCATTCACCTCATCGCCCACTCCAAAGCCAATTCGATTGCAGATGGATTAGTCAGTGCATTGAAACAAGTTAAAGGAGCCTTTTCTCTGCTCGTTTTAACCAAAGATGAATTGATTGCGGTGAGAGATCCCTATGGCCTCAGACCCTTAGTAATGGGAGACTTGAAAGGCCATCCCGTTTTTGCCAGTGAAACCAGTCCCTTCCATTTGATGGGGGCAAAATATGTTCGGCAGGTCAATCCCGGGGAAATGATTATCGTTCCCCATAACCAGTCGGAAAAAACGCGATCCCAACAGGTCTTTGAACCAGCACCTCTCAAGCGTTGTGTCTTTGAATATATTTACCTCTCCCGTCCCGACAGCCTGCTTTACGATCAAAACGTCTATGAAATGAGAAAAGCCCTGGGTAGAAAATTGGCGGCAGAACACCCCGTTCCTGGTGCGGAAGTGGTCATCCCGGTTCCCGACTCGGGAGTGCCCGCGGCGATTGGATTTGCGGAAGCCGCTAAAATTCCCTTCGATATGGGAATCATTCGAAGCCATTACATTGGTCGGACCTTCATCCAGCCGATCCAGTCAGTTCGTGATTTTGGAGTGCGTTTAAAACTAAGCCCCATTGCTGAAAGCATTCAAGGCAAGAGCGTAGTAGTGATAGATGACAGCTTAGTCAGGGGAACCACCTCTAAGAAATTGGTTCACCATTTAAAGGAAGCGGGAGCACGGGAAGTTCACATGCGGATTTCAGCCCCTCCGACGACTCATCCTTGTTATTATGGGGTAGACACGCCGACGAAAGAGGAACTCATTGCCTCGAAAAAAAGCGTGCGTGAAGTGGGAGAATTTATTGGTGCCGATTCGCTCGGCTATCTTTCATTGGAAGGATTGCTGGAGGTGACAGAATCACGGGCCAAGCCCGGATTCTGCCATGCCTGCTTTTCTGGCCAGTATCTTTAAAAGCAATCTTACTTAAATGCAATTGCGTTCTGAGGAATCTCTTTCGGCTTGGAATTCATATCGGTGAAGATGCGGATCTGAACCCCTTGCTTATCAATTGCCTCTTCTTTGATGTTTTGCGATTTCTGCCAATTGATGTCGGTGTGGCACACATAAGTGCGGTTAAATTCCGAAAGCTGGACGATATCAAACTGACAAGGTAAATAGCTCGCCCCTTTTCGGGTAATCTGAATCTGGAACTTAAAACCATCCTTTTGGACTAAAGCAAATGGAACTTCAAAAGTCCGATCGATCTCTTGTGCCTGTCCGTTTCCAATGGGCCAGTATTGACCACTGCCGGGTAATTCCACCTCTTTCCCTTCGGGAGAGATTAAGGTCAGTGCAATGTTAGAGATGGCCTGCGAAGCATCCCCATTGTTTTCAATATTATACCGTTGAACGGTGATAAAGGTCCGGAACGGTTTTACTTCCTTAGCCGGAACTGCTGCTGGCGCTGCTGCCTCTTCAGCGCTGAGTGTTCCTGCGATCAATAATAGAATTGCGATTAACTTCATTCTTTATCTCCCTTTACAAGATCCTTCGGCTACGCCTCTGGATAATTTTTGTTCCACTTCATTCAAAAATTAGTAACGAAACTGTGTTTTTAAAATTCTCGAGACGGAATGCAGGTTGTACTTGTCAACCTCCGGGTCGCTTTTGTCTTGAGAAACCTCGATCACAAACCACTGGATCAGTGGATTGGACTCTCTAAATCCAACCTTAATCACCTCAAAATTATCCCCTTCGGTAGTGGCGATAAAGAGCGCCACCTGGTCGGTGCTAACCAAATTCAATCCATACTGCTTCACCCCTTGAGCGAAAGCATAGGTTCTACGTCCCGATTGAGCAGAATAAAGAGAAAGGGTCATGTCTTCTGCGGAATTATTACTCCCACTCGATTCGATCACATATTGAAGATTCATCGTTTCGGGCGGCTTCGGAACCATGGTGCTCTTGCTTAAATTATGCTTTCCGTTGAAATGCATCACCGCTACGTAATCTTGTGAAGAATGTGCTTGCACAACCGCTGAACCAGAACTAGTCCCAGTATTGCCGAGACTTTGAAGGACAGCTTTGTACACTTGATTACGATCCGATAACTTAGTGATAGCAGTCCCCGGAATATCGTCTTCAAGATTGCCCCCGATCCCCCAAGCATTTTTGGGGTAAGTTGTAGGAAGAGCGAAAGGAACCGGAATTGCGCTGCGATTTTTATCGCAACTCAAAATTACCCCCACCAGCAAAATGAGGGATATGAATTTTCGGGTCTGGATCGACATTCGATCTCCTCCATCGGAAATACACAGCAAAGTTTGTTCCAGCATTCCTGCAGACACTCTGTGCGCAACCAATGCCGATCAATCAGTCAGTGGTGCCCAAAATACGCCCTCAAAGCTACCTAAATTGTCCTTTTTGGAAACTGAACCCGCCATAAGAGGCTTAATGAAAATGGCACATAAGTTGTATTGACTTAGGCCCGGTGAATGGAGGCGACATGGCTCTTAGACTGTCTTTTATCTTTTTAATGTTTTTTACCCCGGTTGGAATGGCCGAACTTTCTTTTCCGGAAGTGAACGAAACCAACAAAGTGGACAAGATCTTGGAGACCTATCCCATCTATCTTCAGTTTGTTCAAGCTATTGGCAAATCGGTAGAACCGGAAACCACTAAGAACTTGATGGAAGGCTTTGACAAACTAGAAAAAGCCGATCGCATTGCCGCGGCCCGCTTCTTAAAGTCACTTCGCTATGAAATGGATCAAAAATTGGAATTCCTGGGAGCCTCTCCCCGCAAAATGACCACCCAATCCCCTGTCATGCGCCAATGGGTCGCAAAGTTCCTCCCAAACTGGGAGCGTGAGGTCAATGACCTTATCTTTAAAAGCGTGGCAATGGAAAAGAAGGCTGAATAGCTTGGAAAGAAGATGCTTTGCAATGACAGCAGGTTACCGAGCACTTTGCATCTCTTTTAATTGCCGATAATGGACACTTGCATGACCAATAAGAATATTCATCCAGCCATTTATCGTAAGCCATCCAAACCAAGGATGAAGAGCCTTCCCCCCCGGTTTTGATTGGCGGAAAATTTCCCATAATTGAGGAGCGGTCACTTGGGAAAATTCTTGATAAGGGCCCAGGGGATTTGCCGGCGATGCTGAAGGTTTCAATTCGGCAGTTCCCAATTTTCGGGTGCAATCCTTCCCGTTTGAAATTTCCTGGATCAGTTCAGCCATTATTTTTTGGACAATGTTCAAGTGTTCAACCACCTGATAGGGGGACCAATAACGAGAGCTATCCTCAAGTCCGATGATCGGAGGCACCAAAACTGGGGTTTCTTTTGATGGAGAATCCATGACCCGCTTTTGGATCTTCCCGGTAAGGGTTTGAAACTGGATCAACCACTCTTCTGAAGGCCTTTTCTCAATCTTTCTTTTTACGATCCACTTAAGGAAAAGCCGTTGCCATAAAGGAAGTGGGGTGCCAGGGGGCTGTAATTTAGGTGGCATATTTGTAAGTATATACCTGCACTTAAGTCTCAGGCAAAAAGGCTGAGTCTCATTTCTTGCCACTTTTTTGCATTATATATTTAGGAGGCAACATGAGATTTTATCAACTTGGTTTCTTTATCTGCTTACTCTCCCTTCTGGGAGTGGGCCATCTTCGTAAACAATATCAGGAGGCACACAAACTTCCACTTGCACCCTTAAAATGCGATGTGAAGGTAGTGAAAGGTAGCGCCTATATTTTATTAGACCTCTATGGAAACCCAATGGGACGCTCTTCTGAAGTGGATGTGAATGTGGTGGTCAATCGACCTGTGGCATTTGTGCTTAAAAATAGTTTTTCTGAGTTTCACAGTACAGAACTCTATACCCCAAAAGAGGAAAACGCACAGGGTTATAAAGGGACATTCAATGCTGAAGGGACCCATAAGATGAATTTCTTGATCACCGATATTGGCACCAAGGAATCGGCCCAGTGTTCCGCGAAAGTAGTGGTAGAAGGGATCTATGACAAGAAAATCCCGGCTTATGGAATGAATTAAAAAAAGATGATACCTTTCCGTTCAATGAAGGTAGCACTGATCCATGATGTTCAATTACCAGTCCAGGCCTATGGCGGGACCGAACGGGTCATCTGGTGGCTCGCGAAAGGGCTCCACCAATTAGGAATCCAGGTCACTTTGGTCTGTCGAAAAGACAGCCAATGCCCCTTCGCTGGTATTTTCCCTGCCGATTTCTCGAAGCCCATTGAGCCGCAACTTCCAGAGATTGATCTCTATCACTACTTCACCACTCCTCCCTATATTCCCTCATCTTCCTACTTAGTGACCATCGGAGGAAACGGGCAAATGGGAGAAATTTTTCTTCCGAATACCGTTTTTGTCAGTCAAAATCACGCCCACCGTCATGGTTCCAACAGTTTTGTCTATAATGGAATCGATCCCGATGATTACTTTTATTCGGAAGATAAAAAAGGCTCCCTTCTTTTTTTGGCGAAGGCCTCCTGGAAAGTAAAAAATGTAAAAGGAGCCATTCGTATTGCCAGAGCTTCGCATAAGGATCTTAACATTGTAGGAGGAAAGCGTACTTTTTTAAAATCCTGGAGAGGAATTCATTGGCGAGGTTTTTTAGATGGAACAGAAAAAGCCCAATGGATTTCTCAATCTTCCGCTCTTCTCTTCCCGGTCCTTTGGGATGAACCCTTTGGAATTGCTGTGATTGAAGCTTTGGTCAGCGGAACTCCAGTGCTCGCCTCAAAACGAGGTTCTTTACCGGAACTGATCCATCCAGAAGTAGGAAGACTCTGTGGAACCGAAACCGAATTTATTGAAGCCATTCAGGAGCTGCCGAAGATTTCGGCGGCAAGGTGTAAAGATTGGGCCATCTCCCGATTTTCCTATCAGAAGATGGCCCAGGATTATCTCAAAAAATATGAGCAGATTCTCTCAGGGAAAATCCTTAACTCCTCGCCTCCAACCAGAGTTGGCAAAGACTTCCGTATGTCTTTGCAATCTGACTGACCGCTTCTTGGCGCGTAATCTTATTTTCCTTGTAGGCTTTCAAAGGTTCCCAGAAGACGGTCCTTCCGACAGCAAATCCGATGACGCCCTTTACATTCGCACCCACGGTCAGCCATTCCCGGACCTTCTGTTCATTTTCACCCCGCCCTAAAACGATGCATCCGACATTGGTTCGCCCACCGGCACGGGCCGCTTCGCAAACCTTTTCAAAATCGGCTTTGCGATCCAGTCCTTCCAATTTCCAAATATCGGCTTCAATTCCTGCCTTTTGAATTTCTTCGATCGCCTTCACCATTAAAGTGGGACGGACTTCAACATCATAAAGCTTTTTATCCCCATTGCATTTCTGCAGTTGGGCTTCGGTTGCCGGGACCAAAAGCTCAAACATGAAGACACGACCGGTTTCATCCAGGAACTGGCTCAGCTGTTTCAGCTTTTCATTTTGGGCCCGATTGGCTTCCGCGTTGCCTTCGGGGTTGTAACGGACCAACACCTTCACGATCGAAGGGTTCACCTGATCGATATGCTCCTTCCAGTTAGGATATTCGAAATCATATTCATCCTGCCCGCTCTTCTCGACACAGATGCAAAGGGTAAATCCACTGCGCTTCACCCGTTGGATCACCTCTGAACCGAATTGCTCATCGACCAACACCGCCATCTTTTCTTTAGGAAGGCCAGTGGTTACGGCCTTTTCAAACCCTTCATAGATGATGGTTTTGAAGGAGGAGATATACTCCGTCTGTTCAGGAGTGCATTTCCCTTTGATACCGAACATTTTTTCCTGGAACGATCCCCGGTGGTCAAAAGGCAACACCAGTAGTTCCTTCGTATAACCACGACTTTTCTTTAAAGCTGCCATCATTACTCCTTTGAAGACAAAGATTATAGGAACATGCTAATTTATTGCAATGGGAATCATTAGGGTCGGGGATTTCATCCAGGAACTTGCCTGCTGGGGACCTCAAGACTTCGATCGGTGTGAAGCTACCCACCCTTTCTATAATCGGTGTATTGAAAAAGAAGGGCTCGAACCCCACTTCCGCTTCCGTAACGAATGTTACGCCCGGAATTTGGTCTATCGAAATGAGCTCTATGAGTTGATTCTCATCACCTGGATGCCAGGTCAACGAACCCCCATCCATGATCATGGCGGGGGGCGTTGTTGGGTCCAAATCCTTGCTGGAGAACTCTGTTTTAAAAACTATGAAATGCCCAAGGACTTAGAGGCCCCATTCTTGCCCAAAGCTCTAGGCGGCGCTGAACTCTATGGGATTGGATGCACCGACTATATCGATGACGGCATAGCCCTTCACACCATCGCCAATGTGGGAAATGAAAAGGCGGCTAGCCTTCACCTCTATTCTCGCCCCATTGAACGCTGCCGAAAATATGATGAACGGAGCCGCCAGCTTCTGTGGTCGGAACTTACTTACTCTTTTTAGAGCTTCGAGAAATTCCCAAGCTCTTCAAGAAAGCCTCTTCATTGGGTTCGCGTCCTAAGAAGCCTTTAATCAAAACAAAGGGCTCCTGCTCACCGCCCTGCTCTAAAATCCAACGACGGTAATCGATCCCTACTTTTGGATTTAGCACCCCCTCTTTTTCAAATCGGGTAAACATGTCCTGGGCAAAGACCTCAGACCAAAGATATCCGTAATATCCGGAATCATACCCGCCCATTAAGTGACCAAATCCCGCTTCAGGCATCGTTCCTTCTTGAATGGGAATCAGCATCACCTCTGCGCTGTATTTTTTATAAATCGCAGTAGTATCCACTTTTGGCTGCTGGTGATAGGCCATGTCGATCTTGGCAAAGGTCAACTGGCGGAGATAACGGATCCCCGAATTGGCCAATTTAGCCGCAATCATTTTTTGAATCAGATCGGATGGGAGCGGTTTGGTGACATCTTGATAATGGCCGGAAAGTTTTTTCAACGCATTCTCATCCCACACCCAGTTCTCTAACATCTGAGATGGAGCTTCGACGTAATCGGTCTTCACGCTTGTTCCCGAAAAGGTGGCAAACCGCGCCTTGGTCAGCACCTGATGCATTAAATGGCCAAACTCATGGAAGAGGGTTTCCACTTCACTGTGGGCTAACAATGATGGTTGATCGGCCGTCGGGGCCTTGAAATTGGCCACCATCGCCGCCCGAGGTTTAAAATACCCTCCATCGGCCAACGCAAACCCGCTTAATAAGGTAAAGGCCGCGGCATGCTCATATTTTCCAGTGCGTGGATAGAGATCGAGATAGAAATAGGCGAGGGTGTTTCCCCCCTCTTTCACGGCATAACGCTTGACCGACTCGTGCCAAACCGGACCCACTGATTCCTCAAAAGTAACCCCCAGCAGTGTTTGGTAGATCTCGAACATTCCTTTCAGCACCACCTGCATCGGAAAATATTCTCGGATCGCCTCATTATCGATCTGATATTGGGTTTTCTTCAGTTGGTTTTCGTAATACCTCCAGTCCCAACTATGGATCGCCGTCTCTCCAGGCACATCTTTTTGCTTTAATTTTCCCATTACCTTGAGATCTTCTTTTCCCTTAGGCTGGAGCTTGGCATTCAATCGATCTAAAAACTCTTCGACCTTCTTGGGTTCTTTTGCCATCCGTCGATCCAAAACAAAAGCAGCGTGGGTGGGATAGCCCAGCAACTGGGCGAGTTCATGGCGCAACTGGATCGCTTCTTGGAGATAAGCGCGGTTTTTCTCCCCTCCCCGATTATCAAATCGGAATTGAAGTTTCCTCCGAGCCTCGGCGTTTTTGCCATTTTCCATGAATGGGAAATAATGGGGGTAATCTAAATCGACCCTATAATCCCCCTTTTCATCCTTCTTGAGAGCCTTGATGTAACTCTCGGGCATCCCTTCGAGTTCGGCAGGGGTGAGCGTGACCGATTCTTCCCATTCCACCAGAGCCTTGCTGAATTGCGATTCCAACTCGATCAAGCGTTTTTTCTTTTGGGTGTAGAGCTCTTTCTTCTCGGGAGAGAGCTCAAGGCCATTTCTCTTAAATTGGATGAGATGCTCCTTTAATAGGTGGAGCTCGTTCGCGGTGATGGCAGGATTGGATTCCTCGATCCATTTAAAGCGTTCGAAAAGATCGAAACGAGTATAGATATCGACCATGAACTTCTGCATTGAGGTTTCGCAGACATCGGCCGCCTCCCGGACATCTTTGTGAGGAGAAACATACTTTAAGAAGGTAACGGGGTTAACCTGGTTAGAATATTCGGTCAATAGCAGCTCAAAATTGAGCACGAAGTTTTTAAAGTCGGCCTGTTTTGCAGAGAGGGTCCCGAGATAATCAAGAGCCTCCTTCACTTTTTTTTGCCGCGATTCACAATGCTCTTTAATTTGAGCAGGAGATTGATCAAAGCTGAGATCCGATTGCAAATTTTTATGTGTACAGTTCATAAGAAAAAAAAGTGAGAATAGAAAAAAGAGATTTTGAAACATGCCACTACCCCCAGCGGTTACCTTTTCAGCCGATAATTATATTGTCAACAGTTCCAACTTATTTTGTTGTTGAAAGATATGAAAACAAGGTACACCCGTGTTTAGGTGGGGTAAATGTTGGCAAAATATGGGGACCCCACATGAAGGCTTCGATGATAAAACTTTCCTTGCTCTTCCTGTTTCTCCAAAGTTTTCTTGTCTACAGTGCCACTCCCAGCAAGAAATGGCGTTGCTCTCGATTACTCATCACCGAAGAAGGCTCGGTAGATGTCGTTCAATCTATAAGTCCATTCTTGAATGCCCTCTACCTCCATGCCTTAGGAAGTAAAGGCGCTCTCGCTACTGCCCAAAAAAATGCCCTTCCTATTTTGCAGTTTATTGAATTATCCCATGACTCGGTTATTCTGGAACTACACCAAGAATGGAAAGACTCTTTTACCGTTCTGATGAACGGGATCGCCCAAATCTATACTATTCCTGAAAAGCAATCTTACACTTTAGAGGATCTCAAAGAACTTCGTGCCACCATTGCAACCCTCAGGAAAAATGGTTCCCCCATTGAAACAAGCCCCCTACCTACCGGTCTCACGAACGGCTGGAATCAGGATATGGTGAGAGCGTGTAAACGTTTAGCGGATCTTCTCTACAAATATACCCATTGATTTGACAAAACCTCAATCGAGAGAAAAGGTTTGTGAAATGTCGAATCGAACCGCAGTCTTTATCGCCGATCCCCTTTATCAACTCAAACGAGAGTCAGATAGCAGCCTAGCACTAGCCCAATCGGCCGAACGCTCTGGAATGAAAGTCTATTGGACCCATCCGAAAGATCTGGAATTTAAATCGGGCGAAGTTTGGGCCTCGCTTTCAGACCTCCAGGAGAAAAGCTTTCTGAATGCCAACCTAGAAACTTTCGACCTTGTTTTTATTCGAAAAGATCCCCCTTTTGATACCGATTATATCCAACTTTGCTGGCTCACTTCTTTGTTAAAAAAGCCACTCATCGTGAATCGTCCGGAAGTTTTGCTCAACTTTCATGAAAAACTGATCCCCTTCTTTGCCCTTAAAGAGGGAGTCCTTCAACCAGATGAAGTGATCGATACTTATCTGGGGAAAAAATATCAAGGAACTTTTCCTCGCATTGCCAAACCCTTTTTAGGCCATGGTGGTGAAGGGGTGCGCCGGGTTGAATCCCAAAACGAACTCATAGAAGGCGATTTAATCCAACCCATTCTTGAAGAGGTAAAACTCACCGGCGATCGACGAGTATTATTTTGGAATGGAGAATTACTAGGCCATTTTAGCCGAATCCCTCCTCAAGAAAGTTACATTTCCAACCTTGCTCAAGGGGGTACTGCGAAACTCACCGCCCTCACCCCAAAGGAAGAGAACATTATTCAAAGATTGGGAAGATTTTTAATGCAAAAGCAGATCCTGTTTGCGGGGGCCGATTTTATCGCAGATAAAGTATCGGAGGTAAACATCACCTCCCCGACTGGGTTAAGAACCCTTGAGAAAATGGCCGGTATCAACCTGGCCGACAGAATCATCCAGAGCTGCATCAAAATGCTCTGAGCTGGCCTCAAGCACCGCCCCAAAACTTCGGCTTTGCCTGTAAAGATCGAGAAGTTTTTCAGCCTGATTCTTCCCACCCTCCAACATCTCTTCTAGAGGATCTAACCACCCCTCTTCCGATTTCCCTCTTTGCACCAATCCCTCTTTAGCCATCGCCAACAAGGAGCGTAACCCCACTGCATTCGGCTCTAACGATCCCAGCTTTTCGATGATCATTCGACGATTCCTAGAGCAATAAAGAAGACCCATCCAAAAGGCGGTCGCAGCGTAGCGCAGAGCTGGTGGAACGGCATCAACCGCGCGGATTTCTAAATAGCCGGGTTTCAGCCGAACTTCTGGGAAATATTGCCGTAGGGCATGCATTTGGTTGGTTTCATCGGCAACCACCCCCTCCAACTTTCCCTCTTCGATTTGATAGAGGTTAATCCCATTGGCCGCCACAAAATCACCCTGTTGATTTTGCGCATACATCAGGGGTTGATTAAAAATTAACTCGACGTAATTAGCAAAATCAAAGTCTGGATTGAAAACTTGATTGATAATTCCCGTCCTATCAGGATCGGTTTTTTTCCAAATTTCTTTTCGAAACGAAAGGTGCCCCGTCTCTTTTCCCTGATAAAAGGGAGAATTGGCAAAAAGGGCATAGGAAAAAGGCACCAATCGATTCGCCGCCCGGTACATCTCGATCCCTTCCTGCTCAGAACGATAATCAAGGTTAATCTGCAGCGAACCGGTGAGCCTCATCATGCTAGTTCCTAGCTGATCGCGCTTCCCTAAATATTCGGTCATGATCCGATACCGGGGCAGAGGAATCACATCGATCTCATCCACCCGGCTAGTGGGATTCACCCCAATATTAACCCAGTGAAGCCCTCTGGCTTTGAGCAATGGAGCTACCTCTCGATCGAAAGCCGCTACACATTCCACCGCTTCATCGAGCGTAGCAAAAGGTAAAGTCGAAAGCTCCATTTGGCTCCCGGGCTCCAATGAAATTTTGCCATAGGGGGAATCAAACCCTAAATAATAACCCTCTGGGGAACGCAACGCTTTCCAACCTTTAAGCTTCGCGATTTCCTGAAAAATATCAGAAGCATCGGGGAAATACTTAATAGGGGCCAAATCCCGAAATAAAAAACGCTCCAACTCGATCCCCACTTGCTGAGGACGAGAGGCCACGGCGCCTTCGATAAATTGGCTATAAAGCCAAGAACCCCTACTGGTTAGCATGGCCAGACTATAGTGTGGGATTGCTATTTGCACAACCCCAGCCTCGTAAGTTGTTGTGCCCAGGCAAGATTAATTGAACTATTTCACAACGTTTGCTAGGTTCATGGGCTCATATGGGCCGGTAGCTCAGCTGGGAGAGCGTCGCGTTCGCAATGCGAAGGTCGTGGGTTCGATCCCCATCCGGTCCAATTTAAGTTTAATCTTTATCTTAAGGTTAATCTTAATCAATGATTAAACTGAAGATGAACATTAAAATTTAGTGGCGTAGCCGCTTTGGAGGTTCCTACTTCTCAAACACCACCGCACATCTCCCATCCTTACACTCCAAATGATAGCGTGCAGGTGCGCAATCACAAACTCTGCCATGATAACCCTTACAAGTTTTCAAAAACAGCTCCCCAAACTTCGCTTTCGACTCCTTACTTACCGTCCCAACCCCACAACAATGATCACACCTCGTTTCCACCTCCATACAATCTGCAACCTGTTTGCAACTCTGTAATTCGTTTGGAATGGTGACATTCGAAGCATTCGCAAATGAGAAAAGAATGAGGATTATACCGATCATAATCCTCATTCTAACAATTCTTTCCAAGTTATGCTATGAGGCTCCATGCGACGAATCTGTGTATTTTGTGGTTCCCACCCTGGGATCAGGCCCACATACCTTTCTGCCGCCATTGAACTCGGAGAGCTCCTCGTAAAAGAGAAGATCGGCTTAGTCTACGGTGGGGCCAATATCGGCCTGATGGGTGCAGTCGCTAACGCCGCTCTAAAAGGCCAAGGGGAGATTATTGGTGTGATCCCTCAAAACCTCTTTAAAAAAGAGGTGGCCCATGAAGGGCTAGCCGATCTTAGAATTGTCACCTCGATGCATGAACGCAAAGCAACTATGGCAGAACTCTCCGATGGTTTTATCGCCCTTCCTGGCGGAATTGGAACTTTCGAAGAGGTGTGCGAAATCCTAACCTGGTCGCAGTTAGGCCTCCATTCAAAGCCCATTGGACTCCTAAATATTGATGGTTACTTTGATCCTTTTATTCAAATGTTGGATCGCTCCGTCTCTGAAGGATTTATGAGGCCACAAAATCGGGCTCGGCTTTTAGTCGCCCATTCTCCCTCGGAACTACTGGATCAGTTCAGAATAGAAAGAAAGGTTTAAATCACGGGCTCGGTTCAATCGCGTGGTTAATGAGCCCGGATGGATCTTCTTGCAAATTCCATCTCCTCCTTTTTCTATTAATTCACGCAGGCATTTCTGCCCTTCTAAACGATTTGCCTGCATCCATCGGTATCCATTCAGCCCCCAATTATCGGCGTAACAGCAAAAAACAAAAATCCAAAAACATTTCAAAAATTTATCTCGATTCACTTTTAACCTCAACGCCCATCCAGCCGCTGACAATGGGATAAGGAAATAGGCAATTTCATGGTAACGAGAGGTCTTGCTCGCCATCACCCCCAAAGTGGCACGAGAGATCGCGATCGAAGCTAAGATCGCCAATATTCCCAACACCAATGAACCCAAACCAAACACCGCTCTTCTTTCCGACTCACTCAAACTATAAAACCGACGGACCAAAAGTCCCCAGGGAAGCAACACAAAAACAAAACAACCTGCCCCCACCCACCATGACACCCGCTGAATCCCAAACCCAAACGACACGAGGTTCATGAATAATTCGAAAAACTGAAATGAAATAATCGAAACCTTTGGTAAATGGCCCGTTGCTTCTGCATTTCCACTCTTCCACAATACGATCCCAATCCCCACAAAAAACAAAGCAAAAAGAGCGGGCGCCCAATCTTTCCTCCGAAAGCCAAAATACCCCAGAGTCACCGCACCTGCCAATATCACCCCCGCCGAAAAGGAGTAGATAGCGGCAACCGAAAATAGACTCCCAAAAAGCGCGGCTCTCCATGGAGTTAGGCTAAAATAGGAAAAGGCCGCTAAAAAGCCAAACAGAAGGAAGAAATGGAACTGGGATTGGAACGCCCAGAGGTGGTTTTCAAAATTTGCAGTCGATAGCAGGAATAAAAAAAAGGCCCACACCCATATCCGCGGCAATGTAGAAATCCGATAAAAAAATGCGATCGCTATTCCCGCTAATACCCCAAAAATGACAAAGTTAAAGATCTGCTGCCATCGATAATTGGCCCCGGTCCATTGCCCAAACACCCAAGCTTCGATTTTAGTCGGAACGATCCGGTGTTCATTGTGGGGTTTTGCCAGCCAATTCCAAATTAGATTCGAATTCCATGCCTCTGTCTGATCCCATTCATCTCCGAAGGGAAGATTCACAGAGAAATAGGAAACTACCCCAAAATGGACGATAAAAAGCAACGCCCATAAAATTTGTATTCTACGCAAATTTACGGACATAATCTTTTCTAGAGAGCCATTTTTCTATGAAACAATAAAGAATGATGAAAAGATAACGGGATCCCATTTCCTTAATCTTTAGTTTAGAGATACCGGTCTTACGATTGGTCCAGGAATTGGGCAACACCGCAAAACTGTACCCCCTGACTATCGCTTTCAATGGCAGCTCAACCGTCAGATTAAAGTGATGGCTCAGAAAAGGTTCTGCACCTTCAATCACCGACCGATGATAGAGTTTAAAGGCATTCGTCACATCGTTGTATCGCAATCCGAATAACAGCTGGATAAATAGATTCGCCAGTCGATTCAATATCAATTTAGGCAATGGATAATCGATCACTTGAGATTGGCTACTCCATCGGGTCCCAAACACACAATCAACTTTATGTTTTTCAAGATGTCGAAAAAATCGGACTAAATCTTCAGGGCTATCGGAGGCATCAGCCATAAAGACAGCCACTGCGTCCCCTTTAAAGTGCTGAAGCCCACAGCGAACTGCAAAACCAAACCCATTTGGCGGATTATTTTGAAGCACGGACAAAGAAGGAAATTCCTTTTCCAATCGCTTTAGGACTTCCATCGTCCGGTCGGTAGAATTGTCATTTACGACACAGATTTCGTGATCGATCTTTTCGGAATCGAGCTTGCCGATCAACAGTCTCAGGGTCTGCTCGATACAACCCTCTTCATTATGAGCTGGGATGACAACCGACAGCTTCACTCTTTCCTATTTCACCTTTCCCAGCTCTTTTGCCCGGAATCCCTCTACCATTTCCTTTAAGATCGCATTGAGGTCATATCGATGCCTCCATTCTGGATAATCGGACTGGAATTTTCGGATATCGCTAATCCACCAGATATGATCTCCCGAACGGGCCTGATCCACGACCTGAAACTGCATTTCTTGATCGCAGAGCTCCTCGATTTTCTCGATCGCCTCTAAAACTGAACAGTTACTATGACGACTTCCACCCATGTTATAAACTGCCGCCGCCCGTGGTTTTTGAAAAAAATGCCAAAACCCATTCACCAGATCATACGAGTGGATATTGTCCCGTACCTGTTTCCCCTTATAACCATAGATATTGTAAGGCTTTCCCGTAACTCCACACCTCACCAGATAGGCAAGAAATCCATGTAATTCGGCACCTGAATGCATGGGGCCCGTTAGGCACCCCCCTCGAAAAACCCCCGTCTTCATTCCAAAATATCGACCATATTCCTGCACCAACACATCGGCAGCCACTTTACTAACGCCAAACAAGCTATGTTTAGAATGATCGATGCTCATCGATTCATCAATTCCATGCTTTGCATAGGGGTGAGAAGCATCAAGTTCCCAGCGCAACTCCTTCTCAATCAATGGAAGTGCATTCGGAGTGTCCCCGTAAACTTTGTTGGTAGAGGTAAAAAGAAAGACGGCATCCTGACAAAATTGACGGGTGGCCTCTAGCATCACCAGCGTTCCTGTCGCATTCACGCTAAAATCGGTGAAAGGCTCTTTTGCCGCCCAGTCGTGACTGGGTTGAGCGGCCGTATGGATCACGACGGAAATATTTTTCCCAAATTTTTTAAATAGCTCGAAAACCCCTTCTTGATCTCGAATGTCCAGATTAACATGCGTAAACCGAGATAAATTTTGAATTAGATTTTGTGTGTTCCAGGTGGTTGAGCTTTCTGAACCAAAAAAATATTTCCGGAGATCATTATCGATCCCCACAACCTCAAGCCCCTTCTCGTGGAAAAAGCGTGCCGCCTCACTTCCAATGAGGCCAGAAGAACCGGTGATGATTGCAATCGGCATCTTTAAACCAAAGCCTGCTTGACAGACTCTCCCTCCCGTTTGAGCCAGTCGACAATATCAGAAACCACCTCTTCCAACGACCGCTTAGGCCTCCAACTCCAGACCTTTTCCACTCTCGAGAAGTCAGAAAGATACAGGGGAATATCCATCGGTGAGGTTTCTGGAAATCGAGTGATGGGCACTTCATTTCCGATCTGGTTTTGACAGAGTTCAGTGAGCTCCAATAGCGAAGTGGAGGAGCTTCGTCCGCCCCCAACATTGTAAATTTCCGAAGAAGCTGTTTGATTTCCCTCTAATTGCAGAGTTACCAACTCCAACAAATCGGCAATGTGAAGGACATCCCGAACCTGTTTTCCCGTTCCTCCAAAGCCAACAAAACTCAAAGGCTTTTTAAAAAAATGGTGGAGCGCCCAAAGGGAAACCACCCCCTGATCCACCTTCCCAAATTGACCAGGCCCCGCCACAATCCCACATCGATTGATGAGCGCAGAAAATCGATAATTAGCCGAATATTCTTGCACCAACATTTCTGAAGCCAATTTAGTCGCTCCATATAAAGAGCGAGCGGTGTGAGTCGGAAAGGATTCAGCAATCCCTTTAGGAGAAACCCCTGCGATATTTTGCATCTCTCCAATTTCAAAACGAGTGGGGGTTTCATTCAACTCAATTTCACGCAAAGGTTGTATTGAATAAACCCGTGAAGTGGAAAGAAACATGACCTTTCCAACCCGTCTTTTTGCAAACTCTAGACAATTAACCGTACCCGATAAATTGCTATCCACTACATAACGGGATGACCCCTCTAGACCGGCCATCACACTGGGTTCCGCAGAACACTCAATCAGAGCATCAAAATTCCCGGAAAGCTCTTCAAAATCGCCAGGATTTCGAATATCCCCATGGCAGAAAACGACCCCGGCTTGCTTCAGTTTTGGAAGGTTCAGCTCCGATCCCCGACGGCGCAAATTATCAAATGCCACAATCTTAGCTTGCGGGTGACGGGCCTTGAAATGAAGGGCCATGGCGGAACCGATGAACCCCGCCCCTCCCGTCACTAAGATATCCATCCCATGGCTATATCATTAAGTTTATCCTTACAAAATCGATTTCCGTTTCTCAGTGAACTCCCACCAGGGTTTCGACTTTCCACCATTCATAAAATCGACAATCGCCATCAATGTATCGGCCATGCAGGGATCATGACGAACCCCCGTCACTCGATTCAATTTGCGGTAGAGAGCAATTCCATCTTTGCCTTTCAATTGCTCCGGCTTTAAAATCCCAATTCGACGTAAATCTTCCGCAACCGCTTTCCCTACATTAGGAATTTGTTCGAGTACCCTCGCTTCCGCAGCGCGTTTTGCTTTCATTCATTTGGACCAAAATAAGGAAGGTGGTGGGCCGCAATGGGCTCGAACCATTGACCCGCTGATTAAGAGTCAGCTGCTCTACCAACTGAGCTAGCGGCCCACAAGAACTACAGAATTTTTGCTGCTCAGATTGGTAGAGCTTCCACCTCTACCTTCGGCGCTTCACGCCTGGGGCAACTGAGCTAGCGGCCCACAATTACAGAAGTCACGTTTTTACTTGCTTCCCGTCTATCATTCAAGTACCAAAAGCGGGGAATTTCCATGAAGCTATCTATTTTATTTTACGGTACTTTTTTAGGGGTCTGGTTCCTCTTTGCCGCCCCCACTCCACCACCTAAAAAACCGGTGGTTCAGGCACGAAAAGCACTTCAATCGGAGCTTTTCGACCTTTTAGTCTATCCCGTCCGAATTGAGCCCAAAAGCAGTGCTGCCATCCTTTCCGATATTGATGGGGTGGTTCAGCAGATCCTAGTCCCCATCGGAAAGGCGGTTTCCCCCAAAACGCCCCTGATTTCGATTAAAAACACCGACCCCATTTACGATTACCGCCCCTTTATTGCCGCTTCTTCCATTAAAGGAAAGGTTGCCCAAATTGAGGTCTCGGAAGGAGCCCATGTCACCAAAGGGCAACGGATAGCGGTGGTTGTAGATGCGACCCAAACCCGTTTACGGATCGAGGTCACCTCCCGCGATCTTCCTTTTATTAGGTCTGATTTAAAAGGCGAACTCAAAGTAGGGGAAACGGCCATCCCTGTCTCGATTTCGGGGATCAGCCCGGTGGTGGATGCAGCAACGGGAACGGCTACGGTAGAACTGAAAAACGGTAAACCGGTTCCCATCCCTGCGATGGGCTTGCTCGGAAAAGTTTATCTTAAAGTAAATTTACGGCAAGGGATCGAAATCCCCGATGAAGCCATCGCCTACCGTGGCACCAAACCTTTCGTTCGTATTTTAAAAGACAAAAAGACCCACTACCAGCCGGTAGAAATCGGCCCACCGAAACGAGGCACCGTTGAAGTTCTGAGAGGGCTGGAATCGGGGCAGGAATATATTCACCGCTCCAGCGCATTCGTGAGTGAAGCAGAAGAAGTGGAAGTCGAGGCCTCTCGCTAATTTATGTCGAATCTTTATCAACGCCCTTTTCACGTCTACCTGATCTTAGGGTTGCTTGCCCTTTGGGGAGTGATCTCGGGACTGCGCTTACCGGTTTCCCTTTTTCCTAATTCAAGCAAACCGGTCATCCAGATTCAGATTCCATATGGCGGTTATACCGGCGAAGATTTCTTAAGGCTCTTTGGGGCGCCTTTAGAATCGCAATTGCGTCGACTCAACACTTCACACCTGAAAGTGGAAGAGGTCATTGCAGATTACCGTAGAGGTAATGCCAATTTTTCAGTGGAGTTTGGTTGGGGAATCGATTCCGATGTGGCGCTCAGAGAGGTCCGTAGCGCCGTCCATGGAATAGAAGCCCGATTGCCTAAGGAATCACGAGACGGAATCTGGGTCTGGGTGGGAAGCCATAATACCGGTTTCTTTGCCATGAGTGTCTATAGCGAAAAACGAACCCTCGATGAACTCTATAAGTTAGTCGAACCGATTTTGACCCCTAAGCTAGCAAAGGTGGTCGATGCCGATAATCCAGGGTTATGGAATCCTTCCGAAAAGGAGATCCGCATTGAGCTCATTCCTGAAGTACTGACTCAATATCAACTTTTCCCAAAAGAGATTGAACAGGCGATATCTCAGGGCTTACAAAGCCAAAATGCGGGCGATATTACCGTCGGGGATAAACAGATTCCTATTCAAATGCCTCCGCAACTTTCGCAGCTAAGCAATATTTCTGAACTTCCTATTCCCACCCCGAGCGGCAAACATGTCTTGTTGGGAGAGGTGGCGACCGTCGATTATGGCCCGTCTACCGCAGGGAATCGCGCCTGGCGCACCAATGGCACGGCAAGCCTGATCCTTTTCTCTCGCCCCAAACCGGGCGGAAATATTAAACGCATGTCGGAAGAGCTTTCCCAGGCGGTTCGCTCAATCCTTCCGTTACTTCCACCTGATGTGAAGGCAAAAGAGCTTGTTGACCCTTCTGTTTTTATTAAAAATGCGGTTGGGAATGTTTTCCGTGAAGTTTGTATCGCGGCCGGCCTCGCCGTGATCATCCTGTTTCTATTCATTGGAAGTTTGCGAAATGTGATTACCGCCGCTATCGAGATCCCACTCAGCATGGTGCTGGCCTTTATCCTCATGAAATGGTTTGGCCTCAACATTAACCTCATTTCATTGGGAGGATTAGCCCTCGCTGCTGGAATGAATGTGGATGGATCGGTAGTGGTGATGGAAAATATTTTCCGCCACTTCGAAAATGCGCCGCCTTTTCTGGATCCCAAAGAAAGGCTTCGGATCTTGATGAATGCCGTGAATGAAGTGAAGTTTCCGATCTTGGCTTCGACTATCGCTTCGCTCGTCGTTTTTCTTCCATTGGCCTTCACCTCCGATCTTGCCTATGCCATTTTAGGGGATCTTGCGCTAGCCGTCGTATTTTCTCATGGCTTCTCAGCCGTCGTTGCTTTGATTTTGGTTCCCACCGTCCGGCTTCACTTGATGTCTGGTTCCAAAAAAATAGAACATCCGCGTTCCCCTATCGAAAAACAGATCACCTGGCTTGAGAATCGATACGCTTCCCTTTTAGGAAAATTTATCAGCTTCCCAAAAGTAAGGCTGTTTACCTATGCAGGGCTTGCCCTCTTGCTCGCGGTTTTAGTAGTTGGAGTCTACCCCAGATTACCCCGTGAAATTGTCGGTAAACCGGATACTGACTGGCTCTTCATGGACGTTTCCACCCATGGAAACTCTCTCATCAAACAGATGGAGCTGACGCTTTCCGAAACTGAACGCAAGCTCATGGATAAGTTCGGAAAGGAGATTGATCAAACCTTTTCCGAAGCCAATATCAATTCGGCCTGGATCCTGCTCCGCCTCCGCGACAAACACGATATGGAGCGTATGACCAAGGAGATCGAGAATTTCTTCCCCAATACCCCCACCCATTCTTATCATGTGGGCTCATGGAACCCGGGAGAGCTTTCCATTCCCGATCCGCCCCACCTTAAGATTGCGATTCGAGGGGGCTCCGCCCTGCACCGCGCCCATGTGGGCCAAGAATTGGTTTCCGATTTAAGGGACAAGAAACTCTTTGACCGCTATCAGAATTACCCCGACGTTCGAAGAGAATTGGGACTCAATATTCTCCCCCGATCGGAACAATGGACGGCGCAGAAACTGAAGTTTACTCCGACCGACCTTTCAGATTTAGTCCGGACGGCAACCGTCGGAAAACCGGCCGGTGAACTGAAAATCGACGAAAAATTGATCCCCATCCGGATGCGCTTTCCTCAACTTTCCTTAAGTTCTCCTGAAGAGATTGAATCGCTCCCAATCTATGCGGGCAAGCTGGTTCCCCTAAAGGCCTTTGCCGATGTAAAACTCCAAGAATTAGATCCCGAAATTCATCGCAAAGACGAAAAAGAGGTCGTTTTCCTGACGGCTACCGAAAATGCCGATAATAAACACAAGAAAGAGGCCCATCTCAAAGAAGCTTCTACCATCGTTAACCAATTTCAGAAACGCTATCCGGAGCTCTCGATTGGCATCGAAACGGCTGATAAGGAACTGGTCGATGCCCTCACTCAACTTACGACCGCTATTCTTCTCAGCATCGGTCTCATTTTACTCACCCTGGTGATTCAATTTGGAAGTTTCGTAGAGCCCCTGTTGGTGTTGGTGGCAATTCCCATGGGACTTATTGGAGTACTCCTTTCCCTTTGGATTTTTGGTAGCACCCTCTCCTTGAACTCGGCATTGGGAATCATTCTTCTAAACGGAATCTCGGTCGCGAACAGCATCATCCTCGTCGATTTTATTAAAAGGCAGGTCGAGACAGGGATGCTGCCTCGCTTAGCTGCCCTTTCAGCAGCAAAACAGCGGATGCGGCCCATTTTGATTACTTCTCTCACTACGATCCTAGGAATGCTGCCGGTTGCGCTTGGATTTGGAGAAGGCGGAAAGGTTCTGCAGCCTTTAGGAATTGCGGTAGCTGGGGGGCTTTGGATTTCGATGCTCATCACCCTGTTTGTGGTCCCTGCCCTGCAAGTGGGTTACTTAGAGTTCAAGCAACGCTCCCGTGAAAAGAAATCATCCGGGGGTCTTCTTCTATTACTTCAAAAGCGATTGGGATGGACCGCTTTGCTTATTCTGATTCCCTCCTCTTTATTTGGAGTCGAAGCCTCTTTCGACTCGCTCTTAAGAACAATGGTCGATAGAAATATCGATTTGGCTACTCAACGTTCCCAATTAGAAGCCACTCAAGCCAAAAACCTCTCTTCCCACCTGAGCCTACTCCCCACTCTATCGGCTCAAGCAACTCACTCCTTAGTGGGAAGCTCCTCCTTAGAGAATCGCGCCAACAGGACGGCCATTGGCGCACGGGCCGATCTCAATCTCTTCCGTTTTGGAGGAGACATCGCTGCCATGTCAGCCGCTTCTAGCGAGGAAAAGGCCGCCAATGCTCAGGTTAAGGAAAAACTGCTGAAAGCGGAGGCCGATAGTAGCCGTTTGATATTTCAATGGCTGCAAGCGATGCAAGAAAAGGAGATTACGGTCACCATCCGTGATCGCAGAAAAGAGATCCTAGAAATAGCGGAAAAAAGATATGAACGGGGACTCCTGCCACTTCAAGAGGTAGAAAAATTTCGCATTGATCTCGATAATGCTTTGGCTCGACTTGCGGATAGCGAAATCGCCCTTTCTAATGCCCTCACTGAACTCTCCGTCCAGTTAGGAAGTGCCCCCTCCATTCCAAGTGAATGGCCCTGGAAAGAAAAAATTCTGAAGCAGGAAGTTCCTAACTATTCTCCTAATGAACTTAGCAATCTCAGACCCGATCTGATGGCGGCCCGATTTCAAAAAGACGGGATAGAAGAGCGGAAATCCCAACTCAAGACCAAGTTTTTACCTTCGTTAGATCTCTCCTTTAAGTACGGCTATGAAATTCAGGGTTTTCGATCTCAAAACCCGGTCGGAGGTAATGATTGGTCGGCGATGGCCACCCTTTCCATTCCCATTTTCGATCGCCTCGAAAATTATGGCACCTACCGGGCTCAAGTCGAAACCCTGAAACAGGCTGAACTCAACCTTGAAAAAACAAGTCGTTCAGCTCTTATCGACGTGGAACAGGCGCGCAACGCCTTTAACACTGCTTCCCGAACTGTTCAATTACGGGATAAGAATATGATTGCTTCTGAAAAGATCTACCAAAGTCAGACGGTAAGATTTCAAAAAGGTTTACTGTCTGCGAATGATCTTGCGCTTGAACAGGACCGTTACATAGAAGCCCAATTGCTTGCGATTAAAGGCTGGTCTACCGCCCACCAGGCTAGGGTTCGGTTAATCCACAGTGTCGGTCAGAGTCTCCTGCAGTGATGACTAGTTTGAACTTGCCGTCTCGGTAGATCCCTTCGCCACTTCGAGCATGTCCCCCAGAATATTGAGCCCTTCCTTCACCAGAGGGGACTCCAATTCCTTCTCCTTGGCTTCTTCCGATTTATCCTTCTCTTTATCTTTCTCTTTTTTGGAGTTTTCAGTCTTGCTTTTCTTGCGGATGTCGGCCAGTTTCACGACCCCTTCATTTTTTTCTGCCTCTTCGAGATTTTTTCGGATCTCTTGGAACTTAGGATCTTTTTCTACGCGAATTTTAGAGCGATCCGAAAGTTTATGGATCGTCTCATCGGTAATCGGGGCCCAGCGATCCGTATCTTCTTTCGAATTGGCCTCTGCTGAAACGAAGTTTTGGATCGTCTGCGTGGGAAGGGCATAATCGAGCATGCGTTCCCCAATATCATCGGTGCTAAAAGGAGTAGGAATAACCACGTTGCTATGGACGCCACCCATTTGGGTAGAGACGCCTCCTGGCAGGAAGAACATTCCAGTTGTTACCTTGAGCGCCCCTAAATCTAAAGGAAGATCGGAAACGACTTGAACCGAACCCTTTCCAAAGGTAGCTCCTCCACCGATAATCACGGCTCTGTGATAATCTCTCAAGGCACCGGCCAAAATTTCTGAGGCCGAGGCACTTAATGGGCTAGTGAGCACTGCTAAAGGACCACTATAAACCGTTGCGCTGTCTTCATCAGTTAAAATTTCAACACGCGCACGGGTGTCTTTCGTCGCGACCACGTTGGCTTTTGCCAGAAAGAGTCCCGAAATTTTCACTGCTTCTTCTAAGAGTCCGCCACCATTGCGAGAAAGATTCAAAAGGACACCATTTACCTTTTCTTTCTTGGCCTCTTGGAGAAGCTTTGCCACGTCTCTCGAGCTGGATCGGGTATTGTCTTTCAAATCCCCATAGAAAGAGGGGAGATCGAGTACCGCCAATTTATATTCCTTGTCGCCCACTTTTTTAGTTTCGTAGAAGATTTTGGCAGCTTGATCTTTAATCTCAATCTTGTCGCGGACCAAAGTGACATCAAAGGTGCTGGTCTTCTCTGCCTGGCGCAGAATGGTGAGAGTGACTTTTGTTCCTTTTTTGCCGCGGATTTTGCTGACCACATCTCGCAAATCCATATCAATGACTGAAATTGGCTTCTGTCCTGCCGCGCTTGTCACGGCAATGATCTTATCTTTCGGTTTTAAAAGTCCGGAACGTTCGGCGCTTCCTCCAGCGATAAGGCTTTCAATGACCGTAAAACCATCTTGTGAAGTGAGTGAGGCCCCGATTCCTTCTAAAGAAAGATTCATGGAGATTTGGAAATCTTTGAGATCTTCGGATGAAAGGTAACTGGAATGAGGATCCAGTGCCTGCGCAAAGGCATCTATCAATGTTTCAAGGGTCTTGTTCTGCTGCTGTTTCTCATAATTGCTGACAATCAATTCATAGCGGTGGACTAGGTTCTTCTTTGCCTCCGGCAACTTCACTTCTGAAAGGAGGTAGTTTGAAATCTGGAAGTGGACCATTTTCCGGGTGAGTTCTTTTTTCTCTTCCGGGTTTTTTGCGTAGTTTCTTTTCCTGGGATCCAGTTGGAGCGAAACCGATTCATCTAATTTGTATTTATCCCCTAAGATCTTTTTAACTGCTTCTAAGTTTTCCTTAGCCCGATCGAGGACCATTTTTTTGGCTTCATCCAATTGGGTACATTTCCCATTTTTCATGTTGTCAAAAAGGGCTGGGAGAGAAGCACGCAGTTTCTCCACATCTTTTTGCATAAGCATTGTTTTGGAGGGATCTAAATTCTTGATAAACTGTTCAACGGTATGGTTTTTCACCTCGTCATTGAGCTTCTTTTTTGAGTAGTGATACTTCAAATACATTTCGAAGAGCTGTGGAACATAGGCACACTGAAGAGCTCCCGCAAAGGCTGTGACTTGGAACAGAATCAGGCTGAGGGCTATCACTAAGAGGTTCATATTTTCTCCCGAAAGAATGAGATTACTGACTCTCTTCCTTTTCGGCATTTAGAGCGTCTGAGTTGATTTAAATCACCTGGATCAGCTCATTTTCTTCAAATCGGATTTTTGGACGCTTCGCGTAACTATCTTCCGAATGCCGATATCCAAAGGCACAAGCCACGCGGGTGCGGTAGCGGCTGCCTTCTAGTCCTAAAACCTTATCATATTCAGGGGGGTTTATCCCTTCCATAGGACAAGCATCGATCCCTAACACGGCGGCGGCAGTCATGCTATTACCCAGTGCAATATAAGCTTGGTTGGTCGCCCAATTTTCAATGACTTGGGAACGTGGCCCTTTCACCAAGTCTCCAACCATCATCTTTTGATATCCCGCCAGTGCTTCTTTCGGGGCTCCTGTGATTTTTCCTGCATAGTCGATGAATTTCTGAATATAAGCCTCATCCACCGACATCAATCCCGCAAAAACGAGAAAGTGGGAACAATCCTCCACTTGGGTTTGGTTCCAGGAAAGAGGGGTGAGTTTTTTTCGAACCGCAGGGTCTTGAACCAGGATAAATTTCCATGGCTGAAGCCCATAAGAAGAAGGGGACAAGATCAGCGCTTGCTGGAGTGGATTCCAATCCTCTGGGCTTATTTTTTTTGTCGCATCAAACTTTTTAACTGCATACCGCCACCGCATGGCCGCTAATAACGCTTCATTCTGCAAAGTTTTCATACCTTAGTTCCCAAATAACTTCTTCGAGAAATCCTTAATCGCATCTTGCGCAGGAGCCGGAGCTTGTTCAAGGTATTTTTTCGCTTGAGTATCAATTAATTTCTTGGCTTCTGATTTTGCCTTCGCCTGGACCCCTTTCGAAGCATTCTTAAGGGCCACTTTAGTAAGGGCCTCGGGGACCGCGCTATAATTGGGTTCCGGTTTAAACAGAGTTCCTCCCACAATAATCGGGAAAGAGACCGGTTTATCCCCATCGGCCAAAACATGATCCACTCTTACTCCCATTTGCTCAATCGATAGATCCCGAGCCTTTAGGAAGTTATGGGTGTCGATCACCTCCCAGTTGGCCTTAAGAGCATAATCGATAATTCCCACTTGAGTCGCTCCCTTGAGATCCAGTCCCTTATTGGGAAGGGATTTGGCGTAGAAGTTAGGAGAGTTGAAGGTTCCTTTGGAAATCGTAAAATCGCTCGAAACAAATTCATATTCCGAGGCATAGTTCCCTGGAAGCTGTACCGTCTTGCCTTTCATCGCTGGGATCTTATTACCGATATCCCCGATCGTTTGATTGAGGGCTACCGACGCCATCCGTGCCACATCAATCGCCGCGAAGGTGGCCTTCTCCACCTTCATGCTTCCCTTGGCATCAAGATTGGTCTTGGCCCGATCGGGATTGAGGCTTGCACCCGTAAGATCCATCTTAAAGTTAGCGTTTCCATAAAGCGTATTTTTAAAAAGCTCCACCTGCGAGGTCACCGCCTTTTTGAGATCCATCGAGTTTACCTGAGTAGAAAATCGATAGGTGGGCATTTTAGGTTTGGCTTGCAAGGATCCATTGGCGCTTATTGTCCCATCCCAAAGCCCCATGCCAAATTTTTGGATGTTAAAAGCCAGATCTTTGAAACTCATTTGGCTGTTAATGTTGGTCATGCGAATGTCGTAAACCTTGATAAATTTAATCCCAACATTCGCATTAATCTGACTAGCCGCCGCAATCGGATTTTTCCTTAAGGGATCTAACATCGCATCGAAATCGGCAGTTGCCGGGGCACTTCCTTTTTTGCCCTCTCCGCCCCCTCCTCCCGCAGCTGGAGCGGAGGACTTTTCGGGTGCCGATTGCGCCGTCTGTTTCTGGAGTTTTGGAAGTTCAATCATCTGATCGAGATCCAGCCCTTCTGATTGCAATTGGAAATTCCCGACAGGATGGGTAAATGAGGTTAGGGATCCGGAGAACTTCATGTCCCCTCCTTTCGCCTTCATCGTGACCCACATCGAATCTAACTTATCGGTGCTGACCTTCACTTCACCATCGATTTGGGGCGTCGATTTCAGCATGGGGGCCTTTGCCGTCACCTGCATCATCTTGGCGTCGGCCTTATAATTTAAAACGCTCCCTTCCCCTTTTACATCGGCTGCAAATTGCGCATTTCCTGCCAGCTCATACTCCTTCAATAGTGGAGAGAGGAAATTCCAACCTTTGAGATCGATCGTTCCCGATTCTACCTTCGCCTCATACCCCATCTTATCCGATCCAAACCCGCTTGCAGAAACCGCTCCCGTAATCACTGCATTCATCACGGTAAACTTAAATGGAGAGGCGGAGAAATCGGTTTGGCTGGCCCGAAACGGGCTTGAAAACTTAGCCGAAATTTTTTGTTCATTGATAATCCACTTAGAAAAATCCCAATCGGTCTTCCCTTCGATATGACTAAATTTTCCATCCTTAAAGGTAGGAGTTAGAGTAGTTTCGCCCTGAAAAGGGCCCTGTACTTTCAATAGGGTCGAAAACTGCGTATCCAAAGAAGCTCCCAAAGAGATCTGAGTGGGCTTATTCAAAGACAGATCCTTGATCACAAAATAGAGATCTTTTAATTCGGTTGTTAGTTGAGTGACGAGATCCTGGTATTTCAGACGAGCCTCTTTGATGTCGAGCCCAAGCTTTGCATTAAAGAGAAAAGCGGGAATCGCAGCGGGAGGGGTATTGGTCTTTGCCACTTCACCCTCTTTCGGCTTCATTAGGGTGAGCACATTCATCTTCCCAGTTTTATCTTTCAGGACCTCAATTTCAGGACGCAGGATCCGAAGAGTTAATCGAGGTGCCATCTGGAAAATGGAACTCCATGGAATGTGAGCATAGACATCCTTAGCAGAAATGACCTTTCTCCCTTGTCCATCCGAAAGGGAGAAACCATCCACCTGAACCTTAATCGTTCCCCAAAGCGTCAGATCCAATTTACCCAGTTCAAACTTCCCGTTGATCCGATCATTCACCAGCTTCACGATTTCGGGCCGGTAGTTATCGATCTTTACGAAAAATGGAATGGAAACTGCTGCGATCACCAGCAACAGAATAAAAGCACCAAAACCAATCAGAATCTTCTTAGCCATACGGTCCTCTCCAGATGCGGAGTATTAAAACGCAACTCTGGCCTCAACTCAAGCTTCGTGCGAATGGGATTACTTAGTCCCCGTCGGGAAATTAAAAATGAGGGCCCTTTGGGCCTACATTTCAATTTTCCCGACGGGGACGTGTCCTGAGGGCGAAAGCCCGAAGGATCTCGTAAATTCAAGTATTTATGACGAGATCCCTCGCATACGCTCGGGATACGCCGCTTTCGGGAAAACATTAAAGCGAGCCCCTTCGGGGCTGTTTTTTTACATTTCCCGACAGCGACTACTTAAATAGCTTGGTAGGATCGGACTCCATGTCGGGAGTCATCATTTTGATATAAACAGAAAGAAGGATTTCACGAGTGTGGGGATCTCCGGTTTGAAGACACTTCTCGATGTCCCCTTGATGGATGCATTTTCGCAGTTTGCGCTCCGCAAATTGGACCTGTTGCCGCTCCTGTTCCTTCTTTTTTCGTAACTTTTCATAGTTTGTATCACCCGCCATTACGAGTTGAGTCATGAGAAGGAGCAGTAACATGATATAGATCATCGGCAGGCAAATAGATTTTGTATATCGAAATGTGTAACTCATTAATATAATTAACTTATTATTTCACGCCTTGAAATAATCGTATCCAATATCGTATAATATATCGTATGAAAGTTACTACCCTTATTCCCGATAAACTCGTGGAAGAGGTTAAAAACCTCTCCAAAGGGAAAAACATTACTGATTCTCTCCTAATTGCCCTGCGGGAATGGGTGGCGATACAAAAATTGAGGCTGTTAACAGATGGGATCAAGAAAAAACCCCTGAAATTCAGATCCGATGCCGAAACTTTAAGGTCCCTCAACCGTCGCTCATGATCCTAGCTGATACCTCAATTTGGATAGAATTTTTAAAAGGCCATTCTCCTTATCTGGAAATCTTAGAGACGTTCATTGAAAAGGGGGAATTAATCGCCATCGAACCGATTTTCGGAGAGCTTCTCCAAGGCGTCCTAAACCGTGCCGAGGGGAAAAGGGTGAAAGAATATTGGCAGTCTTTGGCTAAAATAGACTGTAACGAGATTTGGATTGAAGCGGGGGATTACTCCAGCCACTATAAATTACATGCAAAGGGTGTCGGATTAATTGATACCGTCATCCTGATTGCGGCACGTAGGGGCAATGCCAAAGTTTGGAGTTTAGACAAAAAACTCCTGAGTATTTTGGAGAAAGATGAGATCTATAACCTATGAATACCCTGCTTATTGCCTTTATGTTGATGTTTGATTTAGAAGGAAAATCGATGAAAGACTATAAAAAGCCGCCTAAAACAGAACTCAAGAAAACCCTTACCGACTTGCAATATTCGGTCACCCAAGAAGAGGGAACAGAACGGCCATTCCAAAACACCTATTGGGACAATAAAAAAGAAGGAATCTACGTGGATGTCGTCTCGGGAGAACCTCTCTTTTCTTCCAAAGATAAATATGATTCGGGTACCGGCTGGCCCAGCTTTTCAAAACCGCTCACACCTGAAAACATTGTGACAAAAGAAGACAAGCGGCTTTTTTTCTCAGCCCGGACCGAAGTCCGTTCCAAATATGGCGATTCCCATTTAGGCCACGTCTTTGATGATGGTCCCGCTCCGACAGGGTTGCGTTATTGCATGAACTCCGCCTCGCTCCGTTTCATCCCGAAAGAGGATTTGAAAAAAGAGGGGTATGAGGAGTTTGAAAAGTTATTTAAGTGAATGTGCTAAAAGGCCTCTTTAAGCAATTGTTTGGTATCGCGCATGAGTTGCTTAATGGAATCCTCTTCTAGGCCGTCGTAATAACCCCGTACTCTTCCCCATCGATCGACCAAGGCCAATTTAAAACTATGGATGATCTCTTGGGGGGCATCTTCGACCGCCAATTTAAATCCTTCACGAGTGATTTGCCGGATCTGTTTTTTATCCCCTGTTAAAAAGAGCCATTTATAGGGATCGGCATGGAAACGATCGGCATATTCGCGTAACACTCCGGGCGTGTCATGTTCGGGATCGACGCTGAAGGAGACCATCCGAAAATGTTCCTTAAAGCGAAAACGACTTTGGATGCGCTCCAACTTTTGACAAAGAAGCGGACATTGCCCCGCACATTTCGTGAAGATAAAACTGGCGATCCAAACCTTCCCGGCGAGATCTTGCGATCCATAATTGGTTCCGGTTCTTTCAATCAGATCAAATTTTGGGGCTTCTCCCAATATTCTCAATGTCCTCATCTCAAAAGTACCGGCGGCAGTCAGCACCGAGATGGTCACAATCGGAGTAAAAACAAACAGGGTCAAAAGAATCAAAAAGGGGTTGCGTTTCACGGGGCCTCCTTTCGGCGTACTTTAACCACAGCGACCGCAGCCAACAAAAGGACCGCAGTAAAGACAAATGAGAAAAGGAGGTTGGGAAATGCTGGCGTGGCGTTCAGGGTCGATTCGATAAAACGAAATCCAGGAGTGAGTGGATTGGCCCACATCACAGGCTTTAACCAAATCGGAGCTTTCTCGACGGAAAAAAAGGCTCCGGAAAGGAGCCACATCGGGAACAAAACAGTGTTCATAATAGAATGAAATCCTTGAACGGAATCAAACCACCAGGCAAAAAAGAAACCGAGGCTTGAGAGGCCAATGGAGATCACCCACAGTCCCAATCCAATCCAAAGCCATTGGGCGAGCCCTAAATGGAATCCGGCGAGGGGAGCCAATAATAAAAGGAAAGTTGCCTGGACCACTGCAATGAGACTGCCACCTAACACCTTCCCAAACACTATTCCAAAAGGGGAAGCAGGAGATACCAACACTCCTTGTAGAAAGCCCTCTCTCCGATCTTCAATGATGGAAATAGAAGCAAAGATTGAAGTAAAAAGAAGGGATAGGATTAGATTTCCCGGAAAAAAATATTTCAAAAAACTAACCTGCTCAGAAACCTGGGGAAAGGCAGCTGAAAGCCCCGATCCTAAAAAGATCCAGAAAACGAGTGGCGTCGCCAAAGATCCAATGATGCGACTCCGTTGACGATAAAAACGGATCCATTCCCGACGAGCCAGCGTGATCGCTATCATGAGTTAGCCTCTTGAAAACGCCGTCCGGTTTTGGCAATGAAAAATTCTTCCAGGCTTCCACGGGAAATCGTAATCGATTCGATCTCTTTGGGATAATCGGTCAGGAGTTTATTCACTAATAGCGGCGCCTGATCCGATTCGATCCGTAATTCTTGATCCACCAATGTAGTGGTGGTGGAATATCGACTCTCCAACGTATCTTTTAAAGAGAGTAGCCCCTTTCCAGTCATGCGAATGGTGTCTTTGTGCATCGTTTGCTTCAGGGCCTGTGGGCTATCCATCGCCAGCAGTTTCCCCTTGTCTAATAGCACAAGTCGATCTGAAGCCTCTGCCTCTTCCAATAAATGAGTCGTAAAAAACAAAGTGAGCCCTTTTTTCTTGCGTAAATCCCCCAGGAAATCCCAAAGTTCTCGTCGCACTAAAGGATCCAATCCGGTAGTTGGTTCATCCATCAGTAAAAACTTCGGTTCGTGAAGGAGTGCCTTTGCAATCTCTAAACGTCGGATCATCCCACCTGAAAGTTTTTCAACCCGTTCATCCCGCTTCGGTCCCAACTGAAAAAGCTCCAACAATGGAGCAACATCGGTTTTGACTCCGTAAAGCGCTTTTTGAAATTGCAGGTTCTCGAGTACGGTCAATTTTTTATCGACCGCTGGAAATTGGAAGACCACTCCCAATTCTTTTCGGATCGCTGTTGCCTCTTTTGTAATGTCCTTACCAAAAAGCGAAACTTTTCCGGTTTGGATCGGCATGAGAGTTGCTAAGATTTTGAAAAGAGTGCTTTTCCCGCTCCCATTAGGTCCAATCAGCGCAAAGAGCTCTCCCGAATCGACTTTAAAAGAAACGCCGTCTAAGGCTTTTAACTCGCGATAGGAATAGGAAAGGTTTTCAATTTGCAGCAACGATTTCATACTGAATTTAAAAAGGGGCTTTGTTCAAAAAGCACTGGATGCAAGGAAGCAGGGTTTGGCTGAGCGGAGGCGTACTTAGATAGTACGCTGTAGCGAAGCCGAACCCGATGACGTCGCAGACGGTGCTTTTTCAACAAAGCCATTTCACACCCGATTCCAAATCATGAAGATTCCCAACACTGGAAGATACAAAATAGAAATGGCAAAGAGCGCACGGGCAACACCGATACTTCTGCTGATGGCCATCCAGAAGGAGCTTGCCATAAAGAAAAGACCCAATAAAAGAGCGGCCCAGAGATACCCATCGCTGGTGATTCCCCAAACAGAAGGCAACAGAGTGATTGGGATTAAAACCGCGGCGTAGAGGATCACCTCTCTGGCCAACTTACTGCCTCGTTGATCGATCACCGATAAAATCGGCAATCCTGCACGGCCATAATCTTCACGGTAGATCCAGGCAATCGAGAGAAAATGGGGAATCTGCCAAATAAAAAGGATCGCAAAAAGAACCGCTCCCATCGCCCCCAATTTTCCATAGGCGGCCGTAAAGCCCATTAACGGCGGCATCGCCCCTGGAATCGCTCCTATTAATGTCGATAAAGAGCTGACCCGCTTTGAAGGGGTATAGATCCCGACGTAGAAAAGGATGGTAAAAGCGGCGAGTACGGCGGTCACCGAATTGGTTCCCACTAACAGAACCAATTCCCCCAGCACTCCAAGAATAAGTCCAAACTTTAAAACCTCTCCCGGCTCAATCCTTCCGGAAGGTAAAGGACGCTTCATCGTCCGCCACATGCAACTATCGACGTCTCTCTCTAGGTATTGGTTAAGGGCATTGCAACAACCGCCAACTAGCAACAACCCAAACATCAGGATTGAAAGCCTGACGTAATCGACCTGACCGGGAGAACCAAAATAAAAACCGAGTGCTGCCATACAAAGGGCAAGCATGGTGATCCGGGGTTTGATCAGTTCAATGTAGATTTTAAGTTTCATTTGAGTCTTTGGGTGATTTTATTTTGTTAAGGGTGGCATTGAGACAAACGGAGGTGGCTAAGATAATTGCACCTACCACCAGATGAACTGTTGTGAGTGGAATCGGTTTTCGGAGCCAGATCACAAATGCACCCAACAAAACCTGGAAACCCACCAGTCCTAAAATCACTCCCGAGAAAAAGGTGAGTAAAAAATTCCCGTAATGCTTGGCAAGAATCCGAAAGGCGGTCGCAGCGCTAAATATGGCCACCACCCAAGCCCAAGTTCGATGGGCGAAATGGATCGTCACCGGGAAGGAAACGAATTCTGGAATCCATTGGCCAAAGGCTTTGGGATAGGTAGGTATGGCTAGCCCAGCACCCTTGTGGCGCATGATTGCTCCCAACAAAAGCTGAATAAAAATGGCAATCGTTAAAAATCGAGCAAAGAACAAGGCGAGACTATCTTTTTCTGCCCATGGAGTCAGCCGTTGCCAACCTTTACTTGTCATCAAAGCTAATAGGGCGGTGATTGAAAAAAAGATCTGGGCTAAGCAGGCATGGGAAACCGAGACTGCGGTGGGCAACTTATAAAGTACGGTCATTCCTCCCAAAGTGGCTTGGGTCAGCACCACTCCGACTGCACAAAACCCTAAAATTTTTACTGTTTTGTTTCTGGCATTCCGTCCCAGGATCGCAAATCCAACGGTGAGGATGGCTACAGTTCCTGCGACCATTCGATGGCCATGCTCATAGAAGACACCGCCAACCATCTCTGGAAAAAATTGACCAAAGGAAAGGGGCCAATCAGGTACAGCCAACCCTGAGCCTGTACCGGTAACCAAAGCTCCCGCTGCCAATAAGAAAATGGTGCTCACCCAAAGGGTTAGAGCAAAGGGTTGAAGAGGATCTCTTTCAACGTGTGATAATTGCATTCTGTTTTTTCTCCGCTGCGGCAGTCTTGTGGGGGTTATTAGCCCTATGTTGTGCGAGCATCAGTACGGAGAGAACAAAGATAGGAAACAGGCTCCACAAAAACTCAAATCGAACATCATGATTAGGAAGGAGTGGCAAACTCTGTGTTTGCGGAGTTTTTTTCTGGATCCACCCCAAAAAAAGTGTGGCCACCAGAATTCCGGTAGCCACCCAAATCGACAATCCATAGATGGAGTTCTTGTCCAATGTAAACAGTGATTCCAAAAACTCCATATTCCCTTTCTAATTAGAACGCTACTTCTGCAGGAGCGCCCACCTTCACCTTGGCGGTTTTGGTTCCGAGCTTTTCGTGCCAGGCTTCAATGGTATATTCACCATCTGGGAGATCCTTAATTTCAAAGGCTCCGTTGCCATCGGTCACGGCAAAGAAAGGATGATCCAACACGCCAATGTAGGCATTCATCCAGCCGTGCACATCGCACTTCACCTTCACCATCGTTTCGGGTTTGGTAAACTTCTGCTCGAACGATCCGCCCTTAGTAGGCATTCCTTTGTTGAACTTGGAATTTACTTTGGCTTGTGCGTTCACATTGTGCAAAGTGGGATCGCTATTGAGAACTTTCAAAGGCTGACCTACCCGAATTCCCATCACATGAGGGGCATACATGCAACCATGTTGATCAAACACAGCGGCTGTGGTCGGCGCTGGAGGCGGAGTCCCTTTGAACCCTTCTTTTACGTAGACAAACACGTTGGCTAGTCCGCCATTATTCACGATCACATCTTCTTTTAAGATTGTTTTTCCGGCATTTTCCTTGGCGCAAACCGGATCGGCATTCATCTTAATCGCATCTCTCTTAGGGGGAGCCGCTTTAAAAGTAGCTTTACCCGTGAGACTTCCGGCCGTGGCCAAAGAACCCACCATTAAAAAAATTCCTAATACTGTTAACTTCATTGCTTCTTCTCCTTGTCAAAACAGGGAGCCATTACATGCTTCTGAGGCTAAAAAGTCAATGTTTGGAAGTCATCACGGGGCTGGATTTGTAAAATACTTCCCCTGTTTTTCAATTCATCTGCAGCAAATAGGGTTCCGGATGGAGCAGCCACTCATAATCGGAGGGGCTGATATAGGGGCAGTAGCCATAGTTATCTAAACTGGTGGGCATCGCCTTGGGAGAATAATCCCTGATATAGAGAGCATTCTTATAGGATCGGATGTCGAGTTCGATGGCATAGTTGCAAACTTTTCCCTCGATTTCGATTCGAAAGCTGCCTTTGGATTTAAAGTTATTCTGATTCAAATGTTCAATCGGAAGATTGAAGCTTCCGACATATCCATTCTTATAGCGAATCGATGAACGCAGATAAAAATCCTCAGCCCACCGGGTGACCGTCAATCGATTTTCAAGAAAGTAGCCTGAGGAGGTGACATAAAGCCCATCGGTAATTTCGGTACTTGGCTCTATGCCTGCTGGCACTTCCCGTTCAGCGCTTGAATAAGAAAGCTCGCAGACTCCTACCATTAAAAAAAGAATAATTATTTTCATTTTCCCCCTCCCCATGTGATTCAGTTGTAAGTGTTAGCGGACCCCGCCTTCATATGCCTTTAACGAGTGCAGAATGGCAGACTCCGGTTTGTCATCTTTTAATTTAATTTCAACGGCAAAATAGGCCTTACTTTTTCCTCTCCAATACTTCACACGCCCAGTAAAAATCACACAGCTTTTATCTTCGACGCAGGCCGGTTTTTTCGTTAAATAGATCCCATTTCCATCAGGATCTTCTTTATCGAAAGAGGCTATCGAAAAATTGGAAGCCGATTGGTAATTCTGTTTGGTGTCGAGAGCTTTTACTAAAACCCACCAATCCTTGATGGGCTCATAAACATCCCCAAAAGTGACTAAACAAACGGCATCAGCAAAATTTTCAAGATCCTTATCCGGCTTACAAAAAGGCTCTTCCTTTCCCGAAGGAACCGTCCCGCCACCCTTGGGTAGAAAAAAATTATCGACTGAACCATCACTATAATAAAATCTTCCTTTATCAAATCGTGCCACCTGTTTTTCGGAGGTCTCGATCTCTTTATCGCAAGCCGCTTTTCCCACCTTAACATCGGTACAGACCCCAAAATTTCCATGGAGGTTAAACCCTGCGACCTGAGCCCCCGCCTTTCCTCGAGAGTAACTGATTTGAACCTTTAAACTTCCCTTACCAAGCGCCGATTTGGAAGCGGGACGAGTCACTACAAAATATTCACTTGGCAGAAACTCTTCACTCCCATAGGTCCCTTCATAGCGCAGAGTGAGTTCTTCTAATCTCCATCCATCTGAATCTTGTAGTGTCATTAGACTCGGTTTGTTATCTATAAAATGGATTGTCACCGACTTCGATTTATCCATCGAATAACGGGTCACCATTTCCATTGCGGCTTCTGCTAACGAAAACCACCCCAAACACAAAATCACTACTACTGCTTTCACTTCATTCTCCTCGTTTCGCCTCTTATAAAACTCTCCTCAATCCACCTCAACCCCACCCAACTTGAAATCGATCCGCCCTGATCCGTGAACAAGAACTTCTCAGTCAGGGATAGTAAGCATACCCTGACAACATCTCCCCATAAGAAGCCGCATCCCATAAAATCGCCTCCATGCCAGTCCAAAATATTTTGGGCCCAATGCGATAGGGGTCCTGCAAAAGCGGAGCAAAGGCCCTGGAGGAGGAATGCCACGAATTGCGAATCGGATTATAATAAGCGACAGCATTTCCGATAAAGAGGACTTCATTTCCTATCCATACCAATTGAAAGGGAAGGCCGGCATCGAGGTTGGGAGCATTTTTGAAATCCATAGGCGACCATTTATCCTCTTTCAGATCGTAAATCGCGCCATCGGGGATAAAGGATCGGCGATAAGCCCTTCCTAAACTATCTCCTTCGCTATATCCCCCCAGGATGACGAGGTACCGCTCCCCAAAGACAGCTTTTGCCCAAGCCCTCCCTTTCGGGGCATTTTCCATCGATATTTTCTTAATTAAACGGCCTGAAAAATCGTAAAAACCGCCGTCATTGTGGACTACAAAATTGTTCTCCTCTTCAGAAAAATTCCGCCCTCCCCAAACCAGCAATGAACTGCCGGTGTTGATCACCACCTGCCCATCCCGTGCCAAATGGGAATCGTCCGAAACCGAATGTTTAGTCCAAAGATCTTGAGCAGGATCATAGAGAGCGAAATCCAAAGGATAGAGGGTTTTCTTTTCATTTGGAGGCAGGGCACATTCGTTTATTCCACCAAAAATAAATAATTTTCCATTCGCCACTCCTGAAGCGGTCGTTCCAAACCACCTCGCTTCAGGACCATTTTTTTTAGTCATGAGATCCCATCGGTTGGTAATCGAATCGTAAAAAACCCCCGAGCCCCTGATTGCCTCTTTATAACATTCATCAAATATCAGCAGCTTCGAACCGATCCATTGAGGGCTCTGCCCCTTTCGAAACGGATGAACGCCTGCATTCTTGGCAGTGCGCGCTTCCCATTGATTGGTACGAGGATGATAGAAGAAAACACTGTGTAGGTACTGAGACCAGACAAAAAACTGATCTCCAGTCCAAGCCGCTTCATACACATCAAACTGATTATTGGAATGGGGAGGGATCGTGAGCCAGTGTGCGCTTTCCGGATGGCCCATATTAAACCATATCGCATAAGCCAATGCGGCCAATCTTTTGGCAATCTCTTTATCCGATTGAAGGTGAGAAAGCGAAGCCTCAAGCAATAACTGCCCCGCCTTTTCCCGTCGTTCCACCTTTTCACAACCGGTATACGAAAGTTCGATGGTAGATCGCTTTTCATTCGACGTAAAAAAACAGGTTTCATCTGGATTACTCCCTAAGGAAAGTTCTCCATCTACCCATAAATGGGGACTCTTCGAAACCTCATCCGCGATCGCCCCTCGTTGGGCAATTAACCAATCCCTCTGATCTTTAGGAAAGACCGCACGAAAAGCGAGGGGAATATTCTCTTCCTGCAACCGCAACATCACCTCGTGCGCGTGGATACGTCCCTGCTCGAAGAGCAGCCGCTTTTCAAGGGCACTTCCGGTCGATCCCACCTTCAGATCCCAAGCCACTCCCACTTCGACGGCAATCGCTGCAGAAAAAGCATCATCGGAAATTCCAAAATGATGGATCGATTCCCCAATTAGATGAAGAGCGGCATCTCGGAGCGATCGTATCCCCCGGCAATGTTCATACGACAAATAGATGGGGGCTCGACGAAAATCGGCTGTCATGCCACAAGCGGAGTTGCTGTTCGATGCTACCCATACATAAGCAGGCGTCTGTTGCACATCTTGAATCAAGGCAACTCGATTTGCCACATACCAATCTTTTTTACCCGAAGGAATCTCGGTAACCTGATCCAGCATTTTTACGGCATGGGATCTGGCCCGTTCAAAAAGTTTTGGAAGGAGATCCCCTCCATTTCCCACATGCTGCCCTTGGGGTGCGGGAATATTGGGGGTACGGGTGCAAGCCAGCACTGCAAAAAGAAAAAAAAGAAATAAGGCCTTATTCATTTTCCAACTCCGTCAGGGAAAAAAATTGGATCCCGAGAGCGTAGACATTAGCCGGATCCCCTTTGCAGCCAAAATCGCGATCGATCTGCTGCCAGAATTTTGAAATCCTTTTCTTAATTTCCGCGACTGCTTTTTTATCGATTGCAATCAGAGTAGAGGAATAGTCTCTCTCCTCCATCTTTTGTTTCCAAATCGCCTCACCCGCTCGCTTCAACACCCCTTCATGAAATTGCTTGATGAAATCGGAAGGGATTCCTTTGGCGATGCTATTATTTTCGACAAACTTAAAGCCACCCTCTTTTTTCTGGAGCAACCCCACCTTCTCTAAACGGTGGAGCACCTCTTTGATTTCACTTTGAGGAAGCGAAAGTCGTTTTGCGATCCAACCACTTTCCAATTTAAATCCTTTTGTTTTGGAAAGTTCTATTACGGCGAGATGGGGCCAATCAGAAATCAAATGAAAAGCCTCTAAACTCAGCGGGTGATATGCGAGTTCCTTACGCAGTTCTTCCATGCGGCTCTGAGCCAATTCCCGCTCCCGCTTGCTTCGCGCATGCTTCTCCCGAACAATTTCACAAAAATATTGCGACTCAACCGCATTCAAACCCAATTGACCAGCAATCTGTTTTGCATAAGCAGGTGAAAGCCCCTGCTTTCCATTGAGGATCTCACTCAATCGATTGGGACCAATCTTGAGATCGCGGGCAAAGGCCCGTTGTGAATAATTGAGGTTTTTGGTCTGTCGCCTTTCGAGTTCCGAACGGAGAATGGCCCGGTAATCCCCCTGATCCACAATCGCATTGATATTTGCTACAGCCGCCATTGAAAAACCTCCCTTAACATGTCTGCATAAGCCTGCGCAATAAGCTTCTCACGGATCACCAAAGACCGAAATCGACCTTGGGCACATTGCCCATCTTTGCGGTAAATCGCTATAAGCAACTTGAATGACTTAATGCGTAACCAAAGGAGATTACTATGAAAAATGCATTTTTTTTAACTGTTTTTACGCTTATCCTGGGGACCGAAGTCGCTTCGGCCGCATGTGCCTGTGACCGCTCCCCTGATAGTAAGGGCTATATCTACCTCACCAAACTCAATGGAAACCAGAGCTCGACAATCGCAAAATATTATTGCGGCAAGCCCATGACCCAAGCCTGCTCTGAGGCCTATGCTACCTGCCTCGATGATCGTCGCAATAAATTTGCCGATGAATGTGGTGGCTTCGATTCGGAAACTCCTGAACTGGAATAACTAATTTAAAACGTCAGGTCGCCTTTGCCGCAATCGGGTAAAGGCGGCCTTGCCCAAAAGCCTTGGGAGAAACGCGCAGAATTGGCGGGAACTGATGGCGTTTATATTCCGATTGATGGTAACGATTTAAAAAGTTCGCATCCTTAAAGTGAGCATCGGATATTTCTTGCTCTACCTTTTCGACAACCCACCGATCTAAATCTTTATACGGAGGAAGGGAATCCTCATCTTTTTGATCGGGCCGTAACTCTGCACTCGGAGGACGGGTAAAAAGGCTTTCGGGAATAACCTCTTTCTCTGTATTAAAATACCTCCCCAATTCATAGACCTGATGTTTCGTGAGATCTCCCAATACACCCAAAGCCCCCGCCGTATCCCCATAAAGAGTGGCATAACCGCAAGTGAGTTCACTTTTATTGCTGGTGTTCACCAAAAGCCGATTCTCTTCATTGGCAATGGCCATCAGTGCCATCATGCGAATTCGCGGCTGAATGTTTTCTGCGGTGAGCCCTTTCTCTGGCTTTAAAAGTTCCAAAGTTTTTTCGATGACTCCTTGAATAGGGAGCTCTCGAAAGCCGACTCCCAATCGATTGGCCAATTCTCTCGCATCCGATTTTGTCGATTCCGAATTAAATTTCGAAGGCAAGGAAACTCCCAACACATTTTCTTTACCCAAGGCTCTGACTAATAAAACGGCGACGATCGTGCTGTCGATCCCACCACTAAGTCCGATCAATGCTTTTTGATTGCCAGTTTTAGAAAAGAAATCCCTAATTCCCATCTCTAAGGCGTCGCTCAGCTGCATTATCGTGGTGGGGAGTTCTTTTTGTGCGGTAGTTTCGGAATCGATCCCGTCTTCTTGAAAAGAGGCGGCTCGATTCAAAAGTTTTCCATCGGTATTAAAAATAGCAGAACTGCCATCAAACAGCAGGTCGTCATTTCCACCTACTTGATTGATGCAGGCCACTTTTGTTTTGAGCTCTTTAGCCAAGTTTGAAAGAAGTTCTAAACGTTGCTCAATTTTCCCAAGGTGAAAGGGAGAGGCAGAGCAATTAACAAGAAGATCTAGATTCCCCTCTTTTACTAATTCTTTAACCGGATCTCTTCGATACTGAATGGGCGTCATCCCTGGAAAATGGTTCCAGATATCTTCACAAATGGTGAGACCGATCTTTTTTCCTTTCCATTGGAGGGTAAGCGTATTTTCTCCCGGTTCAAAGTAACGCTCTTCACTAAAAACATCATAATTGGGGAGCAGAATCTTTCTTGCTCTTCCCAATAATTTTTGGTCACCATAGATTGAAACGGCATTAAAAAAGGGTTTGCCAATCTGGGTCGTGTTGCGTTCCACATGGCCAACGCCAATCAAGAGATTGCTGCTCAAAGCGCAAATCTCTTTTAAGATCGGTTCCTGTTTCTCAATGAAACCCTCACCAAAGAGAAGATCTCGAGGTGGGTATCCAGTTAGCGCTAGTTCAGGAAAGAAAACAGCTTCTGCGTTTTGATGAACTGCCTTCTTTATTGCCTCAATAATTTTTTTTCCATTTCCCTGGAGGTCGCCGACTCTTGGATTGATTTGCGCTAATACAAATTTCATGGCGTGGGAGCACTCTTATCCGATTGGAAGATTTTCTCAAACTCTTCTGCCGCCATGCCACCCTCTTCCCAGACACTCCCCTGGCTATGGGATCGAGAAAGGAGCCAATAGGCATGCTCTTCTATGAGCTCATTCGCTCCATGAACGATGGGGTAGTATCGGACGAAATTTTCTTCTTGGAGCTGGAAAAAGCGATCCTGGCTTAAAAATTGAAAGTAGATCCCCACCGAAAGAAAAATAATAAGGGCTCCTGCGATGCCGCTCACCGCCGCCCACATCGGCACGCGTCCCCACAAAGGACGGCTCATCCGCCATTTCGATTCAAAGCTGGCACAGGCCCGCATCCAAATCGACGATTCCACTTCGGGAAGTTCCGCCGATTCCAACAAAAGCAGAGTCGTTTCAAATCGCCTGGAAAGTTTTTGGCAATGGGGGCAGCTCGAGAGGTGCTCTGCCATTTTGGAGTGACGAGAGGCCGGTAAAACGCCTTCTAGGTAATCCGATAAGCCGCTCTGGAATGAAAAGCAGGTCACTTCCACAACTATGCTCTACCTAAGATCGAGGAAAATTCCAAGCGCCCTTGGTGCAGACGGTATCTGAAGATTTCCCACCGCAACCCTAAAATCTGGAGACACTCTTCGTCTTCGAATCCCAGCAAGTGGCGCAAAACGATTGGCGCTCTAAACTCAATTTCAACTTGTTGAAATCGACGCAACCATTCATCCGACTTCTCATCCCAAAAGCGTCCTGTTTTTTTGGTGAAGTATTCAAGGAGATCCTCTTCAGATGCTTGCCAATCTCGTCTACCTACTCTCGAAAAACTTGAGACATCTTGTTCTTGAAGTGCGAGCCATAATGCACGATAAAGCATTCCACGTTCTGAAAGTCCGGCAGAAAGACCGGCTCCCAACTTTGATGAACCGAGATTTTTTGCAAGCCGCTTAAAAAGGTCGAGCAAAAAGGATTCTTGATGATAGGAAGGAAGAGCCATGCATTGAATGAAAAGGGAAAGGCGCCCCTTTTCATTTTCAATGAGGGCCTGCCAATGGGTGGCGCGGCTTTTTTCGACTGAAGACAGGGCCGACATAGTCAATGGACTATACCATATCGACCCCATTTAAAAATACGGGCAAACCTACCAGTCGAAGTTTAGCTCTTCATCAAAATCATCGGGCCTGTCCACCGTAAAGCCTGCATCTTCCTTGTGAGAAGAAACACGGATACCGGTGTCATACTCGATCGATTCATATTCATTCTCAACCGCGTAGTAATCCTCATTCGGTTGGTCTGGATTATAATCGACCGGGTTTTTAGGCTTGCGCCCCCTTCTCCCAGGCACTTTTACCAACTGTGCCTTTCTAGCAGCTGTCCGTTTTTCCAACATCTCGAGCAGCTTTTGGTTGATGGGTCGCTTTGCTTCCTTTACTTCTTCCTTTCCATCTCTCTTTTTTTGGACCCCTGAAGCGGGCTTTACTCCCTTAGCCTGCAACTTCTTAGGCTCTGCCGCTTTGCGGGTGCTATTAACTGCTTTTTTTGGTGATGCTTTTTTAGTGCGCAAGGCAGACGGTTTTGTCGCTACCTTACCCTTCTTCATCTTGGTCATAAGCCCCCCTGACTTATTTTCCAAAGCCCCTTTTGGTGAAGGGGCTAGTTGTTTGACAAATTGTTAATTGGCACGGTTATGAACAATTGCTAACAGTATATTTAATGTGTAGAACGTTTTTTAATTGTTTGCAAACAAATAAATCACTTGAAGTGGTTTTTTCTCGCCGGTAGATTGTCCAGCGAGCTCATTTTTGATAACGGAGGATGTCATGGCAAAAAAGAAACGCGCAGCGACAAAAAAAGCTGCCAAAAAAACTGTAAAAAGGAAACCCGCAAAAAAGAAAGCGGCACCTAAGAAAAAAACTGCAAAACGCACAGCAACAAAAAAGACAGCGAAGCGCGCCCAACCTAAAAAGAAAACCGCTCCTAAGAAAAAGGCGGGTGGAAAGAAATCGGCTTCCTTCGGGAAGTTGGCAGGAGCCGCAGCTCTTGGCGGATTAGCAGGAGCCACCTATGGCGGCTTCTCCCGTCGTGACGACGATTTAGGTGAGGATGAAGAGTAGGCTACTCTTCCCCTTCTAAAAGTTTCAAGATGAGTCTGAAGAGGTGCGTAGCCCCCGCGTGTTGAATTTGCACGCGGCTACGCCCTTTTGGATACTGCAACTTCCGTTCAATCCGATTGTTTTCACTCATCGCGCAAATAAATACCGTTCCTTCAGGGGTTTCCGGATCCTCTGAACTATTGGCATAGCCAGTAATCGCCCCTACCACACCGCATCCACTTAAGGCCTGAACTCTCGTGGCGAGTTCCAAACTACAATTTTGGGAAACCGCCATTTTGGGATCCTCTAAACGAAGCCCCAGGACTTTTTCTTTTGCCTCAACTTGATAAACTACGGTCGAACCCCAAAACCATTTCGATGCCCCAGGAATAGAACAGATCCGGGAAGCCGCTAAACCACCGGTATAACTTTCCGCTAGGGCCAGTTTTTTTCCCAGCGCCTCTAGCCTTTTTAGAACGACCTCCTCTATCTCAAAGGGGTCGGTGGAATAGGAATAGGGACTTAAAAGGCTGTCCACCTGCGCAGAAACCGCATCAAACCCCGCCTCTTCCCCATAGAGAGTCAGGTGATTCTCCGGGAAGGAGGTCCTATACCCCAATCGCCACCCTGCCGGCAGCACCGCTTCGATTGGGTTCATCTGCTGTTGGAGTTCCGATTCGGTAATATCCAAGCAACGCCAGGTTTTAGATTTCCCGGCTGGCATCCCTTCCAGCAGCGGAAGGATCTGGACCTCAAAGAGAGGTTTCATCTCATGGGGAACTCCCGGCATAAAAAAGAAAGTGCAATTTCCCTTCTTCACCTGAAAGCCCGGAGCATGACCCACTTTATTTTCAAAAACCGTCGCCCCTTTAGGAACTAACGCCTGCTTCAAACTATGCGGAAAAAGCTGCTTATTGCGAGCCTTATAAGAAGCGATAATATTCTGCTCGGAAGGGGCATGGACCTCCGTCCCACATTTCAGCCACCGACAGACCGCCTCTACCGTTAAATCATCACTCGTCGGGCCTAACCCTCCGGTCACAATCACCATTCCGCAATGAGGAACTAAACTTTCTAGTTTATTTTCAATCTCTGCAAAATTATCTGCAATCACATGGATCTGACCGAGCTGGTGCCCCCGATCAAATAATAACTTGGCAACGAAGGTGGAATTGGTATCGGAGATTTTACCGGTGAGGATCTCATCCCCAATCGCCACAAAATCGATCCGTAATTTTGTCGAGGACATCTTACGATGCTAACTGACTGGAATCCCGTTTGCGAACAATAAACTTCTTCTCAAGCCGTTTGCGTTCTTCATTGCGCTGTTGCTCGAGCTCTGCACTGCGCCGTTCATGATCCTTTTGAAGCTCCCCGATTTTATCAAGCCAGCGGGGCAACTCTTCCACTTCCGTCACCTGGAAACGGATCATCTCTTTTAAGCAGTTCACACCGACATGCATCTTTTTGCCAGCACGGTTTTTAATCACCAACAGCTCATGCGTGTCGGTCATTTGGCAAAGCTCGCAGAACTGGGGCTCTGGATTGTAATGGCCACTCACGCAGGACACACTCTTCCCGTTCTCCAAAAAAACGCCCATTTTCAGGGCCATTTTCCGCCGGAGGCGGTCTCTTTCAAGAGGGTCCATTGCCATAAGTCTCTTTCTTACCAAAAACGGCCTCTTTTTTCCATCCCCCCCTATTTGGAAGGTAGAATTCATTGGGTGTACCACTAGAGTCTGCTCTTGTTAGCCTCACTAGCTCACGGTGAAGCCCTCAAACATGGGTCCACTCTTCCTTACTCGGCCCACCAAAATTGATGGTAGAATAATTACTATGGTCTTTAGAATCTCTCTTTTACTCTTATTATTTATTTGCAGCTCTCCTTTATTTGCAGCAAGAAAAGTGGTGGCTAACTGCCCCGCTTCCCACAGTATTTTTTTAATGATTTCAAATCCAAGCGAGTTTGATCAAAACGTTTCTGTTACGTTTAAGGGAACAGGAACTTTGAAAGTGTCTCCTTCGGCCGGGTTAGGTTCTACTTATAACGATCCTTTGTCTCTACCCCATAATGGTCCTTCAATGACGTGCAGCACGACAGTTGAAGAATGTTCTCTCAAGAACAGCAAGCATAAGCTGCTTAAATATCAAAATATGACTGTTTCGATCGGGGCAAGTTGGGGAGCTAGTACGGAAATGGTCAGTGGAGTGACCGCAGAAATTACGATTGATGAAGATGTAGGGTACGTTGTGGCAAGTTTTGCCGCGAGCTATGGTTCTACTGGAGTAATTGTCCCCGTTCCAATCCTAGGTGGGCGTGCTTTCTGATATAAGGAATTGAAAACCTCCTTATCGCTCCATTCTTCCTCTTTTTTTCACCTCCCCTTACTTCAGTGTTATGATGGTTTGTTAAACCATTGAACTCACCACAGATTATTGCAATGAACCGAGCCCAAGCAAAAGAGATCCTGAAAATGGCGTGGCCCCTCATCATCGCCAATAGTTTCTGGAATTTGCAGCTCACGATCGATCGCATTTTTTTAGGTGCCCACTCCACCGAAGCGCTCGGCGCTGCTATGACTGTGATGGGCGTCTTCTGGGTCCCCATGGCTTTGCTCCAACAGACAGCGGCTTACGTCACCACTTTCATTGCTCAATATCAAGGAGCGAAGGAGCCCCAAAAAATGGGGGCGGCCGTCTGGCAAGCCATTTATGTCTGTGTCATCGGGGGTGTCCTGTTTTTACTACAAAACCTTCTTTCCAGGTATTTTTTTTCGTTTGTGGGCCATGCGCCACTCATCCAAGAGCTTGAGGTGGAATATTTTAACTCGGTCGCCTATTCTGCTCTTCCCGCAGCCCTTATCGCGGTAGTGAGTGGATTTTATACCGGACTTGGAAACACGCAGATGGTGATTTGGCTTAATTTTGTGGGGCTCATTGGGAATGCAGTTTTCGACTACTTATTGATCTTCGGTCATTGGGGTTTTCCCAAATTAGGAGTGTCTGGAGCGGGCTATGCCACTGCGATTGGCAATTACATGGCAGTCGTACTGGGCGCTTGGCTGCTCTTTCACCGTGAGCATGAATTGAAGTACAGAATGTTTTCAAGTTGGAGGTTCGATCCTGCTCTCATGAAACAATTTCTGAAATATGGACTTCCCAGCGGCATGCAATGGGCGCTTGAAGGACTTGCCTTTACCGTGTTCCTCATCATCATGGGGCGACTGAGTAATGGAGAGGCGGCTCTCGCCAGTAGTAGCATCGCTGTGACTGTGATGATGCTATCAGTTCTCCCCAGCATGGGGGTGGCACAGGCGGTGATGACTCTAGTTGGGCAAAATTTGGGAGAAAATAATCCGGGCCGAGCTGAAAAGGCGGCCCTTACTGGAGTCAAGATCTCTGCGGTTTACATGGCTTGTACCGCCCTTACCTTTGTTTTTATCCCTCACCTCTATTTGAAACTTTTTGAAAACTCCGAAAATCTTTCTCTTTGGTCACAGGTCAGCACCATCACACCAACCCTTTTAAAAATTGTGGCCTGTTTCACCATCACCGATAGTATCTACCTCAACCTCTCTTTTGCCCTGAAAGGAGCTGGAGATACTCGCATCGTTTCGTTGTTGGCTTTAGTCGTTCCTTGGCCTGTAATGGTGTTACCTGCCTATCTAGTCGCAGGCTGGGAAAATGCCGTGATTTGGGCATGGACCTTTGTCATCCTTTATTCTTTCACCATTACCGGACTTGTTTTTCTGCGATTTAAACAGGGGCGATGGAAAGCGATGCGGGTAGTGTAAGAATAGGTTAAACTTTCCTCTATGTGGTTTCTTCTCTGCTTTAGCTTTGTTTTAGCCAATCCCGTCCGCAACTCCCTCACTTTTGATCAATCGGTTTCCGATAATCCCGAAGCCCGATCCATTTTTAGCAATCCGGCAGCGCTCGGCTACGAGACGATACTCAATGGAGGAGGAGTTTATAGCTCCTTAGGATATGCCCGAAACGATGCTAAAGATTCCGAATTTTTAGGTGCCCTTTCTTTTGGAAATCTCGGTTTCGGTTATGAATCGCTTTTTCCCAACGCAGAACGCATTCATAAATACCATTTCGCCGCGGGGATTTCTCTCAGTCCATCCCTTTATCTAGGGGAACGGATCACTCTTGCGAGGCCAACAATATCCGAGGGGTTTACTTCTCTTGGGCTGGGGCTTCAGTTTCGGCCGATCCCATATGGCGCCATCGGAATTTTTTGTGATCAGATCGCTCGCGATCCCGTTCTCTGTGGTGCCGGCATTGTCGTAGAACCGAATCCCCTTCTCAGACTCAGCTTTGATCTTTTTTCCACTCAATCCTCTTTTTTCACTCAGATGGGATACCTAGGACGACTTGAGCTCTTCGCATTTCCGGGAATTTCCGCCTTCACCTCCTATCATAGTGATACGCAATTCCAGGTGGGAGCCTCCTTCGCCATTGACCGTTGGCAACTCTCTTCAATGGCCCAACCCTCCGACCCCAATCGCCGCTGGCGAGCCACTTTAGATACGGCAATCCTTCCTCGAGGTTCTGCCCTTTCAATTCCCAACACCTTAGAATTAAAAACGACCGCTGCCCTCTCCGAAGAAGGAAATCCTGGAGGATGGTTCTCAGAAACGGAGCCCTCTTTAATTGAACTATTGAAGGAGATTGAAACTGCAGGAAAGCAGAAATATCAAAAATTGATTTTGAAAATCGATTCCTTTCCACTTGGATTAGCCGCAGCCGCCGATCTCCACGCTGCGCTTTCCCAAACTAGAAAGCATGGCACTCAAATAGAGGTTTTTCTTTCCAATGCTTCGTTGAAAGAATTTTTGATCGCTTCGGCTGCGAACACGATTCACTTGGAACCCGCTGGCTCCATAGCGATTTTGGGGGTGAAATCGGAAAAATATTTCTTTAAAGGCCCTCTAACTAAACTTGGAATCGAAGGACAATTTTTAGAAAAAGGAAAATTTAAAAGCGCTCCAGAGACCTTCACCCGTGAAAAGAGCTCTCCTGAATCTCAAGAGGTGACCGAATCCCTTTTGAAAGAGGCGGAATCCATTTTACCCAAATTGATTGGCCAACATCGTCCGCAACTGGTTGCAAAATGGAAAGAGGTTCTGGAAAAAGGAATTTTCAGTGCGATTGAAGCCCAGAAATTAGGACTAATCGATAGCATCGATACCTATGACGTCACTCTTAAGAAATGGGAAGGTCAATTTCACATTGTTCATTCGACTGCTACTCATAAGAAAGACCTCTCACTCCCTCCCCAGCTCGCTATCATCCCAGCGAGTGGAGACATTTTAAATTCTCAAGGGTCACTCCATCGATTCAGTAGTCGAGGAGCAATTACCCCTAGAAAAATGGAGAAGATGTTGAAGTCTGCGGTCTCTAATCCCAGAGTTTCTGCGATCCTCCTGAGAGTGAGCAGCGGTGGTGGAGATGTCCTCGCTAGCGATCAAATTGCCGCGACTATCAAACACTATGGAGAGAAAAAACCGATCTGGGTGTCGATGGGGGACGCCGCGGCGAGTGGGGGCTATTATATCAGCGCACCGGCACAAAAAATCACGGCTAGCCCACTCACTGCTACGGGCTCGATCGGAATCTTCTTCGGAAAATTTAATCTCTCTGGAATGTACCAATGGCTCCATCTAAAAAAGGAAGTCACAAGCAGCTCTCCTTTTGCCTCCCTTTTCTCCGAACACCGCGCCTGGAATGAAAAGGAAGTCTCTACATTAAAGAACCGCCTCCAGATTTTTTATGATCAATTCTTGCAACATGTGGCCACTCACCGCCATTTAAAAATTGAAAGTGTGAAATCGGCCGCGGAAGGCAGGGTTTGGATGGGGACTCAGGCCCTTGGATTGAAACTGGTCGATTCCGTAGAGGACTATTTATCAACGTCCCAGCAATTAGCACAAAGCCGAGGACTGCCGGACAATTACGAAATTGCGGTTATTCAATCTCCAAACGAAAGTCTTTTCTCGGGTCTGTTTCCAAGCCTAGAAATCCATTCCGCTTTAGCAAAGGAGCTTTTTTGGGCGAGCCATTTAAGTGAAACACCTTTTCTTTATCTTTCCCCTTATGACCTCCAATGATTAAAGGCAAACGCATCGCAGTCCTTATCCCTTGCTTCAATGAAGCCGAAAAATTAAGGATGACGCTGCTTCGATTGCGGGAAGTGGATGGTATTGATGAAACCATCTTAATACACGATGGCTCGAAAGATTCTACAGCGGGATTTCACGTCACCTCTCTTTCTCATGAAAAAAGACAAGGGGTTGGCGCCGCCCTTCGCACCGGACTTGCATTTGCATCGTCAAAATTCGATGTGATCGTAATAATGGCCGGAAATAATAAAGACGAACCCCAAGAAATTCCTCTGCTCATAGAAAAATTGGTGTCAGAAAAGGCCCTGTTGGTGATCGGCTCTCGCTACATGAAAGGGGGAATGGCCGGGGGAGAGATGCCCCTTTATCGGAAATGGGCCACACGGCTTCATCCCTTTCTTTTTTCAATGACGCTGGGAGTGAAACTAACCGAATCGACCAACGGCTTTCGTGCGATCGATACGAAACTTCTCTTTCATCCCAAGATTAATCTCAATCAAAGTTGGTTGGATGGTTACGCGCTCGAACCCTACCTTCTTTACCAGACTATCAGACTCGGAATGAAGTGGGCTGAGGTACCTGTGACCAAAACCTACCCGCCCAAAAAATTGGGGTATACCAAGATGGCTCCGATTACTGGTTGGTGGGAAATCCTAAAACCAATTTTTTTATTACGGTTTGGCTTTCGGAGCTAGGTACCCACTTCCTTTACAGAAAATTCATTGAATTTTCTGTAAAGGAAGTGGGTACCTAGAAGACGAAGCCGACATCGATCAGCATGAGGGGCTGTAGATTCACCGATTTGAGTTCGGCGCTTTCGAAAGCAGGATCTCGTATATACTGCCCTCCTGCCGCTACTCCCATCGTTAAGTTCTCTTCGAAGCGGGCTCGATACCCGACCGTGGCAAATCCCGCGGGGCTATTTACCTTTTCTACTAATGTCGCACTCGTCAGTGTAAATGAGAGGGCTCCTCCACCTGCTTGTAACCAAATGCCATGGAAATTTTCTTTTGGGAAAAAATTCAAGGTTAAAAATCCACCCATGGCTCCCACTGTTGCATCGGTGGTTGCTGCCCTAAAATAGATTGGCATTGCACCAATGACAAAATTTGTACTCGGAGCATATTGGAAATGTACCATCGGGAAAAAGTAATTAAAACCCGCACTCAATCCGGCGGTGATGCCAAAATTGACATTGCCATGATCACTTGCTTCCGGTTTGACCTCGATCGAATTAATCAGCGCAGAAGGACGTCGCAGCTTCTGTTTCCGTTTTACAAAATCACCCCGCACGATATCTTGGTTAGGGGCCTCTAAACGTAAGATGGCCGCCTCTTCAGTCACCTTGATCACTTCACCACAGGCAAGCTCTCTGCCTTCTTGGATCACACAGGCTTTATCTCCCGCGAGCCACCGACCTGCGGAATCATGGGAAATGGCCATCACTTTTTGTGTCGCACCTAATCTTAAAACTTCCGCGGCATTGGCAGAAAACCCAATGATTAAAATGAGAAGGAAGATCTTCACCTGCTACTTATCGGTATTTTTTGATAAATGGATTAGTGCGGTGCGCCAGGAAGGCGAGTGGCTACGTCTAACAGGTCTTCACAGACTTCATAGGCTGTAACCGGTCTCATCTCCTTCAATAACTTCTCGGTATCACATCCATGCCCCGTACGAACGAGAAAGGCTTTTCTTCCTATTTTATCTGATAGAAAAACATCGCAATCTTTATCCCCAGCGGTAAAACTTTTTTCCCAGTCTACTTCTATTTCGCCCACTTTTTTGGGAATCAGTTTAATCCCTGGCTTACGACAGTCACATTTCTCCGAAGGAGTATGAAAACAATAAAGATAGCCGTGGATCTGAATCCCTGCGGCCTGCAATAGCCCACTCACTTTGTCATGGACCGCCTGGAATTCGTCTTGAGTAATGAGTCCTCTTCCCACCCCGCTTTGATTGCTGATCACAAAAATGAAATATCCCTTTTCTTGAATCTGTTTCAGTGCCGCAAGGGAATTGGGAAGTAGCTTCACCTTCTCAACTTCGCGAATATAATTTACTTCTTCGATGATCGTTCCATCGCGATCTAAAAAAATGGCAGGTCGTTTATTTTCCATGTGCTATTTGCGCGATTTTTTGGCAACGCCCCATGAGCCATTCCAGTTTATCCAAGGGCCAAGCATTTGCGGCATCAGAAAGCGACCGCTCAGGAGTCGGGTGGGTTTCCGCAAAAAATCCACTCACACCGATGGCAGCACCTGCGACCGCTAAATCGGGAATCGCTTCTCTCATTCCTCCCGTTACCCCCCCTTCCGATCCCGGAAGCTGAACGGAGTGGGTAATGTCGAAAATAAGGGAACTGTGCTTTTTCATCGTCTCAAAACCGGTAAAGTCGACTACTAGTCTTTGATATCCAAAAGAACTCCCCCGTTCGGTGATCCAATGATGAGGGGCGCCGAAGGCCTTCAACTTTTCCACGACCTCTTTCACATGTTGGGGCGCTAAAAACTGCCCCTTCTTTACATTCACCGCCCGTCCTGTTTTTGCTGCCGCCTCTAATAGATCAGTTTGTCGACAGAGAAAGGCTGGGATCTGGAGAATATCGACCACCTCTGCTACAGGGGCCGCCTGGTGACACTCATGAATATCGGTAAGAAGGAGAAGCCCAAACTCTTTTTTGATCCATTCTAAAACTTTCAGTCCCTCTTCCATTCCCGGGCCCCGGGGACTTTTTGCCGAGCTGCGATTGGCTTTATCAAAAGAGGCCTTGAACACGACAGGAATTTTCAAACGATTTGAAATACTTTGGAGTCGATCGGCAATCAAGGCCATCGTCTCGCGCGACTCAATGACACAAGGACCGGCAATCCAAAATGGATTTGCGGCACCGCCCTGTTCAAGTTGTTCTTTTATCGGTAGCATTCATTTGGCAACCTACCCTGGATGAGAGAGGAGCACAAGATGGCCTTCCGCGCAGATACATTAAATTCCAAAGATCTCTTAGCCCTTCTTTTTCTTTGTGAAAGTGAACGCCGTGGACAGATCGGAGCGGAGCTTATTGGAACTAAAGAATGGAATGAATTTATCGATATTTTCACTTCTCGCATTGGTCACATGGATGAATCGGGGCGCTTTGAAGTATTGGAAGCCCACCTGATGTCGGTGGAAGATGTCGATCTTTACCACGATGAAACACTCGAAGCTTTATTAATGAAGTACCAACCCTATTTACCTTCTTTCATCCACGCGTTGGAAAAGGATGCCCGGGTATGTTGACCGTTTGTTAACACAAATGACCTCAAAAAATTGACGCTATTCAGCATTTACGTTTTTCTGCCTCCATGAAGGTTGGGATTTTATTCTTTTTAGGGTTACTGGCATTTAATTTTTCTGTTTTAGCCGAAACCGGTTTCGTACTGGTTATTTCTGGCCCAAGCGGAGCAGGGAAGTCGGTGCTCATTGAACGACTTCAAGCCGATCCCGATCTTCCCATTACCTTTTCCGTTTCCAACACCACCCGCGCCCCCAGAGAAGGTGAAGTAGACGGCCGGGAATATAACTTCATTACTGTGGAAGAATTTAAGCAACGGATCGACGCCGGAGCCTTTATAGAATGGGCCCAGGTCCATGGGAATTATTATGGCACCCCTAAAGAACCGATCGAGAAAGCGGTGGCAGATGGGAAAATCATCATTTTAGATATTGATGTCCAAGGCTACGAGACCCTTAAGCGTGCCATGCCCAATGCCCCTCTCTACTCCGTTTTCATCGAAGTTCCCTCCGATCAGCTCAAAGAACGGCTTATCAAGCGGGGAAAAGACACGATGGAGGCTATCAACCGGCGGTGCGCCAACGCCCTGGCTGAACTGGGGAAGTCGGGGAACTATCATCTACGCTTGGACAACCGGAACGGGCAGCTCGACAATTCCTCAAAAACCCTTACCCAAGCGGTTCGACAGCGATTCGGCCTCTAAAATCATTCCTTGACTCCCAAAGGAACTGCTACTAAGACACACTGCATTACATAAAACCCTTTGATAGGAGAAGAGAATGAAATCTGCTTACGTGTTGATCCTCGGAGTTGCGTTTTTACTCGCAGGCTGTGGAAAAGACCAAACCTTAAACAAACAAGAAGACCAACGGAATCAGGTCGGACCTGAGCTCAATGGCGCTTGGATTTCCAAGAGCCCAAATCAGATCACCCGCTTAAATTTCTCGGGTGACCGTCTTGTGTTTGAAGTGGAGACCCATTTCAACGCGGAAAACACCGATAAAAATCGGACCGTGAAACAAGAAGGAAGCTTCAAATTAGCCTCTAACTTCAAAGAAGGAGTGAACAACTCCATCGTGTTCAAGGCCGATGATCAAGGTTTCGTCACTCTCCACACCGATGAAGACGTGAAGAACCAAAACACTTCTCTTTCCAATGCAAAAAACGAGAAAGAAGTAGTTACGGTCGCTGGTGCCCCAGTGGAAATCCAGAAGTTAAATGCTCGTCAAAACCTCCGTCTCGCGGAAGTCAAAAAGATGACCGCCTGGGCTCGTGGTGAAGCAAAGAGCATCAACCGTTTACAAAACGAGAAACTCAATGTGGCCCGGTTTCCACATGAGCTCTCTACTCGCAGCTCTTTCCGTTACGAAGTCGACAACGGATTCCTCCAGATTGGTGGAGTCGTTTTCGAACGTCCGTAATCAGTTTTTCGATAAAATCGAAAAACTGTCCTGAGGCGTAAGCCGAAAGGATCCAGTACTTGTTTTCTTATAAGGGGCTAACTCTCACGAGTTAGCCCCTTTTTTTATTTCTATACAGAGCCCTATTATTGCGAGCCCGAAGGGCGAAGCAACCTCCTGTTTAATTTCCAAGATACTTAAACCAGTTCTCGGTAGCGGTCGCGATCGATTCTTTTGTCCACAAAGGCGCTTTCCGCCAATCTTCAATGGTCGCCAGTAATCTTTCTACCCCTTCTTCAAAAGAGACCTTTGCTTTCCAATTGAGAAGTTTTCTAATTTTTGAAGTGTCGGCAAAAGTACAATCGGGTTCTCCCGGGCGTTTCGGAATATAGTTTTTTTCTCCGCCTAATAGCTCAACCAATCGATTCACGCTATAGGTACCTCCGCTTCCCACATTCATGACGACTCCAGAAAGATCGGAGACGGCAGCGGTGAGAAAAGCATCCACCACATCGGTGACATAGGTGAAATCGCGGGTTTGGGTACCATCTCCTACTATCGTCAGCGGCCTCCCATGAAGTTTCTGAGCGAGAAAAACGCCAAAGACGGCGCCATAAGTACCTGAGGTGCGGGCCCGCGGACCGTACACATTAAAAAGTCGAAGTGAGACAACCGGCAACTTATAGACCTGTCCCCAGTGGAGCACACATTGCTCCCCCAGCCATTTCGTCAAAGCATACGGGTATTGCGGTTGAATGGCGGCGGTTTCCTGGGTGGGAAATTGATTGGGAATGCCATAGCAAGAGGAAGAGGCGGCATAAAGGAATCGTTTTACTCTCGCTTCTCTCGCTAATTCCAACATCTGTACCGTACCATCCACATTTGCGCGATGGTAAGGGATAGGCATTTCTATCGACGGTACAATATCGGCACGCGCGGCCAAATGAAATACCCAGTCAATATCTTTCAACAAAGGTTGTACCGCTACTCCATCATTTACATCTGCTTTTAAAAAGGAGAATCGGGGATGATTGGCAAAGCTTTTAAAATTCTCGATCCTACCCACTGAAAGGTCGTCTACCCCTCGGACTTCCCAGCCCCTATTTAAACATTCCTCGATGAGGTGGCTCCCGATAAAACCAGCCGCCCCCGTTACCAAGATTTTTTTCATCTTATTAGGCTAGCTACTTTTTTAGCGATCGCCAAGGAAGCGGTGAGTCCTGGTGACTCTATCCCCAAACAATGGATCCACCGCTCTTCAGGTCGCTCAATTAGAAAATCGGGAAAGGGTTTTTGATCAATGAAAAGCTTCGGACGAATCCCAATCAAGCCAGGGGAAAGATCTTCCGCTTGAAGACCCCGTATCAAACGACGGGCTGAAGTTAAAAAGCGGGGCTTCCAAGCCTCCCAATCGCAGTCATAGGCATCAAAACTATCCACCCACTCGACGTCAGGTCCCAGCTTCGCTCGCCCTCCCATGTCGATGGTCACATGAACTCCCAATCCATCCTTTTCGGGAATGGGGTAAATCAAATTTTTAAATTGATTTTGATATCGAGAAGAAAGAAAAAAATACCGCCCGCGACAGGGACGGTGTTGATACCGATCGGTTGCCAGCGCCTGGTTGCTCAATTCTGCAGCTCGCAAGCCAGCGGCATTGACCACTATACGGCTCGTGAAACGCCCTCTTTCCGTCGATAGTTTCCACTCTCCTTCCGTGAATGAAACGGACCGGACAGCGTGGCGATACAGAAGCGTTCCCCCCTTTTCCAGAAACCGTCTCTCAAAGGAAGCCATGAGTGCATGGGAATCGATAATGCCGCTTTCGGGAAAGAAACAGGAGTCAGGATTTTTCTGGCAGGGGATTTGAAGATCTTGGCTATGGGAATAGAGTGCTTCCAAATAGCGGTGTTCAATCTCATTCCTGGGTTCATTCTCGGTCGATGCCACCACAAATTTGCCGCATTTTTGGTGTGGGATGTTGTGCGTACTGCAGTAGTGATAAAGAAGTTGACGCCCTTCGATGCACAAAGCCGTTTTTTGCGAATCTTTCGGATAGTAGATCCCACTGTGAATCACTTCACTGTTGCGAGACGATGTCTCTTGGCCAAATTGGGGATTTTTTTCAACTAAAAGAACAGAAAGGCTTCGATCCAGTTCCTGCGCGATGGCGAGCCCGATGACTCCCGCACCTAAGATCGTTACATCGAAATCACTCAAGCTTTCCTTCTCTTTTGGTTCTCTTTATTATTTTCTGGCAAGAAAGTGGGCTAGTTTCTCTTCCCATTGTCCCACCACGCTTACCCCCAAACTTTTCTTTAGTTTACTATTGGATAACACGCTGTAAAGAGGGCGCCTCGCAGGGAGTTTTACTTCATGCGTGTATTTGGGTTCTAAACGCACACTTAAATTCAACTGGCGTTTCGCAAAGGCAAAGACATCGGCCCAAGAGGCATGATTGTCCAAAGTCGCGTGATATAGGCCAGATACCGACTGCTGAGTCAATTTATCGACGATTTCGGCAAGCCAATCGGTCGGCGTTGGAGCTCCCAGCTGATCTAAAAAAGGAGAAAAATGGGTTTTATCGCGAAGGGCGCTGAACCGATCTTTCTTGTCTCCATAGAGCCATTGCACCCTGAGCACCAAAGAGTTCGGGTAGCTCAACGCTATTTTTTCCCCCTCCCATTTCGTCCGGGCATAGTTGTTGAGCGGATTGGCCACCGCCTCTTCTAAATAGGGTTCAGTAGCCGTTCCATCAAAAACCTGGTCGGTACTAAAATGAATAAAAGGGATCCGCCTTTCCGCAGAGAGCTCGGTTAATTGCTTCACCGCTGTCACATTCAATGCCGTTGCCAATTCATTTTCCGTTTCGGCTCCGTCCACTTGGGTATAGGCCGTTGCATTGATCACGCGATCCGGTCGGATTTCTCGAAGTCCTTTTGCCACCGAATCCAGGTTCAACAGGTCTATCTGCATGCGTGTGGGTGCAATCACCTCTGCCTTTTTGGCAAAATGCTTAACGAGATCGCTCCCTAAAATCCCTGTTCCACCCAAGATCAGTATTTTCATGCCATCAGCTCATTGGCCGATTGAAGCGATTCGAAGGTGCCGGCATCGGTCCAGGCATGTTCCAAAACCCCGTAAGTCATCGACTGTTGTTGAATATAGGCATTGTTGACGTCGGTGATCTCAAGCTCCCCGCGGCCGCTAGGCTTGAGGGTACGGATGAAGGAAAAAACCTGAGGATCGTAAAAATAGATTCCGGTCACCGCTAAATTGCTTTTGGGGCTCTTGGGTTTTTCTTCGATTGAAATGACTTTTCCCTCTTTTAATTCGGCGACTCCAAAACGCTGGGGATCGGTCACCTCTTTCAGCAGGATCTTCGCCCCTTTTTTCTGTTCATGAAAGTCCCGTGCAAAACCAAGAAGATCATCTTTAAAAATATTGTCCCCTAAAAGGACGATCATCTGGGATTGCTCACAATAGGCCTCGGCAAGCCCCAAAGCTTGCGCAATTCCCCCTGCTTCATCTTGCACTCGATAGGTAAATTGACAGCCATAATCCTTTCCCGATCCCAACAAACTCACCACATCCCCCATGTGCTCAACGCCGGTCACGATGAGAATATCGCGAATCTCAGCTTTCACCAGTTTTTCCACCGGGTGTAGGATCATCGGTTTTTTACCGACGGGTAACAGGTGCTTGTTGGTCACCTTGGTGAGCGGGAAAAGACGCGAACCGGTTCCTCCGGCGAGAATAACTCCCTTCATTAGACTCTAGCCTCCTTCACCAAATTCTTAGATTGATAATTAGCTTGGTAATATTTCTGGTAGTTTTCATCTTGAAGAGGTCTCCACCAGTTCTGATTCTCTTGGTACCAATTTACTGTTTGTTCAATCCCCTCCTGGAAAGTGAAGGAAGGCTTCCATCCCAATTCACTCTCGACTTTATCGGCTCCAAGGCCATAACGTCGATCGTGTGCAGGGCGATCCCCCACATATTGGATCAAGCTTTCTGGCCTGTTCAAAAGCTTGAGGATCGTTTTTACGAGATCGATGTTTTTTCGCTCCTGCCGCGAACTGATATTATAAACTTCTCCCGAATCCCCTTTTTCCAATACCTCTAAAATCGCTGAGACATGATCCTTTACATGGATCCAATCCCTCACTTGAAGACCATCGCCATAGACTGGAATCGATTTTTCATCTAAGGCGCGCGCGATCACCACCGGAATCAGTTTTTCTGGAAACTGGTAGGGGCCATAATTATTGGTGCAACGGGTGATTACCACATCTTGGCCGAAGGTTCTTCCATTGGCTAACACCATCAGATCGGCCGACGCCTTTGAAGCGGCATAAGGAGAATTGGCATGCAAAGGTGAAAGCTCGGTAAAGGGAGGATCTTGGGGCTCTAGAGAGCCATACACTTCATCAGTAGAGACATTCAAAAAACGGACCTGATTCCCTACCTTGCGACACCCATTGAGAAGGTTTTGAATGCCTAAAACATTTGTGCGAACGAAAGCGTTGGGATCTAGAATGCTGCGATCGACATGTGATTCCGCGGCAAAATGGATCACCTTCTGGGGTGCAATTTCCCCCATCTCTCCAACCAAGATTGGGTCTGAAACATCCCTTTTCAAAAGATGATACCGATCGCCTCCTAAATCCTGGAGGCGTTGTGAGGTCATAGGATGAGCCGCATAGGTGAGCAGATCCACATTGAACAGTTCTACCTGGGGGTATTGGTTCAACACCTGCTCTACAAAGTGGGAACCAATAAAACCGCAGCCCCCGGTTACGAGCCACTTTTCCGTTACCGCCTTAGCCGACATTTTAAGCATCTTGGCCAAAGAAGCTAGCATGGGCTATACTCCGGGGCAATGCTTCATCTGGTATTGCTATTATGGGTTACTCCTCTATTTGCCAGCGTTCCTCCGCCGGGCTGGGTTCCAAAGGTGGCGGCGCTCGCTCGAAAAGAGGGGCTGGATAAATCCCCGGAGGTCGAAAAACTCCTCTATCAACTTTACCTTAAAAAGCACCTGGCACACCTGTCGGTCCCGCCGGAAACGCTATCCACTCACTATGCCCAATATCCGATGATACGGCTCAGGCATCTTTTTATCCACCATGAATCGGCTCCTGAACAACAAAAGGAGATAGAAAAGGCATTGGAAAAAGGGGTTCCCTTTAAGAAAATTGTGATCGATTTTTCGGAGGATGCCAGCGCCAAATGGGCCGGCGATCTCGATTTTCGAGGGAAAAACACCCTTCCTAAAGATGTTTACGAAAAAGGGTTGGCCCTATCAATAGGAGAGGTTTCTAAACCGTGGTCAGATCCCGCTGGGATGCACTGGATCGAATTGATCGCGAAAGCATCTTTTTCGGAAGCCACTGCTCCCTATCGTCTTTACCTTGAAAGAGAGCTCCTGGAAGCAGTCCAGCTCCAGGAACTTTCTAAAAAATTAGAAAGCGGCTCCTCGAGTCGACATACCCACTCCCGATTATGAAAGATTGGATTTTCATTCTTCTTCTAACCGCTTGCACCCGTGCCCCTGACGAACGGGTGGAATTTATCGCCAAAGTGAATGGGGCCTTGATTCCTGTGCGGCAATTTTTAATTCACCTGGAACAGCTGCAGGCCGATCAAGATGAGGCCTCCAAAAGCAATCCTAAAATCACGGAACAGATCAAAGCGAGGGCTCTGAACGAAGCCATTTTAGCGACAGTGATCCGCCAAGAGGCCTCAAAGAAGGAGATTAAAGTGGCCAAAGAGGAGGTTGAAGCCCGCCTCACCTCTTGGAAGGAAAGCTATCCACCGGGCGGATTCGATGAAATGCTCCGCAAACGGAAGAAAACCGAATCCCAACTGCGGGAACAGATGGAAGAGCAGGCCTACGTCGAAAAGCTAGTTCAACAGTTTTTTAGTCAGGAAACCCGCGTTTCTGATGAGGAGATCCAGAGCTATTACCAAACGCATAGCCCGGAAATGACCTTGCCCGAAATGATCCATGCGCACCAAATTGTTGTTCCCAAAATTGAGGAGGCCGAAAAACTTCGGAATGAACTTTTGGCGGGGAAGTCAACCTTCGAAACCTTGGCTCGCGAACACTCCATCAGCCCTGACTCAGCTCAGGGTGGCGACCTTGGCTTCTTTGCCCGCGATGAAAAGATTGCCGCCTTTAATGAAGCCTTTAAACTCTCGGTAGGCAGCGTTTCAAAACCCCTCAGAAGCGAGTTTGGCTTTCACCTATTAAAGGTGGTAGAAAAACGGCCTGGGCGAAAACTCCCCTTAGCTGAAGCCAGGGAGAAGATTGCGGCCCAGTTGAAACGAATGAAGGAGCAGAAAGTCTTCAAAGATTGGCTCACGAAAGTCGTGAAAGATGCGGAGATCTATAGAAATGACGCGCTTTATGGAAAGTCTTATTAAGCTAGCACTTGTGCTTGCACCAACTTGCTTTGCCGGAAAGGTCATCGATGGAGTAGTGGCTGCCATTAACAGCGAAGTCATCCTTTCGAGTGATGTTGAGCAATTCAGTCGAAAACTCAAATCAAAAAGTTATCAAGAATTTTTTGGGGTTAATGAAAAGGTATTAACCGATCCCAAAGCGTTAATTCAATTGTTAATTGAAGAGCGGTTGATTGATCAACAGGTTAAGAAATTGGAATTAACCGCCACCGATGCTGAAATAGATGGGCAGATCCGTTCCATTCTTAAACGCAATGGCATTACTCAAGCTCAACTCTCTGACCGTTTAAAATCGTTGGGGACCAGCATCGCCGACTATCGAGAAGGACTTAAACGCCAAATTGAACGCCGTAATCTAATGGAACGAGAGATCCGGCCCAATACTCAGGTCGAAGAAGAACAGCTCCGCCATTTTTATCAACGCGGCGGGGCTCAAGGCGCGAATGAATCACAATATCTTTTAGCCCATATCTGGGTCGAGCCTAAGGGGGCCGATAAGGGAAAAGGGCGCATCAATAAAATCTATCAACTCTTAAAAGACACCCCTGAAAAATTTGATGCCCTCGTGAAGGAATCCTCAGATGATACCACCACCCAAAAAACGGGCGGTAATTTAGGTTATTTTGCTAACTCCCAACTCTCTAAAGAATTGAAACCGATTATTCCTAAAACTGCGGTGGGACAGATCACCACTCCCATTCAAATGAAGGATGGTTATCACATCTTCAAAGTTTTAGAAAAAGGGCAAAACAGTTTCGACTCACTTACCCAAGAACAGAAGGAACAGCTCAGGAATCAACTGGTCGCCTCGGAGGTTGAAAAACAGATGGGGTTGTGGCTGGAAAGACGAAAAGCAGAGGCCCATATTTTTCTCTATGATAAACATGAATAAAAATATCTTTCGTGAGTATGACATTCGAGGAATTGCTGAGAAGGATCTCAACCCTGAATTTTTAAAATCCTTTTCCCGTGCCCTGGGAACCTATTTTCTTTCACGATCGGTAAAAAAGATCTCCCTTGGAAGGGACTGTCGACTGAGTTCTCCTGTTATCCATCGAGAATTGATCTCCGGTTTACTCTCGACGGGAATCGAAGTGGTCGATATCGGATTGGTTTCCACGCCCATGCTCTACTTCTCCCTATTCCATTTAGAGGTTGATGGAGGGGTGATGATTACGGGAAGTCACAACCCTGGCGAATATAATGGATTTAAAGTTGCCGTTGGAAAATCGACCCTCCATGGAGATGAAATCCAAAAAATCCTTCAGGCTGTCGAACGGGGAAGTTGGAGCCAGGGAGAGGGGCGCTATTCCCAAGTTTCCATTGAGACCCCCTATTTTCATGCCATCCAACAATCGATCGGTGAAAAGATTGGTCCACTAAAGGTCGTAGTGGATAGCGGAAACGGGATGGCCTCTGGAACGGCAGCCCAGATCTATTCTGAGCTTGGATGTGAGGTGATTGATCTCTTTCCGGACTACAATGGCCTTTTTCCCAATCACCATCCCGACCCAACCGTCCCAGAAAACTTAAAAGCTCTTTTAGAGGCTGTGAAAAAAAATAATGCCGATGTGGGCATCGCCTTTGATGGAGATGCCGATCGGATTGGCGTCGTCGACCCTTCCGGCAAAATTTTATATGGCGATGAACTCTTGATTCTTTGTGCGAGGGACCTATTAAAAGTACACCCGGGAGCTAAAGTGATCACCGAAGTCAAAGCTTCGCGCCGTTTTTTTGAGGACATAGCCCAAAAAGGGGGCACACCGATTCTTTGGAAAACCGGCCATAGCCTTATCAAAGAAAAAATGAAATCTGAAAAGGCCCTTCTAGGTGGTGAGATGAGTGGCCACATGTTTTTCAGCGATCGATGGTTCGGTTTTGACGACGCCATCTATGCCGGTGCCCGCGTTCTTCAGATCCTTCATCATCAAAAGCAGACGGTGGCCGAACTGCTTTCTGATCTTCCTTCGACCCATTGCACTCCGGAAATTCGTGTCGACTGTCCCGATGATATCAAGTTCCAGGTGGTCAGTGATGCGGTGAAAGAGTTTAAATCTCGGGAAATCAATGTGATCGATTTGGATGGCGCCCGAGTTGAGTTTCCGGATGGTTGGGGGCTGGTCCGAGCCTCCAATACGCAACCTGTGTTAGTATTCCGATACGAAGCCTCCTCCCATGAACGACTCTCTAAGATCAGGGAATTGGTGGAGGGAGTCGTGGATCAAGCAAAATGCAAGCTGAAAGAAAAATCATCATTAGAGGGGCCAAAGAGCACAACCTCCAGAATCTCTCACTAGAGATCCCCCGCAATCGCCTCGTTGTATTTACCGGACTGAGTGGTTCCGGAAAGTCTTCACTTGCCTTTGATACCCTCTATGCCGAAGGACAACGCCGTTACTTGGAATCCCTATCTGCCTATGCCCGCCAATTCATGGAGCAGATGAAAAAACCAGAAGTCGAGTCAATAGAAGGACTCTCCCCTTCTATTTCGATCGAACAGAAAAACATTTCCAGAAGTCCCCGTTCCACAGTCGGTACCGTCACCGAAATCTACGACTACCTTCGCCTGCTCTATGCCCGGGTGGGAATCCCCCACTGCCCTGATTGCGGAAAGGAGATCCGCGGACAGAATATCCAGCAGATCATCGATCAGATCTCCGAATGGGAAGAGGGGACCAAATTTTCTGTCTTGGCTCCCATTGCTCGCGGAAAAAAAGGGGAGTTCCAAAAAGAGCTTATGACCTTCCGGTCAAAAGGATTTGTTCGCGCTCGTATCGACGGACAGGAACTTTCCCTTGCGCAACCCATCCAACTCAAAAAAAGCCATCGCCATGATATTTCGATCTATGTCGACCGCCTCATTTTAAGAAAAGGCTTAGAGGGACGATTGGCTGAAGCCCTCGAGATGGCAATCGACATCACCAAAGGATTGGTTGAAGTTGAGCTCCCGGGAAAAGTCCCCCTTCTCTTTTCGACTCAATTCGCCTGCGTCGATTGCGGCCAAAGCTTCGCCGAACTGGAGCCCCGTAATTTTTCTTTCAATAGTTCTTATGGCGCCTGCCCCCAATGCGATGGCTTAGGAGCGATCTATACGGAGAACCCCGATGCTTCTGATAAAGAAGAGGAAACACCTCTTCATGCGGAAATCTGCTCTCTATGCTTAGGTAGTCGCCTCAAAAAAGAAAGTCTTTCGGTCAAATTCAATGGTTTCAATATCGCAGAATTTTGTGAACAAACCATAAAACAATGCCTTGCAACGGTTGAGGCTGTAAAACTAAATAAAAACCAAACGGTAGTGGCTACCCCTCTTTTGAAAGAGGTCCGCGCTCGACTCAACTTCCTTCTTAATGTCGGTCTTGATTACCTCACCCTCTCCCGTTCGGCCCATACTCTCTCGGGGGGTGAAGCCCAACGGATTCGGCTCGCGACACAGATTGGTTCCCACCTCATTGGCGTGCTTTATGTGCTCGATGAACCGAGCATTGGCCTCCATCAAAGAGACAATGAACGTTTAATCCAAACTCTTGAAAACTTAAGGGATCAAGGAAACACCGTTATCGTTGTGGAACACGATCAAGACACCATCGAACGGGCCGATTTTATCGTCGATATGGGGCCGGGGGCGGGAAGCCGCGGCGGATACATCACCTTTGCTGGATCTCCCAAGGATTTAAAAACAGCAAAAAACTCCCTTACGAGCCTCTACCTTCGGGGCGAAATGACCGTGCCTGTTCCAAAAGCTAGGCGCCCCTCAAAGAAAAAAATCGAGGTTAAAGGGTGTTCTCTCCACAACCTCAAAGAGATAGACCTCACGATCCCCTTAGGAAATTTCATCGTAGTCACTGGGGTTTCAGGCTCAGGGAAAAGCACGCTCGTCATCGACACCCTTCTACCGCTCCTCCGAGGAGAGGACCCCAAAAAACTCTTATGCACTTCCATTTCGGGGCGGGAGCATATCGATAAAGTGATCCACGTAGACCAAGGACCCATTGGAAGGACCCCACGATCCAATCCCGCCACCTATACTGGACTTTTTTCCGATATACGCACCCTCTTTGCGGCTCTTCCCGATAGCCAAATCCGAGGATATACCGCTTCCCGATTTTCCTTCAATGTGGAAGGGGGACGATGTGAAGCCTGTAGTGGAGACGGCACTCTGCGGATCTCAATGCACTTTCTTCCCGATGTCTTTGTCCCTTGCGAAATTTGCCGGGGAAAACGGTACAACCGAGAAACCCTTGATATCCTTTACCGTGGAAAATCGATCGCCGATGTCCTCGCCATGACCACCGAAGAGGCGCTGTCCTTCTTTGATCGCATTCCCAGCCTCAAAAACAAACTCCTGCTTTTTGTCGAGGTCGGCTTGGGCTACATCCAACTCGGGCAAAATGCGGTGACTCTCTCGGGCGGCGAAGCGCAACGGATTAAACTGACCAAAGAACTCTCTAAAAGAGCGACCGGAAAGACCCTCTATATCCTCGATGAACCCACTACTGGACTCCATTTTGAGGATATTCGCAAACTGGTGGAAATTCTCCATCTCCTTGTCGATCAAGGAAACACCGTTATTGTAATAGAACATCACCTCGATGTGATTAAACAGGGAGATACTTTAATCGATTTAGGGCCAGAAGGCGGGGATAAAGGGGGAATGATCGTGGGAACAGGAACCCCGGAAGAATTAGCAAAGAATGGCCGGTCTTACACCGGCCATTACCTTAAAAAACTTCTTTTTGTGGGCGACACGCCCACAAAAAAGAACCCTGAGGGCACTAGCCCGAAGGACCTCGTCTAAACTTGCTCTTACTACAGCTTTCCGGAAAGACCGCTCACAATCAAGAAAGTGAACAGCACCAGAGTTTCAACGAACACTAAGCTCAAAATGAGTGGCACAAACATGGACTTTTGCGCTCCGGGATTCCGGGAGACACCATCCATGAAAGCGGCAGCAATCTTACCTTGAGCGGTCGCGGCGGCCATCACGGCGAGGGCCATTCCAAGACCCACAGCGAGTGGCGCGGCCCAGACGCTTGATAAAGTTCCAGCGGCGGCATGCCCTTCTTCAGCAAAACCGGCTGCACAGGCCACCAATCCAACGAATAAAGCGAGATTTCTGTTCATAACTAACTTACCTCCTAAAGATATTAATGCCCTTCCTCATGTTCTGTCGCCATTTGAACATACACAGTCGTCAGAATTGCAAAAAGAAAGGCCTGAATCGTACAAACAACGATCCCAAAAAGCAAGAGCGGAACCGGGACTAACCAGGCAAAAATATTCTGGAAGGATCCCACCAAAACGTGATCGATATAAAGATTAATATAAAGACGAGCCCCTAACGTTCCGGGGCGAATCACATGGGAAATCAACTCAAAAAAGGCGATCGGCAATCCGAGAACCCCGAGCCCCATCAGGAAATGCTTTCCATAACCGGCTAACCCATGGGATCGAATCCCCATAAAGTTATAATAAAGGAAGGAAACGATCCCTAAAGCATAGCCCGTATTTACATTCCCGCTTGGAGAAGAGGCCAGGGGAATCATCCCAAAAAGATTCGAAAACCAGACAAAAATGAAGAGTGCAGCGACAATAGAAAAGTGCTTCTTCCCATCATGGTGCCCCAATACTCCTTCTACGAGGGAGTAAAGCCCTTCCACCAAGAGATCGGCAATCGTGGAGATAGAAAAGCGGCTTTCCGGAACCACCATACTGGCACGGCGCTTTTGAATCGCTCGATTTGCAATCAGGGAAAAGCCACAAATGCCTAAAAAAACACAAATACCGGCATTGACGTGGATTAACTCAGGATTGTGCGGCAAGAAGGGAATCTGCAGCAGCCAAGATGTGGGTCCGTGTTCCATGAAAGCCCTAAGAAGTACCCAGTAAACCGATGGAATTCAACTCCTTTTTTGGGTTTTACCCCCACCTATAAAGGAATCAACCATTAGGCTAGTCTAGCCTTTTCAAAATTCGCAACAATCCAAAAAGCCCGATTGCAAAGCCCAGAGAAACTCCCACCACCATTCCATAGGGCGCACTTCCATGGGAGAGATCCCATTGGTTTCCAAAATAGTAGCCGGCAGCAATCAGCAAGGCCTTAGTAAGGGCTGCATTCACAACAAGGGCTGCTGTCCGAATTTTTTTGACGTCGATTTTCATAGCTGTGTGATTCCAAAAAAGCTTGGCCCCACAATGAGGAACAGTCAATAAGAGTGTCGCGAGCCCCAATACAAGAACAGCACTGAACGGTTATTAACTCCTTCGTGACTGGTTTTTAACATCACTGAGCGAAACAAGGGTATTAAGCAGCGGTGTTCATTCCTGGGGCACTAGTGCGATTTACCGAGTCGGCCTATTTTTTCTTGGTTTTCAGACTTTTTATCTTAAATTCGAGGACGTCTGCCGCCAAGTATCGCCCTTTCAGCTGTTCATATACATTCAGTGCCTTGTCCCATTGCTCAAGTTGTTCGAGGCATTGGCCAATCTGAAACTGCGCTTCAACCGAGTATTCGCTTTCGGGATGGAGTTTGAGCATCTGTTTAAGGGCTGATAGCGCAATCTCATATTTCCCTTCCAAATAATAACTATTCCCGATCTGATAGCGTGCCTTTGGAAGATAATTAGAATTAGGAAAATGTTCGCCAAGGCGTTGGTATTCGCTCCGTGCCTCCTCGAAATGATTCTGACGGAAATAGGATTCCGCTAATCGCCATTGGAAAAAATCACGTTCCACACCTTCAGGGTAGAGTTCTAACAACTGGGAATAAGCAGCGATTGCCTTATCATTGGGAGCCATTTCATCGAATCGAAGGGCCGCTATTTTTTTTCGAACTTCATAGATCGCTAAGTTGTCTTTGGTCGCAGAAGCATGGCGAATATATTCCTGATAATTGAAAATAGCCCGTTCTATATCTTGGAGATAAGTCTCCGCGATGGATCCCATTTTGTAATAGGCTTTAGTGGAGTGAATGGAATCGGGTTTGAGGGCAATGACCTTCGCCAGAGATTCCACAGCCCCTGAAATATCGCCATTATTGAGGAGTTTGTCGGAGGTTTGAAGCTGTTTTGCTTGTCGACGTTCGGTGCAGGCTGTGAGTAAGAGAAATATTAACAAGGTAATGGGTCGAAACGAATGCGATTGCCGCGTCACTCGCTTCGCTCGTTCCTCGCAATGACAAACGAGTCGTTTACTCTTCATCCTTTTCCATGATTTTCGCCACGGCGCCGACTCGTTCACCCTCTTCCATGGTGATGAGTCGAACTCCTTGCGCCACCCGGCCGACTTCCGAAATTTCGGAGACGCGGGTGCGGATCACCTTGCCTTGGTTGGAAGCGATGATGATCTCATCTTCATCCTTTACCTGACGGACGGCGATCACAGGGCCGTTCTTATCGGTGATCTTCATCGTAATGACGCCAGATCCGCCTCGGCCTTGTAAACGGTACTCTTCTTTGACAGTCCGTTTGCCATATCCTTTTTCGGTAACGGTTAGAATTTGATTGCCGGTATCGGTGGGATTCATGATCTCAAGTCCAATCACTTCGTCACCGCCATCCAAGCGCATGCCCGCCACTCCGCGCGCTGCTCTTCCCATGGGTCGGATATCGGTTTCGTCGAATTGAATGCTCTGGCCTTGCTTTGAAACCAAGATCACATGATCCGCTCCGTGCGTCACCTTCGCATCGACCACCTTATCTCCCTCGTCGATAGTGATGGCGATAATTCCCTTTTTCATCGGATGCGAGAAGGCTCCTAGGTTGGTTTTTTTCACCACACCTTTGGAGGTGGCCATGACCACAAATTCGGTGTCTTTAAATTCTTTCACCGGTAAAACCGCCTGCACCCGCTCGTGGGTATTCAAGTTCAGCAGGTTGATGATCGGTTTTCCTTTGGCTGCCCTTCCCGCTTCAGGAATTTTATGGACTTTGAGCCAATAGAGTCTTCCTAGATCGGTAAAACATAAAATCTGATCGTGAGTAGAGGCGACGAAGATAGACTGGATAAAATCTTCGTCTTTAGTGCCGGCCCCAATAACCCCTTTTCCACCACGGCGTTGAGCGCGATAGGTGTCAACGGGCAAGCGTTTGATATAACCGGAATAGGTGACGGTAACGGCCATTTCCTCTTCAGGGATGAGATCTTCGGCCGTCATTACTTCTTGCTCTTCAATAAACTGTGTCCTTCGCTCATCGGCAAAGAGTGATCGGATTTCATCCAGCTCTTTTACGATGATCGACATCACCTTCTTTTCATCCGACAAGATCGATTTCAACTCCGCGATCAATTTCATCGTTTCGTTGTAATCTTGGATGATCTTTTCCCGCTCAAGTCCAGTTAAACGTTGGAGTCTCATCTCCAAGATCGCTTTGGCTTGGACGATGGTAAATTGGAATTGTTGAACCAGTTTATCCTGCGCCTCTTGCGGATTGGCTGCTTTACGGATGAGACCGACGACGGCATCCAAATTTTCGACCGCCTTTTTCAAGGCCTCTAAAATGTGTGCTTTTTCTTCCGCTTTTCGGAGTTCATAGACCGTTCTGCGAGTGACTACTTCCCTTCTATGAGCAATGAAAGCAACCAAACATTCCTTGATCGAAAGGAGTTTGGGCTGTTGGTGATCGAGAGCTAGCATCGTTATTCCAAACGACACATGCATCTGGGTGTTTTTAAAAAGTTGGTTCAGAACAACGCGGCTGTCTTCCCCTTTTTTGAGCTCAAAAACAATTCGCATTCCGCTGCGATCCGATTCATCGCGAATATCAGAAATCCCTTCCACTTTTTTATCCCGTACTAAGTGGGCCACATCTTCGATCAATTTCGCTTTGTTCACTTGGAAAGGAATTTCGGTGACGATAATCCGATTCTTTTCGTTCTTTCCCTCTTCGATCTCCGCTTTTGCACGAATGTAGATAATCCCTTTGCCCGTTTCGTAGGCCTCTTTTAATCCACGTCGGCCATAAATAAATCCGGCCGTTGGGAAATCAGGCCCCGGAACTATTTTCATGATCTCAGCGATAGTAATGGCTGGGTTTTCGATCACCGCTTTAGTGGCGTCGATAATCTCTCCTAAATTGTGGGGAGGAATGTTGGTGGCCATTCCGACGGCAATTCCCGCAGAGCCATTAATCAATAGGTTGGGAACGCGGGTTGGAAGAACGAGAGGTTCCTTTAAAGAGCTATCGTAGTTAGGACCAAAGTCGACTGTCTCTTTTTCGAGCTCGGAAAGAACATAGTCGGTAATTTTTTTCAGGCGGACTTCAGTGTAGCGCATGGCCGCGGCAGAATCGCCATCGACCGATCCAAAATTCCCTTGTCCATCAATCAGTGGGTAGCGAAGGCTGAAATCTTGCGCCATCCTCACCATCGTTTCATAAACGGCAGAATCGCCGTGGGGATGGTATTTACCGATCACATCTCCGACGATGCGGGCCGATTTTTTATAGGGCTTGTCGTAAGAGTTGCCCATTTCATGCATGGCAAAGAGCACTCGGCGATGGACCGGTTTCATTCCATCGCGCACGTCGGGTAATGCTCGCCCTACGATCACGCTCATGGCGTACTCGAGGTACGAGTCCTTCATCTGTTCTTCAATACTGACTACTGAAACGCCTAATTCTTTTTCCATTTAAATATCCAAACTCTTGACCGCGAGTGCATTCGCTTCAATGAAATCCCTACGCGGCTTCACTTGATCGCCCATGAGTACAGAGAAGATACTATCGGCCTCTATCGCATCATCGATCTGCACTTGCAATAATGAGCGGGTCTTGGGATCCATCGTTGTTTCCCACAACTGTTCGGGGTTCATCTCCCCCAATCCTTTATACCGTTGAATGGTAAGGCCTGCTTGGCCTATTTTCAGGATTTCCGCATTGAATTCTTCGATCGTTGCACACTTGATCGTCTTTCCATCTCCCGTTTTCAATTCGTAGGGTGCGCTTCCCAATTGTTCAAAACTTTGGGTGATCTTTCTCATCTCCTGAAGCTGGGTCGAAGTGATAAACTCGTAAGAGATCTTGGTCGTTACTTTAATATTGTGCTTTGAAGTGATGCATTCTACCTGGAATCCTGCATGCTCTTCATCTGCTTTGATTTCATAGGTGAATTGATTTGGGCAAATTTTCTTATAGGCCTCTAATTTCTTTGATAGCTGTTCCTTGTCTTTTAGAACTTCAGAGGTCCAATTCACATCCTTTGCGATAAACTTGATTAGTTCCGCATCGGATCTTCGTGAAACGATTTTCAACAAAGCACCAAACTGACTAAATTTCTTTAAAATATTTTTGACCGTTGTTTTATCCAATTTAGAAGCGAGTTCGGTTTCGGCGAGCGCCTGCTCTAAAATAAAATCTTCAAAGAGGGATTCATTTCGCAAATATCTTTCTACTTTTCCTTTTTTTACTTTATAAAGCGGAGGTTGTGCGATGTAGAGATACCCTTTTTCGATAATCTCCGGCATCTGTCTGTAAAAGAAAGTTAGCAAGAGAGTTCGGATGTGTGCTCCGTCGACATCCGCATCGGTCATCAACAATATTTTATGATACCTTAATTTTGCGACGTCATAATCTTCTTTACCAATTCCGGTTCCGAGCGCCGTTATGAGCATCCGAATTTCGTTGAACTCGAGCATCTTATCGAATCTGGCTTTTTCGACGTTTAGAATTTTACCTTTGAGCGGCAAGATCGCCTGGTTTTTTCTTTCTCTCGCCTGTTTTGCGGAACCTCCGGCTGAATCTCCCTCTACTAAGTAGAGTTCGCAAAGAGCGGGATCTTTTTCTTGGCAGTCGGCCATTTTTCCGGGCAATCCGCCCAAATCTAACGCCGATTTTCGTCGTGTGAGATCGCGGGCTTTTCTCGCCGCTATCCGCGCTCTCGCTCCTTCAATCGCTTTGAGTGCGATTCTTTTTGCTTCGCCTGGATTTTCTTCCAAGAAAATCGTGAGCCGTTCATTGAGCAGATTTTCAACAAGCCCTTTGACTTCGGAGTTTCCGAGTTTTGTTTTGGTCTGCCCTTCAAATTGGGGATTGGGAATCTTAACACTGATGACAGCGGTCATTCCTTCGCGGACATCTTCCCCCTGTAAACTCTCTCCCAAATCTTTATTGAGTCCGGACGACTCAATATATTTATTCACGCATTTGGTGAGGGCTGCTTTAAATCCAACGAGATGGGTTCCACCTTCGATTGTATTGATGTTGTTGGCGAAGGTGAAAATATGCTCTTTGTAACCATCGTTCCACTGCATGGCCACTTCTAGTTGGATTCCGGTTCCCTCCCCATAGAAATAGAGGACCTGTTCATGCAGTTTTGTTTTCGCGCGATTTAAATATTCAACGAAAGATTTGAGTCCACCTTCGGAATAAAATTCTTGTTCTTTTTCGGTACGGTCGTCGTGGAGCAATACCCGGATGCCACGATTTAAGAATGAAAGTTCGCGGATGCGGTTGGCGACGGTGTCGAAGTTAAATTCGGAAACCTCGAAAATTTCGCTGTCCGGTTTGAAACGGATCTTCGTTCCCGTTTTTGTACTCTTTCCGATCTCTTCGACTTGGGTGACCGGTTTTCCGCGTTCATATTTTTGGGCGTAAACTTTCCCGTTTCTTTTCACTTCTACATCTAAATTGACTGCGAGTGCGTTTACTACAGAGACGCCGACTCCATGGAGTCCACCGGAAACTTTGTAACTGTCATTGTTGAATTTTCCACCCGCATGCAATTTGGTCAGCACCACTTCAAGGGCCGAGATTTTTTCGGTTGGATGGATGTCTACTGGAATGCCTCGACCGTCATCTTCCACGGTAACGGAATTATCGACATGAATGGTGACATTGATGTTTTTGCAATGGCCGGCCATCGCTTCATCGATGGAGTTATCGACCACTTCCCAAATCAAATGGTGAAGTCCGCGAACGCCGGTGTCCCCAATGTACATTCCGGGACGTTTTCTAACCGCATCCAAACCTTCGAGGACTTGAATCGATCCGGCGCCGTAGCTCTGAGAAGCCTCCGAACTTGATGGAGGGCTAACGTTATCTTCTTCTATCGACATGGAAAAAAGGCTCCTACTTACTTTACATCTTACTTCTTGGTCAGATTCGCATTGGCATCACGACCCCAATATGGCTCGGTCCACTGGCGGAGCGGATAACACCTGGATTCTGTTTTCCTCTGAGTTCTAAAACTACGCTTTCCCCATCCATCGTTGAAACGGCGTCGATGAGGTATCGAGAATTAAACCCTATTTTTATGCCTTCCCCTTCATAAGCGATACTCAGGTCTTCCTGCGCATCTCCTAACTCTGGGCTTTGGCTAGAAAGCTGGAGTATACCAGGGTTCAATTGTAGTGTCAGACTCCTCGATTTGTCATTGGCCATTAAGGCAATTCTCTTGAGAGAGGAAAGAAACTCTTCTCGGTTCAATGTGACTGGGGTTGGGGAGGGTTCTGGGATGATCCTACGGTAATCGGCATACTTCCCTTCAATGAGTCTCATGGACAAAAAAATGTTTTCCCTTTTCACATAGAGGGTCCGGTTGCGGATACAAACAAAAAAATCTTCCCTTCCTTCCGCCAGAAGCCTCCTTAATTCGTTTAAACCCTTCCTAGGGACGATCACTCCCTCTTCGAAGACCTTCCACCCGGCTTCATCAAAGAGAACCTCCTGGCTCTCCACCAAAGCTAAACGGTGGGCATCGGTCGCCACCATTCTAAAACACTTCTTTTGTTCGTTTTGACCGTTTTGATCTGCTGGGGTGGGATTTACCGTTTCAAAATAGACGCCGTTTAAGTGATAGCGGGCTTCATCTGTAGAAGCGGCATAAAGGGTTTTATCCAACATGGAGATGACAACAGTGCCATTCATTCGGACATATTGGGTGGGATCTTCTGCAGAAAGAGAAGGAACCTCTGGAAAATCCTCAAAAGGCAGTCCCACAATGTTAAAAACCGATTTTTTAGCCGTAATTTCTAAACGACTATTTTCCATCGTTTGGAGTTGGATATTGGTATCAGGAAGTTCCCTTACGATATCCAGCAAACTTCTGGCTTTTACCGTAATGGCCCCTTCTTCTTGAATTTCGGCCGGTAAAACACTCTGAATTCCAACTTCAAGGTCAGTAGAAATGACCGATAATCCCCCTGCCTCAGTTTTCAACAATGCATTGGAGAGAATGGGCATTGTATTGCGTCTTTCTACTACGTTTTGCACCCGCTGAAGACCTAGTAAGAGCTGACCTTTAGAAATCGTAACCCGCATAAACTATTCTTCCCCTCTTATTCTTAAATACAATAGTTATAGATCTTATATTAGTAGTAGTAGTTGGCATTGTTGAAATGTTAATAACTCACTTAACTACCCGTTTTTATAACCGATCTCCCTGTGGATAACCCTGTGGATAAAAAGTGGATAACTTTTAAAAACTGGGGATTAAAAGTTATCAACAAGTTATCAACAATGAATTAACAACCTATCAACATAGTTATCAACATAGTTATTAACAATCCAAAACCGGAACGACAACCCAAGAATACAAAAACGAACGCAATTAATATAATAATAATACAAGTAACGTATTGTAATGTAATGCAACGTAGGCGAGCTATCTAAAGAGACCTTCTATGGCCACAGTATGTTTTAGGATCTCAGAATCGAAACGCATCTGCTCTGCTATTTTATTAACACCATGCATTATTGTCGTGTGATCTTTTCCTCCCATAAACTTCCCGATTTCGGGGAAGGAAAGAAGCAGGTGTTTTCTAAGAAGGTACATACATACCTGTCGGGGAACGGAAAGTTTCCGAATCCGCTTATCCGATTTCAGATCGACCGTACTCACATTAAATTCAAGCGCCACCAGTTTTAAGATAGCATCGGCAGTCAGCTCATGCTTCACTTTCGGGACGATGTCTTTAAGAGTTCTTTCGGCCAAATCCATCGAGATAGGAAGCGTGTGAAGTGCTGAGTAGGCCTGTAAACGATTAAGGCTTCCTTCCAACTCCCGAATGTTAGAAGTGATATGTGCAGCGATATATTCGGCAACGCTATCTGGCAGATCAATTCCATCGAGATCGGCTTTATTTTTTAAGATAGCGATCCGAGTTTCTATTTCTGGTGGTTGCACATCGGCAACCAAACCCCATTCAAAGCGGGTTTGTAGACGGTTTTCCAGTCCTTGGATATCTTTGGGATAACGATCGGAAGTAATCACGATCTGTTTACGTGCTTCATGCAAATAATTAAAGGTATAAAAAAACTCTTCCTGGGTTCGCTCTTTGCCCGCCAAAAAGTGGATATCATCCAGTAGTAAAACATCGCAATGGGTGCGATATTTTTCTCGAAATTCTTTCATCCGATCTAGGCGGATTGCCTGGATCATTTCGTTAGTGAAGTTTTCGCTCGTTAAAAATAAAACTTTTAAATTTCGGACGGGCGAAGAAAGTTCGTAACCGATCGCTTTAAGGAGATGTGTTTTTCCAAGGCCGGCGCCGCCAAAAACGAAAAGTGGGTTGTAGCAAAGCCCGGGCTGTTTAGCGACGGCAATCGAGGCCGCGTGGGCAAATTGATTAGTCCCGCCAACGACAAAACTATCGAAAGTGTATTTGCTGTCGAAACGGGTCGTGGATGGTATGTAAATACTCTCGGGCGGTTTGCTTCGATCGGCGCCTTTAAGCAATAAATAGAGAGGCAAAGAATCCAGGCGCATTTCATCCAAAATTGTTTTGAGAGGAGTGAGGCACTTTTCGCGGAATTGCTCTTTGGTGAAATCATCCGGAAAATAAAGAGAGAGCCCTTCAGGTTCTTTGAAATCGGTTTCGAGAGAGGCGATGAGAGATTGGTAGATGTGGCCCGGAAGCGAAGTTTTTAAGCGCTCTTCAATGGTGTTCCAGGTTCTCATGATGTTGTTACAGAAGCCAAAGCTGGGATAGCTATAATATTCCCCCAAAGAGAAAACGAAGTATCAAATAGCACCCCATTTGACAATAGGGAAGCCGCCCAAACGATTGACTTTTTTAACATCTTAATTTATCAACAGCCTCTTAACACGAGAGGTTTTTACTGTGAAAAGAACATACCAGCCCAGCCGGGTAAAAAGAAAAAGAAAGCACGGCTTTCTCAGCAGAATGAAGCGAAAAGATGGCCGTTTGGTTTTGTCGCGTCGTCGACGAAAAGGAAGAAAGCGGTTGATCGTTACAACCGGGGGAAAATAAAATCCCACGTTTTACTCGACAGAATCGACTTTTAAAAAAGGCCGATTTTCAATTTTCTCAAGAAGCACGATTTGTTCTTCCGGAGTTTATTTTTTTGATCAACCCAAAGGGAAAAGGCAGGGTTGGAATCTCGATTTCAAAAAAATCCCTAAAGGGCGCGGTAGGTAGAAATCGAGTTCGTAGACTCATTAAAGAAGCCTTCAGAAAGCAAAAAGACAGATTTTCTAAAAAGGATCTTCATGTTGTTGGACGTCCCTTGTTAACCAAGGAATGGCAGCAGATGAAAGAACAGCAGGTGGAAGGTTACTTAAAGCGAATTTCGGAAAAGATCTCATGAAGTTATTGATACTTTTTATTCGCAACCTGCTCCATATGCTTTTAGGTGTAGGTCCTTGTTGTCGTTTTTCTCCTACCTGTTCTCAACGGTTGATCCAGGTGGTAGAAGAGAAAAAAGGTTTTGGAGTTTGGGTGAAACAGCTTATCAACTGTCACCCGATTGGTAATAAAGTATAATGAATTCAAGAACTTGGATAGCTGCGATTCTCTGTTGTATTATTTGGGTGGGCTATATTCAATGGTTTGGACCTAAACCCACAGCAAACAAAGCAATCCCTCCTCAGGCACCCCCATCAAAAACATCCGCTCCTGAGATGGAAGCAAAAGTGGCGCTCCCAACTGTTGCCAAAGTTGCTGATTGGGTGGCAGTTGATAATGCAGTCCTAACCGCAAGAAAAAGCCCTGCTACAGGCGCCTTAAGCCAAGTTACTTTAAAAAAGTACACTCATGGAAAAAATGAACAGATAGAGCTTTTAGACACACAACATTTTGAGGGTTCGTTAGTTCCTTTTCTTTCAACCGCTTCCGATTCGCTCAAAAAAGAGGTGACTGTTGGAGAACGCTATCTTTCAAAAGTAAAACTAGTGATTGATCCAACTTTGTTCAAAGGGGTAACTACCTTAACCCTTTCGATTCCATTAATGGCACATGACCTGGTTTATGATGCGAATACTCCCCTAAAATCTTGGGAAGTTTTAAGTTACCAGTCAGAAAAATTAACACGAAAGCAGTTAGAGAGTTTGTCGGAAGGAGAACAGGTTTCTCAAGGAAGCACAACCTGGATTGGAATTGGAAATAGGTATTTCACCACTCTTGTGGTTCCTCGATCTTCCATGAATCCAGATGTGGTTTTTATAAAAGACGCAAACAAAGGAGGGGTGTTACTGCGTTATCCCATTTCGATCAAGGAAGGGGCTGCTCCGATCGAAATTGCTTATGATATTTATACAGGGCCAAAAGAGGCTTTGGAATTAGCTGTCGTTCCCTCTGGAAAGCAAATTATCGATTACGGAATGTTTTCATTTTTGGCTTATCCACTTCTCGATATCTTAAATATTTTTTACAAGTTCTCTCATAACTATGGCATTGCCATCATTTTGTTGACGATATTGGTCCGTCTCCTTTTCTACCCACTCTCGGTGAAAAGTGCGCGTTCGATGAAAGCGATGCAAAAATTACAACCCCAGATCCAATCATTGAAAGAACGCTATAAAGACGACCCCCAAAAGTTTAACACGGAGCAAATGGCTCTATTTAAGTCGCATAAGGTCAATCCATTGGGGGGGTGCTTACCGATGTTGATCCAGCTCCCGGTTTTCTTAGCGCTCTATGCCGTTTTGGCAAATTCAATGGAATTGTTCCACGCCCCATTTTTTGGTTGGATTCAGGATCTCTCATCGAAAGATCCCTATTATGTTTTTCCAGTGCTAATGGGAATTTCGATGTTTGTTCAACAGAAGATGACCCCGATGGCGGGAATGGATCCGATGCAACAAAAGATGATGTTGTTCATGCCCATCATTTTTTCATTCATTATGATCAATCTCCCTGCTGGACTGACAGTCTATATGTTCCTAAGTACTGTATTAGGAATTCTGCAGCAGCTGTTGATCAATCGCGAACATAAACCTAACTCGATCTCCACCTTGGTCCCGGCATCTAACACTCCCAAGAAATAGCCATGCGGAAGCAGGCCTATGATCTCAGTCAAACGATTTATGGACTTGCATCCGGATCGCTTCCCTCCGCTGTAGCGATCATTAAGGTTTCGGGTCAACAATCCTTCGATTTTGCGAACCGGTTTTTTCAACCCGCAGAAGGGGAACTCAAAAAAGAAAAAGGAGTGCTCTTTGGCAAATGGGTATCTGCTAATGGCGACTGTATCGACGAGTGTTTACTCCTTTCTTTTGTCACTCCCCATTCCCACACCGGTGAAGATGTTATTGAGATCCAGTGCCATGGTTCTCAAGCCGTAGTTGGAGCGATTTTTAAGCAGCTTCAGGAGTGTGGAATCCGACCGGCCCAAAATGGGGAGTTCAGTTATCGGGCCTATTTGAATGGAAAGACAACAGTGGAAAAGATCTCCCAACTTTCTGATGTTTTTCGAGTGCAGGAGCCAGAGACCTTAAATCTAGTTTATCGCAGAAAGGGAGAACAACTTTCTCTGGAGTTAGGGGAGTTACGGGGTGAAATGGTCCGTTTACAGGCTATTTTAGACACCGCAGTCGATTTTTCAGAAGAGTACTCGCCGGTTATTCAGCAGGCAGAGGCGGTTATTCAGCGACTATCCGTCCGAGTTGAGCGACTACTCAACCAATTTAGGACGGTTTTTTCAGTTGTCGATAGGCCTAAATTGGTTTTTGCCGGCTCAACTAATGCAGGGAAGTCCTCTTTGTTCAATGCCCTCCTGTGCCGCTACCGTTCTATAGTCAGCTCCATTCCTGGAACGACTCGGGATGCCATTGAAGCGGAGATCCAATTAGGTAATAAACAGTGGAAGCTTATCGATACGGCAGGGGTAAGGGAAACATCCGATGTTCTGGAAAAAGAAGGAATTGGGTTTGGCGAAGAGGTTCTATCAGGAGCCAGTGCTTGGGTTTTAGTAGTGGATGGGACCCAAGGTCTATCGGCATCGGATCGCCAGCTTCTTCAAAACCATGGATCTAAACCCCATCTCATTGCTTGGAATAAGCTTGATCTACCGGGCTTCAATCCGCAAAAGGGCTTTGATACCCCAGTTCTTATTTCAGCCAAAACCGGGGATGGACTCAGTCAATTTCAGGGGCATCTTAGGGCTTTAACCGAGAAAGCGGTAGAAAAGAGGTCCTTTTCTGATGACTATCCAGATTTTTTCCAGTTTTCTCGACTCAATTTGAGTAGTCACCTCCTTTTGGAGATGAATTCGATGCTTAAACGTGGCGAATTGCCAGAATTCATCGCAGAAAAAAACCGAGAAGCGCTCAATGTTATTCAGGGGTTATTAGGAGAGGTAGACGAAGAGGAGATTTTAACCCATATTTTCTCTGAGTTTTGCATAGGAAAATAGGGAGCTTATGAGAGTTAATCTTAGTGCTATAAGCGTAAATTTTAGATTTGGCTTTGTCTTCCGTGCTCGGCTCCTCGATGTGCCCGAAGGCACGCCTCCGGTGCCTCGCTTGTGCATCCTCGCCAAATCTAAAATTTACGCTTATAGCACTAAGATTAACTCTCATAAGCTCCCAAGGAATTGTTCCACGTGAAACATTTCGATGTCATTGTGATTGGAGGTGGGCATGCAGGATGTGAAGCTGCTTTAGCTACTTCAAAGCGGGGATTAAAGACCGCCCTTCTTACTCTTGATCTGAGTAAAATTGGAGAAATGTCCTGTAATCCATCGGTGGGTGGAGTGGGAAAAGGGCAATTGGTAAAAGAACTCGATGCTTTGGGTGGAGCTATGGGAAGAAATGCCGATTACACCGGCATTCAGTTCAAACGGCTCAATACCAAAAAAGGGAGTGCTGTTGTTTCCTCAAGGTGCCAATCTGATAAGAAGCTTTATGCGCTGAGAATGCAAAAGGTTCTTTCTCAGGAACCGCATTTGACCTTGCTTAAAGGGGAGGTCAAAGGACTTCTTGTCGAAGGTCATAAAGTGACCGGCATTCAACTGATTGATGGCGAACTTTTTTCAAGAACCGTCATTATTACCTCTGGAACCTTTATGCGAGGTTTGATCCATATCGGCGCGGAGAAGTTGATCGGAGGAAGATACGGAGAGGAACGTTCGGTGGGGCTTTCGGACAGACTTAAAGACCTTGGCTTCAGCATCCATCGGCTTAAAACAGGAACTCCTCCCCGGTTGATCCGAGAATCGATCGACTTTTCGGTGATGTCGCTTCAATTGGGAGATGAGGAGCCCAGGAAATTTAGTTTTTTTGAGAGCGCAATCCCCCTTCCCCAGCTCCCTTGCTACTTAACCTACACAAACTCCGATGTTCACGAAACTATCCGATCCAATATCGACAAATCCCCTCTTTTTAGTGGTGAAATCAAAGGGGTCGGGCCCCGCTATTGCCCATCGATAGAAGATAAAGTGGTGAAGTTTCCGCAAAAAGAGGCTCACATGCTCTTTTTTGAGCCAGAAGCCCTGGATTCTAACTGGATTTACCCCAATGGAATCTCGACTAGTCTTCCAAGGGAGGTTCAAGAGGCCTTTATCCGACGTATTCCGGGTTGTGAAAAGGTGGAATTTGCTCGTTATGGCTATGCCGTTGAGTATGATTGCATCGATCCTAAGCAGTTAAAACCGAGTTTGGAGTCAAAAGAAGTAGAAGGGCTCTTCTTTGCGGGGCAAGTAAACGGGACGTCAGGGTATGAAGAGGCGGCAGCTCAGGGGTTAATGGCAGGGATCAATGCAGGAAACAAGATTTTAGGGAAAGATCCTTTGGTCTTGGGAAGGGATGAGTCTTATATCGGTGTTATGATCGATGATCTTACCCGTTTTGGGGTGAGTGAGCCTTACCGAATGTTTACCTCTAGGGCTGAATTCAGGTTGGTTCTTCGAGAGGATAATGCCGATCTTCGATTAAGTCGGTACGGGCATGAATTGGGCCTATTAACCAACAAGGAAATGGAATCGGTTGAAAAGCGTCGAGCTCAAATCGAGACAGCCCGCCCTTTATTAGGAAAAACAATCCTAAAACCCTCCCCTGAGATTAATTCAATCTTACAGGAAATTGATTGTTCTCCCATTGAGCAAGCCCTTTCTCTTGAAAAGCTTTTAAAGCGCCCGGAGGTTGGGATTGAGCACTTGGAACAGATGGGGCAATCATCGTTATTTGAGGAAATGGCTCCCCAGGTGAAGGAAACTCTAGAGATTGAAGTAAAATATGCGGGCTATATCGAACTTCAAAGACTAGAAATTCTAAGATTGCGGCGAATGGAGGGGTTAGGAATTCCGGAAGGATTTAATTATGGCGGGCTTGCCGGACTCTCTCATGAGCTGAAAGAAAAGCTGAGCTATTTAAAGCCCTCAAGCCTTGGTGAAGCCGCTCAAATTAAGGGAATGACGCCGGCTGGCCTTACCTCATTGCTTTTCGGGATTAAAAATGAACAAAAAACTATCTGAGCACCAACGTCTTCTGCTTGAGTGGAATGAAAAGGTAAATTTAGTATCGAGAAAGTCTATCGCGACCGTTTATCCTGCCCATTACTGTGATTGTATTGAGATGGTCAACCGTGTTCAGCCGTTTATCGAAGCAAGAAAATTGATCGATTTAGGGTCGGGTGCAGGATTCCCTGGGATGATCCAGGCAATCCTTTTTCCACAATTGAAGATTGAATTGTATGAGAGCATTGGGAAGAAACGTGCTTTTCTTCAGGAGGTGAAAGATCAATTAAAATTATCGAATGTTGAAATCAAAGAGAGGTTAGAGAAGCCTTGTCGCCAGCCTATATTCCTTTTTGCACGAGCCGTAATGAAGTTAGATGAGTTGCTAGATTTTTTTAAAATGATTTCGGTTCCCAAAAGTAGAATTGTTGTGAATCAAGGCGAGCAAAACTACAGGCAGATCGAAAAAAAATTCTTAAAACCTATTTTTTCAGATCAATACACGCTGCCCGATGACTTTGGGGTTAGAAAGGTGGATGTTTTTGAAAATTGTTCCACGTGAAACAATCTATTGGCAAAAGGTATCCGTTACATTCTGCCAATTCAGCACTGAATTGGCAGAATGTAACGGATACCTTTTGCCAATAGATTGTTGGTGTGGTAAAAATATGAAAATCTCTTCTCTACATTCATAATATGACAAAAATCATCGCTATTTCTAATCAAAAAGGTGGTGTTGGTAAAACAACCTCAGCTGTGAACTTAGCCGCATCGATGGCGGTTGCAGAGCGGAGGGTGATGCTCATTGATCTGGATCCACAAGGAAATGCTTCCAGTGGGTTGGGTCTCGATAAACAAACTTACGTCGATAAAAACATCTATCATGTGCTGATCGATGATCTTCCCATGAGAGAGGCTCTCTACCCGACCGATCTGGCTTTTTTAAAGGTCTGCCCTTCTGATAACAACTTAAGTGGTGCAGAAGTAGAGTTGGTACAAGCCATAGCTAGAGAGCTTCGATTAAAAAATGCAATTGACGAGCTCATTAAGGGAGAGGGAACCAAGTTTGATTATGTCTTTATCGATTGCCCGCCCTCTTTAGGATTGCTTACCTTAAATGCGCTCGCAGCTTCTAACTATTATATGATTCCCTTGCAATGCGAATATTACGCAATGGAAGGATTGGGGCAGTTCTTACATACTGTAGAGCTGATCAAAAAAGGGTTGAATCGGGATTTAAAACAGCTGGGAATTTTGCTCACGATGTTTGATTCGAGAAATAACTTATCTCGCCAGGTTTTAAATGAAGTAAAGAACCATTTTAAGGACACTGTTTTTGAAACGGTGATTCCGCGAAATGTAAAGTTGAGTGAAAGTCCAAGTCACGGGAAGCCGGCTATCCTTTATGATATTAGCTCTTCGGGTTCTCAAAGTTATTTAACTTTAGCCCAGGAAGTCATTCGACGTCTTGAAGGGGGCGAGGTCAGTCCAGATGTAGAAAAAGAATTTGTACCGACAGAATTAGTTGCAATGTCGGAAACTCAAAATGTTGAACCAAAGGGGGTCGATAATGTCATCTCTTGAAATCAATAAAA